>NZ_JALGCN010000001.1:0-693656 GCF_038085055.1 Bradyrhizobium sp. ISRA442
GGTTATGAGTCTGAACGTTGGGCTTCAACCGCACCATTTTCGCACCAGAAACAACGCGAACGAATGGCATAAACACAATCGAACTCCAACAAAAATGCAGCAGAAATCAACCTATCTGATCGATAGTCTGCCGCTCATAACGGTCCGATGGCAGGCTTGAATCCGTTGGAACGTTGGTGAAATCAGCAGACTGTCGCAACGCCGATCGTGGCCACCGCACCAGGTAACAGTCGGACTCCTGCTTCCCTTTCGTCTCATATTCATTACGCACGGACCGGTCCGATTCCGCTCCACACCAGCCGATTTCGCTATGCCCCGCCTTCTCCCCTTGTCGTGCGTTTTCGGTCTCGATCAATAAGAGTGCTGCCGAAACGCGGCATCAATCAGAGTATCGGCAGTGGGAGCACCGATGATCGAGCCCCGTGGCATGTCGAGAAAACAAGCTGCGGCTTACGCAGGATGCGAGTCGCTTTCAGCGTTTAACAATTGGGTTCGACGCGGGATCATGCCGAAGTCGATTCCGACGGTCGCGAAGGACCACGGTAAGATTGCTGCTGCTCAGTGCCTGAGATCGCCGCGATTACCGGACACTCCATGGCCACGGTGCAGCAGATACTCGATGCACACTATCTTGGTGGGCGTGTTGAACTTGCGGAGTCAGCAATCAAGAAGCTGAGCGTGGTCTACGGTTAGGAGCAGAAATGGGGATTTGGGATGTGGATTGTTCCAGGTGAAGACGTTCACCGGTCTCGCCAAGGCTTTTGCGTGCGAGAATGCTCCACGCCGCCGGGAACGAGATAGCCGCTGCGGTAACGCGCAGCCATCCCGAGAATCGTCGGGTAGATGGCCCGTCGATGAGCACGGAAATTGAACAAGAACTCCCAACTGACCTCCCAACTGAAAGGTCCGTTCTACGCGAGGTCTGGCCAAGTCTTTGAAAAGCTTGGTGGGCGCACCAGGGCTCGAACCTGGGACCCGCTGATTAAGAGTCAGCTGCTCTACCAACTGAGCTATGCGCCCGAAAGGCGGTCAAAGCCTTGCGAGGCCGGTCGTTTAGCAAAGCAGTTCGGGGATGGCAAGCGATGCGGCGAAGGTTTTCCAAGGCTTCGTCCAGAGCCCCCAAAAGGCGAAAAGCCGCTGGATTCCAGCGGCTTCGCGACGGCCAATTTCCGGGAATTCCCGGGAAATCCCGGGCCGCTCAGAGGCGGCCCTCCCGATCGCTGTCCGGCCCGCCGTCCCGGTCGAAACGATCGCCGCCATGGAAGCGGTCCATACCGTGTTCCATCATCCGGTCCATGCCGCGTTCCATGAAGCGATGGTGCCAGCCCCCCTCGCCGCCGCCGAATGGGCCCCGGTGGCGGGTCAGGACGGCGAGGCGCCGCTTCTGGCCCTCATCCAGCGTCTTGTAGAGCGGATCGGCGGCATCGGCGATCTTCTTCAGCGCCGCCGAGGTCGCACCCATGTCCTCGGCGCGCTGGCGCAGTCGGGCAACCGGATCCTCCGGCGTAGCGGTCTCCTTGGCGGCATCGCCCGGCCCGGCATTCATCCGCGCGTTGGCGCGGTCGATGCGCAGCTTGGCGAGCTCCCGCACGGCGGCCTCGACCGGCGGCCACAGCTTCTCCTGATCGGCGTTCAGCTTCAGCCCGGCATGGACGGCGGCAATCCGCGCGTCGACGAAGGCGGCGCGGTCTTCCGGGTTCATACGCATGTGGCGCATGTGCTCGGACATCCACGGGCGATGGAATTGGGCATAGACCGCGCCCGAACCGGCGATGCTGAGCACGGCGATGGCGGCGATGGTGAACTTCCTCATACGAACCTCCTCTGGAAGGATGCCCGTGAAGATGAGCGCCGCCCGACCCGCGCGCAACTTACAACTTGGACAGGGAGGCGCTCTCTGCGCGATGTAATGTGCAATCAGAAATCATTAGCAACAATGACAAAGGGCTCCCGCGCGATCAGCGTGGAAGCCCTTCATTCATGCGTCATTCATGCTAGTTCGTCGCGCTCTTCGCTTCCTTCTGGAACTCGTCGATCAGCGACTGGCCGACGCGGCTTGCGGCGTCCTTGTAGACCGGCTCCATCGCCTTGCGCATCGCCGCGTCCTGCTCCGGCGTGAGCTTGATGATCTCGCTCTTGCCGCTCTTCTTGATCTCGGCGAGCGCGTCGTCATTCTCCTTCTGCGACTGCGCGTTGTTGAAGTCGGTCGCTTCCTTCATCGCCTTCGAAAGCTGGTCGCGGATGTCGGCCGGCAGATCGTCCCAGAACTTCTTGTTCACGATCACGACGTAGCCGATGTAGCCGTGGTTGGTCTCGGTGATGTACTTCTGCACCTCGTGCATCTTCTGGGTGTAGATGTTCGACCAGGTGTTCTCCTGGCCGTCGACCACGCCGGTCTGGAGCGCCTGGTAAACTTCCGAGAACGCCATCACCTGCGGCAGCGAGCCAAGCGCCTTGAACTGGGCCTGGAGCACGCGCGATGACTGGATGCGGAACTTCACGCCCTGATAGTCGCCCGGCGCGACCAGCTTCTTGTTGGCGCTCATCTCCTTGAAGCCGTTGTCCCAATAAGCAAGGCCGGTGATGCCCTTGGGCTCGAGCAGCTTGAGCAGCCTGGCGCCGAGCGGCCCCTCCGTCACCTTTCGGAGCGTCTTCAGGTCGGGAAGGATGTAGGGCAGATCGAACACCTCGAACTCGCGGATGCCGAGCGGGCCGAATTTCGAGTTGGACGGCGCCAGCATCTGCACGCTGCTGAGCTGAAGCGCCTCGAGCTCTTCCTTGTCCTTGTAGAGCGACGAGTTCGGATAGACCTCGATCTTGACCTTGCCGCCGGTATACTTCTCGGCGAGCTCCTTGAACTTCTCGGCCGCCTTGCCTTTCGGCGTGTCGGTAGCGACGACGTGGCTGAACTTGATGATGATCGGCGATTGCGCCAATGCCGGCCCGGCGAACGCCAGCGCCATGATCGATGCCGCAGCCCAAACAACTTTTCGCATGCTTCCTCCCGCACGTCCCTAAGGGGGCACGGACCGCCGGCCCCGAGACTTTAAATTGAAGACTTGGACGCAGCATTATAGGGAAGACCGCCTCGGCGCTATTGCCTGTTAGCAGGGGTCCTCCTGCAAAAATGCGGTATCGGGTTTGATCGTCGTCCCTGCCAAACAAAAACGCGGCGCCGCGGGCGCCGCGTTCACTTGATGCCTCGAAGGGCCAGCCTCAGCTCGCCGCTGCCGTCGTCACCGTGTCGCGCTGGCGCTTCATGACGATTTTGTTGAGCGCGCCGAGATAGGCCTTTGCCGAAGCCACCAGCGTATCCGGATCTGCCGCACGCGCCGTCATCGAACGGCCGTCATGCGACAGCCGGACCGAGACCTCGGCCTGCGCGTCGGTGCCTTCGGTGACGGCGTGGACCTGATACAGCTCGAGCTTGGCCTCGTGCGGTACCAGGCGCTTGATGCAGTTGAACACGGCGTCCACCGGACCGTTGCCCTCGGCCTCCTCGATTCTAATCTGGCCGTCGACGTCGAGCTTCATCGTCGCGCGCTGCGGCCCATGGGTGCCGGCGATCACGGTCAGCGAGGTCAGCTTGATGCGGTCGTGCGCGGCAGCGATCTCCTCGTCGAGCAGCGCCTCGATGTCCTCGTCGTAGATATCCTTCTTGCGGTCGGCCAGCGCCTTCATCCGCGTGAAGGCATCTTCGAGCTGGTTCGGACCGAGCTTGTAGCCCATCTCCTCCAGCTTGTGCACGAAGGCGTGGCGGCCGGAGTGCTTGCCGAGCACAAGCGAGGACTGCTTCAAGCCGACCATCTCGGGCCGCATGATCTCGTAGGTCGAGGCATCCTTCAGCACGCCGTCCTGGTGGATGCCGCTCTCATGCGCGAAAGCGTTCCGGCCGACGATCGCCTTGTTGTACTGCACCGGGAACGAAGTCGCCGCCGACACCAGCTTCGAGGCGCGGGTGAGCTGCGTCGTGTCGATCTTGTTCCAGTACGGGAATTTGTCGTTGCGCACGTTGATCGCCATCACGATCTCTTCGAGAGCGGCATTGCCGGCGCGCTCGCCGATGCCGTTGATGGTGCACTCGACCTGGCGCGCACCGCCGACGATGCCGGCCAGCGAGTTCGCTACGGCCATGCCAAGATCGTTATGGCAATGCACGGAGAACACCGCCTTGTCCGAGTTCGGCACGCGCTCGATCAGCGTCTTCATGAAGTGGGTGTATTCCTCCGGGACCGTGTAGCCGACGGTGTCGGGGATGTTCACCGTGGTGGCGCCGGCCTTGATCACGGCCTCGACGATGCGGCAGAGGAAATCCATCTCGCTGCGGGTGCCGTCCTCGGCCGACCATTCGACGTCGTCGATCTGGTTGCGCGCACGTGCGACCATCGCAACCGAGGTCTCGATCACCTGCTCGGGGGTCTTGTTCAACTTCACCCGCATATGCAGCGGCGAAGTCGCGATCACGGTGTGGACGCGACCACGCTTGGCGAATTTCACGGCCTCGGCGCAACGGTCGATGTCGGCCGGATGCGCGCGCGACAGGCCGGCGATCACCGAGTTCTTGGAGCGGCGGGCGATCTCACTGACCGCCTGGAAGTCGCCCTCCGAGGTGATGGGGAAGCCGGCCTCGATGACGTCGACGCCCATGTCGTCCAAGAGCTCGGCGACCTCGAGCTTCTCCTCGAAGGTCATGGTGGCGCCGGGGCACTGCTCGCCGTCGCGCAGCGTGGTGTCGAAAATGATGACGCGGTCCTTCTCGGACTTGTTCACGGGGGCCATTTCAAATTTCCTTTTGAGCTTTCGCGCCGTTCAGGCCAGTTCTGGGCGCTTGAGGTGTCCGGTGATCTCGTACAACAACCCCTGAGTGCCCAGGCGCGTGGCGCCCAGCCGGCCCTCAGGGGCAGGTAAGAAGAAGCCCGTCAATAAGGAGGGTGGGCAGGCGCGCGGCCGGGATCGTGGCGGCGGCCGGAGCCACCTCCCCCGAAATCCCATCGATTTGGCCGCGAATCAGCATTGCCAGACCCTTTTGAGCCCAGGAATCCTCGGCCAAAACCATTGACGGTTCGTTGCCGGGTGGCTCGATGGGGCGTTTCTAGACGAGAAACGGCAGCAACTGCAACGCCAAAAGATGGTCAAGAGGACTGACCTAGTTGCCTCGGTGCCGGGGCTGGTGTCCCCTTGTGGTGAAATCAGGACCATAGGCCCTAGGGCGGAGTTTGGCGAACGTTCGTCACCTCGGCGCCGGCACCGTGCACACGATTGCGCGGCGTGGGTCCTGATCGTGGCCACGACGACTCTTGTGGCGGCATTTGGAATGCTGCTTCCCCAAACTCATCATTGCCAGCGCAGCGAAGCAATCCAGACTGCCGCCGAGGAGGGATTCTGGATTGCTTCGCTGCGCTCGCAATGACGGAGTGTGGGCACACGCATTGCTTTTTCAATTCGCATTTCCCTTGCAGACACACCATCGCATTCTCGCGGCGCATTTCGCCCGAGCTATGCTCTTTCCTTCACACCCTCTCCAAGGAAAGGGCGCAGGGAAGACCGGGCGCCGGCCGGCACCCATGAGCCTCTGTGCGATCAAATGCGCACACGCAAATGCACAGAGGAACGACAGGTGAAGCCGAAAACACCCGGCCTTCCCTGCGCTGTGGCTCTACGGCTTATGCCGCGCTCTCCCCGGAGCCGAGTTCTTCTGGCCTCCGTCACCCCGCAGAATGCACGAAACGTCGCCCCTGTTGAAGCAAACATCCGCCTCCGCAAAGGGCTTGACCGTAGCAACGACGGCCAGGACCACACGGTTTCGCCGTACGCAATCAGCGCCGTTCGTCATGCACGGCCTGCGATGCACTCACGAGGTCCAACTCGCCCTGCACGCCACAGCCCGCATCGACGCCACTCGCGTCCACCGCAGCCCGCCCACGATCCGTACGACTCGCGAACCGTCCCTTTCGTCGGGCGGGATGGACCTAAAATACGACAAATCCGAATTTCTGTAAAGGCGAATATTTGAGGCGAGCCGATTGACCCAGGGCTGGCGTGTTTTGCCCGACGGGCAACGCAAGGACTTGGGGATGCGTAGGGTAAGTTAGCGCAAGCGTAACCCACCACTTTTGTGGCCACAGAAGAGGTGGATTACGCCTTCGGCTAACCCACCCTACAAAGGACGAAAGCTGTTTTGCCTATCGGACAGTCTGGCCGCTATCCGGTGCGGCGGGCGCGGGCCCTGCTCTCCCAGCGGTTCAGCATCTGGCCAAGCTCGCCGACCGGCTGAGGCGCGGCTTCGTTGGTGTTGGCGTGTGCCGCGGTCCGCAGCCAGTCCGGCTGGGTATAGTCGCGCCAGCGGCGGGCTTCCGCGCGCCGTTTGCGCGACATGTATTCGCGCGTGAAATAGCCGGCCGCGTACGCGATCGCGAGCAATATGACGAGTATGACACCACCCACATTGAGCTCCGGCTTTAGGCCCCGGGCGAAGTTCTGCCAGCATCGCGCGCAAGGTCAAGGCTTGACATACACCGGACGCGTTGTCGTTTGAGGCTTTGCCGCAGGCAATTTTTGTTTGAGCGCGCGGAACATTCTTTGGCTTTGGTAACGACGCAATTTGCACACAACCGCGCCGCGGCAACCAATCGGCACGCATGCGAACGTGACCGGATTGCGACGCGACATCACGCGCAGGATGCGATTCCGCCTCTCGCAACCGGCCGCGGACCGCATTAACCTGCTTCCTTGCTGGGCCGGATCAACCGGCCAGCGAACATGATCGGGAGGACGCGATGACACGCCACGAGCAGCGTGACCAAGATGCTGCGCTTTCACGACGAACGCTTGTTCAGGGGCTCGCGCTCGGCGCAGCCGCCACCATGGCCGGAGCAGGTCCCTCACTGGCCCAGACCGGACCTGCCGCGCCGCCGACCACGATCACCACGCCGCCGCGCGATTTCGGCCCGAACGGCGCGCCGACCACCTATTTCTGGGACCCCGACATCATCGCGGTCGATCCGTCCTTCAACGACCTCGCCCAACCAAACACCGCGATCAAGCGACTCTATACCGGCGTGTTGTGGGCCGAAGGTCCGGCCTGGAGCGCCCAGGGCCGGTACCTCTTATGGAGCGACATTCCCAACAACCGGCAGATGCGCTGGAGCGAGGACGACGGCCGTGTCAGCGTGTTTCGCTCGCCGTCCAACAACTCCAACGGAAACTCCTTCGACTTCCAGGGCCGCCAGCTCTCCTGCGAGCATCTGACCCGGCGGGTGACGCGCTACGAGCACGACGGCACCGCAACCGTGCTTGCAGATTCCTACAACGGCAAGAAGCTGAACTCGCCGAACGACGTCGTCGCGCATCCCGACGGCAGCTACTGGTTCACCGATCCGCCCTATGGCGGCCAGCTCTATGAAGGCGAGCCCGACGGTCCGGGCGGCCCGAGCAATGCAGGCGGCAAGCTCAATCCGCGGATCGGACAGCCGGCCGGCTTCACGCCGGGCAAGCGCGAGCTACCGACCAACTGCTATCGCATCGATCCTTCCGGCCGCATCGATCTCGTGGTCAGCGAGGATCAGGTGCCCGACCCCAATGGTCTGTGCTTCTCGCCGGACTTCAAGAAACTCTACGTCGTCTCGACCGGCAAGGGGCCCGGCGACACCGGACCGGGCGGCAAGGGCGAGATCTTCGTGTTCGACGTCGGCAGCGACAACAAATTGTCCAACCAGAAGCGCTTTTCCGATTGCGTGATCGACGGCGTGAAGTGCGGACCGGACGGCGTGCGCTGTGACGTCAACGGCAACGTCTGGGCCTCCAGCAATGCCGGCCGCTCGGTCGGCTATAGTGGCGCGACGGTGTGGTCGCCGGAGGGCAAGCTGCTTGGCCGCATCCGCCTGCCCGAGGTGTGCGGCAACATCTGCTTCGGAGGTCCCAAGCGCAACCGCCTGTTCATGGCCGCGAGCCAGTCGCTCTATGCCGTCTTCACAGCGACGCAGGGCGCAGGGCCGGGCTGAAGCAGCGCAAGGCGCAACACGATAAGGCGCCGGCGTGCCCCGCCGGCGCCTTCCGTCTCTTCGTGACGCTCAGGCGTTCGGTTGCAGGAACGCACCGTACTGCTTGCTCGCGGCGACCTCGGCGGCGGCCTCACCAATGACACGCATCGCCGCGATCATGGGCCACGGCCCGAGACTCACCCGCCGAACGCCGATGCAGGCAAGATCGGAGATTTCGGGTACACCTTGCGTCACCATGATGTTGACGGGCAGAGGTGTGAGTTCAACGAACTTTTCGATGAGGGCGAGGTCGGTGAGGCCGGGTACAAAAATTCCATCAGCGCCGGCATCGGCATAGGCCCTCGCGCGCCTTGCCGCTTCGTTCAGGCATTCCTCCGGCGATCCGAATTTCAGCAGAAACGGATCAGTTCGCGCATTGATGAATAGATGAATTTCGAGTTCTTGCGCAGCGTCCCGCACTGCTCTGATCTTCGCTGCGTGCTGCTCGGGACTGACGAGTTGCCGCCTTCCCCCGGAGAGCCCGTCTTCGATATTGATGCCAATGGCGCCGGCTTTCAGCATCCTGGTCGCTGACTTCGCGGCGGCGTCCGGGGTGTCGCCATATCCTGCCTCCAGATCAATTGACACCGGGACCGACACAGAAGCGGTCATCCGTGACACCAGACCTGTCACCACATCAAGCGGTGCATTTTCTCCGTCCGCGTACCCAAGTGCGGACGCGACCGCCCCGCTGCTGGTCGCGATGGCCGGCGATGTCTTCGCAATGGCCTTGGCGGTGGCGACGTCCCAGGCGTTGAACAGGACGAGCGGATCGCCCTTCTTGTGAAGACCGTGAAACGTCTCGGCGTATTGCTGCTGCGTCTTGGCGTCCATCGCCCACACTCCTGGTCAGAGAACCTGAAAAATGTCGTACCCAAATGCGGCCGCTTGGTTGCGGCACATTCAATTAGGTGCGTGCGTCTTGAAACAGTTCATGATCAGACCGGTGACTTCGGCCTCACGCTCGAGGTGCGGGAAGTGGCCTACATCGGGCAGGACAACCCGCTCATGCGGCCCCTTGAAGAGCGGCTCCTCCTTCACCGAATACCTCGCTGTCGGGTCGTTGCTGCCATAAATCGTCAGCGTCGGCGTATGCATCTCATTTCTCGGCAGCCGCCCCGCACGTCCCGATTCGAACAGGCCGGCATAGTATTTGAGCGCCGCCGCCATGGTGCCAGGAGAGCTGAGCGTCTGCTTGATCGAGCGGAGATGCTCGTCATTCCTGAATGTCGGCGACCACAGCTTCCAGAGATAATCGACGAAGGGCAGTCCCTCGATATTGACCGCCGAGTCAGCGCCGGGGAGCTGGAAGAAATAGAAATGAAAGATCGATCGAACGGCCTCGGGATCCCTCCTGATGCTTGAAAATGTGATCGGGTGCGCGGTGTTCATGACCACGGCCGCCTTGATCGCCGATGGCGCCGTGGCGAGCGCCTGGAAGGTCGACGTGCCGCCCCAATCCATGCCGACGACGCGTGCCTGCCCGTCATCGCTCAGCGCCGCGATGAGCGCTGCGAGATCCTTGCCCAGTGCGATGGGGTCGAAAACCCCGTCCGCCGGAATCTCGGTTGGCGCATAGCCACGCAAGAACGGCGAGACCGCGCGATACCCCGCATCCGCGAAGACCTGCATTTGCTTTCGATATGACCAGGCATTGTCGGGAAAGCCATGCATGAACATGACAAGAGGCCCGCTCCCCTGTTCGAGATAGGCAAACCGGACGCCGTTGGCCTGCACATATTTCAGGACGGGTTCGCCCCCGACGGCATTCGGCGTTGTCGGTGCAGTGCTTCGCGTATTCATCGCTATTCTCCATGTCTCTTCGTGCTCAGGCGCGCATGGCGGGCTCAGTCACGAACCACCGTTTTGGCCTCGCCCTGCCCTGGCGTGAGGCGTCGTCGCTGACCTTGGCTAAATATGTGCGTAGCGCACATATCTGGTCAAGTTGTTTTTTGTGCGCTCCGCACATATCATTCATCGCATGGACACCGGAATCGCAAATTTGCTGGGGGCGCTTTCGCTCGCCGTCATGGATCGTATCGAGCAAGGCGCACGCGAGGTCGTCGGCCGCGGCGGCGAGACGCCTGCAGCGCTCATCGTCATTGGCTATGGCCAGGGAATGACCAACGACACGCTCCGGCGGATCCTTGGCCTATCGCATTCCGGAACTGTCCGGCTGGTGGACCGTCTGGTTTCGGATCAGCTTGTCGAACGCCGGCCAGGCAAGGACGGCAGGGAGGTCGCCTTGCACCTGACGGCCAGGGGCGCCGCAAGCCGGAACGATCTGTTGGCCTCCCGCATTTCAGCCGTTGGGTCGCTTCTGGATGTGCTGTCGCCGGCTGAAACCAAGCGACTTGGAACGCTGATACGCGAGTTGCTGGCAAGGCAGGACACGTCCGAACTGGATCGCTTCACGATCTGCCGGATGTGCGACGACAGGTGCTGCACGAATTGCCCATTGCCCACAAGCAAGAGCAAACTCGATCGCTAGCGCCGAGTGGTGCCTTGCCGGCGCGACGCAGCGGGCGAGACTGGATAGCCTCTGACGTCCTCGGATTGCAGAAGGGATCATCAAGGAAGAAGCCATGCGCGTTGTCATCTGCGGCGGTGGCGTGATCGGCGCCTGCACCGCTTATTTCCTCCGCCGCCGCGGCATCGACGTCACCGTCGTCGAGCGGACCGAGGTGGCTGCAGCCGCATCGGGCAAGGCCGGCGGCTTCCTCGCCCTCGACTGGTGCGCCGGCACGCCGCTCGACGCGCTGGCGCGGCGCAGCTTTGCGCTTCATGCGCGGCTGCCGGACGAGATCGCCAGCGATTGGGGCTATCGCCGCATGACCGCGTATAGCGGCTTTGTCGTATCCGACACTGACGCGCGCCGTGATGCGCCGGCCGCACTCGATTGGCTGGCGAACGGTGTCGCCATCGCACACCGCCTCGGCACCACCGAGACCACCGCGATCGTTCATCCCCGCAAGTTCACTTCCGCGGTGATGAACGCGGCGCTGGCGCAAGGCGCCGAGCTTCGAACCGGACGCGTCACAAGCATCATGCGCGATGCGAACGGCACTGCTCGCGGCGTCGAGATCGACGGCCGCACTCTCGAGGCGGATGCCGTGGTGGTCGCGATGGGGCCGTGGTCGCTGCTCGCCGCACAATGGATGAGCCTGCCCGCCGTCTACGGCCAGCGCAGCCCGAGCATCGTCTACGACACCGGCACGGACGTGCCTGCAGATGCGCTGTTTCTGGAGTATCAAGAGAACGGCAGCGCAATGTCGATCGAAGTTTTTCCGCGCGCGGACGGCAGCACGCACATCACCGCCTTCTCCGACGTCGCGCCGCTGCCGCTGGATCCGGCCGCCGTGACACCCGACCAGGACGCCATCGACCGCCTGCAGGCGACCTCCGAACGGCTGTCGCCCGCCTTTCGCGCCGACAGGATCATCGCGCGGCAGGCCTGCTTCCGCCCGGTCACGCAGGACGGCTTGCCGCTGATCGGCAAGGTGCCGGGAAGCCAGGGTCTCTACGTTGCGACCGGACACAATGTCTGGGGCATCCTCAATGCGCCCGCGACCGGCGAAGCGCTGGCCCAATTGATCGCGGATGGCTCAGCAGGCGATATCGACCTGTCACCGTTCGATCCCGCCCGGCTGCGTCCGCTCGATCCATCGCTGCTAACGGCGCGCTAAGCCGCGCCGGAAAACGCGGCCTCCGCCTCGCTGCGCAGCCGGTCCGGTGTTTCGAGATAGCGCGGCGAATAGTGAAACGTCGTCATCCGCTTCACACAAGCTGCGCGAGCGAGCTCGCCGGCTTGCGTGGCCGTCAGGTGGCGGCGCGCTTTGGCGATCTCGACATCGTCGCCGGCAAAGGCCGCCTCGATGAAGAGATGATCGACACCGCGCGCGAGCGCGATAATGCGCTCGGCATTTTCCGGCGTGAAGGCGGCGTCAGTCACGTAGGCAACGCGCTGTCCGGGCGCGACCTTGAGCGCATGCCGCGTGAGCTCGCCGAGCCGAATGGTGCGGCCCTCGTCGGCGCCGATCAGCATCTCGTCGTCGGCACCGCTGCGAACCGCGCGCTTGGCCGCGTTGAGCCATGGCCCGACCTCGAGGCCAAGCTGCGCCAATCCAACCGTCCACACATTGACCCTGCGCGTCTCCTGCAATGCAAAGGCAAGGCAAGGCATGCCGTGGTCGAGCGTAACGGTCTCGATGGAGAGATCGCCATCGTGATACAGCAGTCCCGGCGCGAGCGATGCCTCCCCGAGCGGCTCTGCGCGAAACTGATCTCTCGCAGAGAATCGCGTCCAGTCGCCGAGCCGACCATCGCAGAATTCGGCCGCCTCGATCACGAAGTCGGATGAGGTCGCATCGAGCAGATTCCAGCTATAGGCCGCAAGCTTGCCGCCGATGCCGGCAATGAGACCCGGTGGACCCGTTACGCGCAAACGGCCAGGCTGATGATGCCGAACCCGCAGCAACTGGTCGAAGCCGGCGAAATGATCCATGTGCCGATGGCTGACGAAGACGTCGCTGATGCGAAGCAGCTCGCGATTGGACAGGCCTGAGAGATCGCCGATGTCGAACAGCATCGCGCGGCGCCCGAACCTGAAGTCGACGAGCAGGCCGGGATCGGCGAACGGCTCGTTGACGAGGCGGCATTGAACCAACTGGGCCATGATCTTGGGACCTTCCCGCACGGCGCGGCGTTACCAACAACAACGCAGCTCGCTCGCGGCCGCATCGACGCCCGTGGCGGGCGCCGACAAGTCGCTGCTCGCAGGGCGAGCGTTTTGGACAGAACTGACGATCGCAAGGCCGGGCGCGCACAGCATAGCGATCGACGAAATCTGCATGCCTGATCCTGACGCAGCGCTTGCAACTGCAATACCAGCAGTTTGCGCAGCGCTAGACTTTAGTCCGGCTCTCACAATCCTGAATGCAGTTTCTCTTGCCGAGAATACCATCGCCGTTATAGTCCCGCCCCAATAGCTCATAAGAGGCTTATTAAAAGGGAGAAGAACAACATGAAAACCATACTCTCTGGTGCATTGCGAATGGTCCTCGGCGCGGCCTCGCTCGGTGCGCTGGTGACGGCGTCGGGCGCGGCACTTGCGGCAGACCCGATCAGGATCGGTGTGATCGCGGAGGCGCAGGCGATCGCCGGCGCATCGATCCCGCAGGCGGCGCAGCTCGCCGCCGAGGAGATCAACGCAAGCGGCGGCGTCGATGGCCGAAAGATCGAGATCATCTCTTACGACAATCACTCCTCGTCGGCGGATTCGGTGCGCGCGTTTCAGCGCGCGGTGAACGAGGACAAGGTCAACGCGGTCATCGCCAGCTACATCAGCGAGGTGGTTCTGGCGCTGGAGCCCTGGGCCTCGCGGCTGAAGACGCCGTTCGTGACGCCGGGCGCCGCCTCCAACGAGATCAGCAAGAGCGTCCACGCCGACTACGAGAAGAACAAGTACACCTTCCACGGCTATCTGACCTCGGCCGCGCTGGCGCTCTCAGTCTGCGACGCCGCCAAGGATCTACTCGTCGACAAGATGCACATGAAGTCGGCGGTGATCATGAGCGAGGATGCCGCCTGGACCAAGCCACTCGACGTCGGCTACGAGGAATGCCTGCCCAAGGTCGGGCTGAAGGTGCTCGACCACATCCGCTTCTCGCCCGACACCACCGACTTCACGCCGATCTTCAACAAGATCGAAGGCTCCAAGCCCGACGTGATCATCACCGGCATCTCGCATGTCGGCGTGCAGCCGACCGTGCAGTGGAAGAACCAGCAGGTGCCGATCCCGATGTTCGGCATCTCCTCGCAGGCGACCAACGAGACGTTCGGCAAGGACACGAACCAGGCCGCTGAAGGCGTGCTGTACCAGGGCGTCTCCGGCCCCGGCGTCGCGGTGACACCGAAGTCGGTGCCGTTCGCGGAGAACTTCAGGAAGAAGTACGGCAACTACCCGTCCTACGCCGGTTACACTGCCTATGACGAGGTCTACTACATCGCAGATGCCGCCAAGCGCGCCGGCTCGACCGACGCGGACAAGCTGGTCGCGGCGCTCGAGAAGACCGACTGGGAGGGCACGATCGGCCGCGTCCAGTTCTACGGCAAGGATGATCCGTTCACCCACTCGATCAAGTACGGCAAGGGCCTGATCACCGGACTGATGCTGCAATGGCAGGACGGCAAGCAGATCGCGGTCTGGCCGAAGGAGGTCGCCAAGACCGAGGTCAAGTTCCCGAGCTTCATCAAGCTCACAACGAACTAGCCGGAACAGCTCCCGGGCCTACTCCCGGGAGCTTCCACATGCGGCCTCCGCAGCACCGTCTCTCCAAGAGGCAGCCAAGACTGCCTGGCTAATCATAGATGCGAGCATTCCAGATATTGATCGATGGCTTTGCCATCAGCGCCCTCTACGCTCTCGGTGCGACCGGCTTCACGCTGATCTTCGGCGTCTCCGGCGTGCTCAACCTCTCCCACGGTGCCATCATGGTGGCGGCAGCGGTGGCGGCCTGGGCCGCCGCCAGCATCCTGAACGTCGGCACCTATGCCGGTGCGCTGATCGGGGTCGCAGTCGCCCTTATCACGGCCTTCGCCACCTACTTTGCGGTGGTGAAGCCGATCCAGGATTCCCGGCGCATCCCCAACGAGGAGAAGGAGATCTTCGTCCTCACCGGTACGCTCTTGTGGGGCATCATGATCCAGGAGCTGATCGCCTATTTCTTCACCAACAACGCCAAGACCGTGCTGCCGATCGTCGAGGGCGTCGTCGAGATCCTCGGCGTCCGCACGCCGACGAACGAGATCTTCACGGCGATCGTGTGCTGCCTCGTGATTGCGCTGCTCTGGCTGCTGGTGAACCGCACCCGCACCGGCAAGGCGGTGCTGGCGGCGTCGATGAATCCGCGCGGCGTGACCCTGCTCGGCCTCGAGCTCACCAACATCTTCATCGTGGTCTGGGCGATCTACGGCATCCTCGCCGGCATCGCCGGCGTGCTGCTCGGGATGTTCCTCGGCGTCAGCTCCTACAGCGTCGGCCCGCTGACGGCGAGCGCGTTCTCGATCGTCGTGCTCGGCGGCCTCGGCAGCGTCTCCGGCTCGCTGATCGCGGCCTTCGTGGTCGGCTATCTCGAAACCGTCACGGCCTATCTGGTCTCGCCGGCCTATCGCACCATTCCGGCGCTGCTGCTGCTCGTCGTGGTGATGTACATCCGGCCCCAGGGCCTTCTGGGGAGGCGCTGAGATGTCCACTTTCTTCACCTCGCGCCTGTTCTTCGTCTCGCTCGCGCTGGTCGTGATCGCAGCAACGCTGCCGCTCTACGTTTCCGGCTATGTGCTCGGGCTCCTGACCGTCGCGTTCTATTTCGGCGTGTTCGCGATGGCCTGGGACCTCCTGTTCGGCTTCGCCGGCGAGGTCAATTTCGGGCCGACCTTCCTGATCGGCGTCGGCGCCTACACCGCCGGCATCCTGAACAACCAGTTCGGCTGGTCGGTCTATCTCTGCATCGTGCTCGGGGCGCTCGCCTCCGTCGTCGCCGGCCTCGTGCTGGCGCTGCCGGCGCTGAGGGTGCGCGGGCCGTATTTCGGCCTGACCACGCTGGTCGCCGTCCTGATGCTGCAAAACTTCATCGTGGTGTTCGCCGATCTCACCGGTGGCGAGATCGGCCTGACCATTCCCGACGTCATCACCATCAACGCCGGCGCCAACTACTGGATCGCGCTCGGCTTCATGACGATCTCGGCGGCGATCCTGTACGGCCTGTCGCAATCGCCGATCGGCCTCGTGCTGCAGGCCAGCGGGCAAGACCCGGTGCAGGCCGGCGCGCTCGGCTTCAACATCGTCAAGCACAAGCTCGCCGCCTTTGTCGTCAGCGCGTTCTTCTCCGGCCTCTCCGGCGCGCTGCTGGTGTTCTATTTCGGCACTGCCTCGGTCGGCACCGTCGTCGACGTCGCGGTCGGCGTCAACGTGATCGTCTCGGCCGTGCTCGGCGGCCGGCGCACCGTGCTCGGCGCGGCGCTGGGCGCGATCTTCCTGATCGTCGCCGGCGAGTTCCTAAGGCCGACCGGCGAGCTCGCGACCTTCATCGTCTCGGCGGTCGCGCTCCTCGTCGTGCTGTTCTTCCCCGGCGGCTTCCTCGGAGCGGCCCTCTCGCGCGAGGCTCGCTCGTGATGGATCAGAGACTAGCAAACCGGCCCGTGCTCAAGGTCCGCGGCCTGACCAAACGCTTCGGCGGCCTGACCGCGGTGAAGAACCTCGGCTTCGATGTCAACGCCGGCGAGATCTTCGGCCTGATCGGGCCGAACGGCTCGGGCAAGTCGACCGCGATGAAGAGCGTGATGGGCATCGAGCGCCCGACCGCGGGCGAAGTGATCTTCGAAGGCGAGAACGTCGCCGGCCTGCCCGCGCACAAGATCGCGCGCAAGGGCTTTGGCATGGTGTTCCAGCATTCGCGGCCGCTGAACCGGCAGACCGTGCTGGAGAACATCATGGTGGCGCTGCTGCCGGACAGCCTGTTCATGTTGTTTCCGGACAAGGCGCTGGTCGATCGCGCCAAGTGGATCGCCAACCGCGTCGGGTTGGGTAGCGTGATGAATCGACGGCCGCCGACGCTGCCGTTCGCCGACCTGCGCCGGCTCGAGCTCGCCAAGGCGATCGCGCGCGATCCCAAGGTGGTCCTGGTCGACGAGCCCTTCGCCGGCCTGACGCGGGCCGAGGTCGACGTGTTCTCCGATCTGATCCGCAGCTTTCGCGACGAGGGCCGCGCGGTGATGCTGGTCGATCACAACGTTAAGAGCGTCGCCGCGCTGGTCGATCGCGTGCTCGCGATGTATCTCGGCGAGGAGATCGTCACCGGCAAGGCCGACGAGGTGATGCAGAACGAGACCGTGCGGCGGGTCTATCTCGGCGGCGCGATCGAGACCCATGCGCGGCCGGAGACCAGCTTCAAGGACAAGGTGCCGCTGCTGCAGGTCGATAACGTCAGCGTCCATTACGGCAAAGCGCAGGCGCTGGAGGACGTCTCGGTCCACGTGCATGAGGGCGAGTTCGTCTCCATCGTCGGCCTCAACGGCGCCGGCAAGACCACGCTGTTCAACACCATCTGCGGCTTCCTGCCCTATAGCGGCGAGATCCTGCGCGGCGGCGAGAAGCTGCGCGGCACCAGCCCGGCGAAGATCGCGCGCGGCGGCCTCGTGCAGTGCCCGGAATCGCGCGAGCTGTTCGGCGAGATGACGGTGCGCGAGAACCTCGATCTCGGCGGCCAGCATCTCACCGACGAGGCCCGCGCGGCGCAGCTCGCCTGGCTGTTCGAGCTGTTCCCGATCCTCAAGGAGCGGCAGGCGCAATTGGCGCAGACGCTGTCCGGCGGCGAGCAGCAGATGCTGGCGATCGGGCGCGCGCTGATGATGCAGCCGCAGATCCTGATCCTGGACGAGCCGACGCTCGGCCTCGCCCCCGTCATCCTCGAGCAATTGTCCAAGGCGCTGGAGAAGCTGCGCCAGACCACGTCGATCACGGTGCTGCTCGGCGAGCAGAACGTGACCTTCGCGCTTCCGCATGCCGACCGTGTCTACGTGCTCGAGCATGCGCGGATCGTCTGGGAGGGCGACCCTGGCCGCTTCGCCGCGGAGGCCGGCGCCGGGTATCTCTGAGACAGTTCATAACGACAACAAAACAAAACGAAAGGGAAACGACCATGCGATCATCGACGATAGTGAGCCGTAGCCTCCTTCTCGCCTCGGCGCTGGGACTATGCCTCACTGCCCCGGCCCACGCGCAGTCGAACGATCCGATCAAGATCGGCGTCATCGCCGAGGTGCAGTCGATCGCGGGTGCGGCGACCCCGGGCGGCGCGCAGATCGCCGCTGATGAGATCAACGCCAAGGGCGGCGTGCTCGGCCGCAAGGTCGAGATCGTCACTTATGACAACAAGAGCTCGTCGGCGGATTCCGTGCGCGCCTTCCAGCGCGCGGTGAGCGAGGACAAGGTCTCCGCCGTGATCGCGAGCTACATCAGCGAGGTCGTGCTGGCGCTCGAGCCCTGGGCGGCGCGGCTGAAGATGCCGCTGATCACCCCGGGCGCTGCCTCCAACGAGATCACCAAGGCGATCCACAACGACTACGAGAAGAACAAGTACACCTTCCACGGCTACTTGACCTCGGCGGCGCAGGCGCAGCTCGTCTGCGACGCAGCCAAGGATCTCCTCGTCGACAAGCTCAAGTTCAAGACGGTCGCGATCATGAGCGAGGACGCGGCCTGGACCAAGCCGCTCGACGTCGGCTACGAGGCCTGCCTGCCCAAGGCCGGGCTGAAGGTCGTCGAGCACGTTCGCTTCTCGCCCGATACCACCGACTTCACGCCAATCTTCAACAACATGGAGAGCAAGAAGCCGGACGTGATCGTGACCGGCATCTCGCATGTCGGCGTGCAGCCCACGGTGCAGTGGAAGAACCAGCAGGTGCCGATCCCGATGTTCGGCATCAGCGCGCAGGCGCTGAGCCCGACCTTCTGGAAGGACACCAACGGTGCCGCCGACGGCGTGCCGTCGCTGGCGGTCGCAACGCCCGACGTCGCGGTGACCTCCAAGACGAAGCCGTTCGCGGCCGCATTCAAGGCCAAGTTCGGCACGCCGCCGGCCTACACCGGCTATACCGCCTATGACGAGGTCTACATCATCACCGAAGCGATCAAGCGCGCGGGCTCGACCGATCCCGACAAGATGGTCGCCGAGATGGAGAAGACCGACTACGAGGGCACGATCGGCCGCATCCAGTTCTATGGCAAGAACGACGAGTTCACCCATGGCATCAAGTCCGGCCCCGGCGCAGTAACCGGCCTCGTCTTCCAGTGGCAGGACGGCAAGCAGATCACGGTCTGGCCCGAGAAGATCGCAGAAGGAAAGCTCAGGTTTCCGAACTTCGTGAAGCTGTCGCAGTAATCCGCGCCGGCCGACATCAAAGCCCATCGCTCCTTCCGGAGCGGTGGGCTTTTCTTTGCCCTTCGCAATTGCGTGTTGCGGCGCGGCCGGGACATATCGACCTTGGGCGATGTTGACTTTCCATCTGCCGCTCTGAATACTTCGAAAAAAATAACAAAACCAATCATACGACGGTTCAGAGGGAGGATAGGATGCCGACTTCACGCAGGACGCTGCTGAAGACCTCGGCGGCTGCCGCCGCCGCAATCAGCCTCGATTGGACGCGCGCCCGGGCACAAGCCGAGACATTGCGCATCGGCCTGATCTATGACCTGACCGGCCCGTTTGCCGCCGGCGGCTCGGTCGCCTCCTCGGTCGGCGCGCAAATCGCCATCGATCTCGTCAACGAGAAGGGCGGCATCGGCGGCAAATACAAGGTCTCGCCGGTGGCCGCCGACTCCCAGAGCAAGCCCGACGTCGCAATCAACGAGGCCGAACGTCTGATCAACCAGGAGAAGATCGACATTCTCAACGGCGTCTATGCGAGCTCGCATGCAGTGCCGCTCGCAGCCAGGGTCGAGCAACAGAAGAAGATCCTCTGGATCACGACGGCCGTTTCGACCGCCGTGTTCAAGGACAAGAATCTGCAATACGTGTTTCGCGCGCAGATCCACTCCGATCAATATGGCCAGGCCTTTGCGAGCTTCATCAGCGAGCATGCGAAGGCGAAGCTCGGCATGGATCCCAAGGACGTCAAGGTCGCGCTTATCCATGAGGACGGCCCTTATGGCGTCGGCGTCGCCGCAGCCGACGAGGCCTATGCCAAGCAGGCCGGCATCCAGGTGGTGCTGCGCGAGGGCTATTCGGCGTCCGCGCCCGATCTCTCGGTGCTCGTGACCAAGATCAAGCGCGCCAAGGCCGACGTGATCTCGCACGCGGGATACAACCCCGACATCACCCTGTTCCTGCGCCAGGCGCGCGAGAGCGGGTTGCGCTTCAAGATGCTGTTCGGCGCCGGCGCCGGCTACAGCCAGCTCGACAAGCTGCGCGCCACCTTCGGCACCGACATCGACAATTTCTGCAACATCGATCCGGTGCCCGCGCAACTGCTCGATCCGGCGAAGCTCGCGCCGGGTATGGGCGATCTGATCAAGACCATGGTCACGCGCTACCAGGCCAAGACCGGCGCCACCGACGTGCCGCCGCACTGCTCGATGGGCTTCAACCAGACCTGGGTGCTGCTCAACAACGTGCTGCCGGTCGCCAAGGAAAAATACGGCAGCTTCGAGCCCGAGGCGGTGCGCAAGGCCGCGCTCGACGTCGACATCCCCGCCGGCGGCACCATCCAGGGCTACGGTGTCAAGTTCTTCCCGCCAGGTACTCCGCTGTCAGGCCAGAACGAGCGCTCGACGCCAGTCGTAATGCAGAACGCCGGCGAGCACATCTCGGTGGTGTGGCCAACGAATATCCGGACGCAGGACCCGGTGTTCCCGCTGCCGAAGGGCTCGACTTACGGGGCTTAGGATTTAGGACGAACGGGCGGTGCACCCTCTCCCCTTGTGGGAGAGGGTGGCTCGCCGCACCAGCGGCGAGCCGGGTGAGGGGTCTCTCTCCACGAGCGGACGTTTGAATTCGCGGAGAGAGACCCCTCATCCGGCGCTTCGCGCCACCTTCTCCCACAAGAAGGGGAGAAGGATTGGCTGCGTGCACGCGGCTGACCAATCAGCACCGCAACGATCTACAACGCTGGCGGCGTTGCAGCCGACCGTGCTTGCATCCAGCGGTAAGTCATTTCGCGCTGTAGTTGGATTTTTCGCCGCGGGGCCGCGCTCTCAGGTTGTCCGACGAAGTTTTGCTGAAACACGAGCCTGCTATAGTGAGGTTTAGGTAATTGGCCCTGCTCCTTCTGCGCATACAAGCCGGTCAACCATTCGCGTATGAGCTTTGGGACTGGCGCAGTCGGCCAAGAGGCTCGCATTGGTGAGCCATCCAAGCGGGGCTCGGGAATTTCTAAAATAGTGACAGTCAACGATGGGGGTGACCATGCCCGCCATATTCGAACTGCTCTATCGCGAATATTGCCGCGCTCGTCTCTCTGAAATGCGGAGACAGCTCCTGATCAGGGCTAAGAGTCCGGAAGTCTTGCAAGCGGATTGCGACCCTGTTGATCGGAGTAGCGATGGCCGGACGGACACGCAGGGCGAAATCCGCCACGACGTGCCGAATTGAATCGCGCCACGAAACGGGGGCTCTCCTCGCCGCAGCAGCAATCAAGAACGCGGCAACAACTCGGGAGACAACATTGAATACGCCCGAATTCTATACTGCATCGATCGCTTGCGTCTCGTGCCTGACCATTTTTGTTTTAATAGCTGTCGGGGCTTGGTAGGCGACGGCAAGGCCACGGCGCCCTGCGAACGTGGCCAATCAATGCACTTGCGATGACGTGCAACACCACCCGCCACGGCGACGCCGCACACTCTCCCCTTGTTGTGGGAGAGAGTGGCTCGCCAGGTGAGCGGCGAGCCGTGTGAGGGGTTCTCTCCGCGGGTGAAGCTCTCGACATTTGAAATTCGTGGAGAGAACCCCTCATCCGGCGCTTCGCGCCACCTTCTCCTGGAAGGATTTGCTGCGAACGCGCGGCTAACCTGACAGCGCTACAACACCACCCGCCGTCCCTCCTCCGCCGCCCAATAGCCCGCGTAGTTGACCTTGATCGTCTCATACGCCAGCGCCAGGTCCGAGAGCGGCTGCCGTCCCGTCGCGGCGCATTCCATGAAATCCTGGATCTCCTGCAGATAGCCGCGCGTCCATTCTTCCTCGAGGCAGACATATTGCCAGCCGGTCTTGCGGTCGACTTTTTCGGTGATGTAGACGCTCGCGAGCTTCTCCTCGCTGGTCTGATAGCTCATCAGATGCGTGTTCGGCGTGATGTTGGCGAACAGTGAACCGCCGGAGGTATAGGTCTCGATCAGGTTGCGCACGCCGCCCATGATCATGTCGCCGGAGAACACGGTGGCCTTGGTGCCGTCGGAGAAGGTCGCGGTCAGCGTGCCCCAGTCCTCGACATCGACGGGGTTGGCCTTGATGTAAGTACGCTCCTCACGTCTGAGGCTAGCTGTGACGTTGCCGACATCGCCGGTGACACTGGCGACGCGAATGGTCTCGCCGCGCGCCTTGGCCTCGACCTGTTTGAGATAAAGCACGGCCGAGAGTGGATGGCAGCCCATGCGGATCAGCGAGCCGCCGCCCGTCATCGCCCACTGCGCGGCGTGGGCGGCGTGCGAGCCGGAATGGCTCTCTTCGCCCTTCATGAACAGGATCTTGTCCCTGGTTGCCGTGATGATCTCTGCGATCTTGGTCACCGCGGGCGCGTAGATCCAGTCCTCGGCATACATGAAGAGCTTCCCGGTGCGCTCGATCGCAGCGCGCGTCGCGGCCATCTCTTCCAGCACACGCTCATACATCAGTGCCTTCGGCACGTGCCTGCCGATCGGCTGCGTGTCGCCCTCACGGCCGAAATAGCCGGCGAACGGCTTTTCGCAGATGACGTGCTTGCCGGCCTGCATGGCGGCTACGATCATCTCGGCGTGGAGATTGGGCGGCGTGCAGATGTCGACGACGTCGAGCTCGCGGTCCGCGATCAGGTCGGCAAAGCTGCGATAGAAGCGCGGGATGTGATGGCTCCGGGCAAATTCGACGACACGTTCGCCGCGCGCGGCGACCGCCGCGACCTCGACGTCGACGCCGTAGACGCGGCGAAACGCATACATGTGCAGCTCCGACACGAAGCCGCAGCCCACCATTCCCACCCTGATCTTTGTCATCGCGAATTGCCCCCGCTTGTCGACGAGGAAGCACTATAGCGAATTCGGGCGGGGTGCGATCGCGATTTTGCCAAAGCTCGTGCGGCCTCCCCTCATCCCTGCGCAACGGCGAAGCCGTTGTCGCTGGGAGCGCGGAACGCGCGTCTCGAAGGATGAAGGGCCCGGCTCTCGGCCTCGCCCTTCGAGACGCCGCGCAAGAGCGCGGCTCCTCAGGGTGAGGAGCACCAGCGTCGTTCGCGGCAGTATGGAAGCTTAGTCCACCGAGACCCGCACCACGCCGGCGCTCATCATGCCGAGCGCGCGGGCGGCGGGGACGGAGAGATCGACGATGCGGCCGCGGATGAAGGGGCCGCGATCATTGACGCGGCACTGGATCGAACGTCCACCATAGGACACGGTGAGCACGCTGCCAAAGGGACGCGTCCGGTGCGCGCAGGTCATTCCGCCGCTTCTGGCGGATTTTCCGTATCCGTAATATGAAGCAAGTCCGCTTTCGGCATGAGCCAGAGAAAGACTGGAAAGACTAAAGGCAAGACAAAAGAATAGCGTCGTCAGCGCTCGCACGACACCGCTCCCGGTTGGCCCTGCCCGGTGCTGCAAACGTCGACTTGTTCCCTGAGTTCCCAAAACACTGCCGGGCTGAGCCCGGCAGCGTCGTCAAACATTGTTACCGATTGTGAAAGACAAGTGTGCGCAACTCGATGCTCTCGCGCGGCGGTGCGTCGGCCGGCGTGGTCGGGTCGACGAAGGCGGTGTGCGGCCCGAAGCGGGTGCGGCCGTCGGTTGCGGAGTCGTAGCACTTCAGCAACAACGCCTCGTCCGGCGTCATCTCGGGGAAATAGAACCAGCGGTGGTTCGGATTGTATTTCACCGAATAGGTCTCGCCGCTGCGGTTGGGATAGATCAGATCAGACGCGACGAGATCGTCGGGAGCCACCGTCGTGCCGTCGGCCATCGCGAGCGGTGAATCGCGCAAGGGGCCGCGGATCGGTCGCCACAGATTGATCACCTGCACACGCCCCTTGAGCAGCTCCTCGGCTTCGTCAGGCAGATGCTCGCGCACGCGGTTGGCGCCGGAGGTAATCGTCTGGTCGACGTGAACGCGCGTTGCGGGCTGGCGCGGCCCGGCGCCGCGAATGTCGGCAGCGCCATCGACGCGCTTGCGCACGGTGTGATCGAAGATGACGACGCGGTCGGCCTTCAGCGTCGCACGCAGGAAGGCCTCGACGACGGGATAGTAGACTGCCCTCACCTCTTCATCGTTGTAGAAATCCTTGACCCGCGTCGGATGGCGCACCAGCGCAAAACCCTCGTGGTCGAGCGAGAAGTGCTCGGCGATCAGGCGTGCATCGAAGATCGGGACCTGATGCGGCTCGGGCAGCGCCGTGCTCTTCGGCTCACCCGGCGGCGGATCGAAGGCGTAGGTGCGAGGCTTGGCCGTTGTCGGCGCGAGGTAGTTGAGTTCGGCGGTGACGAAGGGAAGCGATTCGATTTTTGTTTCTTGCAGGCCCATGGCCGGTCTCCCGATTTGCTCGTCTTCCTGATTTTTGACGGGGCGTAGTGCGCTGCAAGTGTGATGATGCAAATAGCAATGTGGCTGTTGCTGGAACAGGAGAATGCAGGAGGATCGTTTCGACGATGGCAGCCGGATGAGAAACGTCCTTCTCGCCTCACGGATGCTTGATGAAGCTGTGAGGTATCGTGCCCCGGACGCAGCGCAGCGGTTCTTCAGCGATGCGCTGCAGAGCCGGAGGCCCACTGAACGGGCGTGGCGAGATGCGCGGGCTTTCTCTCAAGGCCGGCCCGCTTCATCTCGCCGCGATCGTGCTCGCCCATCTGGCCTGTATGAGCCTAATCGTGTGGTCTCGCGCTAGCCGGCTCAGCCTGTGCGACCAGCAGCCTTAAGAAAAAGATCAGGACAACATAAGGGACACATAAGGACTTTGGGCGCGCCGTCGCACTAGCCTACAGGCTGAGATTTCGCCGGTAACGCGATGCCTCGCTCACGGCGCGGCCGGACCACCGGGACTGGCTCTCCGGTTGCCCATGTTGCGCTTACGGGCTTACAATGGAACCTGCCCAGCGGCCGCAAGCGTGCGCAATGGGAAGGCGACCTTCGGGCTGGAGATCAGCGCCATGTCAGCCGCTCAGTATCTGCGTTATGATCCGTCCGTCGAACAAGTCCGGCCGGACGAAGCGGAAGCCGTCGCTGCGATCGTTGCCTCGATCAAGCGGACCAGCGACTTCACCAGCAGCAAAGACGGACACCGGACCCGGCAGCAGCACGCTAAAGGCGTCGGCTTTCTCCGGGGCGAGCTCATCGTCTACGACGATTTGCCGGATCATCTGCGCCAGGGCCTGTTCGAAAAGGCCGGCACCTATCCGATCATCGTCCGCCTCTCCACCGCATTCAACAAGAGCGACCGCGTTCGTTCACCGAGAGGGTTCGCCATCAAGGTCCTCGGCGTGAGCGGCCCGCGGGCGCTCGATGACGATCACTCGACGAACCAGGATATCCTGCTCGTCAATCACGCCAGCTATTTCGCGGATACCAAGGCCTATCTCGACGGCGCACAGCGCAATTTCGAGCGCAGCCTGATCCTTCCGGATTTCCTGTTCAGAGCGGGCGGATTCTTCTCGCGTATCGCGGTCGCCTTGGCGGACAAAACGGGCATTCACATCCCGATGCTCTTAAGGGCGCTCGGCGATCCCGGCAACAACATCCTCGGAGAAACCTTTCACACCGAAGGTGCGCTGCGCTTCGGCGACCATGTCGCAAGGCTTCGCGTCGTACCGATGTCGGAATCGCTTCGCAAGCTCACCGGTCAACCCTGCCACGATGGCGACGATGTCGTGCTCAAATCCGTCGTTTCCTTCTTCAGCGACAATTCGGCCGAGTATGAACTGCGTGCACAGCTCTGCACCGACCTGAAGCGCACGCCGATCGAGGACGCCTCGATCGATTGGCCGGAGGACGTCTCGCCGCCGCAAGCCCTCGGCAAGATCGCTCTCCCACGCCAGGCCGCCGACAGTCCCGCGCGTCGCCTCTATGCCAATGAGGTGCTGTCGTTCGATCCGTGGCGATGCTTGGCGGCGCATCGGCCGCTCGGGTCGATCATGCGGCTGCGCAGGGATGCCTACCGCATGTCCCGCGCGCTTCGGCAGCAGCACAACCAAGGCATCGCCAAGCAGCCGCCCGGAGAGCCGCAACAGATCGCGGACTTGCCGGATTGAGCCCGATCACGTCCGTTCCGTGGTTTTGGTCCCGACGTCCCGGCTTGCGTCGAAAAGCGCCGCCGACAGCAACGGATCTCCCGGATCGAGCGACTGAGCCAGCGACGCGATCACCCGGCGGGCGCGGTCTTGCCACTTGGCTGCCTTTTGCGCGTGCCCGAGGCTCTCATAGAGCACCGCGGATGTGCGGTAGGCGCGCCACGCAGCGTTCGGCAGCCCGCCACGACGGACGATCGAAATCGCCGCCGACAGATGGTCTCTGGCCGTCTGCGTGTCGTGCTTCAGCAGCGCAATTCTCGCCATCGCGTCGTGAGACAGCACGAGAAACGGCCGGTCGGGCGCAGCGCTCGTCACCGCATGAAGCTGGCTCGCCCAACTCTGGGCGCGATCCAGATCGCCGATCGCGATCCAGTAGTCGCAGCAGGTCAAGAGATACTGAGGAATGACCAGCGATTCCATCGGAACGTGGTCTACCTCCATTCGCCGTTCCAGGACGTCGAGATGCTGCCGCGCCACGGCTAAGTTGCACATCCTGACGTGGGCGCGCGCGAGCAGGTTCCTGCCGACGAAGAAGCTGAACGGATTTGCCTCGATCATCGGGCCGAGCGCCTCCTCCCCGCGTCGCGCCGCGCTGCCATATTCCTCGGCCTCGGAATGCAGCCACCCGATCGTGAGCTGACATAGTGCGATGGCCTGCGGATTTGCATTCCGCTCCGAGATGATCAATGTAGCGGCGACGCTCCTTTGCATCCGCCCCCATTCGCCGAGATAGATCTGCGCAAAGGCCTCGACGGATTCATAGAGCGCGAACAGGTAGACGTCGCCGAGCAGCCGCGCGAGCTCCTTCCCCCTGGTCGTCGCTTCGCAGCAGGCCGGGTAATTCGATCGCAGGAACTCCAGCACCATCTCCATCGAGCAGCGCCGGAGCCGCATGCTGAGATCCTGCGAGTCCGTGATCAGCCTTGATGCCCGCTCGGAAAGCTCCGCATTCTCGCGGTCCCAGCCGCGCAGCATCAGCTTCAAATTGGCGAAGTTGCCCTGGACCAGCGCGCCGAACGCGGCGTCGTCAATCGCACGGCTCTTCGCCAGGGCCTGTTCGGCGAACGGTAGGCTCTGGCGCCGGTCGACGTAAAGACAGAACCTGCTGAGATCGACCAGCGCGTTCACCTCTTCACGCACGAGTCCGTTCTCCGCCGCATGTGCGACCACCGCGCCGAGGTCCTGGAGCGAATTCAGGAAATCGCCACCGGCGCGCCAGGCCCACGCCCGCTGGAGCAGCAGCTTCAGACGCGTCGCCACCTGAAATTCGGGCGGCAGATGCGGCACCAGCTCCAAGACCCGAGACAAATAGTTCGCGGCCTCGCGCGTGCTGAACCGCCGCGCCGAGCCCTCGGCAGCCATTCCCAGATACTGCATCGCCCTGGGGAAATCGCGGCCCAATTCGAAGTGGCGCGCGAGCACGGCAGCGATCTCCCGCGCCTGCGGCCCATATCCCCGCTCGAGGCCTGCCCCGAGGCTCGCATGGGTTTTGGTGCGGCGCGCGGGCGCAAGCCGCTGATACAGCGTCTCCTGGTAAAGCGCGTGCTGGAACGCATAACGCCCGGAGACCTCTCCGTTCGGCCATTCGGTGATGCCATCGACGACGATGATGCGGCCGGCCCGCACGAGGTCCTCGCACATTTGCTCGACCTCCAGCACGGGGCGGTCCAGCACGCCGGAAACCTGGAGCGCTGAAAACTCCGCACCCGCCGCGCTTGCGACCTCGAGCAGACTGCGCTGCTCTGCCGTGAGGTGATCGATCTGCTGCGTGATCATGCCTTCCAGATCACGCGGCATGCTGTCGTGCAAGGCGGCCTCTTCGCGGACCAGCCGCCATCCTGCGTCGTCCTCGACGAGCGCACCTTGCGCCACGAGGTGATCGACGAGCGACGTTACGAACAACGGCTGTCCGCCGGTCCGCGCGAAAATGCGCTCGACAAGGTCCCTGGCAAAATCGGTAGAGTTGAAGCGCAAGGCAAGATAGCGCTCGACGTCGACGCCGGTCAGCCGATCGAGCGCGAGCTCGGCGGCGTGCCCGTGAATCCGCAAGTCCTGGTGAACGGCACGGACGGGATGCCCGCCGACCACGACTTCCATGGGCCGATAGGTCGCCAGGACAAGGATCGCCGCCTTCCGATCCCGGCGCGCGAGCCGCGAAAGCACGTCGACGGTTGCGAAATCGCTCCAATGCAGGTCTTCGAGAATGATCACCCATGGGCGCACGGCGGCGAGGCTTTCCATGAGATCGGCGAATTCGCGCAGCATGCGCTCGCGCGTTGCGCCAAAGACTTCATGCTGGAAGGCGGCGCGATCTGCTTCGCCGAGGAATCCGGGCATCTGCGCGAGCCAGGTCGGCGCGTGGTCGCGTATGGACGCAAGCAACGACGCACCTTCGGTGCCGCGGCAGCGCTCGTTCAGCGCTTCGATGAGCGGCAGAAACGCCTCGTGGGTGCCAAACAGCTCGTTGCAGTTACAATGCAGCACGCCAAGTCCCTGCCGCTCGATCCTGTCGAGCGTCATTTGAACGAGTGTCGTTTTGCCGATTCCCGCCTCGCCGGTGATGAAGACGACCTGACGCTGCCCGGTCCGCGCGAGTTGCAACGCCTTGTCCAGCGTCTCGAGCGCGGCAGCACGCCCTACTCGCCATTGCCGGCGTCGATCGACGATCTGCTCGGCGGCGGAAGCCCCTTCCTCGACCACCTGTTCGACTGCAACCCGCTCGGCGGTCGTGACCGCCGCAATGAAGCGATAGCCGCGTCGCGTGACCGTCTCGATGTAGTTGGGAGACTGCCTGTCATCGCCGAGCGCCGAGCGCAGCGCGTTCATGGCGACGGCAAGGCTCGACTCGCTGACGTGCAGGTCGGACCAGACAGAATCGAGCAGCTCTTCCTTGGTGACGAGCTCGCCGGGGCGGCCGACCAGACAGCAAAGAACCTCGAACGGCTTCGGCGCCAGCGCGATCCGCTCCCGTCCTCGCCACAACAGCGCGTTCGCCCGATCGAGCCGAAATTCACCAAAGGCAAGCGCGTCCGTACGCATCGCTCCGACCTCCGGATGGTCCCCAATCTTAAGGGAAAGCTCAGCCAAATGTAAGGACGCGCTAAAGACCTGCTCCCCGCGCTGGCACTAGCATCGCGTGTGGTCATTTTGAGGGACGCCGGCAAGGCGCCGAACGGCCTTTCATCAAGCTGTCATTTCAGTCGGCGGGCGGTCGATGCCCGGATTTTTGGCAAGGAGTGGGCCATGAGCATTTTAAAACGCCAGGCGATTCCGCCTTTCGCATTCGTTATTCGCCATTACGACATCAAGGTCATGGTGGGCGTCGCCATCCTCAGCCGTATTTTCCTGATTGCGATCTATTTTGCGTCAGTTGGCCCCGGTCTGTCCGAAGCCGACCTCTCAACCGCGATCGCGCTGCCATGAGCTCCGGACCCGTGGAATGGTGCATCGATATTGCGATCATTGCCGCAATCTGCATCGGGATTTTCATGGGCGCGCATGCCCGCTTCACCGCGTCCGATCACGGATTCCGGCGCGCGCCGTCTGATCCGGCCGCCTGCTTTCAGCGGCCCGCGACCAGCGCAGACATCGGAGCGCTCCCGCAAGGCAAGCACCCCGTTTGACCCGGGTGCCCTGCCGGCGCGGTTCGATCACCAATAGGCGCGGTAATAGGGACGAGGATAGGCGCGCCAGGGCCGCGCGTAGCCGTAGTAATATGGACGGTAGGGGCGATAGCTGTAGTAGCGGCGGTAGCCGTAATAGCCGCCATAGGCCGGAGCGTAGCCATAGTAGGCCGGAGCGTAGCCATAATACGGGCCCGGATACCCGTAACCACCGTAATACGGACCGCCATAATAGCCGTAAGGCGCGGTGCTGGCGGCGATGGCGCCGCCGATGATGGCGCCGGCCGCGAGGCCGCCGAGGCCCCATCCCCAGCCGCCGCGCCAATACACCTGCGTGGTGTCATTGCCGGCCACGGCCTTCATGGCTGCGACATTGGTCGGCATCGGCGCCGCCGATGCCTGCTCCAACTGACCGGCGATCACCGTGACCGCCAGAGAGCCGGCAATTGCCGTTTTCCAGATACTCATCGTCTTAACTCCCTGTTTGACGTTTCGCTTGGAAAAGGATGACCCGCGATGATCGGGCATCTTTGCGCTGAGTCAAAGCCTCGATTTCGCGTGCAGCGCACAAGACACCCACACTTGCCTGAATCGTGATCAGGCCTCGCCGCAGACGTCGCGCCTTTCCAAGCCTCGATCAACACCTCTGTTTCCGCGCGCGGACATGACACGGCTGCAACAGGGGGCCCGCAGCAAGAGGCCAAAGCATTAAGCTTCCCGCGCGGTCGCAACCAACGACTACCTTTCCGATTTACTATTCGTACCGCTACTATCGGTTCCAATGGCGCCGGGCCGACAGGCTCCTCGCGACAAAAGGCCTCGGCCCGCGCCAGACGTCAGTGGGAGGATGACATGAATGCCGTGGGAAATGAGCCGCTCGCCCGTCAGGCGCTGGCATTCGTCCTGGCCGGCGGACGGGGAAGCCGGCTGCTAGAGCTGACCGACCGGCGCGCCAAGCCCGCGGTCTATTTCGGCGGCAAGTCGCGCATCATCGATTTCACCCTGTCGAACGCAGTGAACTCCGGCATCCGCCGCATCGCGGTCGCGACCCAGTACAAGGCGCACAGCCTGATCCGGCATTTGCAGATGGGCTGGAACTTCTTCCGCCCCGAGCGCAACGAGAGTTTTGACATCCTCCCCGCAAGCCAGCGCGTCTCGGAGACCATGTGGTATGTCGGCACGGCCGACGCGGTCTACCAGAACATCGACATCATCGAGTCGCACAACGCCCGCTTCATCGTGGTGCTGGCCGGCGATCACATCTACAAGATGGATTACGAGGTGATGCTGCGCCAGCACGTCGAGAGCGGCGCCGACGTCACGGTCGGCTGCCTCGAAATGCCGCGCGCGGAATCTTCCGGCTTCGGCATCATGCATGTCGACGAGAACGGCTGGATCCAGTCGTTCCTCGAGAAGCCCGCCGATCCGCCACCGATGCCGGGCAAGCCGGACGTCTCGCTCGCCAGCATGGGCATCTACGTATTCGACGCCAAATTCCTGTTCGACGAGCTCAAGCGTGACGCCGAGGATCCGAACTCGAACCACGATTTCGGCAAGGACATCATTCCCTACATCGTCAAGAACGGCCGCGCGATCGCGCATCAGTTCTCAACCTCCTGCGTCCGCTCCGGCAACGGTCGAGCCTACTGGCGCGATGCCGGTACGGTCGATGCCTATTGGGCCGCCAATATCGACCTCACCGACGTGGTGCCGGAGCTCGACCTGTTCGACCGCGCCTGGCCGATCTGGTCCTATGCCGAGATCACCCCGCCTGCCAAATTCGTCCACGACGAGGAGAGCCGGCGCGGCCAGGCCGTGAGCTCGCTGGTCTCGGGCGGTTGCATCATCTCAGGCGCGTCGCTGCGCCGCTCGCTGCTGTTCACCGGTGTGCGCGTCAATTCCTACGCCAATGTCGAGAACGCCGTTATCATGCCTTACGTGAATGTTGGCCGTGGCGCACGGCTGAAGAACGTCGTGATCGACCGCGGCGTCGAGATCCCCGAGGGGCTCGTCGTCGGCGAGGATTCGGAGTTCGACGCCAAGCGCTTCCGCACCACCGAGCAGGGCATCTCGCTCATCACCCAGCCGATGATCGACAGGCTCAATACATGACGCCTGTTCGCGTTCTCGCGGTCGCCTCTGAAGTCTACCCCATCGTCAAGACCGGCGGCCTCGCGGATGTCGCTGGCGCTCTGCCGGTCGCGCTGAAGTCGCATGGCGTCGAGATGCGCACGCTGATGCCGGGCTACCCCGACGTGATGCGGATGCTCACCGGCGCGGAGGAAATCCGGCGCTGGCCGGACTATTTCGGCGGACCGGGCCGCCTGCTCGCAGCCTCCCGCGACGGGCTCGATCTGTTCGTGCTCGATGTGCCGCATCTCTACGAGCGGCCCGGTAACCCTTACGTCACGGCCGAGGGCGTCGACTGGCCGGACAACGGCGTGCGCTTCGCGGCGCTGTCGCGCATCGCCGCCGACATCGGCCACGGCCTCGTCCCGGCCTTCGTGCCCGACGTGGTGCACGCCCACGACTGGCAAGCCGGGCTCGCACCCGCCTATCTGCACTATGACAACCGGCCGCGGCCCGGCACCGTGATGACCATTCACAACATGGCCTATCAGGGCAAGTTCGACCGCGAGCTGATCGGCGCCATCGGCCTGCCCTGGGCGTCGTTCAACCTTCACGCCGTTGAATATTTCGGCGGCATCAGCTTCCTGAAAGCCGGCCTGCAATTCGCCGATCGCATCACCACGGTGTCGCCGACCTATGCGCATGAGATCCAGAGCGACGAGGGCGGCATGGGGCTCGGCGGTCTCTTGCGCGAACGCGCAAGCGTGCTGAGCGGCGTTCTCAACGGCATCGACACCTCGGTCTGGAATCCAGAGACCGATCCGCACATCGCCTATCGCTTCAGCGCGCAGGAGCTGGCATTTCGGGCCGCGAACAAGGCCGCGCTGCAGCAGCAGTTCAATCTGGATTCCGCTGCGGAGACGCCGTTGCTCGGCGTCATCAGCCGGCTGTCATGGCAGAAGGGTCTCGATCTCCTGCTCGAGGCGATCCCGACCATCCTCGGCGAAGGCATGCAGCTTGCGTTGCTCGGCAGCGGCGACCGCGATCTCCAGGATCGCTATCAGGCCGCCGCGCGCGCGAATCCGGGACGGATCGCGGTCGTGATCGGCTATGACGAGATCCTGGCGCATCTGATCCAGGCCGGTTCGGACGCGCTCATCGTGCCGTCACGGTTCGAGCCATGCGGCCTGACCCAGCTCTGCGCGTTGCGCTATGGCGCCGTGCCCATCGTCTCCCGTGTCGGCGGTCTTGAGGATACCATCGTCGATATCGGCGAGGCTGACGCATCCGGCCACGATGCCACCGGCTTCAAATTCGCACCCGTGACAGCGGACGCCCTCGCACGCACGCTGCGTAAGGCCAATATCGCCTTCCATGACAAGCTGACGTGGCGGCGGCTGCAACTGAGCGGCCTTTCCACCGACGTCTCATGGCGCAACCGGGCGGGCGACTATGCCGCGCTCTACCGCGATCTCATCGCCGAGCGACATCCGTGATGCAATTCAAACTGACGCATCACCACCGTCGAATCCGTGCTATAGAGCCGGCATGGAACCGCTCGCCATCAAGCTGCTTGGCTTTGCTGCCGCAACCTGCACCACCGTCGCCTATGCGCCGCAATTCATCAAGGTTTGGAAGACCCGCTCGGCCCGGGACATCTCACTCGGCATGTTCCTGGTGATGGTGCTGGGCTTGGCGCTTTGGCTCGTCTACGGCCTCCTCAGCGGCGACGCCCCGCTGGTCGCCGCGAATGCCATCACCATGCTGCTCGCCGGCGGCATATTGTTCATGAAGCTGAAATACGGTTAGTGCGGCCTCCTCGTTGTCCATCCTTCGAGACGTCCGCCATAGCGGGCTCCTCAGGACGAGGTCGCGCTTCGCGGCGGAATCTTGGACCCTCATGGTGAGGAGCGCCGCTTGCGGCGCGTCTCCGGACGATGCTTTGCATCGCCAGGCGAACCATGAGGCCGAGGATTTTAGCACCACATGCGATAGCTCTCCCCGCAAGCGGGGAGAGGGAGAAGATCATCCGAACACGTACGACGCCATCGCGACGCTTGCGACCTCGTCGAGGAGCAGACGCTGGCCGACGTCGCTGCCGGCGGCACCGGCCGCCACCATCAGCGGCAGCAAATGATCCTCGCGGGGATGGGCAAGCCGCGCTCTCGGTGCGTTCTGCCAGTCGACCAGCATGGCGTTGCGGCGCGCCGCATCGGGTTGGCTGATCGCATCATTCAGATAGGCTTCGAACTCGTACGAGACCGGCTTCGACTCCGGCCGCCCGAAGCCGCGCATGTTGTGATAGGTGAGCCCGCTGCCCATGATCAGAATGCCTGCGTCGCGCAGCGACGCGATCGCCTGCCCGACCCTGACATGTTCAGCCGCGTCATAGCCGGATTTCAGCGACAACAGCACGATCGGCATATCGGCGTTCGGATACATTAAGCCGAGCGGCACGAAGGTGCCGTGATCAAAACCCTGATTGGCATCTTCGCGGCAATCGAGGCCGGCGCGCGCGAGCAACGCCTTCACCTCGGCAGCGAGCTCGGGCTGACCAGGCGCCGGATATTTCAGATGATAGGTGTGCTCGGGGAAACCGTAATAGTCATATACCATCGGTGGATGCGCGGACGTCGACACGGTGAACGCATCGGCCTCCCAATGGCCGGTGATGACGAGCACCGCCTTCGGCCTTGCCGGCAGAAGCTGCGGCAGGTGGCCGAACACCTCGGCGGTCTTCGCATATTGCACCCGCCTGTCCTCCATGAACGGCCAGGGGCCGCCGCCATGCGACAGGAAGAAGGTCGGAAATCGCATCATGGATGTCGGCTCGTCTGTTTCGCAACATGCGCGTGCGTTTGCCGCGCCACCGGCGGGGAGCATAGGCAAACCCGTATGGTTAGCAAGTCGTTAACGATTTGCCGCCCAAAATCCGTACCGTGGCCGAAGCACTTGGCCAGAAGACAAGCAGGACGGAAGATGAGGAAGTTTTCGCTGGGGGACGTCGTCAACAGTGACAAGGGCCGCCGCGGCGTGGTACGCGCAGCCTTCAAGTCGAAGGAAGGTCAGCAGTTCTACGCCGTCGAGAAAGACGGCGCGATGGACTACCTGGAGGAAGACCGCCTGACACCGGCGCCCCGCGTCGAACTCGCGGCATAACTTCAAATCTCCTTTCAAATCTCTATCGCGTGATCCGGTCCAGCCGCTCCTGCCAGGGATCCTCGCCGCTCGTGATGCGATCATTCGTGATCAGCAGCAGACGGTCGCGACCCGCGGCCGAATCCCAATGCGGCAGGTCCGGGCCGTTGGGATCACCGGATCTGGCGAAGTTGATCCAGTAGGCGCGCAGGCGACGCGCGACCTCGCGGTCTTGCCGCGAGAAGATTCCCGCGCCCGGTACGCCTTCCACGCCGAAGATGAACTGCAGCTCGCGGCCGTGCCCCTCCTCTGGACTTCCGCGCCGGGCTTCGGGAATGTAGGCGAAGCGATAGCGGAAAGTCGGCGCGCCACTCGCGGCATGCAGGCGCGACAGCAATCTCACGGGCTCGGAGTAGACTTTGTCGGTGTAGAAGCGCGCCGCGAGGTCCGGCGGCTTGGCCACATCAGGATAGAGCTTGCGCAGCTCGTCGCTGCCGGTGCCCGAGGATGCAAGCTCATCTTTCACATCGCGCTCGCTGTCGAAACGCGTCTCGTCGTCGTTCGAGCCGATGATCAGGGGAATCCGGCTTTCATGGCCGGCCGCAAACCCTGCCGCGATATCTTCCGTCGCCAGGACTCCATCGGCGATCGGCGCAAAGCCGTGCGCGGATTTTGCGAGCAGGCGTTTTGCGGCGGCAAGCAGGCGTCCGGGCTCGATCGCGCGCGGATCGGTCTCCCTGCCATCCTGCCCGAGCGCGGTAACGAACCGTCGGCCCAGGGTCTCCGCCTCCTGCTGTGAGCGCAGGCGCGCACGGCCCGGCACTGATTGAAGAATGGCTCTCTGGAACAGATCGCGCGCCTCTCTGCACAGCATCAGAAGCGCGATCGATGTCGCGCCCGCGCCGGAGCCGAACAGGGTGACGTTGGCTGGATCACCGCCGAACGCCGCGATGTTGTCGTGGACCCAATGCAGCGCCGCGATCTGATCCATCAGTCCAAAATTGCCGGAGCCACCTTCCGACAGCGCGGGATGAGTGAGCCAGCCGAGCGCGCCGAGGCGATAATTCACGGTCACAACGATGAGCCCGGCCTGCGCGAGCCTTGCGCCGTCGAACAGCGGATCGTTGGCGGTGCCTGAGACGAACGCGCCGCCATGGATGAACACCATCACCGGCAGCGGGCCGTCGACCCCGAAGGGACGAAACACGTTGAGCGTGAGGCAATCCTCGCTCGCGCCCGGCAGCGACGGCTGCAGACAAGGCGCAGCGTAGTCGTAGGCAGTGCGCATCTCCGAGCTTTCCGCCGTTGCCTCCGGCGGACGCCAGCGCAGCGGGCCGACCGGCGGCGCGGCGTAGGCAAGTCCCTTGAAGGAGGCCACCTCGCCTTCCACGGCGCCAAGCATCTGTCCTTCGCGCGTCAGGGCAAACGGAAACTGGCCGACCGGCTGAGCCGCGGCGAGGCCGGCGCAGCACAGGATTGCGGAAGCCAGAGCGAGCGCAAGCAAGGACCGCATCTTCGGGAGATCTCGATGCGCGGAATGGTTCTCCGAGAAGTTACGTCCGCGGCGGGCAGCGAGGCAAGCCCGGCGCGATGTCGTGCCTAGTTGCTCTTGCCGGTGAGCTCCGCGAGTGCACGCCGGGCGACGATGCCGAGTTCACCGAGCGTTGCGTGCCCGGATTGCGCTGCCTTGATCAGGTGCTCGGCGATGAATCTGCGGCTGTCGTGATCGCCGCCATGCGGCAATTGGCGGCACGTCTCCTCCAGGACGACGTCCATATTGGCTTTGGTTCGCTCACTCAATTCTGTCATGGCGCTGATCAATACGCATGGGTAACGAAAAGCGGAGCATACACAGAAGCTATCCGCCTGATTAGTCCGGAAAATCACGCATATGGCGCTGTTATGCGCCGCGATGCGTGTGTCGCGACGACATTCGCGTTGCCACTGTAACGCCGCAAACGGCTACCGAAGATTGAATTTGTCCTGATGACAGGACGGGCCTGAGGCGATAGCCTGCCGGCAAAACAAAACGCACGGGAGGAATGCCATGCCTGATGCAGTGGTCGCTGCGCGTGCTCCTGACGCCGCGAGCGGAACCATCCAGCAGATCGATGTCGCCGTGGTCGGCGCCGGCTTTGCCGGCCTCTATCTCCTGCATCGCCTGCGCAAGGCCGGCTTCTCGACGGTCGCCCTGGAAGAGGCCGGCGATGTCGGCGGCACCTGGTACTGGAACCGCTATCCCGGCGCGCGCTGCGACATCCAGACCATCGACTACAGCTACACTTTCGATCCCGATCTCGAGACCGCCTGGACCTGGTCGGAGAAATACGCGACCCAGCCCGAGATCCTGCGCTATCTCGGCTTCGTCGCCGACCGTTACGATCTGCGCCGCGACATCCGCTTCAAGACCAAGGTCACGGAAGCCAAATGGGACGAAGCGACCGAGCGCTGGCACCTCACCACCGACGACGGCGCATCCGTCGCCTGCCGCTATTACATCATGGCGACCGGCTGCCTCTCGGCACCCAAGCCGCCGGAGATCGACGGCGTCAAGGATTTTCAGGGCGAGATCTATTTCACCGGGCGCTGGCCGCATGAGGGAGTCAACCTTGCCGGCAAGCGCGTTGCGGTGATCGGCACGGGCTCCTCCGGCATCCAGTCGATCCCACTGATCGCCGAACAGGCCGCGCATCTCACCGTGTTCCAGCGCACGCCGAATTTTGCGCTGCCCGCACATAACGGGCCGGCGCCGGTCGACCGCATGAGCCTGTTGCAAGGCGACCGTGCCGCCTATCGCGAGCAGGCGCGCCAATCGATGACGGGCGTACCCTATCCGCAACAGATGGCCGTGAGCTGGCAATTGAGCGATGCAGAGCGTCGCGCGCGTTTTGAGGAGGCATGGAGCAAGGGCGATCTCGTCTACATCCTGACGCAGCTCTGGGCCGATCAGGGCGCCGACCTTGACGGCAACAACATCGTCTCGGACCTGATCCGCGAGAAGATCCGCGCCGCGGTCAAGGACCCCGAAACCGCGGCAGCGCTGACGCCGCACGATCATCCCTTCGGCGCAAAACGTCCCTGCCTCGACACCAATTACTACGCGACCTACAACCGGCCGAACGTCACGCTGGTCAATCTGCGCCAGGAGCCGATCAAGGCGATCAGCGCCAACGCCATCAGCACCGACAGGCGCAGCTTCGACGTCGACGTGATCGTATTCGCGACCGGCTTCGACGCCATGACCGGCGCGATCCGCGCGGTGCATCCGATCACCGGACGCAGCGGCAAGTCGCTGTCCGACGTCTGGGCACAGGGGCCGCAAACCTATCTCGGGCTGACGGTCGCGGGCTTCCCGAACTTCTTCATGATCACCGGGCCCGGTAGCCCGTCGGTGCTGTCGAACATGGCGGTGTCGATCGAGCAGCATGTCGACTGGGTGGTCGACCGGCTCGCCGCACTTCGCGACGCCGGCTTCTCCACCATCGAGGCCACCGAGACGGCGCAGGCCGGCTGGGGCCGGCATATGGCCGACTGTTCGATGCTGACGCTGCACCGGCTCGCCAACACCTGGTACACGGGCGCCAACGTGCCCGGCAAGGTGCATGCGCTGATGCCCTATACCGGCGGCGTCGGCCCCTATCGCAGCATCTGCGACGAGGTGACCGGCCGCGGCATGCTCGGCTTCCGCCTCACCGGCCCGAACCTCGCCGCACAGTGCAATGACGGCGAGATCGTGCGCCTGCAACCGGACGTGCGGCTGGTGCTGAACCTGCTCACGCAGTTGAACCTGCCGCCGATCGAGTCGATGGGCGCGCTCGGCGCGCGCGCCTTCGTCAGCGAGTTCAACAAGAGCCGGCCTGCGGGCCGGCCGATCGGCGAAATCGTCGACGGCATCCTGCCCGGCAGCGACGGCCCGCTGCCTTATCGGCTGTATCGGCCGGCGACGCCCGGTCCGCATCCGGTCGTGGTCTACTTCCATGGCGGCGGCTGGGTACTCGGCGACGAGCAATCCGACGATCCGTTCTGCCGCGACATGGTGCGGCGGACCGGCATGATCTTCGTCAGCGTCGGCTATCGCCACGCGCCCGAGCATCGCTTCCCGGCCGCAGCCGAGGACGGTTATGCGGCTACGCGCTGGATTGCCGAGCACGCCACCGAGCTCGGCGGCACGCCCGATCCCGTGCTGGTCGCGGGCTGGAGCGCCGGCGGCAACGTCGCCGCCGTCACCTGCCAGCTTGCGCGCGACCGCGGCGGCCCGGAGATCGCCGGCCAGCTCCTGGTGTGCCCGGTCACCGATTGCAGCTTCGACCGGCCGTCCTACAACGACAATGCGACCGGCTATTTCCTGACGCGGTCGCTGATGTACTGGTTCTGGGACCTCTACTGCTCGCCGGCAGACCGCACCGATCCGCGCGCCTCGCCGCTGCGCGGCAAGGTCGCAGGCCTGCCGCCGGCCTTCATCGTAACGTGCGAGTTCGATCCCCTGCGTGACGAGGGCATCGCCTATGCCGAGGCGCTCGCCGCCGCCGGCGTTCCGGTCGAGCAGCTCAAGGCGCACGGCCATTTCCACTCGTCCTTCACGATGGTCGATGTGGTGATCACCGGCGTGCCCGGCCGCGTACAGATGGCCGAGGCGTTGCGGCGCTTCGCGGGACTTCCGCCGGAGGTACGACGCGGCGACGAGACCAGCAATGGTGAGGCCAGGCCGGGGCAGAGAATCGCGGCGGCAGCGAGCTAACCGGCGATGGCCCGCCGGGAACCATTTTCCGGCAGCCACGTTGGTAACTCGTGGCATTGAGATGCAGCGATAGGGTGTGTTGGCCCCGGCACGCAAGAACGCGTGCTGGGGTTCTTTTTGCGTGAAGGGGGAAGAACATGGGAGACGCATCTACCAGGGATTCCAAGATTGATTTCGGTGCAGCCGCCGTGCTGCTCAAATGGCCTTCGCTCGGAAACCAGCGGCGGCCCGATCGTACCTCCTACCAGGTGATCGAGGGCACGCTCGACCAGTGCATCTCGGCCTTCATGGGCAAGCCCGCCGCGACGCGTCATCTCTATGAGATCCGCGCCACGCCGCAGCCGCCGCTGGTCACGGCAATCCTGTCGCCCGAGCACATCGCAGAATTGTCGCGCTTGCGGGAATTTCTCTGACCGCGCGCGGCAGTTCTCGTCTTCACGCGCACGACAAGTTGTAGGAACCCTCTGCCGGATTTTCCCGTTATCGGTCATCAGAAACGGCGTGAGTGCCTGCGATGCCTGAAGCGGGTCTATCATCCCCGATCGTGCCTTATGGCGCAGATCAGACCCTGTTCGTCGTAATCGATCGCCTCGACGACGCGACCGAAATCCGCGTCGAGCGAAACGACATCGAAGCTACGATCGACGAACTCGTCGCCGGCTGCTTCCACGATCCGATCTGCGTGATTTCATTCAACACGCTCGAACATTGGACGAGAGACATCTCGACCGAGATCGTCGGCGAAATCCGGGCGCGCTGCGATATCGATGGGGTGACGCTGCCCGACTATCTCAGCGACTTCGTCGAGAGCCACACCTGATCTTGCTGCCGCAAGCACAAAAAAGCGCCGCATCCGCGGCGTTTTTCGTGTGGCAACTCAGAGCATGGTTTGGGAGCGTTATGCGCGCTGGTATCTGCCGGCGATGACCTCGATCTCGCGGCGGCGTTCACCGGCGAAAGTCAGGAGCTGTTCGATCGTCCGCGTATCAGTGATCCGTTTGGCCAGCCGCTCGGCGCGCGCGGCCTGATCTTCGAGATACTGGATCGTGTTCAAGCGCCGCCTCCCCGAGAGCCCCGATTTGTTTGGGCACCCATGGTGCGCCAGAGCGGCTAACAGCCGGTTAAGCGCGACGCCTCGATGTCGATCGACCGGCCTTAATGCACGACGTCGAGCCTGACGTTGACGATGCCCTTGTCCACCATGCCGAGCGCCTCGGCGGCGGAATGGGAAACGTCGACAACGCGCCCGCGGACATAGGGTCCGCGATCGTTGACCCTGACGGTGACGGAACGGCCGCTGGAGACATCGGTGACGCGCAGGCGCGTGCCGAACGGCAGGGTCGGATGCGCTGCGGTCAATTCGTTCTTGTCGTACTTCTCGCCGCTCGCGGTCTCCGTGTCCGAGTAGAAGCTGGCAACGCCGTGCGAGCGGGCTTGTGCGGTGTTGCCTCTACCGTCCGGCGCGCGCGCCCGCCTGATCGGTCGCGGATGCAGGGCTGCAACCTTGTGAGGCCGCTCGACCGCGGCCTGACGGCTGGCCCCGCCAAATCCGGAGGCCGCCTGGCGGCCGGCCGGCGATTGCGCACATGCGGCGAGCGAGGCGGCCCCGATCGCGACGAGCAGGATGCGGGCCGGTTGGCGGCATGAGATTGCGTGGGAAATCCGGGCACTTTCGGCACGTGCAAAGCGAGACATGATACGCCCCTCCGAACAACCTTAAGTTCGGTCGGCAATGGGGGCAGAACCTTGTCGGAAGGAAAGCAGGCCTGCGGCGACGGCCGTTTCACGCTGGCTGTGACGATTCCACCACAGTTAATGTCCTGAATCGGGACAGATCCGCGCCGGATCGGCCCAAAATCAGCGCGAGACGATGCGCAACGTCACCGTGCGGTCGCCCAGCCGGGGCTTATCGGCCCGCACGTCCTCCTTGAGGATCCGTGCGAGCTCGCGCCAGTAGAGCCGCTGCCAGCGCGTCGTCAGGCTGGCCAGAAAGTCGAGGTCTCGTTGTGTCAGTGTGCACATGACGAACCTGATCCGGTTGGACACGTTACGCGGTCAGCCGACGAGACCTCCCATCGGCCTGACATCTGCGCTGTCGGGGAAGACGGCGCTGGCGAGCAGATTCTCCTCGACGCGCAGATGATCCCTGAGCAGGCCCTTCAGCACGGCGCGCAAGTCGACGGTGGGCTTGAGGTCGCGATCCTCGAAGAGCTGCGCCGGCTTCAGTCCCGGCCAGTCTGCAATCACACGGCCACCGGCGAGCGCGCCGCCGGCGAGGAAGGCGACCGTGCCGGTGCCGTGGTCCGTCCCCTGCGTGCCGTTGATGCGCGCGGTGCGCCCGAATTCGGTGACGACGGCGACCACGGTCTCGTGCCAGGTCTCGCCCATGTTGCTCTCGATCGCGGCCAGCGCGCCGTCGAGCGCGCCGAGGAGATTGAAGAGCTGGCCCGAGGCCGCGCCTTCGGCGATGTGCGTGTCCCAGCCGACGAAGCCCATGGCGCCGACACGCGGGCCGTCCGGCTTGGCGAGATAACGCGCGGCAGTGCCGGCGGCATCCGCAAAATAGGCGCGCACGCGCGCGATGCCGGGCGGCGCCAGCGTCGGATCGTCCGACATTGGATCGCCCATCGCGGGCGTGCCATCGAGCGAGGCGAGCTTCATACGCGCCTGGAGTACGCTCGCAAGCTTCGGGTCGGTGTGCCGGTAGAGATCGAGCAGGCGGTTCTGCGTATCCGCGCTCGCGGGCAACAGCTTCTGTGGCACCCATGTCATCACGGGTGCCGCGCCACGCACCACGAGCGGCGTCACCGAACCGATGCCGAGCGCGCGGCTGCCGTGCGGGTCGACGCGGCCGCCCGATTCCAGTGCGAGCAATGCGCGATTGAGCCATCCCGAACCGGTCGCGCCAGGTCTGGCGATGCCGCTTTCCAGCACGTCCTGGCCGTCGAAATGCGAGCGCTCGCGATAGGGCGTCGCCGTCGCATGCACGATCGAGGCCTGCTTGCTCTTGTAGAGCCGATGCAGGTTCGGCATCGCCGGATTGAGCGCGAACAAGGAATCGAGCGGCAGCGCGGGCGCCTTGCCGTCGAGCACCAGCGCACGATCGCCGCGCAGGGAGATCCAGTCGGGATCGCCGACCGGTGCGACCGCACCAAGCCCGTCGAGCGCGCCGCGCAGGATGATGACGAGCAGGCGCGGATCGCGCCCCTCGGCGCGCGCAAGCCGCGGCATCTGGCTCCAGGCGAACAGCGCACCGGAGCCGACCAGGAGCTCGCGCCGCGTGGGCAGGTGGATGATGCTCATGCTCACCTCCTCTGAAAATCCGCCGACATGAACAACAGCGCCAGCGCCTGCTGCCGGCTCTCGGCGCGCCCGACCGCCTGCTTCACCTCGGGTGAGATCTCGGACGCGAAGACGTTATCGATGATTGCCTGAGGGTCTGTGATGCCCGTCACGCGCTCGGCAAAATAGTTGGCGACGTCGAGCCGCCGTCCGACGCCGTCGATCCAGCTTGCCTCGTCGTCCGGATAGCCCTTGGGCGCGGACGGACGCCACAACCCCTCGCCGAGGAGATCCTGGCCCCCGGTGTAGCGTACCGGATCGACCTGCGTGATGCCGGTCGCGCGCACCATGCCGACGACCCACTCGCCGGGGCGCTTGAGCTTTGACGGCGGCCCGCGCCAAGCTTCGTCGGAGGACACCATCGCGATCGCGACCTGCTTGAGATCGCCTTCGGTGTTACGGAAGGCCTTCGCCATCTGTTCGACCAGCGCCGGCGGCGGCTCGTCGGCGACGAAATGGCGCGCGAGCTTGGTCACGACATGGGTCGCGGTCGCCGGATGCGCGGCAAGGTCGCGCAGCACGGCCCGGCCCTGCTCAACATCCTCCTGCTCGTAGCGTTTGCCGAGCACGGTCTGCCCCCCGGGCTCGTGCAGCCGCGGATTGAAAGTGAACTCGCCACCGTGCTGGGGATCGGCACCCGGCGGCACCAGCGTCCAGCCGGTCAGTACGTTGGCGAAGCTGATGACGTCGTCCTGGGTGTAGCCGGTGCGTACGCCCAGCGTGTGCAGCTCCATGATCTCGCGCGCAAAGTTCTCGTTGAGGCCGCGGCTGCGATTGATGCCGGCAGTCGAGTTCGCACCCATCGACTCGAGATTGTCGAGATAGAACAGCATCGCGGGATGGCCCTCGGCCGCCTGGAGCAGATCGACGAAACGACCGAGCACATTGGCGCGAATGACCTCGCGCTCATAGGCGCCGGACATGCTCTGGATTTTGTTGGCCGAGACACAGAAATGGTTGGACCAGAACCACACCAGGCGCTCGGCGAACCCGATATCGGCGGCAAGCGCGGCCTCGGTGCGCAGCTTGGCCTCCTGCAAGTAGATCGGCCGTCCCGGATCAGGAATGGCTTCGGCCGCCCTCTTCGCCGCCATCTCGGCGGCATCCTTCGCCTCGCTCTGACCCTGCGCCTGCCCCTGGATTTGCGTTTGGGCTTGCGCTTGAGTCTGATCTTCCGCCATGGCGGGCACCGCAGCCATCTGCTGCCTCTTCGCTTGCTGCTGGGCCTGCTTGGCGCGCGCGGTTCGCCGCGCATTGGCATCGGCTACCGTGCGGAAGGCCTTGGCGCTGGACGGAAGGGTGGCCGCGGCAGCCAGCGCGAGCGGTCGGTCGAGCTCGGCGATCAGGGCGCCGCGCGGGTCAGTCCCGACAGCCGCAATCGATCCAGGTCGCGGCCCCATCCCGAAGCGATGAAGGGCCAGCACAGCTTCGGCCTTTGCAGAATTGCTCATGGCGAACGCCCAATTCTCTGAGGCTATCGGACAGGCGGCGCAGGAGCCGCCCATCGGAAGTTACGAACCGTAATGCTACATATCGTAACACTAGTTTGTGGCCTCGCAAGCAGAGATTGAGACATCGCAGTCAAGAAATCGGGAGCCGCCCGCCCGCTTGACGGGCGGGCGGCGCGGCCCCTAGTAATTCGGCCCGAGCGCGATCTTCGTGATCGTGCCGTTCCGGACGCCGATGCGCCATTCCGCCGCGCCGTTGGCGAACTGGGCGATGTAGATGTCGCTGTCGAGCGCGGTGACGCCGCGGAACGAGACCGCGCGCAGCGCCCCGAGCCGCGCCAGGATCGCTTGGTCGAATGGAAGCTGCTGACGCGTGATATTTGCAACCTCAGTGGTCATGTGGTCGTAGTCGGGCTCACCTTTGCCGACCCCCTCGATGTAGCGCCGCAGCATCTCCTCACCATTGGCGATCGGAACGGCGCGGCGCGCGGCGCGCCCCGGCTTCGCTCCCACGGTCGAGGCCTCGACATTGTGGAAGCGCGTCTGCCGGCCCGGAAGCAGGATCTCAAGGCATCGCCCCGACTTGTCGGCAATGACCCACGGGCTGTTCACCGTGGTCATGTGGGCCCACGACATGTTGGCCCTGACGGGGCTCTCCGTCCTGCGATTGCCATCAGCATCGAGATTGAAGACCTGAATGTCGTCGCCCATTTCGTTATAGACCATGATCCTGATCGGCGACGTACCGGCGCGGCCGCGCACGCTTGCCTCTTCCGAACAGGCGACGATGCCGCCGAGCTCGTCATTGCCGTCAGGACGGAAGAGCACGTCGGCCGCCTTGCCGTCGGGCTCGAGCAGCAGGCGGAATTCCGCCGTGCCGTTCTCGAATTTCGCACCATAGATGTCGTAGCCGCCAGGACCGACGCCGCGGAAGAAGATCGACTCCACCGCGCCGAGCGCCAGGAACGTCGCGTGCAGCTCGTCGAGTTGCAGATGGATCTTCGCCGCAAGCGGCGCGCTCATGCGATCGTAGTTCGGCGTACCGCGGCGCATGTCCTCGATCCCGCGCAGGATCACCTCCTTGCCGCCGGCGGCGGGGACCTGCTCCCGGAAGCGATCCGGCACCTCGGCGATCCGGCGCGCGAAGTCCGCTTCGATCGCCCTGGCGACAGCGGCGTCGATCCGCGGCGCGAGGCGGGCGCCGGAAACCGTGTTCTGGAGCAGCACGCGCGTCACCTTCGCCTGCCCGTCACGCAGGAAGATCAGGAGATTGTCGCCCCGGATGGAGAATGCGTCAGCGCCTTCCGCGAGAAGCGCGGATCGGCCCAGTACGGTTTCCTGCACCTGAAGCCCATCGCCATCGCGCTGGACCGTGAGCACCCGGTTCGGCGCGAGCCGGTACCAGCCGACATATTGATCGAGCGGCGCCGCATCGGAGGCCGATGTCGGCATCTCCGCAATGCGGGAAGCGCGCACGTCGCGGCCGTTGAAATGCAGCATCAATTCGGACGATCGGCGTTCCGCATTGATCGGGAACGTAATCTCGCCAAACGTAGCCGGGTAGGATGCCGTGCCGTCGCTGGCAACCGTCAGCCGCAGCTTGCGCTGCCCGGTGATCTGTCCGTACAGCTCATCGCCCTCCCGGAAGATCGCAAATACCGAGGCGGGGCCCATGGCGTAGAAATTGACGAAGGGACGGTAGTGCTGCGCCGGCGCCTCGCCGAGGTCGGCGACAGCGGGCACCGGATCCTGCGTGCGATAGGCGATCATCCCGGTCGACACGATCACGGCCGGCACGATCGCGGCCGCGATCCACAGCCGCTTGAGCCAGCCGACTGCCGCCGGCAGCGCCGCCGCCGCGATGATGCGCTCGACACGGGCGCGCACGGTCGAGGCCCGCGCCATCGCGAGCTCCACCGGCCGCGGCTTCACGCTCGTTGCGACGTCGAGCAGGATTTCGGCGTAGGACAGCCGGTCGTCGATGACTTCGATCGCCTGGGCGTCGCTGATGATCTCGGCAAGCTCGGCGAGGTGCGCGAGCTGCCACCACGCGAACGGGCTGAACCAGAACACCGCACGGTTGAACGCGGCGAGCAGCAGGACATAGAAATCGCGATTGGCGACATGCGCGCCCTCGTGCGCAAGCACCGCGAGGCGCTTCTTCGCATCCCAGCCGGCGAATTGCGGCGGCACAAGGATGGTCGATCCGAAGGTGACAGGACCGCCGACGTCGCGGCTGATGCGCACGTCGGCATCGATCATCTGCGGACAGCCCATCGGCTTCGCCGCGCGCGCCAGCCGCCAGGTCAGACAGAGGCCGATGGCAAGCCGTAGCAAGAGCAGGCCGGCGACGCCGGCATAGACAATCGTCGCCACCAGCCACCAGTCGACCGACGGACCGCTCCTCGGCGGCGGTGCGACGGGAGTGCCGGTCACGACCGGCAGGGCCGGCTGCGGCGTTTCCAGCATCGAGATGTCAGCGGGCCAGAGATCGTCCGGCATCACCGCCACGGACACGGGCAACCGCGCGATGGTGAGCGTCGGCCAGTGCATGACGAAGGGCATCGCCAGCGATGCCAGGAGCACGACGACCCAGGCCGTCATGTGGACGTGCGGATTGTGTACACGAAACAGGTTGAGACCGAACCAGACGACGCCTCCAAGCACGAACGAGCGGAGTGCCGCCTCTGCCAGAGTTGCGATCATTCTTTCTTCACTCCCCTCGCCTTCTTCGCCTTGGCCACCTGGTCCGCCAACGTGCGCAGTTGCTGCTGGTCGAGCATCGCATTGTCCACCATGCCGACGAGGACCTCCTCGATCGAGCCGTTGCAGAACCAGTCGACGATGCGCTGCACGGCCTTGGCGGCCACGCGCGCGCGCGGCTCGGCGGCGTGATAGACGTAGGTGCGTCCGTCCACCGTGTGCCGCGCATAGCCCTTCTCCTCCAGCCGGCGCAGCACGGTGCGCACGGTCGATTCCTTCAGACGCCGCGACAGCCGCTCGCGCACGACCTCGGCCGTCACCGGACCGTGGGCCCAAACCAATTGCATGACCTCGCGCTCGAGGTCGCCCAGTTCGGGCAAACGATCGTCCATGGTGCCTGACCTTGCGGTTGGAAGCTTCTTGTAACGCTACAGACCGTCGCATATACGGACGCGCGGCGCAACGGCGATTCCACCTGAAATGGTATCGCCGTGCTGACCTAACCGCAGGCCGCCAGGGGGCGGCGTGATCACGCTATGCGAAACTTCAGGAGGTCGTCATGCCCGGGCTTGCCGTCTTCGCTGAAGCTTCGCCGGCCCAACATCGAAGGCCCGGCGAAGCCGTGGCGGAGCCGGGTCCCGGGCATCCACGTTCTTCTTTGTGCCGCGCGGAAGGCGTGGATGGCCGGGACATAGGCGAGCGGAAGCGACGCCGTCCTTCTGCCCGGCCATGACGATCGCGGAAGCGTCAGCACACTAAGTGAGTGCCCGCGTCACATGCGATTGCCCGACCGGGGCCGGGCCGCTCAGTAATGCGGCTCGTACATCTGGGAGGTGACCTGGCCCATCAGGTCGTTGGGCGCGGGTCCATCCGCCAGCCCGCGCTGGTAGGCCACTTGCGCGACGGCGGCGGCGATGCGCGCCGAGACCTCGCGGATGCGGGGCAGCGCCGGATAGAGGCTGCCCTGCGCGAGGTCCTCCTTGCCGACGCAATCGGCGAGCGAATGCGCAGCCGCCATGAACATCTCGTCCGTTACCAACCGCGATCCGCTGGCGATGACGCCAAGCCCGACGCCGGGGAAGATGTAGGAGTTGTTGCCCTGGCGCGGCACGAAGGTGCGGCCGCTGAGCGTCACGGGATCATAGGGGCTGCCGCAGGCGAACAGCACGCGGCCCTCGGTATAGCGATAGGCGTCCTCCGCCGAGCATTCGGCCTTCGAGGTCGGGTTGGAGAGCGCGAACACGATCGGCTGTTCGTTGAGCTCGGCCATCGCCTTGAGCACATCGGGCGTGAAGGCGCTGCCGACCGCGGCAACGCCGATGATCGTCGTCGGCTTCAGCGTCCTGATCGCGGTGAGGAAGTCGGCGATCGGCGCCTGGTCGGCATGGGCATAGCGCAGCTTATGGCCGGAGAGCCCTGCGCGGCCGTTGACGACGAGGCCGCGGGAATCGACCAGCCAGTTGCGCCTGAGCGCTTCGGCTTCCGAAGCGCCCTCCGCCATCATGGCCGAGACAACGAGATCGGCGATCCCGGTCGCCGCCTCGCCTGCGCCGAGGAACAGGATCTTCTGGTCCCTGAGCTTGCCGCCAGAGACCTTCAGCGCCGAGAACAGGCCGGCAAGCGCGACCGCCGCGGTACCCTGGATATCATCGTTGAAGACGCAGGCTTCGTCGCGATATTTGTGCAGCAGCTTGAACGCCGAGTGGTTGGCGAAATCCTCGAACTGGATCAGCACGCCCGGGAACGTCTTCCGTGCCGCCTGCATGAACTCGTCGACGAAGCTGTCATAGGCCTCGCCCGTGAGCCGCCGCTCACGCAGGCCGAGATAATAGGGATCGTTCAGGAGCTCTTCATTGTTGGTGCCGACGTCGAGCACGATCGGCAGGCATTGCTCCGGATGCACGCCGGCGCAGGCCGAATAGAGCGAGAGTTTGCCGACCGGAATGCCCATTCCGTTGGCGCCGAGATCGCCGAGGCCGAGGATGCGTTCGCCGTCGGTCACGACGATCAGTTTCGCCGGATAGGGCCAATTCTTCAGGATCTCGGCGATCTGGCCGCGATCGCGCGAGGAGATGAACATGCCGCGCGGCCGCTGGAAGATCAGGCCGTATTTCTGGCAGGCGAGTCCGACCGTCGGTGTGTAGATGATCGGCTGGATCTCGTCGATGTTGTCGCAGACGACGCGGAAGAACAGCGTCTCGTTACGATCATGCAGCGCGTTCAGCGCGACGTATTTCTCGAGGTCGGTCGGCAGCGTGCGCAGATTTGTAAGCACCCGCTCGACCTGCGTTTCCATGGTCAGCACGCAGGACGGCAGCAAACCGCGCAAGCCGAGCGCGCCGCGTTCCGCTTCCGTGAAGGCGGTGCCCTTGTTGAGCAAGGGATCGCGCAAGAGCGTCATGCCATGCAGAGCGGTGGAAGATGAAGATGATGTCGAGTGGGCACTGACCCGGTTAGGTCTATTCACGAATTCCCCCAGGGAGTTTCTTATTGGACCGCAAACATTGTCGGCCACCGCTGCATGTAGATCAAGGATGTTGCCACGCGTGCGTCGATTGTGATCTCGCACCGCAGCGAGAACTCCGTAAATACCGCAAATCGCGGGCGGCGAAAAAGTTAACGCCGCAAAGCTCCCACCCCTCATGGTGAAGAGCGCGGAACGCGCGTCTCGAACCATGAAGGCCCCGATCTCGCCCACGGCTATCCTTCGAGACGCCCGTGTGCCCCAAAGGCAAAAACGAGTCGGTTTAAGCCAATAGCGAGTCCGCCCACTCCGGCTTGCCGCACAGCGCCACAGCGCTACCCAGCTTCCTCAGTCCTTACTGATCTGGCCGTTGGCAAGCCAAGACCGGCGCAGTAAAAGCTAACGCCGCAAGTATGGCGCCCGCCGTTGCATAGAATTTGGTGGCGATCCACTGAGCGTGGAGGCATTGGATCAACGCCGTCCTGTGCCTCACGAACCGATGCCCCCCGCTTCACCAATCCGGTTAAGCGGCTGCTTCGGTTCTCTTGCCGGATATGCCACGTCAAATCTCCACAGGCAGAATCCGAAGGCTCCACCTAGGACTGCGCCAGCAATTGCGCTCGCGGCAACGAAATGAAGGTGATTTTGAAGATCAATTGAGTGACGAACCTAACGTAGGTGGTCAATGCTCCTAAGGGAGTCGGTTTAAGCGAATAACGCAGTCCACTAGCGCGCAAGTGGTTGGCTGCACTTAGTCGAAGCGTCGCGCTCATTTAGCTCGAATAGCAATGGCCCGCCGCTTGGTCCTTTCGCGATCATGCGACCGAGCCGTGGAAATGCCGCAAGGCCCGATACACCACGGGCAGAGTTAAAGTCTTCAATGATTTTCAGAGTTGCTCCGTCGAATGAATAACCTCCGAGTGACGTTTCGATGATGTTGAGCCCGGCGAATTTCGAAGCAACAATCTGGCGCACTGAACCGACAACTTCGTCAGAACCGTTAGCCACTTGCTCCACGCCGAGAGAGTCTTTTCGCACTACGAACAAACCTTCGTCGCCAACTGCCAAGATACCTTGATCTCCCTGTGCCTCGGCGAACGCTCTGATGGAACGCATTGGACCATGAATATCGTCTAGTCTTCTCGCTTGCCCTTGCTGACTGACTGAGTAGATACCGAGGTTAGTCCCGAACAGAACGTCGCCAGTTTCCGGTTCGAATGTCGTGAGCACAATTGCTTCCCGCGGCAGTCCCGCGACAAATCGCCAACGCCTGTCCGGCGTTATCATGAACCATCCATCGTTCCACACATAGACCGTCTGGAAGCGGCGGACGGAAAAAAAGCTTTTTGCCCCATAGGTGTGCGTCCGGTTTGAAAAATGGAAAATCCCAGGAAAATATTGCTTGATGCCCTCCGCGTCGAAGGGAGCCAGAGCGCCATCGTGCCGCATCAAGAACAGCCCGCGCCAATTCCCAACGATCGGACCTCCAAACCAAGGCGCATCAACGATCGCTTCAATGTCGCTCCTTCTAACCGGGGTATTCGTCCGGCGATAGCCGGTTCCCTCCATGCGGATCATTTTGATCGGCCCCCCGGAGTTGCCGTCCACAACCAGGACGGATTCTATCGACGGAAAGACCCCGAGAATCTCGCTGTACTGAAGGGTCGCTAGTTGCTGGACCGATAGATCTGAACTGATAACGCTTTCCAATGTCCCCCCGGCGACTACGCCCCCAGACCATGGCAATTGAACGAGATCGCGCGTGAACTGGCCGCCCCGACTTTCTAGTTGCCTGATTGTATCGTCCGGACCGAGAGAGAAGAGACCTTTCACAGTGTCGAACAACAATTGACGACCATCCGGCGCCTCGATCATCCGGCCCAAAGCGAAGCCGATCGACTCCCCGTCGGTGCCTGATATCGGCCTCAAGCAAAGGTTTGATCGCGAAATCTTGCTTTCGAGCTCTTGCTGATCACGACAGATATGGTCTCGACTGTGCTGGGAGTCGACCGCAAGAAACAGGCCGTATCGCCCTGTCAGGATCATTTCGCCGGTTGCAGGATTTGCTCCTTTGGAAAATCCCAGCCAGCCCAGGCCAATATGATCTCCACCGGCAACCGGCGTGGCGTTGAGGTTCGCATCCAGGCTGAACAGGCCAGCGCGCGTGGAAACCAGTGCCACGGCGGACTCCGGCCAATCCGCGATTTCAGCCATTGGCAAACCCTCGACCGGAAAGGGCATTGAGAGCGCGACCATGTTTCCCTCTGGCCGCAGTTCGAACCATCCGGATCTCGTGACGACCAAGACCCGCTTGATCGACGGTAGATCGTACACGCGTGGCAAATCACCAAGTCGATCTCGGCCGCCATCCACTACCGGCCTTATTGCCTTTCCGTCGTAGAGGAAAAAACCTTCAGGAGCTTCAATGAGACTTCGGCCAATGGTTGGAAGATCTTGTATTCGCCCATACCCGAAGAGATCGCGCCGAGGTAACCCGAGGCGTCCTCCCGGAACGTCTTCGAGTTGTCCATCACGCGCGATGCGCCGCCAGCGCATCTTTGCATCGAACCACCCGCCGGCGGCGTAGGTCAGGATTTGCCCGAACAGGCGAGATTCGGAGAAAGACAATCCGGCGCCGTTTGAACTGGTGGTTGCCAGAACCTCAGCCGAGAATTGCGGATCTCCCGTACTCACGTTTTTGCGGATCGCAACAACGGATTTTTGCGCTATGAGCAAGGCCACGCCGGCCGCTTCAATGAGACGTCCGTAGTCGTCCTTGCCGATGCTCCCGACGTCCTGCCATCGGCCGTCGTCGGTGACGATATGGATCTTCCGATCGAGATCAAGGATGACGGCAGCCGAAAGCAAAGGTGCATCATGAATGCTATAGATTCCGCGTATTCCATGAGCAGTCATTTGTTCTTCCGACATCCAGGTGCGGAGCGATCGGTCTTCCACGACCTTCGGTAATCCTTGGCCGGAGACGACGACCGTCAGCTTTTGCCGCGGCAACAGAAACGGACCTAGGCTTGCTTGGTCAGAGCGAGGGTTATCGTCCTCGATGGGAGCGAACTGCTCAGTATCCGGACGAAGGACCGAAATTCCGCCTACGTGGCTAACCGCTACGACACGCCGGCTCCACGGCTCAATGACAAACCGGCTCTTATCAAGAAAGTTGTGCGGAAAGGCGCCATGATATGGCACCAGCCTGCGCTCAGCATTGATTGTCCATTGTCCGCCCCGATTGACTGGAGTGAAGACAGGTCCAGGAAGACCTGGAATGAGAAATACATCTTCGCTTATTCGCCAGGCTTCATTGGCGTCCTTCTCTGTGGGAGCACCGTCCCTCACGGGGACGACGCAGAAACGGTCACTTGGCTGCGCCAGGGTAGCTCCCATTGGACAAGCGAGAATTAGCGCGGTGAGCAGGCCAGCCGCTCCACTCTTGTGACGATCTCTATGTGTCCTGCCGAGCATCTCTTAAGGCTCCTGCGCCATCAGTCACGGCTTGCCGCAGCACTCAATGCAGAGCCCCAAGGCCCCCCAAACCGATGAAAGCACCAGCGATGCGAGAACCAAGCGGGACGGCTGCTGGGCAGGCAAGAGAAGCGCGATCTGAGCGGCATGGCGGACTAATCACTGGAGATTTCCCGGATAAGTTGCACAGTCAATCATGGGAACACGTTAACCCGATGTCAGTTCTCCACTCCTCGCGAGGAAATGGTTACCGGGTAGCTATGCCGCTGTTCGCAATGTTCTTCAAATGCGGACAAATATGCCGCCGCCCCCTGCCGCTGCTCCATGAGTTTCGGCCGACGGAGCACAGCCGCGAAGTGGGGCTGAGCGAGACAGCGCAACTGCGGGCAATCCCGACCACGGACCAGCCGATTTCGCGACGCTTCAAGGACTCGCGCCGCTAGTGCCATGTTAGCTTCGGCTTGCGCGGCGATGCTACTCCGGCTTGATGTCCGCGGCCTTCACGACCGGCCACCATTTTTCGGTCTCGGCCTTCTGGAAGGCCGCGAGGGCTGCGGGCGATTGCTGCTCCACTGGCGGAATCTCCTGCCCCAATTCGGCGAAGCGCTGCTTGACAGACGGATCGGCAAGCGCCGCGATGATTGCCGCATTGAGTTTCGTGACAATATCTTTCGGCGTGTTCTTAGGTGTCCAGACGCCGTGCCAGTAGGAAATGTAGAGGCCGGGCAGGCCCGCCTCGTCGACGGTCGGAATGTCGGGCGCGGACGCAAGCCGCGTCGGTGACGTCACGGCAAACGCCTTGATCGCGCCGTTCTTGACCTGAGGCAGTGAATTGGTGGCCTGATCGAACATGATGTCGATCTGCCCGGCCACGAGATCGATCATGGCCGGCCCGGCGCCGCGATAGGGCACGAACTGGAAATCGGTACCGGTCTTGGTCTTGAAGAACACACCGGCGACATGCGCGCCCGTGCCGGCGCCGGCCGTCCCGGCGGTGGCCTTGCCGGGGTTTTCCTTGAGCCAGGCGATCAGCTCCCTGAGATTGTCGGCCTTGAGCGTCTTCCTGCCGACGATGAGCTGCGTCCCCATCGCGACCATCGCGACCGGCTCGAAGTCGGCGACCACGTCATAGGGCAGCTTGAAGATCGCGCCGTTCAGCACATGCGTGCCCCAATGACCGATCGTGATCGTCGTGCCGTCCGGGCTCGCGCGCGCGACGCGGGCCCCGGCGATGCTGCCGGAGGCGCCCGCCACGTTCTCGACCACGACCGTCACGTGCAGCTCGGCCGCGATCCGCTCGGACAGGATGCGCGCCAGCGTATCGGTCGGCCCGCCCGCGGCGAACGGCACGACCAGCGTGATGGGACGTGACGGAAACGGCTGGGCGCTGGCCGGCGCGGTCCACACCGCAGATCCGGTCACCGCGCAAACGATCAACGCACAAGTGATCACTGGGCCGCGCAATCCGGCCCACAGCCCCCGCGTCATTCTCTCCCCCACTCTTTTTGTCGCCCGCATGTTGGCAGCAGACTGGAGCCGGAGTGAACGCTGCCGCGTGGGCCGAGGCAAGCGGGAAATTTGACCGGGCGGCTATGCGGTCGCCCGGCGCGGCGTCGGATTCGCGGCCGCATCGGCCGGCGGCGCGATCTGCATCAAAATGGTCTGGACCGGGGATGCGATCTCGATACCGGACTGCTGGAAGCGGAGCTTCATGCGGCGGTTGAATTCGCGCTGCACCGGCCAGCGACCCGAATCCGTGCAGCGAATCTGGCCGACGATCGACACCATCGCGCCGTCGACCTTGTCGATACCCCAGAGCTCGAGATCGCCGCGGATAGCCGCGCGGAATTCCGGCTCGCGGCGCATTTCGTCGACGATCTCCTTGAGGATCTGTCCGGCGCGGTCGGTGTCTTCCTTGTAGGCGACGTTGATGCTGACCGACGCATTGCCGGCGCCGCGGCTGGAATTGGTGATGGTCGTGACCGCACTGAACGGCACGATATGCACGGCGCCGTCGCCGGCGCGCAGGCGGATGGTGCGGATCGAGACGTTCTCGACCACGCCGGTCAGACCCGAGACGCTGACGTTGTCGCCGACCTGGACCGTATTCTCCAGCAGCAGGAACAGGCCGGTAATGAGGTCTTGCACCAGCTTCTGGGAGCCGAAGCCGATGGCGATGCCGACGATGCCGGCGCCGGCAAGCAGTGGTGCGACGTTGACGCCGATCTCGCTCAGCGCGGTGAGACCGACGACGACGGCGATCACGCACAACAGCACCGTCCGCAGCATCGGCTGGAACGTGCGCAGTCGCGCGGCACGGGCGTAGTGCCCGTCCCGCGACAGCACGTTGATCTGGCGGTCCATCAATGCGTTGCTGGCTTCCCAGATTGCGGCGGCAATGACTGCGGCGATGCCGATCGTCACCACGGCCGAGATCAATCGGCTGCCGATCTGGCCGCCATAGAACCAGACGATGGCATCGACGCCCCAGACCTCGAGCACGGCCACCAAGCCGATGAAGGCGATGACGCTTGAGACGATTTTCCGCAGTAGTGGCAGATAACGGTTGGCACGAGTCTCCAGGCCGGGGAAACGCTGCAGGATCTCCGGATTGATGCGGAAGCCGCGGTCGATCAGGCTCAGCGTCACCATGGTGACGACCCGCGTGATCAGCACGACCGCGATGGTGCCGACGAAATATTGGAGCAGCAGCGAGTAGCCGTTGCGGATGTTCAGCGCCCAGACCGCCCACAGCGCGAGGTCGAGCGCGATCGCGAGATAGTGCCAGCCGCCGGCGACGCGGTTGCGCAAGCGGGCCGCAAGCCCCTGCCGGTCGGCGGGCGCGCGGATGGCCTCCGCAACCTGGCGACGGCACTGCAGGATGATAACGACGATGAAGAGATGCACGATCAGCATCACCATGCGCAGCAGGGCCGCATAGCCCGCGCGATGCAGGCCGAGCAGTAGCGCCACGTTGGCAAAGGCGATGCCGGTCACCCCGACGCCGACGATGCGGCGCGCCCAGATCTCGACATAGGCCGCGGTCTCGGCGCGAACCGGAAACAGGCCGTACGGCCCCGCCAAAGCGCGGACGAGGCAGATGAGCCCGCGCGAGAACGCGTAGGCGTTGACGACCGCGAGGATAACGAGGCGCACCGTTACAGGCTCGCCGATCTCCGTTCCCAGCAGCGCCGTGGCGAGACCGACGAAAACGCACACCGGGAGCAGTTCGAGGACCAGGCGTCCGAGCACGAAGGGCAGCCGCAGGAAGAGCTGCCAGGCCCGCGCCAGGGTGGCGCGGCGCCGGTACAGCTCAGGCGCGGCGGCGACATCGACGGCGGAGGATGGCGGATCGGCTATGGGCAGCGCCTGCACCGGCAGGCGCGCGGTCTGCGGCACCCGCGATTCCAGGAATGCGACCGGACGCCGGATCAGCCGGAAGATCACCCACTCGGCGCAGAAGGCGCAGCCGAACACCAACGCCAGTTTCCAGGCGATTTCGATCAGGAGATTATAGGCGGCGGGATCATTCGCCGTGCGCAAGAACCAGTAGTAGAAGGCCGGAAAGTGCGTCAGCGTCCGCGCGATCTCGGCGACCTCGCGCGAAATATCGCCGATCTCCTCCGACACGCTCAGCAAGAGCTGCGCACCGAGCCCATCGGCCGACAACGGAATCGGCGATTTCTGTTCGGGCGCGGCTGGCGCGGGTTGCTGCTGGTTCGATGCACCGGCGAGCGCGCGCAGCGTGTTGATCATCTGGGCGCGCTTCTGGTCGTCCTGGAGGGTTTCCAGCGCGCGCTTCGCTTCGTCCGGCGAGAGCGCCACGGTCCCGTTTGTTGCCGGCGCAGGCGGCTCGGCGCGGGCACCAGGGAAGGCCGAGACTGCAAGGAAGAGGACAGCGAGCAGCGCCGGGACGAGCTTGTGCGGCACGAAGATTCCCCAAGAAAAATAGCTGCGCCCGGCGGAGGCGAGAGTCGTCGCCGCCGTGGCGCATGCGTCATGTCGGGTTGTGCTATTCGCCCCGGTCCTGTGTCGGAAGTTTGCCTGCGAGACGACTTTCTCTTGGCATTTGCCGCGATGCAGGAATGGCAGCCGCTTGCCGCGCACGGGAGCAAAAAGCCGCTCCCCGTCATCCCTGGGTTCGGCCCGGGATGACGGCGAGGAGGAGAAGAGAGAGAAAGCAGATGTCAAACGCGTTGTGCGCAGGCCCCGTCACGGTCGCCCAACGCAATGAGCGGATTCCAAAATACAGCGCCGGGAAGGTAAGGGGCTTTGCCTCACTGATGCAGCCCGCTTAAACCTTGTCCCGGCGTGCCGTTCGCGGATTTGAGCCGCTATGCGATAGTCCGAACGAGCTCCATCGCAATCAACGCGGCTGGATTTGCGGAGGTGGCGTCATAAACCTCCCCTTGCTCTTGAGTTGGACATTGCGCGTCGCAGATTTGCGACCCGCGGAATGCTCCTCCCGCGACACAATAGTGTCAAGCGGGATCAAGGTCGCAGAGATCACATTTAAGGGCGTTTTGTTCCGCGGCGGCGATGGTCCGCGACTTGATGCAGCGGAATAAAATCTTCTCCGCAGCGTTTGTCTCGACGAGGATATCCGCCTCTCGCCCGCACTCCTAATTTAACTATTCTCAGAAAGCAAAACATGAAGATATCGACTTGCCTCACCGTGCTCACCGCGCTCGCTGCCGGAGTTGGATCGGCTGCCGCGCAGAGTCCGCCGCAGAGCTCGACCAAAAAGGTCGACGGCACCGAGAACGTCTACATCTTCCGCTATGGCGGCCATCAGTCGATGTTCGTGGTGACGCCGCAGGGCGTGATCGCGACAGACCCGATCTCGTATTTGCGTCCGGCAAAGCCCTATATCGACGCCATCAAGTCGGTCACCGACAAGCCGATCAAATACGTCATCTACAGCCACCACCATTACGACCACATCGCCGGCGGGCAACCCTTCAAGGACCTCGGGGCCACCTTCATCGCCCACCGGCGGACCAAGGAGCGCTTGCTCGAGCTGAAGAAGCAGAATGCACTGCTGGCCGACGTCGTGATGCCGGACCAGGTAGTCGACGACAAGAAAACAATCACGCTCGGCGGCACCACGCTGGAGCTGAACTATGTCGGTCGCAATCATTCCGACAATTCGCTGGTGATGCGACTGCCGAAGGAGAAGCTCGTCTTCGTCGTCGACTTCGCGCCGATCGAATCCGTCCAGTTCCGCAACATCCCGGACAATGCGTCGCCGCTGGAATACATCGCCTCGCTGAAGAAGCTTGCCGCGCTCGACTGGGAGCGGATGATTCCGGGCCATCCCTATGCCGGCGGCCGCCTCGGCACCAAGAAGGACGTCGAGGACGACATCGCCTACATGGAGGACCTGTCGGCGGAGGTTAAGAAGGCGGCCGATGCCGGCAAATGCTTCGACACCGCGATGAAGGAAGTGAAGCTGCCGAAATACGAGAAATGGGCGAACTACGAAGCGAGCCTGCCCGCCAACGTGGAGCGCTTCTGCTACTGGTGGGGCCGCGGGTATTGAGAGGGCATCGGCCTCACCCCGCTCCTGCGGGGACCGGCTTGCGCGAAATACGGGTTCCTCAGACACGTCGCCGGGCGGCCCAATGCGCTCGCCTGGCACTGGGCGAAGGAGGGGAAAATGCAGTCCATCCGCTCGCCCTCCAACTCGCCGAAGACGCGCAGGCAGACCGGCGAGCCGCCAGCATAGGTCTGGGCGCGCGCGGAACCAGCCACCAGGAGCGTGACGAGCGCGGAAATGGCGACAATCGGCTTCAACATGACGACCTCGGAATCAGAGGAACATGTCGGTCAAATCGACCGTAGAGGAATTGCCGATCCGGTCAAAGTTTTGGGTAAGCCAGCTTCGCGCGGCCTCGCGCCCCTCGTCACGCAGGCGGCACAAGAGGCTCCATTCAGGATGAAACTGCGTGGCCGTTCCGAGCTGCGACATCAACTGATCATTGCCAATCCAGTGCATGAACATGCGGCTGTGCGTATTGCTGTCGAGCTCCCCATTGTCGATCAGTCGGGTGGCAAATGCAATGGCGCGCATCTCCCGCATCAGCGACGAATTGAAGCTGATCTCGTTGATGCGGTGAAGGACGTCGGCGGCGCTCCCCGGCAGCTCGTTGCGCCGGATCGCGGTGACCTGCACGATGATGACGTCGTGGCTGCCCTTGCGATAGATCAGCGGAAAAATCGCGGGATTGCCGAGATAGCCGCCGTCCCAGTAGTGCTCGCCATCGATCTCGACCGCCTGGAAGTACGGAGGCAGACAGGCCGAGGCCAGCACGGCGTCCGCACTGAGCAATGGCGTCTGGAACACCTTGATCTTGCCGGTACGGACGTTGGTGGCGTTCAGAAAGAGCTGCGGAGCCTCCGGCGACGAATTGAGCCGGTCGAAATCGACCACCCGTTGCAGCACGGACCGGAGCGGATTGAAGTGGAAGGGGTTGAGCAGGCTCGGCGGCAGCGTGTGCGTCAAGGTGTGGATGAAGGCATGAACCGGATGATATTCCGGAGGCAGCCTGAAGGCCTGGATCCACTGGTTGAGCGGCGAAAGCAGGTCATAGACCTGATCCATCCGCGAGACTTCGTACCAGAACGCATGCAGGTTCTGCCGGGCCGCCTCGGCCCCGCCGATGGCCATGCCCGAGGCCAGCGCCACCGCATTCATCGCACCGGCGCTGGTGGCGCTGATCGCCTCGATTGCGAGCCTGCCGTCCTCGAGCACCTGGTCCAGCACGCCCCAGACGAAGGCACCATGCGCGCCGCCGCCCTGGAGCGCGAAATTGACATTCTTTTGGTTGCCGGTCCCATCTGCGGTCACTTTGCGCGCTTCCTGCCTCCCTTCCCCTCGTTCTCCAGCGCTTCCCGCACCGCCCCGAACTCCCGCAGCGAAGCCTTGTCGGCACGCGGAAATCGCAGGTCCAGCTTTTCAAGCGCTGCGACGATCACCGAGCCGATCACGACCCTCGCGAACCATTTGTGGTCGGCCGGCACGACATACCAAGGCGCATGAGGCGTCGCAGTATGCCGGACGATATCCTGGTAGACCGCTTGATAGCGCGGCCACAGCGCGCGCTCCTCGATATCGCCCATGGAGAACTTCCACTGCTTGGCCGGATCCTCCAGCCGGTCGAGGAAGCGCTGGCGCTGCTCTTCCTTGGAAAGATTGAGGAAGAACTTCAGCACCACCGTGCCGTTGCGCGCCAGGTACCGCTCGAAAGCGGAGATGTCCTCGAACCGCTCTCTCCAGATGTTCTTGGTGACAAGCTTTGGCGGCAGTTTCTGTTTGGCGAGGATCTCCGGATGCACGCGCGTCACCAGGCATTCCTCGTAATGGGAGCGGTTGAAGATGCCGATATGGCCGCGCTCGGGCAGCGCGAGCACATGGCGCCAGAGGAAGTCGTGGTCGAGCTCCTTGCTGCTCGGCTGCTTGAACGGATGAACCTCGCATCCCTGCGGGTTGATGCCCTCGAAGATCGCCTTGATCGCGGAGTCCTTGCCGCCGGCGTCCATGCCCTGGAGCACGATCAAGACCGACCAGCGGTCCTGGGCGTAGAGCTTCTCCTGGAAATCGATGAGGCGCTTCTTGTTGGCCTCGAGGATCTCCAGCCCCTGCTCCTTGTCGAGGCCGCCTTTCTCGTCGGTCTTGTGCGCCTTGAGGCGAAACTTGCCGGACCCGTCATGGCGGAAGGGTGTGATGTATCTGTCGAGTTGTTCGGCGAGCGATTCTGACGGCTTCTTGCTCATGAGCTCGGGGATACCTTGCGTTGCGGCTTCAATCGGTCGAGCACGCTACCAAGGATGCCCTTGGGAAGGAATATGATGAAGAGGACGAGCAGCACGCCGTAGACGAGGTTGTCCCAGCCGACTGCCTTGGTGCCGAAGCCGATCCGCAAGGTCTCCGCGAGCAGGATGGTGATGATGGCGCCGACGGTCGGACCGAGCGAGACGAAGAGGCCGCCGACGATGGCCGCGAACACCATCTGCAGCGACACCGCGATGCCGCTGACGGTGTCTGGCGTGATGAACATCTGGTATTGGCAGTAGATCGCGCCTGCGAGCGCAGTCATCAGCGCGCTGATCAGCGTGATCTTCAGCTTCTCGGCGGTAACGTCGACGCCGGCGGCCGCCGCAGCGTCCTCGTCTTCCGAGATCGCTTCCAGCGCGTAGCGGCTCATGCTGCGGTCGACCAAGTGCCATACCAGGAGTCCGGCGAGCCAGACCGCAAGCGCGATCAGGTACCAGGTCGTCTTGTCGTCGAATTGCAGCGCCAGCAGCTTGTTTGTCAAGGCGCGGTTCGGCGTATAGCCGAGCGAGCCGCCAGTATAGTCGCGCGTCGCCGTGATGACCTGGAGCACGATGCCGGAGAGCGCCAGCGTCACCAGCACGAAATAATGTCCGGTGATGCGGAAGCGGAAGCAGGGATAGCCGACGACCAGCGCCAACGCGCCGGCCGCGACCATGCTGACGGGAATGCCGATCCAGGGCGACAGGCCGAGATGATTCCAGAGCAGCGCGGTGACATAGGCGCCGATCCCCATGAAGCCGCCGTGGCCGAGCGAGACGAGGCCGAACCGCCCCATCATCGACCAGGAGGTGTAGGCGAACGACCAGATCAGGATCAGCACGAGGATGTGCAGATGGTAGGGATCGCGATAGACGAAAGGCAGCGCGATCAGTGCCGCCAATCCGACCGTCCACGCCGCAAGCCGGCCCTGCCGCATCATCGGCGCCTCGTAAGCAGGCCCGCGGGCCGGATGAACATCATGACGATGAAAAAGGCGAAGGCGAGCACATAGCCCCATTCGAGATCGGAGAACAGTCCGCCGAGCGAGATGATCTCGGCGAACACGAAGGCGGCGACGAAGCCGCCGATGAAATTGCCGAGCCCGCCGAGCACGCAGATCAGGAAGGTGATCGGCCCGAACGACAGGCCGACGAAAGGATGTACGTCGTATTGCAGCACCAGGAGGCAGGCCGCCAGCCCGGCCAGTGCGCCGCCCAGCGCCGAAGTGATGAGATAGATCCTCTTCGCATCGACCCCCATCAGCGCCATGATCTGGCGGTCCTGGGAGATGGCGCGGATCGCGGTGCCAGTGAACGTGCGGGTCATGAACAGATAGACCGCCACCATGCCGACCAGCGCGGCAAGGAACGAGAGCAGTCGCGCGTAGCTGAAATTCATGTCGCCGAAGGCCAGCACTGGCAGGCGGATGCCGAGATTGCGGAAATCGATGCCGAAGGCGACGGTGGCAAAGCTCTGGAGCACGAACAGCACGCCGCCGGTCGCGAGCAACTGGTTGATCGGCGGCGCAGTCAGCAGCGGCGCGATCACGAGGTAGTGCAACAAGGCGCCGAGTAGCGCAACCAGGAGGATGGTGAACGGCGCGGCGATGAAATAGCTGACGCCGTAATACTGCACCATGAAATACATCGCGTACATGCCGATCATCACGAGCTCGGCATAGCAGATCCACGTCACGTCGATGACGCCGAAGATCAGGTTCAACCCGAGCGCGAGCAGCGCCAGCACGCCGCCGAGCAGGATGCCGTTGATCACGGCCTCCAGCAGGTAGATGTCGAAGATATCAAGAAATGCCTGCATGTGCCGCGCCCACCTTCACACCCCGAGATACGCTTCCTTGACCGTGTCGCTTTCCAGCATCTCGGCCGACGTGCCCGAGCTGCGGATCGTACCCGCCTCGATCAGGTAGGCGCGGTCGACCACGCGCAGCACCTGCTGCACGTTCTGCTCGACGATCAGCACCGTCAGGCCGCTTGTGCGGATCCGTTTGACGAGCTCGAACACCTGCTGCACCACCACCGGTGCGAGCCCCGCAGAGGGCTCGTCGAGAAGCAGCAGCTTCGGATTCGACATCAGCGCACGGCCGATCGCGCACATCTGCTGCTCGCCACCGGACATGGTGCCGGCCATCTGATGGCGGCGCTCCTTCAGGCGTGGAAACAGCTCGAAGACGAAATCGAGCCGCTCGGCGTATGTCCGGCGCGACGCCTTCATGAACGCGCCCATCTTCAGATTGTCGTCGACCGAAAGCCGCGGAAACAGCCGCCGGTTCTCCGGCACATGCGCAATACCGAGTCCGACGATGCGGTGTGCCGGCGTCGTCAGCACATCGACGCCCTCCATCCGGATCGATCCGCGCGAGGGGCGGATCAGGCCCGAAATCACGCGCATCAGCGTGGTCTTGCCGGCGCCGTTCGGCCCGATGACGCCGACCGCCTCGCCGGCCCTCACGTCGAGATTGACGTCGAACAGCGCCTGGAAGCTGCCATAGCCGGCATCGACGGAACGAAGCTCCAGCATCGCGCTACACTCCGGCCCGGCGGCGCGCTTCTGCGGCCGCCGCCTGCGTGGTCTCGGCATCGGTGCCGAGATAGACCTCGATCACGCGCGGATCGCACGCAACCGCGCTCGGCAGTCCCTCCGAGATCTTCTCGCCGTGATCGAGCACCATGACGCGGTCGACCACGCGCATCAGGACGCCCATGATATGCTCGACCCAGATGATGGTGATGCCGAGTTCGTCGCGGATCTTTCGCAGCATCTCGGCGGCCTGGTCCATCTCGGTCTCGTCGAGGCCGCCTAGGCTCTCGTCGGCGAGCAACAATTTCGGCGCGGTCGCGAGCGCCTTCGCAAGTTCGAGCTTCTTCAGGCCGGCTGCCCCTAAGCCGTCGACAGGTGCATGCCGATCGGTCGGAAGGCCGACCATCGCGAGCGCGCGCTCCGCCGCCTCCTCGGCCTTGACGCGGCTGTGGCGGCCCTGGCCGTAGAAGCCGGCGAGCGCGACGTTCTGGAAGATGGTCAGGCGACGAAACGGCCGCGGAATCTGGAAGGTGCGGCCGATGCCGCGGTTGATGATCCGATGCGGGGCGAGGCCCGCGATCTCGTGCCCGGCGAACACGATGGATCCGGCGGTCGGAGGAAGCGTGCCGGAGAGCATGTTGAAGATCGTGCTCTTGCCCGAGCCGTTGGGCCCGATCAGGCCGAGGATCTCGCCCTGATCGACCCTGAACGACACATTGTTGACGGCCTTGAAGCCGCCGAACCGCTTCACCAGCCCGCTGACCTCCAGCACCAAAGCTCTCCGCCGCTACTGGTTGCTGTAGGTGGTGCCCTTGGGCAGCGGCAGCACGGCCTCGCGCTGCGCCTGGCTCTTGGGCCACACCACATAGGACTTATCGTCGAGATACTGGATGACGACGGGGAACGATCGCTCGTTCTGGCCGGCCATCGGCGTCCCCTCCCCATAGAACTTGACGCCGAAGCCGAGCATCGTGCCGCCTTCCGGGATATCGGTGTCGAGCGCCGCCTTGCGCAACGCATCGGGATCGACGCCGCCATACTTCTTGATCGCGCGCGGCAGCACGTCGTTCATGAAGACGTAGGTGTTGGAGGCGCCGATGCCGACATGGGCCGAGCGGATGGCGACGCCGGGCTTGATCTTGTCGAACTCCTCGCCAACCATCTTGATGACCGGCGCGAGCTTCGGGTCCATCGTCTTCTGGTTGGCGAGCCAGATCGAGATCGGATCGGTGTTGAAGATGTAGGTGGCGTCCGCGCCGAGACCCTCCTTCAGCTTCTCATAGACCCCGTAGCCGGCGCCATGTCCCATCAGCGCGCCGAACTTCAACCCCTGCTCGCGAGCCTGGCGCAGCAACAGCGTGATGTCCGGATTGTAGCCGGTGTGGAAGATCACGTCGGGCCTGGCGCGCTTCAGCTTGGTCACCAGCGCCGACAGGTCCGGCGCGGTCGCCGAATAGCCTTCCTTCAGCACGACGTTGAAGCCGGCCTTCTTCGCGCCGGCCTCGTTGCCCTTGGAGACGTCGACGCCGTAGGCGCCGTCCTCGTGGATGATGGCGACGCGCAGGTCCTTCGGCTCCTTGCCGAACTTCTCCTTCGCGTTCTGCGCGATGAAGTCCATCGTCATCATGCCGAACTGGTCGCCGCTCGCCTGCGGGCGGAACACGTATTTGTAGTTCTTGTCGTTGAACACGGCGGACGAGATGCAGGTCGTCATCCACATGAACTTCTTGAGCTGCTCGACGCGGGCGGCTACCGGCACGCATTGCGCCGAGGAGAAGAAGCCGAGCACCATGTCGACCTTCTCTTGCTCGAGCAGGCGGACGGATTCGTTGATGGCGATGTCAGGCTTGCTCTGCGCGTCGGCGTAGACCGCCTCGACCTTGTAGCCCTCGACGCCGGTCTTGCTGAACTGGTCAAGGATGATCTTGACGCCGATATATTCGAGCTCCGACCCGCCGCCGGCGAGCGGCCCGGTCAGGTCGAAAATCACGCCTATCTTGATCTTTTTCTCCTGGGCCTGGGCGGACACCGCCAAGCCCATTGCCGCAATCGCGACGAACAGCCCACGTACCAAGCGGGCAGCCATGCGCAGGCGCATCTAAACCTCCCTGGACGATTGTGCATTGCAGTCTTCTTGTTTTGCTTTTTTGCCCATCACATGGGCTGAGCGATGCGATGTCAAGCCTTGCGCGTCAGCGCGCGGCGAACTGCTGCTCGATAAAGGCCGTGACAAAACGCGGCATGCTCGGCGTGAGGTCACTCGTCCCGCGCACGAGATGGATGGCCGAAAGCTCGGGCTCGGCCTGATCAGCGAGATTGGCTTCGATCCGGGCGCGGACTGCCTCGCCCGGCATGTCCAGGTGGAGGATCTTCAGCATCGCAATCGCTCGCCCGGCGACCACGCAGTGCCAGTCGGCCTCCGCCTCGTAGTCGGCGGCGGTCAGGCCGGTCTCCTCCTCGATCTCGCGGACGACGCTGCCGGGGATGTCGAGCGCGCCGTCCCTGACATCGTCGAGGTCGGGCGTGCCCGAAGGGAAATAGATGCGGCCCGCATTGGCCGTATGCTGCCCCATCTCGCCCATCACGAAGGCGCCATCCGAGGCGCGAAGCGCGCCCATGCCGAAGCCGTTGAACACGCCTGCGTCGGGAAAACCCCAGTCGCGCCAGGCAAGGAAGCTGGCAAAGCCTGTCTCGAAATAGGTTGCGGCGAAATGGCCGTCCGAGAACGCGGGGTCGCGCCCAAGCAAGACGCGGCCGTTCCATATCCGCGGCCGTTCGCGCTGCTTGTCGGCGAAATGCGCATCGATCTCGGCGCGCCGCTCCTGCGCGAACGGCCACGGAAGCGGACGCACGGCAAGATCAAGCGTCGTGACGCGATGAATGACCAACGATGTCATGACGGATCGACTAGCACGCCTTCACGTCAGTTATTTGGCATTCGCTCCGGTGGTCTTCTTGGCCTGGTCGACAAACTTGTTGGTGAAGGTGTTGCTGACGTCGATCTTGGCGTTCGCTACCTCCGGCGAGCCGACGCTGAACACCGCGAGCACCGCGTCGGCGCCCTTCGGGTCCATTTTGCCGGTTTCTGAGAACATCGGAATCGTGTTCTTGAGGGCGGCGAGATAGAGATCCTTGTTCTTGCCGACCATCTCCTCCGGCATCTTCGCCATGACTTCCTCCGGCGAGTGCGAATGGATCCAGGCGAGCGTGCTCAGGATGGCATTGGTGAGCGCCTGCGTTTCCTTCTCGTGGCCGGCAACCCAGGCCGCCGTCGAGTACAGCGCGCCGCCCGGATATTCGCCGCCGAACGTCTCGAGCGTATCCTTTTGGGTGCGGGTGTCGCTGAGGATGCGCAGGTCCTTATGGCTGCCTTGGAGCACGGTCACGGAGGGATCGAGCATCACCGCCGCATCGATCTGCCCCTGCTCCATCGCGGCGACGGCGGTGGCGCCGAGGCCGACGCCGATCACGGCGGTGCCGGCGGGATCGAGCCCGTTCTTCTTCAGGAGATACTTCAGGAAGAAGTCGGTGGAGGAACCTGGCGCACTGACGCCGACCTTCTTGCCGGCGAGATCCTTGACCGACTTGATGTCGTTCGTGTGCGAGGGCGCGACCACAAGCACGAGGCCGGGGTAGCGGTCATAGACCACGAAGGCCTGCAGTTCCTGCTTCTTGGCCGCCAGATTGACGCAATGGTCGAAATAGCCGGAGACAACGTCGGCGCTGCCGCCGAGCACGGCCTTGAGCGCATCCGAGCCGCCCTTGAGATCGACTAATTCGACATTGACCCCGGCCTTCTCGTATTCGCCGAGCTGCTTTGCCAGCACCGTCGGCAGGTAGCACAGGCAGGCACCGCCGCCGACCGCTATGGTCACCTTGCTTTGCGCTGCGGCAAGACCGGTGGTGAGCGTCAGCGCGAGCAGCGCGCCGGCGAGCCTGGCTATCGTGTTCTTCATTGGTTTCCTCCGTTCGGCTGCGGCACCATAGAGCAGCGCGACAGGCTTGAGAAGCGCCGGACGGCGCACTGTGTCCACGGCTCGCATCGATTCATTCAAGCCTTGTCACTTCTAGGCTCGCCCGTCCGCGGCGGCCGGCCGCCACACCAAAAGGCGTCGTTCCACCAGCGTCACGCCCATATCGATCAGGATAACGAAGGCCGACAGCACGAACATGCCGGCGAACACGCCGGCGACGTCGAACACACCCTCGGCCTGCTGGATCAGATAGCCGAGGCCCGCCGCCGATCCCAGATATTCGCCGACCACGGCGCCGACCACGGCGAAGCCGACGGAAGTGTGCAACGAGGAGAACATCCACGACAATGCGGACGGCCAATAGACGTGCTGCATCAACTGCCGCTCGCTCATGCCGAGCATGCGGCCATTGTCGAGCACGGTGCGACTGACCTCCTTCACGCCCTGGTAGACATTGAAGAACACGATGAAGAACACGAGCGTCACGCCGAGCGCGACCTTGGACCAGATGCCGAGGCCCAGCCACAGCGCGAAGATCGGCGCCAGCACCACCCTCGGCAGCGCGTTGGCCATTTTCACGTAGGGGTCGAACACCGCGGCGACCAGCGGCTGGCGCGCAAACCAGAAGCCGACCAGGACGCCGCCGAGCGAGCCGATCACGAAGGCGAGGATGGATTCCCAGAGCGTGATTGCGAGATGCTTCCAGATCACGCCGCTCGCAAACCACTTCACGATCTGGCTGAACACGTCGACCGGGTTGGAGAAGAAGAACGGCGGCAGGAGGATCTTGCCGAACACGGGCACAGTCGACAATACCTGCCACAGCGCGATGCAGACGATCGCGACCAGGACTTGCAGCGCCAGCAGCGTCACACGCGACATCAGACCGCCTCCGCCGCTTGGGTGGATTGCGCGTAGCCCTTCATCACCTCGTCCTTGAGCACGCTCCAGATCTCGCGATGGAGTGCGTGAAACTCCTTGTCCAGCCGCACCTCGAAGATGTCTCGGGGGCGCGGCAGCGTCACGCGCCAATCGCTGATGATGCGTGAGGACGGCCCCGCCGACATGATCACGACGCGGTCGGCGAGGGCGATCGCCTCTTCGAGGTCATGGGTGACGAACAGCACGGCCTTGCGATCGGCGTTCCAGAGGTCGAGCAGCAGATTGCCCATTACCTGCCGGGTCTGAGCATCGAGCGGCCCGAACGGCTCGTCCATCAGGAGGATTTTCGGATCACGGATCAGGACCTGCGCCAGCGCGACGCGCTTGCGCTGGCCGCCGGAGAGCATGTGCGGATAGCGGCCCGCGAACGCCCCGAGGCCGACCGATGCGAGCCATTTCTGCGCGCGCGGCAGCGCCTCAGTGCGCGGCGTGCCCTTGATCTCGAGCCCGATCGCGACATTGTCGAGCGCCGTCTTCCAGGGGAACAGCGCATCGGCCTGGAACAGGTAGCCGGCATCGCGATTGAGGCCAGCCAGCGGCCGGTCGAATATCTTGACGCTGCCGGCGGCCGGTTTCAAAAGGCCTGCCGCAACGTTGAGCAGCGTGGATTTCCCGCAGCCGGTCGGACCGACGATGGCGACGAACTCGCCCTGCGCCACGGTGAGATGGGCCTTCTCCACCGCGGTATAGACCCGCCCGTCTCCCAGCCGAAATGCAACCTTCGCATTCTCGAGCGCCACCGCCGTGGGCGTTGTCATGTGTGTCCTCCGAACCTCGATCGATGGCTTAGCCTCTCGCGCGGCCAAGTTCAATCAAGCCGCCAGGCGTGGTACGCATAAGGCTCGTCATTCCCTCCCTTCCAGGGCGGGTTAGCGAAGCGAGTCTCGCCAGATGCCCTCCAGGCCCATGATCGGCTATGCGCACGTCACCAAGAGCTTCGGCCCCGTCACCGCCGTGGACGGCGTCTCGCTCGACATCGCCGAGGGCGAGTTGGTGGCTGTTGTCGGCAGCTCGGGCTCGGGCAAGACGACGCTGCTTCGGCTGGCCAACCGGTTGATCGATGCGAATGGTGGCACGATCACGGTCGAGGGCGAGGATATCGGCACGGTCGATCCGGTCGCGCTGCGGCGGCGGATCGGTTACGTTTTCCAGAGCGGCGGGTTGTTCCCTCACTTGAGCGTCGCGGATAACATCGGGATCACGCCGAAACTTCTGGGCGTGTCGGCGCCGGAGATCGCATCGCGCGTCGATGAGCTGATGGGGCTCGTGCAGCTCGACCGCGGCGCCCACCGCGACCGGCTGCCCGAAGCGCTCTCCGGCGGCCAGCGCCAGCGCGTCGGCGTGGCGCGGGCGCTCGCGGCGCGGCCCCGCATCGTGCTGATGGACGAGCCGTTCGGGGCGCTCGACCCGCTGACCCGCGACGCGCTTGGCGATGACTACCGGACCCTGCATCAGAAGCTCGGGCTGACCACCGTCATGATCACCCATGACATGACGGAGGCGATCCTGCTCGCCGACCGCATCGCGGTGATGCGCGGTGGAAAGCTGCTGGCGCAGGGCACGCCAGCCGAGCTTGCCGGCAGCGGCGATGCCTATGTGCTGGAGCTCCTGCGCACGCCGCGGCGCCAGGTCGAGCGGCTAAACGCGCTGTTGCCACACGGCGGTGCGGCATGAGCCTGCTCACAGATCCACGCTGGGGCGAAGCGCTGTCGCATCTGCCCGACTATCTCGGCAACCACGTCCGGGTGAGCCTCGCCGCGCTGGCGCTGGGGCTGATCGTCAGCCTGCCGCTGGCGATCCTGACGCGCAACCGCCCGGCGCCACGCGGCGTCCTGCTTGCGCTCGCCAGCATCGTGCAGACCGTACCCGGACTGGCGCTGCTGGCGCTGTTCTATCCGCTGCTGCTTGCGGCTGCCGCCGTGACGCTCGCCTGGTTCGGCGTCTCCTTCTCGGCCTTCGGCTTCCTGCCGGCGATGCTGGCCTTGGCGCTCTATTCGATGCTTCCGGTGCTGCGCAACGGCATCACCGGGCTGAACGGCATCGACCCGGCCCTGCTCGAGGCCGCCAAGGGCGTCGGCATGACCGCGCGACAGTCCCTCGTGATGGTCGAGCTGCCGCTGGCGCTGCCGGTGATGATGGCAGGCATCCGCACCGCCGCGGTGTGGGTGATCGGGACGGCGACGCTGTCGACACCGATCGGACAGACCAGCCTCGGCAACTACATCTTCGCCGGGCTGCAGACCCAGAACTGGGTGTTCGTGTTGTTCGGCTGCTTTGCTTCTGCACTGCTGGCGCTCGCCGTCGACCAACTGCTCGGCCTGATCGAGAGCGGCCTGCACAACCGCAGCCGCCTGCGCGCCGGGCTCGGCGGCGTCGGCCTTGCGGCGCTGGTGGTTGCGACGCTGGTGCCGTCGATGGGGCGCTCCTCTTCGAGCTATGTCGTCGGCGCCAAGACATTCGCCGAGCAATATGTCCTGTCGGCCCTCATGAGGCAGCGCCTCGAGGCCGCAGGCCTGGCTGCGACCTCGCGCTCCGGCCTCGGCTCGAACGTGATCTTCGAGGCGCTGAGGGCCGGCGACATCGACCTCTATGTCGACTATTCCGGCACACTCTGGGCCAACCAGTTGCACCGCACGGATATCAAGTCGCGCGGGGAGCTGTTGTCGGAGTTGAAGACGGCGCTTGCGAGAGACAACATCACCCTGCTCGGCGAGCTCGGCTTCGAGAACGCCTATGCGCTGGTGATGCCGAGAAAGCGCGCCGAGGCGCTTCATATCCGCACCATCGCCGATCTCGCCGCACATGCGCCGCCCATGTCGATTGCCGGCGATTACGAATTCTTCTCACGTCCGGAATGGGCAGCGCTGCAACAGGCTTACGGGCTCACCTTCCGCGCCCAGCGCCAGATGCAGCCGGACTTCATGTACGCGGCTGTCGCAAGCGGCGAGGTCGACGTGATCGCCGGCTATACCAGCGACGGACTGATCGCGAAATACGACCTCATCGCGCTCGACGATCCCAGGCATGCGATCCCGCCTTACGATGCCATCCTGTTGCTCGCACCGAAGCGCGCCGGGGACGAACGGCTCAAGGCGGCCTTGAAGCCGCTGATCGGCAAGATCGACATCGCCACGATGCGGGACGCAAACCTGCGCGCCAGCGGCAATGATGCGAATTCGTCGCCCGAGGCGGTGGCGAAGTGGCTGTGGGAGAAGGTCGGGACGAAGTAGTGTAGCCCCAAATCCAACTCTCTCCGTTCCCTCCCCCCTTGCGGGGGAGGGAGCCGCAGTGTGCTCAAGGCGCGCTTTCATCGCGGCACACTTCAATCGTGCACACAGCGTCGCAGACGGTCCGCTCCGCGCTCCCTCACGCCCTCACCTCCTGTCGCTGGAACAGCACGTAGCCGAATGCAAACAGCACGATGGTGCCGGCGATCAGGCCGACGGTCTGCGGCCAGGCGATCATGACGCTTTCGCCGAAAGGCAGCGGCGCACCCATGACGGCGCCACGGAGCTGGTCGAGGAAGACCGGGCCGAGCGCGCGTGTGGTCGGCGACAACACCGCGAGCATGGCCTCGCCGAACAGATCGTTGGGCGACAGGCGGAGCAGCTCCTGGGTCCAGACCGTCGTCGCCGGATCGTTCAGGCCAAGCAGCGCGTAACGCGGATCCGCCGGTGCGATCGCCTGCGCGACGGCGGGGGCGAGCATCGGCCAGAGCACGGTCAGGAACAGCCAGATACCGAGCGAGACCAGCGCCGCCGTCGCAGGCGAGCGGAACACGATCGAGAGCAGCATCGCAAGCGAGAGCCAGACGCCGGCATAGAAGATCGCCACGACCAGGAACACCAGCGAGCGCGCAATCTCCTCGCCGCCGGGCGGCACGCCGAGGAAGATCAGGCCGAGGCCGATCACCAGCAGCCACAATGCGGCGAGGCTGATGCCGATGGTGGCAAGGGCTGCCAAAAACTTCCCCATCAGCAGCGCATCGCGATAGATCGGCTGCGCCAGGATGCGCGACAGCGTCCGCCGGTTGTGCTCGCTGTTGACGGCATCGAAGCCCAGCCCGATCGCCATCAGCGGAATGAGGAATCCGAGCACGGCGACAAAGGACGGCATCGGCGCCTGATCGATGGTGAAGAGCCGCAGCAGCAGGAAGGGATCTTCGGCGGTGTTCTGGCGCAGGCTGTTAATCGCCTCATACAGCGCGGCGAGCGCCGTGAAGACGATCAAGAGCTCCAGCATCAGCATGCGGATGCTGGAGACGTGATCGGCCAGCTCCTTGACGAACACGGTGGACAGACCCTGGAACGGTGATCCCTCACGCCGCATGACGCACGTCTCCCGTGGGCTGGGCCTGGAAATAGCGCGCGTAGATCGCCTCCAAGCTCGGCTCGTCGACCGACAATTTGCGCAAGGCTCCATCGACGGCGACGACGGCCCGCGCCGCATCCGGCCGCACGTCGCGCTCCGCGGTCATGCGGAAGCGATCGGTGGCGAGCGTCTCGACCTGGGTCACGCCGGGGATCATCGCGAGCCGCCGGGCGATGCCGAGCCCTTCGGCCTCGACTTCGACGACAAAGCCCGCACCGAGCACCTTCACCGCCAGCTCCGGCACCGCACCCATCAGCACGATGCGACCGGCCTTGAACAGCGCAACGCGATCGCAGATGCGCTGCACCTGGTCGAGCATGTGGGACGACAGCAGCACGGTGACGCCTTCGGCCTTCAGCTCCCCGATCAATCCGAGGAATTCCTGGGTCGCCTGCGGGTCGAGCCCGGAGGTCGGCTCGTCCAGGATCGCGATCTCGGCGCGCTTCATGATGATCTCGGCCAGTCCCAGCCGCTGCCGCATGCCGCGCGAGAAAGTCGCGACCCGCCTTGAGGCAACGTCCGCAAGGCCGACGCGCCACAGCGCCTGCTCGATCCGGCGCGCGCGCTCGGTGCGCGCGAGGCCCATCAGCTTGGCGGTGTAGGCGAGGTTCTCGGCGGCGGTGAGCTGGTCATAGAAGCCGACCGCATCAGGCAGATAGCCGACGCGCCGCTTGACCTTCAGCGGCTCGCGCGCCGGATTGAAGCCGAGCACGCTGACCTCGCCCGATGAAATTTCGGTCAGGCCGAGCATCATCAGGATGGTCGTGGTCTTGCCGGCGCCGTTCGGGCCGAGCAGGCCGAACACCTCGCCTCGGGCGATGTCGAGGTCGATGGCATCAACGACCGCGGTGTTGCCGTAGCGCCTGGTCAGGCTATGCGCGCGGATGACAGGAACGCACGGCGGACTCTTGGTCTCGCTCTGTTGCTCGCTCATCGCCGTCCGAACCTCGCGACTGCGCCCAGCATCAACAACAGCGCGACGCCGATGACGCCGGCGCCCGCCACGCCCCACACCGTCGAGGTGCCGACGGTGATCCGGAACTGGCTCGAAGCGTTTTCACCCTTCGAGGTGGCGCGGATGGTGGTCTGGTAATCGCCGGCCAGCGACTTTTCGCTGGGCGTGAGCAGCGCCTGCACCTCGCTGTCCTTGCCGGGGACAAGCCGATCGATCGTCGCCGGCTCGAACGTCACCTTCCATCCGCTCGGCGCGGTGCCGGCCAGCGCAATGTTCTCGGCCGGCGCCGTGCCGGTGTTGGTCACGACGATCGGGATCGAGCTCTGCTTTCCCGCGACCGCGCGCGCGCTCAACAGACCGTCGCGGCCGGAGATCTGGAGCTGCGGCTCGCCGACCACGTCGAGCGCGAGTTCGGTCGAGGCCGAGGCATCCTCCGCCTTCACCGTCACCTTCACCGGGAAATGTCCGGCGTCGACCGTGCTGGGCGGACGCACTTTCAGCTTGATGTCCTTGGACTGACCGGCATCGATCGGAATCGAGGACAGCTCCTGCGTGCCATAGGCTTCGGTGAACGAGGTCTCGAAATTGGCCGGCGCTTCGGCGGCGAAGCTCGTGACGAGGTTGCGGCCCGAATCGTTCTTGATCGAGAGCGTGTAGTCGAAATTGGATTTCGGGCTGCCGCGCAGCGACGGCAGGCTGGACTTCACGGTCAGCTTTGCGGGCAGCTCCTTGGCGAGCGACACCGCGATCGGAAGCTCGGCGGTCGTGCCCTGCCCCTCGGCCTTGACCGTGAGCGTATGCCCGCTGAGATCGCCGCCGGCGGGAACGTCGAGCCTGAGCTGGAGTGCGACGCTGCCGTCGGGCGCCGGCATCGCAGCCCCGACCGGCTGGCCGCCGCCGAGCACCGTCGCGGTCCAACCGCTCGGCACGCCTGCGACCGAAAGCTGGTAGCGCTCCGGCGCGAGACCGTAGTCCTGCAGGCGCAGCGAAATATTGGTGGTGGTCCCCGGCCGCACCGTGACCGCCGGATAGTCGGTCATGAGATAGAGGCCCTTGATGTCATGCGCCGGCTCGGCGGCATGGACGGCGGGGCCGAGCAGCATGAGGGCAAATGCAAGACGCGCAGCATCAAGCGCTCGCATGGATGATACTCCTGCAAGGAAAGGTGGACCAGGGACGGACAACGCGCCGCCGAAAAGACGAAGGTGGCGGCGGGTCGGATGATGGAAGCAATCGTGACAAAGTTTGGGAAACGAAGCGCCGCGCCAATTACAAGTCGGTGATTTCAGGCGCTTTCGCCTCAGACTTTAGTTTGAAATCAGGCCATGCGGTCGGCAGATTAAAATATCGTAATACGATATAATCCGCAGTGGACGCGAGGGGCTAGAGCCCGTGGATCATGCCGGCGTCGATCAGGAGGCGGTTGAGGCGGCGCGCCTCGGTGCCGCCATTGCAGCCGTAGAAAACGCCGTTGCAGCGGAGCATGATCTCCTTCTGCTCGGCAAAGGACGGTTCGAGCGGAATGCCGGCGGCCTCCTGGATCACCAGCGGCAGATACGCACCGTCGATCGTGTCCATCACGGCCTTGCTCTTCACCGGCTCGAAGTTGACGGCATCAATCGCGTAGTAGGTCGCGTAGAGACGCGGGTCATAGGCGTCGAGCTTCTTGCCGATGCCGCCTTCGTCCAGCCCGGGCTCGAGAATCTGCGGCGCGAATTCCGGCTGATGGTCGCCGTAACGCACGATCAGGAAGGGTTCGCCCGGGAACGTCTTCTTGAGGCCAGCAACGAAGGTCTTGTACTGCTCCGCGCTCATCGCCTGCCGGCGCAGATATTCGTCGATGGCCGGCGTATTGCCCGGCGCGCGCCAGTTCGGCATCAGGTCCGGACGGAAGCGCGTTTCCCAGGGGAAATGATTGGCGCCGAGATAGATGAAGGTGAACAGCGGCTTGTTCGGCGGCCGCTCGCCCATCAACTGAAGCGCCTTGTCGTAGAAGAAACTGTCGGGCTCGACGTCCCTGGCGCCGAGATCCTTCGCATCGTAGAAGCGCTCGATGCCGGTCGTAAGCTGGAAGCTGCGCGCGCTCATGAAGGCGCCGAAGGCCGGATAGAGCGACATGGTATCATAGCCGCAGCGGCGGAGCGCCAGCGGCAGGCCGCGCTCGACGCGGCCGGATGCCAGGCGGGTGACGAAGTAGGCGAACCGGCCGAACGAGCGCGAGGAGAGGCCGGCAAGCACGTTGTACTCGGTGAACCAGCTCGGCCCGCCATTGCTCTCGGCAAGGAAAGTACGCTCCTTGCCGTCATAGGATTTGAAATGGCCGCCATAGCCGGGCGGCACCTTGATGCCTTGCGCGGCACGAATGTCGAAGCTCGATTCATCATGGATCATGATGATGTTCGGCCGCCGGCCCGCGGGATGACAGGCGTCGACCAGCGGCATGTTGAGCCGCTCGCTGGTCGCGCCGGCCGACTCCATGAAGCCGTATTGGACGAAGTCGGACACAGCCGTAACGCCGGAGCGGAAAAACTTCGAGAGATAGCCGTCGTCGTAGTAACCGCGCCAGGCTTCATCGGGATGGCTGACCGAGTAGCCGACCAGTGCTGCGAGACAGGCGAGCTTGCAGGCGAACGCCGGCAGGCGACGGATGCGGAACGGATCGAGCCACCACAGCGCATACATCAGCGGCAGCGTGACGAGGCCGGCTCCGATCACCGACCAGCGCAGGTTCGGAAAGATCGTGAACAGGAACGCGACGGTGTCGCGGTCAATCATCATCAGGTCGATGAAGTTCACCGTCATCTGCACGACGTCGTGCTTGAGCCGTGACAGCAGCACGAGCACGACGACCAAGGTCAGCGACAAGGCGCCCGACAGCGCGGGGCGCCGTAGCAGCGTGATCCAGAAGAAGTTGAGGATTCCCCAGGCGAGGACGAAGGAGAGCCGCGAGCCGAAATCCGACTCGGTTTTGTACATCAGCGCAAGCGCTGCGAGATGTGGAGCGGCGACCGCCAGCAGGCGCCAGATGCCGAGTGCGGCGACGCTCGCCAATACGGCAGTGGCGGCGGAAGGACCTGGATTGGGCGCGGACGCCATCGACACACGCTGAACACGGTCCGGCGCGGTGATGCCCCCTCTAGCCGGCCTGCTGACCGCCAGGGCGTCCGGCGCAGCCGGAGCGCGCCGTGTCATAAAACTGTAATGGAACGATCAGGGAGAGGCAACGCAGGCAGCACTGCGACCTTCGCTTAATGTGAACGGGCGGCGAAGGGCCGCATACCTCGCGCGCCCGGACCCACTCTATCCCCCCGCCATCCTCTCACCCTGAGGCGCCCGCGAAGCGAACGTCTCGAAGGGCGAGGCCCGGATCGGCAGTCACGGCCTGCATGGCTCCAGCGGCGATGCGAACAGTGGGCGAAGTAGCTGATCCCGGCCGGCTAGAGCGCTCGCCTTACCGTCGCAGCAGGCCGAGTTGCTTGCCGGTGATCTGGTCGAGCGCGCGCTTGGGCAGCGTCGCACCCATCAGGTGTCGCATCGGGTCCGGCGTGATCTGGTATCGCACCTTGGGCCTCGCGGCGGTGAGCGCCTCAAACACGATTTCGGCGATCCGCTCGGCCGGCAGGCCGTTTTCGGCGAGCTTGCCCAATCATGCAGCGGAAAGGGAACCGGGCGCAACGCTGCCCGCCGCTGGGTGAACCGGATGCAGACCCTCGCGCGTCCGCAACCAAGACCAAGAAGCGCGATCGAACGTCAGCTCTTAAGATGATGAGCCGCACAAAGCCGCCTTCGCGCACTTCTTGCGCACGATCACGGCGAAGATGAAGAGTCGAATCCTAGACTCTGAAGTCGCTGATCTTTTAGGGATTCTAGAAGTGAGGCAAAGGCCTCGGAAACAGCGCACGACCAAGAATGTGCTTTAAGCGTCAGTTCTTGATCTTGAGGATGCGCTTCAACATCGAAGAATTTGATTGAAGCACCAGCGCTTATGCCGGGAAGGAAGCGCGAGACCGTGGTCTGCGATCTCGCGCCGGTTGTAGTCGCGAAGACTTAAGATTTGGTTTGGCGAGTGAAGCTCTTGTTTCACCCGTCATTCCGGGCCGCGACGCAGTCGCGAACCCGGAATCTGGAGAACGTGGAGCGAGATTCCGGGCGCGCTTCGCGCCCCCGGAACGACGGCGTGGCCGTTAGTTCTTGCTCTTGTCGACCAGCGCGCCCTTCTTGATCCAGGGCATCATGTCACGCAGCTTGGCGCCGACTTCCTCGATCGGGTGGGCGGCGAGCTTGGCGCGGGTCGCCTTGAACGAGGTCTGGTTGACCTTGTTCTCGAGCATCCAGTCGCGGGCGAACTTGCCGCCCTGGATGTCGGCGAGAACGCGCTTCATCTCGGCCTTGGTCTCCGCGGTGACGATACGCGGCCCGGTGACGTACTCGCCATACTCGGCGGTGTTGGAGATCGAGTAGTTCATGTTGGCGATGCCGCCTTCATAGATCAGGTCGACGATCAGCTTCACCTCGTGGAGGCACTCGAAATAGGCCATCTCCGGCGCGTAGCCGGCCTCGACCAGGGTCTCGTAGCCGCCCTTGATCAGCTCGACCAGGCCGCCGCAGAGCACCACCTGCTCGCCGAACAGGTCGGTCTCGCACTCCTCCTTGAAGGTGGTCTCGATGATGCCGGCGCGGCCGCCGCCGATGGCGGAGGCGTAGGACAGGCCGAGGTCATGGGCGTTGCCCGAGACGTCCTTGGCGATCGCGATCAGGCAGGGCACGCCGCCGCCGCGCTGATATTCCGAGCGCACGGTGTGGCCGGGGCCCTTCGGGGCGATCATCAGCACATCGAGGTCGGCGCGCGGGTCGAGCAGGTTGAAGTGGACGTTGAGGCCGTGCGCGAAGACCAGCGCTGCGCCCTTCTTCATGTTGTCATGCAGGTGCTCGCGGTAAATGTCGCCCTGGAGCTCGTCCGGGGTGAGCATCATGACGAGGTCGGCCCATTTGGCGGCCTCGGCGACTTCCATCACCTTGAAGCCGGCGTTCTCCGCCTTCTTGGCCGAGGCCGAGCCCTTGCGCAGCGCAATCGCCACCTCCTTGACGCCGGAGTCCTTCAGGTTCAGCGCATGGGCGTGGCCCTGGCTGCCGTAGCCGACGATGGCGACCTTCTTGCCCTTGATCAGGTTCAGGTCGGCGTCGCGATCGTAATAAACACGCATAGTCGTTTCCTCATTGGGGGCCGGAATCGGCCGTTGGTCAGGTCTCGGACGGTGAAATTTGCGGATTTCGGGGGCTGTCTAGAGCATTTTGGGGCCCCTGGGAAACCCGTTTCTGCATGGACAAGTGCGGCATCATGCATCCATGAAGACGGGGTAGAGCGAAGCCAGCAGTAGGACCGCCATCAGGATATTGAAGGCGCGAACCAGCCGCTCGGAGGTCAGGACCGGCCGCAGTGCGGTCCCGAACAGGGCCCAGACCACCGTCGAGGCCGTGCCCACGAGCAGGCTGATCAGGGTCTGGATGGCGATGTTGAGTGGAAACTGGGCGATGGCGGCATAGGCGGTGATGGTGCCGATCACGATCACCCAGCCTTTGGCATTGATCCACTGGAACATGGCCGCGCCCCAGAAGGTCATCGGGCCGCGGCGGCTCTCCTCGCCCGGCTTGGCCGGCCCGGACAGCGCGATCGCCGCGGCGAGATAGATCAGGTAGGCGGCGCCGGCATATTTCAGGATGGTTTGGAGGATCGGATAGGCCAGGAACACGGTGCCGAGCCCAAGACCCACCGCCCCGACCATGAAGGCGAAGCCGATGGTGATACCGGCGATGTGCGGGATGGTGCGACGGAAGCCGTAGGTCAGCCCCGACGACAACAGCATGATGTTATTCGGCCCCGGCGTGAAGAACATCACGACGGCGAAGATGATGAAGGCATAGAGCAGCGACTGGGACATCTGCGCCTCACGCTGTCTTCGGCAAATTCTGCGGACGCCCGGCCAGCAGCATCACGGCGATGCCGCCGATAACGGTAAGCATGCCGGCGAGGCGCAGCGGTCCGAATGTCTCGCCGAATGCGATGCTGGAAGCCGCCGAGCCGACGAACGGCACCAGCAACGCGAACGGCACCACCTGGGCGGCGGGATAATCGCGCAGCAGCCGGCCCCATAGCCAATAGGCGATGCTGGTGGAGATGGCGCCGACCATCAGCAGGCAGACGAGGCCGGTCAGCGACATATGAATCAACGACTGCCAGGTCGGCACCGGCCCGTTGACAACCAGGGCGAGGGCGAACAGCGGCACCGCGGAGGTGAGACACAGCCAGGCGAACAGGTCGAACATCGGCACACCGCGGGCACCACGCAGCAGGAGATTGCCAACGGCGAAACAGATCGGCGAGATCATCAGCACCGCGAAGGCACCGACGCTGAAATCATGGCCGACGGTGCCGCAGATCATCAGAAGGCCCGCCGCGGCGATGCCGACGCCAAGGGCCTGCATCGGCGTCGGCCGCTCGCCGAACGCGATCGCGGCAAAGCCGATGGTGAACAGCGCCTGGCTCTGCACGATGACGCTGGTCAGCCCCACCGGCACGCCATGGGCGATGCCATAGGCCTGGGCAAGGAACTGGCCGAGGAACAGCGTGAAGCTGATTGCGATCAGAAGCGACCAGGCGATCTTCGGCTTACGAACGAACAGGCACGGTACCGCTGCGATGATGAAGCGCATCGCCGTCATCAATTCCGGCGAAAACTCGTCGAGCGCGATCCGGCTCGCCACGAAGGCAAGGCCCCAGATAATCGCCACCAAGACGGCGATGAGGATGTCGGCCGGCTTCATTGTTCTTGTTCTGCTCTGTCGCGCCGCTGTGTTGTGCTCGTCCAGGCTTATTCGCCGGCCATTACGTAGAAGAATTGGGTTTGCTCAGGAGATAGGTGCCGTGCATGGGGGCGTGGTAGTCGGCCGAGACCAGCGTGAAGCCGACGTCGGTCAGCATCCGCTCCATGACCCAGCCGAAGGTGGAATATTCGTCGCGCATATGCGTCACCACACTCTCGCGCGAGAAATCGTGGTTCTTGATCTGGAAGTCGGCCCATTGCTCGACGTCCCGCTCGAGCGCATCAGGCGTCGAAGCGAAGACGATGTCGCGCAGATAAAAGCTCGCGCCCGGCTTCAGCGCACGATAGATCCGCGATATCGCCACCGCCTTCCAGAAATCCGGCAAATGGTGCAGCGTGAACTCGCTGACGATCAGGTCGTAGGATTCCGGCCGGTAGGAGAAGCTGAGCAGGCCCGCCGATTGCGTCGCGACCTTTGCCTTGCGGTCGCGGGCATAGATCTCGGCGAGCGCCAGCATCGCCGGCGAGATGTCGATGGCGTCGACTTCCGCACCCATCAGCGCGGCTTCGGTCGCGAGCACGCCGTTGCCGCAGCCGATGTCGGCGATCCGCCAGCCCCGCTGTACCCCGAGCATTTTCAGCGCGGCGCGCGCGCGCAAATCGGCATCGTCATGACTGTCATAGATCGAAGCCACCGCGGGCTCGATGCCCATCCGGTTCCGCTCGTTGTAGTACCAGTCGCGCGCCAGCATGGTTCACATCCCTTCAGGCCCGCGACCGATCGCGGCAACGCCGGTGCGCGACACCTCGACAAGGCCGAGTGGACGCATCAGGTCGATGAATTGATTGATCTTGTCCGTGTTGCCTGTGATCTCGAACACGAAACTCTCGGTCGTCGCGTCGATCACCCGGGCGCGGAACGCGTCCGCCAGCCTGAGCGCCTCGACCCGGTGCTCGCCCTGCCCACGCACCTTCACCATCGCCAGCTCGCGCTCGATCGAGCGCTTGGTCAAGGTCATGTCGACGACGCGATAGACCGGGATCATGCGGTCGAGCTGATGCTTGATCTGCTCGATCACCATCGGCGTGCCAGTGGTGACGATGGTGATGCGCGAGAGATGCTTCTGGCTCTCGGTCTCCGAGACCGTGAGGCTCTCGATGTTGTAGCCACGCCCCGAGAACAGGCCGATGACGCGCGCGAGCACGCCGGGCTCGTTCTGCACGAGCACCGAGAGCGTGTGCGTCTCGTTGGGATCGTGACGATCCTCGATGAAATAGGCGGATGCGGGCTGGTTCATTGTCGTCCCCTCTATTCTTTCTCGTCATGCCCCGCGAAAGCGGGGCATCCAGTAATCACCGGCGCCAGAGATTCTCACGACCGCCGCGGCGTACTGGATCGTCCGGTCAAGCCGGACGATGACAGCGGAATTCCTGCTGAGTGCTCGGCTCATCATGCAACCACCCTTTGGCTCGCCGTCGACTCCGCCATCACCCACCGCTGGAACAGGTCGAAATCGATATTGCCGCCCGAGAGCACGAGACCCACCCGCTTGCCCCCGAGCTTGCTCTTTTCCTGCAGCGCCGCGGCGAGCGCGGCCGCGCCGGCGCCTTCGGCGAGATTATGCGTGTCGGTCCAGTAGGCGCGGATCGCGGCGGCGACCTCGTCGTCCATGACCTCTACGATGCGTGAGGCGCCCTTGCGGATCAGCGCCAGCGCTTCCGCATCCGGAATGCGCGTCGCCATGCCGTCGGCCAGCGTGTTGCTGGTTTCGGTCGTCACGATCGTGCCGGCTGCGAACGACAGCGCGTAGGACGGCGCTTCCGTCGACTGCACGCCGACGATCTCGGTCTTCAGGCCGAGGAGGTCGCGGGCCATGATGCAGCCGCAGATGCCAGAGCCCTGCCCGATCGGCACGTAGAGGATGTCGAGATCAGCCGCGGCCCTGAACAGCTCGAGCGCATAGGTCGCCACGCCCAGGACCAGGTCGGCGTGGAACGACGGCACCATGTGCAGGCCGGCGAACTGCGCGCGGCGCTCGGCCTCCTCGCGCGCGGCCTGGAAGTCCTCGCCGTGCTCGACCAGCTCGGCACCGAAGGCTTTCATCGCCCGGTTCTTCTCGACCGAGTTGCCGCGCGGCACGTAGATCACGGCCGGCACGCCGTGCCGGCTTGCCGCGAACGCAAGGCTCTGGCCGTGATTGCCGCGCGTCGCCGAGATGATGCCGGGTGTATTCGGCCGTTCGCGCTTCAGCCGTTCGAGATAGACGAGGCCGCCGCGCACCTTGAAGGCGCCGATCGGCGTATGGTTCTCGTGCTTGACCACGACCGGCGTGCCGAGCCGCTGGCTAAGCAGCGGCCAGGCGTGCGCCGGCGTCGCCGGCACCGCCTGCCCCACGATCGCATGTGCGCGCTCGAGCTCGCGGAGATCAAACATATTGGCTTCCCGTCGGCCTTCTCTCATTTTGGTCATCCCCGCGAAGGCGGGAATCCAGTATTCCAGAGACGCCCGAGATCGATCGAGACGCCGCGGCGTACTGGATCGCCCGGTCAAGCCGGGCGATGACAGTGGAATTTGTGTCCGGCCTCATCACACCAGCGCCTTGCCGCCGGCGAACGCGGTCGCCGTGGCTTCGTCGTTCGCCTGCTCCGGCAACAGCATCTCGTTGTGCGCCTTGCCGGAGGGAATCATCGGGAAGCAATTCTCGAGCGCGGCGACGCGGCAGTCGAACAGCACCGGGCGCTTGACCGAGATCATCTCCTTGATGGCTCCGTCGAGATCGGCGGGCTTGTGCGCCCGGATGCCGACGCCGCCATAGGCTTCCGCGAGCTTGACGAAATCCGGCAGCGCTTCGGAGTAGGAATGCGACAGCCGGTTGCCATGGAGGAGCTGCTGCCATTGCCGCACCATGCCCATGTACTGGTTGTTCAGGATGAAGATCTTGATCGGCAGCTCGTACTGGACCGCCGTCGACATCTCCTGGATCGTCATCTGCACCGAGGCATCGCCCGCGATGTCGATGACGAGGCTATCCGGGTGGGCCACCTGCACGCCGACCGCAGCCGGCAGGCCGTAGCCCATGGTGCCGAGACCACCCGAGGTCATCCAGCGGTGCGGCTCCTCGAAGCCGAAGAACTGCGCCGCCCACATCTGGTGCTGGCCGACCTCGGTTGTGATGTAAGTATCCTTGCCGCGCGTCAGTTCGAACAGGCGCTGGATCGCATATTGCGGCAGGATGACGTCGTTGCTCTTCTTGTAGAACAGCGAGTTCCGGGCGCGCCACTGCGCGATCTGCTGCCACCACGCCTTGATGTCGGGCTTCTTGGCCTCAGCCTTGAACACCTGGAGGATGTCGCCGAGGATGTTGCCGCAGTCGCCGATGATCGGCACGTCGACGCGGATGTTCTTGTTGATCGAGGACGGGTCGATGTCGATGTGGATCTTCTTCGAGCCCGGCGAGAACGCATCGACGCGGCCGGTGATGCGGTCATCGAAGCGCGCGCCGACGCACAGCATGACGTCGCAATCATGCATGGTCATGTTGGCTTCGTAAGTGCCGTGCATGCCGAGCATGCCGAGCCAGTTCTTGCCCGACGCCGGATAGGCACCGAGGCCCATCAGCGTCGAAGTGATCGGAAAGCCGGTGACCTCGACCAGCTCGCGCAGCAACTTGGTCGCCTCGGGACCGGAATTGATGACGCCGCCGCCGCTGTAGATCACGGGACGTTTGGCATTGGCGAGCAGCGCGACCGCTTTGCGGATCTGCGTCGCATCGCCCTTCACGCGCGGCGCATACGACCTGTGCACGTCGGACTTGCGCGGCGGATGATAGGTACCGGTCGCGAACTGCACGTCCTTCGGCACGTCGACGAGCACCGGACCGGGGCGGCCGGAGGTCGCGACATAGAAGGCCTCATGCAGCACCTTTGCGAGATCATTGACGTCGCGCACCAGCCAGTTGTGCTTGGTGCTGGGACGGGTGATGCCGACGGTGTCGCACTCCTGGAACGCGTCGTTGCCGATCAGATGGGTCGGCACCTGGCCGGTGATGCAGACCAGAGGGATGGAATCCATCAGCGCGTCGGTGAGCGGCGTCACCATGTTGGTGGCGCCGGGGCCGGAGGTCACCAGCACCACGCCCGGCTTGCCGGTCGAGCGCGCATAGCCTTCGGCGGCGTGGCCGGCGCCCTGCTCGTGGCGGACCAGGATGTGCTGGACCTCGCTCTGCTGGAAGATCTCGTCATAGATCGGAAGCACCGCGCCGCCGGGATAGCCGAAGACGTCCTTGACGCCATGATCGATGAGCGCGCGAACGATCATCGCGGCGCCGGTCATCTGGTTTGGATCGTGGCTCTTGTCGGTCATTGGCTTGCTCCGGATGCGCTGTTGTCAGCGGCTTCTTTCAAGTCTGTTCGGGAAATAAAAAAGGCCCCGAAGAGGGCCCATGCACACCGCCTGTCTTGTGGATGGCAGCTAGCCACCCCCGGCGGTGTGCCTGGGTACGACGGCGATAAGGAGTACGGTAATAATGTTACGCATAGCAGGCGCTCGGCTTCCCAAAGGTTGCGCGAAACATAGCGGCCAAAGCCTGGATGTCAAGGCAAAGCGGCCATTCCCGCGCGATTTTGGCAGTGTAGCGGCGTTCTTGCGGTTCGGCGAGAGGTAAATTGTGGCGCAGCCAAACAATCCTGCGTCATTCCGGGCGACGCGACGGGATCGCGCCGCGCGAAGCGCGACGCAGGAGCATCGAGACCTGATTTCATGACCACGGTCCCTGATGGGGCGCGAAGGGGCGGCCGGCGGTCGTTGCCACACAAACTTGGAGTTTTGGGTTTCGGGCTCACGCTGCGCGGGCTCCCGGAACGACTTCCATCAATTCCCGTCCCGCGCGGATTTGACGGCCGCGGCGAGCCAGCCCCTCGCCTCCTCCGGCTTCACCCACTCGAATTCCGGGAGCTGGTGCCGGAACCAGGTGAACTGGCGCTTGGCGTAGTGACGCGTGTCGGCGCGGCCGATGCTGGCAGCCTCTTCCAGGCTGAGCTCGCCGCGCAGATGTCTGATTAGCGCCGGCACGCCATGCGCCTTCATGGCGGGCAGCAGCGGATCGAGACGGCGAGCGGCGAGCCGCTCCACCTCCTTGAGCGCGCCGCCGCCCAACATGGCATCGAAGCGGGCGTCGATGCGGGCGTAGAGTTCGTCGCGTTCGGGCGCGAGAAACACCGCGCGGAAACTGTCCTTGGGCAGCAGCGGCGGATGGCCCTCGTGGTGCCAGTCGAGCAGCGAACGGCCGGTCGCCTCGACCACCTCGAGCGCGCGCGCAATGCGGGTGCGGTCGCGGACCTTCAATCGCTCCGCCGCGCGGGAATCGCGAGCCGCAAGTTCCGCATGCAGGGCCTCAACGCCGTTCCGCTCCAGCCGTGCGCGCACATCCTCGCGCACTTCGGCGGGGATCGGCGGCACCACGGAGAGCCCCACCGTCAGCGCCTTGAAATAGAGCCCGGTGCCGCCGATGAAGATCGGCAGGCGGCCCTGCGCCTGCGCTTCTTCAAGGACCTTCGCCGCATCGGCCACCCAAGCGCCAGCCGAGAAATTCACGGCCGCGTCGACATGGCCATAGAGGCGGTGCGGAGTGCGCGCCTCGTCGCTCCGCGTGGGCCGCGCCGTGATGATGCGCAGGTCGCGATAGACCTGCATGGAATCGGCATTGATGACGACGCCGCCGCCGGCAAGCGCAAGCTCGAGCGCCAGCGCCGACTTGCCGCTGGCGGTCGGGCCTGCGATAAGCACGGCCTTGCTCGGATGCTCCTCGCTCACGAAAACCTCAAATGTCCCTCGTCGCCACGCTGATCTGCAATCCCGCCAATCCCGCGCTCGACTCCACCATCGTCGACGGCGCCCGCGCCGTGCTGCCCAGGGCAGAACCGGCGCACTGGTTGTTCGACGGGGTCGCGGTCGACATTCCCTTCGGCGCCGACAGTAACCTCGAACGCGACCGTCACGCCATCGAACAGCGGTTGCGCGAAATCCGCGGCGACCTCCCCATCGACATCGTCGTGCAACCGGTCGGCTTCCGGCGCAAGAAGCTTTTTCTGGCCGACATGGATTCCACCATGATCGGCCAGGAATGCATCGATGAGCTCGCCGATCTTGTCGGGGTGAAGGCGCATGTCGCAGGCATCACCGAGCGCGCAATGCGCGGCGAGATTGAGTTCGAGCCGGCGTTGCGCGAACGCGTCGCGCTGTTGAAGGACCTTCCCGCCAGCGTGGTCGACGAGGTCCTGGCGAAGCGCATCACGGTGACGCCGGGCGGCAGCACGCTGGTCGCGACCATGCGCGCTCACGGCGCCTATACCTGCCTCGTCTCCGGCGGCTTCACGCTGTTCACGCGCGCGGTCGCCGCCAAGATCGGTTTCCAGGAGAACCGCGCCAACGAGCTGGTCGTGCGCGACGGCAAGTTCACCGGCGAGGTGAAGGAACCGATCCTGGGCCGAGCCGCAAAGCTTGCGACGCTGGTGGACTTGATGGAGTCGTTCGATCTCGACGACATCGACTCGCTGGTGGTCGGCGACGGCGCCAACGACCTCGCAATGATCCAGGCGGCGGGGCTGGGAGTTGCCTATCATGCGAAGCCTGCGGTCGCCGCGGGAGCGGCCGCGCGGGTCGACCACGGCGATCTCACCGCGCTCTTGTATGCGCAGGGGTATCGGCGGGACGAGTTTGTGGAAGCCTGACGCCCCCTCCGGCGTCGTCACCCGCGAAGGCGGGTGATCCAGTATTCCAGAGACAGTGCGAGATATTGAGAGGCCGCGGCGTACTGGATGCCCCGCTTTCGCGGGGCATGACAGTGAGTATGGGGCTGAGCGCCTTCCCTACTGCACGCTCAGCGCGACGAACCGCAGCTCGCCCTCGCCGTTGGAGACGAGCAGCAGCACCGACTTCTTGCCGTCCTTCCTGATCTGGTCGATGCGCTTCTGGACGTCGGCGCCGCTCGACACGGCCTCCTGCGCCACTTCGACGATCACGTCGCCGGCGGAAAGCCGCTTGTCGGCGGCATCCGAGTTGGCGTCGACATTGGTGACGACCACGCCCTTCACGCTGTCCTTGATCTTGTAGCGCGTGCGCAGATCCTTGCTCAGCGTCGCAAGATCGAGGCCGAGCGCCTTCTGCGTCACCGGCTTCTCGGGCGGCGGCTCCTCGGTCTTCACCGCGGCCTGCACCTTTTCCGGATCCTGAAGGCGGCCGAGCGTGACCTTCTTGGTGTCTTCCTGGCCCTTGCGGATGATGACGACGTCGACCTCCTTGCCCACCGCGGTGTCGGCGACGACGCGCGACAGATCCTTCGGGTCCTTGATATCCTTGCCGTCGAACTTGACGACGACGTCGCCCGGCTCGATGCCGGCCGGCTTGGCCGGACCCTTGTCGTCGACGCCGGCGACCAGCGCGCCGCGTGCGGGCTTGATGTTGAGGCTCTCGGCGATCTCGTCCGTTACGCTCTGGATGCGCACACCGAGCCAGCCGCGGCGCAGTTCGCCGAACTGGCGGAGCTGGTCGACCACGCCTGCGACCGTCTTCGACGGCACCGCGAAGCCGATCCCGATCGAGCCGCCGGAGGGCGAGATGATCAGCGTGTTGACGCCGATGACCTCACCCTCGAGGTTGAACAGCGGGCCGCCGGAATTGCCGCGGTTGATGGCGGCGTCGGTCTGGATGTAGCTGTCATAAGGGCCAGAGGAGATATCGCGGTTCTTGGCCGAGACGATGCCTGCGGTCACGGTGCCGCCGAGGCTGAACGGATTTCCGATCGCGACCACCCAGTCGCCGAGACGTAGCTTGTCGGAGTCGCCGAACTTCACAGCAACGAGCGGCTTGGTCGGCTTGAACTTCAGCACGGCGAGGTCGGTCTTCTTGTCGACGCCGACGAGCTCGGCCTTGATCTTGGTGCCGTCGTTGAGAATGACGTTGATCTCGTCGGCATCCGCGATGACGTGGTTATTGGTCACCACGATGCCTGACGTATCGATGATGAAGCCCGAGCCGAGCGAATTGGTCTTGCGCGGCGGCCCGTTGTCGCCGCGCTCGCCGCCCTTGCCGGCACCGGGGCCGCGGCGGTTCTTGAAGAAGTCGTCGAAGAATTCCTCGAAGGGCGAACCGGGCGGAAGTTGCGGCATGGTGTTGCTGCCGCCGCCTTTGGCTTCGACGGTCTGCGAGGTCGAGATGTTGACGACCGCGTCGATCACTTTTTCGGCGACATCGGCGATGCCTTCCGGCCCACGCGCGTAGGCCGGCGAGCCGAACGCGCTGAAAGCGCCGATGGCGAGCGCGGCCAGCCCAAGTCGCACGCAATGGCGCAAGCGGGTCGGGGCAATGGTGGCAGCGGTCATTGTGATCTCCAGAGAAAGAATTCGGCTCCAGACTGCGCTCGAACGGGGGGACGGCGCAAGCACGGAGGTTAACGGGCCTCAAGAGCCGGATAATACGGCGAAAAGCCGACCCAAGGCTTCACTTTGGCGTTGGCGCGGAGCCTAAATGGGGCGTCGCATAACCCAGATCAGGATCAACCCGGCCACCGCCGAAGCGATCCCGACTGCTCGCAGGATATGGTCGGGCGTGGCAAGCGCACTCTTCATGGCCTTGCGCATCCAGGCCGGACTTGCCGCGAACAACAAGCCTTCGAGCACGAACAGGATGCCTAAGCCGATGAGGAAGTCGGCGAACGCAATGGACCTCATCGGATTGGAACCTCCCCGCGTGCTGTTCTTGCTTCGACGAAGGGCGGCAGCCGCACCGCCCTTCGGCTTGCTCAGCCTTTAAGGTTTCGCCGGCGCCGGCGCCTCGCCACTCGGCTTGCCGCCCGGACTACTGAAGTACCGGAAGAAATCCGAGTCAGGGCGCAACAGGAATCGGGTGTCGTTGGAACGCAGCCCGTTCTCATATGCCGTCATCGACCGGTAGAAGGCGAAGAAGTCGGCATCCTTGCTGTAAGCCTCGGCAAACAGGCGGTTGCGCTCGGCATCGCCCGCGCCCCGGATCTGCTCGGACTGCGAATTGGCGTCGGCGACGATCACGGTCACCTCGCGGTCGGCCTTGGAGCGAATCTCCTGCGCCTTCTGACCGCCCTGCGCGCGGAACTCGGCAGCTTCGCGCTCACGCTCGGTCTTCATGCGCTGGTACACCGCCTGGCTGTTCTGCTCCGGCAGATCGGCGCGTCGGATCCGGACGTCGACGACCTGGATGCCATAGCCATCGGCTTCGTGATCGAGCTGGTCGCGGATGCGCAGCATCAGCTTCTCGCGATCGTCACGCACCACGTTGATGAAGCTGACCTCGCCGAGCACGCGGCGCAGCGCCGCGTTGAGCAGCGTGGTGAGCTGGAGGTTGGCGGACTGGATCGAGCCGACGCTCTGATAGAAGCGCAGCGCGTCCTTGATGCGGTAGCGCGCGAAGGCGTCGACCACCAGGCGCTTCTGGTCGGAGGCGATCGCCTCCTGCGATGGATTCTCGAGATCGAGAATCCGCTTGTCGATGTTGATCACCGAATTCCACGGCGCCTTGAAATGCAGGCCGGGCTCGGTGACGACGTCGACGGGTTTGCCGAACTGAAGCACGATGGTCTGCTCGGTCTGCTGCACCGTGAACAGCGACATGTAGGCCACGATCAGGACCAGGAGCAACCCGAGCAGCGAGACAATGCCTGTAACCGGAGACCTCATCGGGTGCCTCCGCTCGACTGCTGGCCGGGGGTGGGCGCCCGCTTGGGCGTCAGTTCGTTGAGCGGCAGGAAGGGCACGACGCCCTGGCCCGAGGAGCCGCCGTCATAGACCAGCTTTTCCGAGCCGCCGAGCACGCGCTCCATCGTCTCCAGATAGATCCGTTCACGCGTCACGTCGGGCGCCTTCTTGTATTCGTCGTATACCTTCAGGAAGCGCGCGCTCTGGCCCTTGGCCTCGGCGACCGCCTGCTCCTTGTATCCTTCGGCGGCCTGCAGGATCTGCGCCGCGCGCCCGCGCGCCTGCGGCACGACCTGGTTGGCATAGGTCTGCGCCTCGTTCTGCAAGCGCTCGGAGTCGGAGCGCGCCGCCTGCACGTCGCGGAAGGCGTCGATCACCTGCGCGGGCGGATCGACCTTCTGCATCTGCACCTGGGTGATGAGGATGCCCGAGCCGTAGCTGTCGAGCGTCCTCTGCATCAGCTCCTGCACGTTCTGTTCCGTGACGTTGCGGGCGCCGGTCAGGATCGGCTGGATCTGCGAGCGGCCGATGACCTCGCGCATCGCGCTCTCGGCAACCGCCTTCACGGTGCCTTCGGGGTTCTGGATGTTGAAGAGGAAGTCACCGACACCGTCCGGCTTGATGCGCCAGAGCACGGTGAAATCGACGTCGACGATGTTCTCGTCGCCGGTCAGCATCAGGCTCTCCTCCGGCACGTCGCGGATCGAGCGGCCGCGCCGCGTCGGATCGTCGATCAGCGTCATGCCGATGGAGATGGTGGAGACGCGCAGCGCCTTCGGCAGCAGCACGGTCTCGATCGGATAGGGCAGATGATAGTTGAGGCCCGGCTGCACGGTGCGGACGTGCTTGCCGAAGCGCAGCACGACGCCGAGCTCTTCGGACTGCACGCGGAAGAAGCCCGACAGCAGCCAGAACGCGAGGACGATCAGGAGGATCAGCGTAATGCCGACGCCGGAGAAATAGCCGCCGGGCAGAAGCTGCTGCAGGCGGTCCTGGCCGCGCCGCAGAAGGTCTTCCAGATCCGGTGGCCTCGGCCCGACCGGTTGCGGGCCTGAGCCCCATGGCCCTTTCGGACCCGAGCCCCACGGGCCACCGCCCTGATTCTTCCACGGCATTCGACAGTCTCCTCGGCGGGCCGGGACTAGAACTCATCCGGCCGGCATTTGTCCGGTCCGGCTTTATAGGGGACCGGCAGGCCCCTTACAACGCGCCCCTGACTGCCCCCCGAGCTATGCTTGGGCGCGGAAAAGTCAATGTAAACATTGGCGAATGCAGTTAATCTCGGGACCGCCGACGATATGTCACATAGGAGAAGTCCGCGCTGTCGTCGGCTCCCGCCGGATGGCGGACGCGGCTGGTTTCCTCCCACTGCGCCTTGTCGATCTCGAAACAAGTGTCGCCCGCCGGCCGCGCGTGCACCTCGGTGATTTCGAGGCGGTCGGCGCGATCGAGCCATTGCCGATAGATCTCGGCGCCGCCGATCACGGCGATTTCGGCGGCGGAACGCCGCAGGGCATCGCCGCGTGCGACCGCGCCTGCATCCGCCGCCGACGTCGTGACGATGGCACCTCGGGCGCGATAATCCGCATCGCGCGTGATGACGATGTTGGTGCGGTTGGGAAGCGGCCGGCGCAGCGATTCAAAGGTCTTCCGGCCCATGATCACGGGCTTGCCGATCGTGAGCGCCTTGAAGCGCTGCATGTCGGATTTCAGCCGCCAGGGGATCGCGCCACCAGCACCGATGACGCCGTTCTCCGCTATGGCGACGACGAAGACGATCTCCATCACGGCGCCTTCCCTGCAAGCTTTGCCAGCGCAGGCCCGGTGACGCGGCACAGCGTCCAGTCATCCATCATGACGGCCCCGAGCGATTTGTAGAACGCAATCGACGGCGCGTTCCAGTCGAGCACGGCCCATTGCAGGCGCGACCACCCGTTCTCGACGCATTCTCTGGCGAGATAAACCAGCAGCGCCTTGCCGAGGCCCCTGCCCCGATGCGACGGCCGCACATAGAGATCCTCGAGATAGATGCCGTGGCGGCCGCTGAAAGTGGAGAAGTTGAGGAACCAGACCGCGAAGCCGACCGGCTCGCCCTCCCATTCGGCGATCGCACAATAGAGCCGCGGATCGTCGCCGAACAGAGCGTCGGCGATCATCATCTCTGTCGCTTCCACCTCGTGCGAAAGCTTTTCGTACTCGGCGAGCTCGCGGATGAAAGCGAGAATGAGGCCGGCTTCGCCGGAGCGCGCGCGGCGGATATTGAGGGACATCTGCGCTAGACCGCGACTTCCGCTTTAATGTGCGGATGCGGATCGTAGCCGACGAGCTCAAAGTCCTCGTAGCGGAAGGAAAAGATATCCTTCACGTCAGGGTTGATCTTCATCACCGGCAATGGACGTGGTGCGCGCGTTAACTGAAGCCGCGCCTGTTCCAGATGGTTGGAATAGAGATGGGTGTCGCCGAGCGAATGCACGAAGTCGCCGGGCTTCAATCCCGTGACCTGCGCGACCATCATCGTGAGCAGCGCATAGGAGGCGATGTTGAAGGGCACGCCGAGGAACACATCGGCCGAGCGCTGATAGAGCTGGCAGGACAGCTTCCCGTTCGCGACATAGAACTGGAACAGGCAGTGGCACGGCGGCAGCGCCATCTTGTCGACCTCGGCCGGATTCCAGGCCGAGACGATCAGGCGACGCGAGTCGGGGTTGCGCTTAATCGTGTCGACCACGCTCGAGATCTGGTCGATGCTGCGACCGTCCGGCGCAGGCCAGGAGCGCCATTGATGGCCATAGACCGGACCGAGATCGCCATTGGCGTCCGCCCACTCGTCCCAGATAGTGACGCCGTGGTCGTGCAGATATTTGATGTTGGTGTCGCCCTTCAGGAACCACAACAGCTCATGCACGATCGCCTTCAGTGGCAGCCGCTTGGTGGTCAGCATCGGGAAACCGGCGGACAGATTGAAGCGCATCTGGTGGCCGAACACCGACAGCGTGCCGGTGCCGGTCCGGTCTGTTTTCTCGGCGCCGTCTGAAAGAATCCGCTCGAGTAGGTCCTGATACTGGTGCATGGGTCTATGGGCCTTTGGAGGACGGCGAACTTAACGGCCGGTCCCGCGCTGCGACAGCCGCGATTCGCTGTCCGCACTGATTATACCCGGAAAAGTGAGCGTTCCCGCCGCAAACGACAAGGGGCGGAACCGGTGTCCCGCCCCTCGCCTATCGGCTTGATTGTGCTTGTTAAGTTGCCGGTTTGAGCACCGGGCTCCACTTCGCGATCTCGGCTTTGACGAGGGCTGCGAGCGCCTCCGGCGTCCGCTCTGCAGCGCCCGGAATGACGCTGCCGAGCTCGAGCAGGCGCTTGCGCACGGTCTCGTCGTCAAGTGCCTTGGCGGCGGCCGCGTTCAGGCTCGCCAGGATCGCCGGCGAAGTTCCCTTCGGCGCGAACATCGCGTTCCAGGCCTGGGCCTGGAACGTGGGCAGGCCGGCCTCCGCCGTCGTCGGCACGTTCGGCAGCGACGGATTGCGCTCGGCCGTCGCGATTGCGTAAGCCTTGATGGTGCCGGCGTTGATCTGCGGCACGGCGTTGACGATCTGGTCACACATGTAGTCGACCTGGCCCGCCACCAGCGCGTTCATCGCAGGTCCGGTGCCGTTGAAGGGCACGCCGACGGGCTTGACGTCGAGGATGGAGTGCAAGAGCTCGCACGACGCGTGCGAGACGGAGCCCACGCCGGCATGTGCCGCGTTCACCTTCTCCGCGTTCGCCTTCACGTAGGCGACGAATTCCTTCAGGTCCTTCGGCGGGAAGTCCTTGCGCGCCAGGATCAGGATCGGCGTGCCCGCGAGCAGCGCGATCGGCTCGAAGTCCTTCTCGGGATGATAGGCGAGCTTCGGATAGAGCGGCACGGACGCGGCGTGCGTGCCCATGTGGCCGGTGATCAGCGTGTAGCCGTCATTGGCCGCACGCGCGGCACGCGTGGTCGCGGTGGTGCCACCGGCGCCGACTACGTTCTCGATGATGATGCTCTGTCCCAGCGTTTGCGCCATATGCGCAGTGACGATGCGCGAGATCACATCGGTCGGACCGCCGGCAGCGAACGGTACGATCATGGTGATGCTGCGCGTCGGATAGCTCTGCGCTGCGGCCGGTGCGACAAAGGCGCACAGCGACGCGAACGCTGCGACACATGCGCCCGCAAGCGCGCGAATTGAAGTCATCCCGATCCCCTCGGACACGAACAAAAAATGCCGGCCAAGCGGCCGGCATTTTCATTTCACGAAGCTGTCGCGCGAGTCGATTCGACTTCCGAATGCGGCGCGCCGACGCAGGGCGGCCGCGATCAGTTCTCGGACTCCGTGAACACCTCGTCGCGCTTGGCCCGCAATGCAGGCAGCACCGTGAGGACCAGGAGACCGGCAGCGATCGCGAGCAGCACGGCGGACAATGGACGTGTCAGGAAGACGCTCCAGTCGCCGCGCGAGATCAGCAGCGCCCGGCGCAGATTCTCCTCCATCAGCGGACCGAGCACCATGCCGAGCAGCAGCGGCGCCGGCTCGAAATCGTGCTTGATCAGCCAGTAGCCGACCAGGCCAAACACGCCGGCAAGAATGACGTCGACCGGCGCGTTGTTCACGGAGTAGATGCCGATCGCACAGAAGATCACGATCGAGGGGAACATCAGCCGGTAGGGCACGCGCAATAGCCGCACCCAGATTCCGACCAGCGGCAGGTTGATGATGATCAGCATCAAATTGCCGATCCACATCGAGGCGATCATGCCCCAGACGAGGTCCGGCTGCTTCTGCATCACCTGCGGACCCGGCACGATGCCGTGAATGGTCATCGCGCCGACCATCAGCGCCATCACCGCATTCGGCGGGATGCCGAGCGTGAGCAGCGGGATGAACGAGGTCTGTGCCGCCGCGTTGTTGGCACTCTCCGGCGCCGCGACGCCCTCGATCGCACCGCGGCCGAACCGCGACGGGTTCTTGGCGAGCTTCTTCTCGAGGGTGTAGGCCGCAAACGACGCGATCACCGCGCCGCCGCCGGGCAAGATGCCGAGGATCGAGCCGAGCACGGTGCCGCGCAGGATCGGAGGCGTCGAGTCGGCCAGATCCTTCCTGGTCGGCATCAGGCCGGTGATCTTCTGCTGCACGAGATCGCGGTTCATCTCGGCGCCGTGGTCGAGATTGCGGATAATCTCGGCGAAGCCGAACACGCCCATCGCCACCGTCGCAAAGCCGAGGCCGTCGGCGAGCTCCGGAATGTTGAAGGCCATGCGCGAGGCACCGGTCTCGATGTCGGAACCGACCATCGACAGCAGGAGGCCCAGCACGATCATCGCGATCGCCTTGAGCACCGAGCCCTTGGCCAGCACCACCGCAAAGATCAGGCCGAGCACCATCAGCGAGAAATACTCGGCCGGGCCGAACGCCAGCGCCAGCTTGGTCAGCGGCGCGCCGAGGATAGCGATCAGCACGGTCGCGACGCAGCCGGCGAAGAACGAGCCGATCGCCGCGATCGCCAGCGCCGGGCCCGCGCGGCCCTGCTTCGCCATCTGATGGCCATCGATGGCCGTGACGACCGATGTCGCCTCACCTGGGATGTTGACCAGGATCGAGGTCGTCGAGCCGCCGTACTGGGCGCCATAGTAGATGCCGGCGAGCATGATCAGCGCACCGACCGGCGGCAGCCCGAAGGTGATCGGCAGCAGCATTGCCACGGTTGCGATGGTGCCGATGCCCGGCAGCACGCCGACCAGGGTGCCGACGAGGGCGCCGATCAGGCACATCAGGAGATTGATCGGAGAAAACGCGACGACAAAGCCGTGAGCGAGGTTGGCAAAGAGCTCCATCACACCCTCACTGGACCAGGAAACGTGGGAACATCGGCATCGGCAACCCGAGCACGTAGGGGAACAGAAGCGCGCAGCCGAGCGTCAGGCAGGCGCCGACGATGACGGCCTCGAGCAAGCGGGTCTCGTGCGACCCCATCGCCGCAATGAGAAAGCTCGCGAAGGCCGAGACGACGAGGCCAAGCGGCCGGATCGCCAGCGCGAAGAACAGGATCGCGGCCATCACGAACAACGGCCCGCGCCAGGAATAGTGAGCCAGCGCCGGCCCCTCGGTCATGAGGCCCGTCAATGCGATGCCGGCAGACAGGGCGACCAGGAGCCCGCCGAACATGCGTGGCGCGGTCCCCGCACCGAAGGAGAAGCCGCGCATGCCCTGCAAGTCGCTCCCTGCCCATAGCGCGAACAAGGCGAGCGCCATCAGGACGATCCCGCCGACGTAATCCTGGGCCGACCTGATCGTCATGAAGAGCGTGAGGATCGCCACCACAAACAGCGGATAGGAATAGATCAGCGCCAACAGCACGTCGGACGACTTCTTGGAGTCGCCGGCGAGTATTGCACTGGGAGCCCCCACCAGTAGCGCTGTGGCGTGGCTGATCACGACTGTCGCCGGACCGCGGCCGGTGCCCCAGCCGAAGATCGTCCCGATCGACCAGACGAATTCGAAGATCTGCGGCGCAATCGCCAGCAGACAAAAGCCGAGCGCCAGCGACGTGTTTCGGGTGGCTGTCGCTGAGTGGCCCATCGTATCGGCCATGCTTGTCTCCTCCGCGACCTGTAAGTCACGAGCGTTGTTGTTCTAAATCGGCTGGAAAGGATCCCCCGCCCGCATCACTGCCTAGCGATTTTCATCACACAATGCCAGCAAAACCCAACAGGCCCCCGGCCAGCAGCAGCCATAGCGGATTGATGCGCGAGAGGGAGGCGATGATCGCAACGGCCGCGGTCAGGAACAGGGCAACGAGGCTGCGATCGGTCGCCTGGGCCAGAATTAAGGCACTTGCCGCCATCAATCCGATCGACAGCGGAACCAGTGCGGCCTGGATCAGGCCGGGCCAGCGCGATTGGCTGGGCCGGTTCAGGAGGCGGCTGACATAATAAGCAAGCAGCGCCGTCGGCAGGCACATCGCCAGCGTCGCCACCAGTGCCCCGGGAATGCCGGCAACGGCATAGCCGATCAATGTGACGATCAGGACGTTTGGACCGGGCGAGAGCTGCGCGATCGCATAGGCGTCGGCAAACTGCTTGTCGGTCATCCAGTGATGCACCTCCACCGCGATCCGGTGCATCTCGGGGACGGCCGCGGCGGCACCGCCGACGGCGAACAGCGACATCAGACCAAAGGTGGAGATCAGCGCCCAGATCGGGCTCTCGCTGGTCATACTGCTACCTTCCGCCGCAGGATGAAGGTCACGGCGACGCTGAGCGGGATCGCGACCAGCAGCACCGCCTGCAGCGGCAGGCGGAACACGCCGATGGCGGCGAACACCGCAAGCATCAGGATGAGCCCGGTGGCGTCCGGCCCCTTGAGCAGCGGGGTCATCATGCGGAAAACGACCGCGATCAAGAGCCCCACCGCGGCGCAGGAGATGCCGGCGAGGCTGCGGCGCAAAAGCTCCAGCTCGCCGAAATGGGCGTAGAGGACCGCAAGCACGGTCATGATCAGCGTCGGCGGCAGCAGCAGCCCGGTAAAGGCGGCAATGCCGCCGGCAATCCCGCGCAGCCGCGCGCCGAACACCATCGACAGGTTGACGATGTTGGGGCCGGGCAGGAAATGGCAGAGGGCGAAGGTCTCGTTGAATTCCTCGGCCGTCATCCAGCGGTGCTGGTCGACGATGGCTCGCCGGGCGAACACCAGAACGCCGCCGAAGCCGGCCAGCGACATCCGGGCAAAGGCGACAAACAGCGCCAGCAGGCCGGGTGGAATGCTTCTGGCTGAAAGGTCCGGCTCTTGGGCGGCCGGTGATGAATCCGACGACATGGCCGGACTTTAGAATAGGTGCGGCGGTACGGCCAAGACGCTGGGGAACCCTATCCAAAGGGAACAGCGACGTTGTCGCTCGAAACCCCTGTTTTTTGAAACGTTTGCCCCTATATTGTGGGTGCCGGTTCGCCGGCTATGGAAATAAACGGTCGTCGCAATAAACCATTCGGACCCGGGGGCGGTACCCGGCGCCTCCACCAAAGCCCACCCGGATAGCGGGCTTCCTGCCCGCGCAAAAAGCGGGTTTTGGCGGGGGCGAAATAGGATCGACGAGGGCGTAAAGGGCGTACTTTTTCCCGGTATTGTTCCGCCGTTATCGGGCTACTGCAATAGTTGCCAACGACAACTTTGCTCCGGTTGCTCAGGCTGCGTAACGCAGTTTGAAAGACCACTCTAAAGTCCTAGTGGGTTAAGCTCCGCTAGGCGGGGTTCGGAGGCACCTGGCAACAGAAGCCTCCACTTGCTTTTCATTTTATTTGTCCCGGCGGGGACTCCTGCTGACCCGTCAGGCGCGGTACCATTCCGGCTTGGCGAGTCGGGCCGGCAGGGCCTGGCTCTCGGGAATGCAACAGGACCACCATGGCAACCGATCATATCCGATACGATGTGCTGGCGCGCGACGCGCTGCGCGGCGTGCTGCGCAAGGTGCTGACCGATGCCGCAGCCCATGGATTGCCGGGCGAGCATCATTTCTTCATCACCTTCGTGTCGAAGGCCGAGGGTGTGAAGCTGTCGCCGCGGCTCTTGGCCCAGTATCCGGAAGAGATGACGATCATCCTCCAGCACCAGTTCTGGGATCTGACCGTGCTCGAGGACCGCTTCGAGGTCGGCCTGTCGTTCGGAGGCATTCCGGAGCGGCTGGTGGTGCCGTTCAGCGCCATCAAGAGCTTCCTCGATCCGTCGGTGAAATTCGGCCTCCAGTTCGACACCTCCGACGTCGCCGAGGATACGCACGCCGGACTTCCGGCGGCCCCGGCTGCATCGGCCGTCTCAGTGGCAACACCTGCCGCCGAGACGGCGGAGACCGTCGATGAGCCGACTCCGCCGAGCCAGGGTGGCGCCGAGGTCGTGCGGCTCGATCGTTTCCGCAAGAAATGATCTAGGACCGGGGCCCGCGGCCGCCACACGCGGCCAAACCGCCTATATAGGTGAGCAACCGCAAGGCCGCGCAGTCTAACGCGGCAGAATGGATATGCTCATGGACAAGACCACCCGCCCCTCGCACCGCGCCGCCACCCGCATCGAGACCGACAGCTTCGGTCCCATCGAGGTCCCCGCCGATCGCTATTGGGGCGCGCAGACCGAACGCTCGCGCCAGAATTTCCGCATCGGCCAGGACCGCATGCCGATCGCGCTCGTGCATGCGCTCGGCATCGTCAAGCTGGCCGCGGCGCAGTCCAACCGCGAGCTCGGGCTGCTCGACCAGCGCCGGGCCAACGCCATCATCCGCGCCGCGCGCGAGGTGATCGACGGCAGCCTCGACGATCACTTTCCACTGGTGGTCTGGCAGACCGGCTCGGGCACGCAGTCCAACATGAACCTCAACGAGGTGATCGCCAACCGCGCCAATGAGCTGCTCGGCGGCGAGCTCGGCGCCAAGAAGCCGGTCCATCCCAACGATCACGTCAACATGAGCCAGTCGTCGAACGACTCGTTCCCGACCGCGATGCATATCGCGGCAGCAAGCCGGATCACCGCCGACCTGATCCCCGCGCTGGGCGACCTGCACCAGGCGCTGCGCAAGAAGGAGAAGGAGTTCGCCAAGATCGTCAAGATCGGCCGCACCCACACCCAGGACGCGACGCCGCTGACGCTCGGGCAGGAATTCTCGGGCTATGCCGCGCAGGTCGAAAGCGGCATCGCCCGGCTCAAGGTCGCGGTGAAGGATCTCTATCCACTGGCGCAAGGCGGCACCGCGGTGGGCACCGGTCTCAACTCGAAGCCGCGCTTCGCCAAGCTGTTCGCCAAGCATGTGGCCGGCATCACCAAGCTGCCCTTCACCAGCGCCGCGAACAAGTTCGAGGCGCTGGCTTCCAACGATGCCTATGTGCTGGCGCACGGCGCGATCAACTCGGTGGCGACGGGGCTGTTCAAGATCGCCAACGACATCCGCCTGCTCGGCTCCGGCCCGCGCTCGGGACTGGGCGAGCTGATCCTGCCGGAGAATGAGCCCGGCTCCTCGATCATGCCCGGCAAGGTCAACCCGACGCAGTGCGAGGCGATGACCATGGTGTGCTGCCAGGTGTTCGGCAACAACACCGCAATCACGCTCGCCGGCAGCCAGGGCCATTTCGAGCTCAACGTTTACAAGCCGGTGCTCGCCTACAACATGCTGCACTCGATCCGCCTGATGGCCGACGCGGCGCGCTCCTTCACGGAACATTGCGTCAGCGGAATCCGCGCCGACGAAAAGCACATCCGCGAGCTGATGGAGCGGTCGCTGATGCTGGTGACGGCGCTCGCACCGAAGATCGGCTACGACAACGCGGCCAAGGTGGCGAAGACGGCGCATGCGAACGGCACGACATTGAAGGAGGAGGCGCTGCGGCTCGGCTTCGTGTTGGCGGACGAGTTCGACCGCTTGGTGCAGCCGGAGAAGATGACACGGCCGGGGTGATTTCCGAATTCCGATAGCCATCCGTAATGATACGGAGCCCAAAACAGCATATTTGTAGGGGCTTAAAGGGCAGGATTTGATTACCGTCAATGTCTCGGAGAGGAGGGATGCTATCCACCACCTCTCTCACCCTTCCCGGGGCCAAATTGATCGTTTGATGGTCCATCGGGCCGATTGACGAGGACGAGCAAATGACAATCAAATCTTATGCGGCACATTGCTGTGCCCGGTTTCTGAATGTTTCATCCCGCCCGCTGAGGATCGGGTGATGGAGACGCGACATGGGGAACGTCATCAACCTGAACCGCATCAGGAAGCGGGCCGAGCGGGAAGCTTCGGCCAAGCAGGCGGACGCCAACCGAACGAAGTTCGGCCGCACCAAGGCCGAACGCTCAGCGGAAGAGAAACGCAAGGCGCAAGCGAAGGAGCACCTGGACCAGCATCGGATCGACCGCGAGGAACAGCCATGAAATCGCCCGTTGTCAAACGATCGATCGTCGTCGCCGGCCACAAGACCAGCGTCAGTCTGGAAGAGGCGTTCTGGAACGGCATGAAGGAGATTTCCGGCCTCCGCAACATGACGCTGTCCGAGCTCGTGGGCGAGATCGACGGCAATCGCCAGCAGGGTAACCTGTCGTCGGCGATCCGCCTGTTCGTTCTCGACTACTTCAAGAACCGCGCTGCGGCCGTCCCGCCCGAGCACAAGGTCCCGGCTCAGTAAGCGCCAGAAGCGAGCCGGCAGCGTCGCGCCGGCTCGCACTTTATAATCACTCTAAGGTGCAACCCGGGCAGGCCGAGCCGGCTTGACCTCAGTGCCCTGCGTTGAAAATACAGGGCATGAGCGACGACAATGACACGCGCCCGCACCTGCCGCTGGGTCTGGCGCAGCGCGGCTACACCGGCATCATTCAGCACCTTTCCGCCAAGGACGCAGGCTCGGCACTGCCGGACATCGAGCTGGAGAGCCGCCTGATCGAGCTCGGCTTTGTCGAGGGCGCCAGGGTGGAGATCCTGCACGAGGGCATCGTCGGGCGCGACCCGATCGCCGTTCGCGTCGACAACATCACGATCGCGGTACGCCGTCGCGAAGCCATGGCCATCATCGTCGCGTGATGCGGCCGGACCTTTGATCTCATGGAAGCACCCCTGCTGCATCTCGCCCTGGTGGGCACGCCAAACAGCGGCAAAACCTCGCTGTTCAATGCGCTGACCGGCAGCCGGCAGAAGGTCGCGAACTATCCGGGCGTCACCGTCGAGCGCAAGGAGGGCTTCTTCGTCACCCCGCTCGGGCGCCAGGTCTCGGTGGTGGACCTCCCCGGCACCTATTCGCTGCGCGGCCGCAGCCCGGACGAGGAGATCACCCGCGATTTCGTGCTCGGCAAGGCCTCCGGCGAGCGCATGCCCGATCTCGTGCTGTGCGTGGCCGATTCGACCAACCTGCGGCTGACCATCCGCCTCCTGCTCGAGCTCAAGCGCACCGGCCGGCCGCTGATCCTCGTCCTCAACATGTTCGACATCGCGAGCCGCCGCGGTATCACGGTCGATGTCGCGCGCCTTGCCAAGGAGCTCGGCGTGCCCGTGGTCACCTCGATCGCGGTGCGCAAGGGCGGCACTGCCGAGCTGTTGAAGCTGACCGACGAGATCCCGGCGAAAGTTTCGCCCGAGGCTGAGAACAAGTGGCGCGCGCTCAGCGTCTCTGAACTGCGCGCCACCCAGCGAGAGGCCGACCGGATCATCGCCGACTGCGTCAGCCTGCCGAGCCGGCCCGACACCTGGACCGCGCGGATCGACGCCCTGGTGCTGCACCCCGTCGGCGGCCTGCTGGTGCTCGCGCTGATCCTGTTCGTGATGTTCCAGGCGGTGTTCGCCTGGGCGCAGCCGCTGATGGAGCTGCTCAATTCGGGCTTCGATGCGCTCGGCGAGTTCGTGCACGACACCCTGCCCGCCGGTCTGTTGCAGAGCTTCCTGCAAAACGGCGTGATCTCCGGCGTCGGCAGCGTCATCGTGTTCCTGCCGCAGATCATCATCATCTTCCTGTTCATCCTGCTCTTGGAAGATTTCGGCTACATGGCGCGCGCCGCCTTCCTGATGGACCGCATCATGGGCGGCGCCGGCCTGCACGGCCGCGCCTTCATCCCGCTGTTGTCGAGCTTCGCCTGCGCCATTCCCGGCATCATGGCGACGCGCGTGATCGACAACAAGCGCGACCGGCTGACCACGATCCTGATCGCGCCGCTGATGACCTGCTCGGCGCGCATTCCCGTCTACACGCTGATCATCTCCGCCTTCATTCCGGCGAAAGAGGTCTGGGGCTTCATCAATCTGCAGGGCCTCGTGATGTTCGGCCTATACGCGACGGGCATCATCAGCGCGCTTCTGGTCTCGTTCCTGATCAAGTTCTTCATGCTGCGCGACTATGCGCCAGCGCCGTTCATGCTGGAGCTGCCCGACTACAAGATGCCGCGCCTGAAATCGATCGCGATCGGCATCTTCACGCGGGCGAGGATGTTTTTGCAGCGCGCGGGCACCACGATCTTCTCCATGATGGTGCTGATCTGGTTTTTGGCCTCGTTCCCGCAGCCGCCTGCCGGGGCAACCGAACCCGCGATCGACTTCAGCCTGGCTGCGATCATGGGCAAGGCGCTCGCGCCGCTGCTCGCGCCGGTCGGCTTCAACTGGCAGATCGCCGTCGCCCTGATCCCGGGCATGGCAGCACGCGAGGTCGCGGTCGCGGCGCTCGGCACCGTCTATGCGATCGAAGGCGGCAAGGAGGCGGCCGAACAGATCGGCCAGGTTCTGGCGACAAAATGGTCGCTCGCGACCGCGCTGTCGCTGCTGGCCTGGTACATCTTCGCCCCGCAATGCGCATCGACGCTGGCGGTGATTCGGCGCGAGACCGGAAGCTGGACCTGGATGGCGGTGACCTTCGCCTACATGCTGGTGCTCGCCTATGCCGCGAGCCTCGTCACGTACAATGTCGCCGTCGCGCTCGGGGCCGGCTAGTCGTTTTCCGCCGAGCCCTAGCCTCCGCGACGCGTCCCGACAAAAATATCGAAAACAACCCCATGCAAAGTAGCCGAAGGCTACAGGTCATGATGGCTGGCACATCCTGAGGTTGACACGTCGGGCAAAACAGCGGCACCATGCCATCATCGAAGAATTGAGCGCTAGACGCTTCGCGATCGCACCATCCCGAAGATGACTTCGAGCGCTTGATCCAGATCAATCCGCTTCGCGCGGGTGAACCGATATTCGCTGAGACAACGTCGCAGGCTGGGCCCAGAGATCGCAGGGGGGCACGGAGCGACCAAAATGCCGCTGGCGGCATATTTCTGGAAGATCGGCGCGCTGTTGCTCGCGCTTTTGTTTGTTGCGGACTTTTATCTGCCCAAGGCGCCGGTCGTTCCGGGCGCGGCTGCGGACCGGCCGGCCATACGCATTCACTCCGAGCAAAAATTGCCCGAGCGGGTGGTCTTGGATACCTCGGCGGCGCCTGTCGTATCGAACATCGACACCGCGACCGCGCTCACCTCCACCCCGCCACCTGCCATCCGCGCAGACACTCCGGCGGTCGCGAATGCATTGGCGATGCTGCCGGATTCGCGTCCACCCGAATCCGCTGACCACAAGCGACAACGCAAACCGCAACACGTCGCGATCCGGCCGAAGCGACACGTGAAGCCGCAGATGGATCCGTGGGCGCGGCAACCACAGTACGCGTGGTTCGGATTCCGGCCCTGGTGATCGGTGCCGGCCGGCCGCCCGATATCCGGGCGAATGATCATGATCGCTTGACGTCCGTATCGGGAAATTGCGGCAGGCTTGCCGGCATTTCCCGTCGGTGGCGGGGCTCGAGTTTGCAGGCGTTTACCCGTCTGCTACCGGCGGCTATGTTCCAGCATGCCCCCACTCCGCTCCGTACTCCTGGATCTTGACGGAACACTGGTCGATTCCCAGCCGGGCATTGTGGCAAGCAGCATCGCCGCGCTGCGTGCGCTCGGATACGATCCCGGTGACACGCTCGACATCAAGCGCGCCATCGGGCCGCCGCTCGAAGAGATGTTGCAGGCTTTGCTGAGGGCGCGCGGAGACGACCGGCTCGATGAGGCTGTGACGGCCTATCGGCACCATTACAGCGAAAGCGGTCTCTTCGGAAGCGAACCCTACCCCGGGATCAGCGGCGCGCTTGAGGAAATGCAGCGAGCTGGCTTGCGGATCTACCTCGCCACATCGAAGCGTGAAGTCTTCGCCCGGCGCATCCTGGAGAACCTGAAACTGGCAACATATTTCGACGGCATCTACGGCTCAGTGCCGGGCGGCAAGCTCGATCACAAGCCCAAGCTGCTCGCCCATATCCTGTATGAACAGGATATATCCGCCTCGCGCAGTCTCATGGTCGGAGATCGCCGGCATGACATCGCCGGAGCGCACGCGGTCGATATGCGCGGTCTTGGCGTGCTTTGGGGATATGGCACCCGGGATGAGCTCGAAGCGGCCGGCGCAGACGAGTTGGTGGAACGGACGGATGATCTCGCTGGCACGGTTTTATCCATGTTGAACGGATAGCTCCTAGCCAGTCACCACTCGGACGAGACACGTAGCGCGTGAAATGGCCGCAGGTTTGATCCGGACAGCGTTAGGGTTTCGTAATGACCGCACGCCAAATGATATGTCTTCGGTTTTGGCTTTTTTTGTTCGCGCGATGCAAAGTGCGCGCGACCAGGACGCAGCCGGTCGGAAGACACGTCACATAGATGAAGTCGAAACTCGCCATCGCAGCATTGCTGGTCGTTATAGCGCTTGGCTATGCTTTCACACGTGGCTACTCGCCGTTCACCTCTCAGTCTGTGCAGACCTGCGAGAAGGCAATCCAGGAGCGGCTGGCTGATCCGTCCAGCTTTCAACGGATTGGTGTAGAGGAGTCCAGGAGATCGATCACATTCGACGAGTTTTTCACCGATCGGTTTCGGGCCGTATCTGAACCGACCAGAAAAGCCATGATCGAGGCCGCACGGGTCGCGCCGATTCAGTATGTCGCGCTGATCGACTACCAGGCGCACGACTCGATCGGCGCCATCATTCGAGAACGAGCGACATGCACCTACTACTCACTTGATGGCAGTGATGCGCCAACCCGTACGTCTTGGGTGAAGATCGACGGCGAGTACAATGTGGACTGGGTCGCAAGGCAGCCCAATGCCGCTGCCCTGCATCAGCGTTTGCTTAAAAACCTGTAACGCGGCGGGAGAGTGGAGAGCCGGACTTGCCGTGCCGCATCGGGCTGGACCAGCCGATCTCGCGTGACAGTGGACCGGCGCTTTGATCCGGGGCGGCACGCCTTCCCGCTGTCAGGTCATCAAGCTGCAAGGACCTTCGCACTGAAGTTTGAATCGCCTTCCCGCCGCCGATTGCTTATGGTCCGACCATGTCGCGCCTTATGTGTCTATCGATCGCCGTTGTTCTGTCGCTGCTGCCCGGCATCGCGCCGGCGGATCCGGTTCACAAGCGGCCTGCGCCGCGCTGGCATGGCTACGGCTTCCTGCCGGGCTATCGTCAGCCGCCGAGCAACAGCCAACCGCTCTATGCCCAGAAAGACCCGACATGGCGCGTGGCGCGCAACAACCGACGCCCGTGGTACATCGACCCGGTCCCCCGCTATTACTGGTGGGATGGCGACTGGCACTATTTCGGTCGGCCCGGCATTTACAACGGCCGCTACAATGGCGGCAGCTTCGGACCATGCTGGACACGGACGCCGATCGGACCAATCTGGAATTGCGGCTGATCAGCCGATCGCTCGAGGCTGCCTGATTGATCTGACGGCTCGCCTCGCCGCATCGGCGAGGTCCGATGTGCGCTGCGACCTCAGACCTCGAGCCACTCCTGGCGCACCGCGGCGTCGGCCTTGAGCTGGTCCGGCGTGCCTTCGAACACGACGCGGCCATGTCCCATGATGTAGACCCGGTTCGAGATCCGCATCGCGATCGAAAGCTTTTGCTCGACGAGCAGAATCGCGACGCCGGCCTGTGCGATGCGGGCGATCAGATCGCCGACCTGCTGCACGATCAGCGGCGCGAGGCCTTCGGTCGGCTCGTCGATCATGATGAGGTCCGGATCGCCCATCAGCGTCCGGCAGGTGGTCAGCATCTGCTTCTCGCCGCCGGACAGCACGCCCGCGGGCGTATCGGCGCGCGCGGCGAGATTGGGAAACATGTCGAGCATGTCCTGAAGGCGCCATTTGCCGGGACGGCGCGTATCCTTGATGCCGAGCAGAAGGTTTTGACGAACCGTCAGGCTCGGGAAGATGTCGCGATGTTCGGGAACATAGCCGAGTCCAAGACGGGCGATCCTGTAGCTTGGCAGGCCGGCGATGTCCTTGCCCTTGAAGCGCACCGTTCCGATCGGGCTGACCTCGCCCATGATCGCCTTGACCGTCGTGGAACGGCCCACACCATTGCGGCCGAGCAGACTCACCACCTCGCCGGCAGCGACATCGAGGTCGACACCCTGGAGAATGTGGCTCTTGCCGTAATAGGCGTGAAGATTCCTGACCTCGAGCATCAGTGCGCTTCCTCGCCGAGATAGGCTTCCTTGACCTTCGGATCGCGCCGAATCTCCTCGGGCGTGCCCGACGCGATGATGTGTCCGTAGACCAGCACCGAAATCCGGTCGGCGAGGCCGAAAACGACGCTCATATCATGCTCGACGATCACCAGGGTCCGCCCCTCGGTCAGTCGCCGAATCAGCGACACCGCGCGCTCGGTTTCGGCGTGGCTCATCCCTGCGGTCGGCTCGTCCAGCATGACGACGGTGGCGCCGCTCGCGATGGTGATGCCGATCTCCAGTTCCCGCTGCTCGGCATAGGTCAGGAGCCCCGCCGGAACATCGCGCCGGTGCGTGAGATGGATATCGTCCAGGATCTGGGCCGTCCTTTCCCGCACCTCGGGCAGGCGGTCCACATTCTTCCAGAATGCATAGCGATGCCCGGTCGCCCACAGCACGGCGCAGCGGACATTCTCCCACACCGTCATGCGGGCGAACACGTTGGTGACCTGGAACGAACGCGACAAGCCGCGCCGGTTGATCTCGAACGGCCGCAGGCCGGAGATCTGCTCGCCGTTCAGCCGGATCTCGCCTGACGTCGGTTTGATATGACCGCTGATCAGATTGAACGTCGTGGATTTCCCCGCGCCGTTCGGCCCGATGATGGCATGCCGCTCGCCTTGCGCGACGCTCAGGTTCAGATCGCGAATGATGCCGACATTGCCGAAGCGCTTCTCGACAGCACGAACTTCAATGGCTGCAGTCATGCCAGATACCCCCGATCACGGGCGACCGTGGCTGCCCGGTCCCACGCTGCGGCGACGCGACGCCAGGTCAATCGCGCGACGATGAAGCCGCCGACGACGAGGACCGCTGCGGTGACCCATGTCACCGGCGATACTGGATTGAACGCAATGGCGAACAGATTGATTGGGTTGCTCGCTCCACCGGAATAGCGTGCGATCGTCTCTATCGTCAGGATGATGCCGCAGGCAAGCGCAACCGTCGGCACGATCGCGACGAGATAGGACGGAATCACGGTCCACAGCGTTCCGGCGCGGATCAGCGGGCGATGCATCATCAGGAGGCCGGCAATGCCGCCCGGCGAGAACATCACGATGCCGATGAAGATGATGCCGAAATAGAGCTGCCAGACGCTGGTGACGTTGGTCAGCCCGAGTTGGAGATAGGTCACCAGGATCGCGCCGAGGATCGGGCCGAAGAAATAAGCGGTCCCGCCGATGAAAGTCGCGAAGAGAACGAGACCGGACTGGATCGCGCCGAGATAGGCGGAGTTCGCGATCTCGAAATTGATTGCGGCCAATCCGCCGGCGATGCCGGCGAAGAACCCGGCAAAGCAATAGGCGATGTAGCGGACGACGTGCGGATCATAGCCGATGAACTGGACGCGCTCGGGATTGTCGCGGACCGCATTGCTGATCCGCCCCAGCGGGGTCCTGGTGAGCGCATACATCGCGATGGCGGATATCACCAGCCAGAACGCGATCAGGTAGTAGACCTGGAGCTGCGGCCCGAATGTCCAGCCGAACATGTGCGGCAAGGCCGTACGGTCCGTCGTGATGCCGGCTTCGCCGCCGAACACCGAGCGCAGGATCAATGACGAGGACGCCACCAATTCGCCGATGCCGAGCGAGATCATCGCGAACACGGTGCCGGCGCGCTTCGTCATTACCCAGCCGATCACCAACGCGAAGACGAGGCCACCGACCCCACCGAACAACGGGATGAAGGGAAGTGGAATCGGCCAGTCGTGCGCCACCACCGCATTCATCATGTGGCAGGCCGCGAAGCCGCCAAGGCCGTAGTGAACGGCGTGACCGAACGACAACAGGCCGGTCTGGCCGAGCAGGATGTTGTAGGAGAGCGCGAAGACGATCGCGATCCCGATCAGGCTGAAGGAGGTGAGCGATCCACCCGACGGGAAGACCAGCGGCAGCACGATCAGCGCGATCGCGGCGATCAGCCAGACCCCGTAGAAGCGCAGGTTTTCGCCGGCGGACTTTGCCGCGACTTTCGATGTCGACGTCTTCTTGGTGGTCATGACTCGCGCGTCCCCATCAGGCCCATGGGGCGAACGATCAGAATGAGCACCAGGAGGACATAGGGTACGATCGGCGCGACCTGGGCGACTGTGACGTTCCAGACGTCCGAGAGGACGGACGGTCCCGCCGACGGATCGAGCGGGCCAAAGGCGCTGGCCAGCGAGCCGTTCAGCGCCACCGCAAAAGTCTGCACCAGACCGATGACGAGCGAGGCGATGAACGCGCCCGGCAAGGAGCCTAGTCCACCAAAGACGATGACAACGAACAGGATGGGTCCGAGCGAAGCGGCCATATCGGATTGAGTCACCAAAGCCGGACCGGCGATCACGCCGGCAAGACCGGCGAGAGCGCTGCCGACGCCGAACACCAGCATGAACACCCGCCCGACATTGTGACCGAGATGCGCCACCATGTGGGGATGCGTGAGCGCCGCCTGCACGATGAGGCCGACCCGGGTGCGCTTGAGCACGATCAGCAGCGCCACGAAGATCACGACCGACACCGCCAGCATGAAGATCTTGTAGGCCGGATAGTTGGTCGAGAAGACCGTGAAGGCCGGGAAGTCGAGCAGCGCCGGCACCCGATAGTCGAGCGGGCTCTTGCCCCAGATCATCGACACGATCTCTTCGATCGCGAAGGCGAGACCGAAGGTCAGCAGCAGTTCCGCGACATGGCCGTGCTTGTGCGTGTTGCGCAGGCCATAGCGCTCCACGGCCATGCCGATCGCACCCACGAGCAGCGGCGCGAGCACGAGCGCCGGCCAGAAGCCGATCCACTTCGTGAGCTGAAAGCCGAAGAAGGCGCCGAGCATATAGAAGCTGGCATGGGCGAAGTTGAGCACGCCCATCATGCTGAAGATGACGGTCAACCCGCTCGACAGCAGGAAGAGCAGCATGCCGAACAGCACGCCGTTCAGGGTCGAAATGACAATGAGTTCAAGCACAGCGCACTCGTGGCTATCCAGGGCCGCATGGCCCCGGCGGACATCGTTCAATCGGTCAAACGCATTCCGGTCGCCATCTTCCCGCGACCGATGACGGTCGCGGGAAAGCGACCTGCCCCGTGGTTACGGCCGCTTCATTTTGCAAGTCGTGGAAACCATGGCCTGCGGCGTATCGATCTTGGAGACCAGGTGCCAGCCCCAACCGGTGTTCTCCTCATCGAACGGCTCGTTCGCGGCAAGCTTGCCGAAGGAGGAGATGTAAATCGGTTGGAAGAACTGATGGTCGTCCTTGCGCATGACGCCGGTGCCGCCATCCAGGACCTCGAACTTGAGATCCTCGAGCGCCGCTGCGACCTTCACGGGGTCGATCGAGTTGGCCTTCTCGGCCGCGGCCTTGAACATGCGCATCTCGTTGACCGCGCGCGGATACCAGAGCGACATGTTGGCCTTGGCGCGGAACGCCTTCTCGAAGTCCATCGCGGCCTGGTTGCCCGAGTTGGCAAAGCCCTCGGTGATCTGGAAGACCTGGTGATCGAGACCGGTCTGCTTGATCGCCGTCGGGCCACCGGCGCCGCCGGCGTAGTAGGTATACCAGTTGACCTTCAGGCCGGCATCGGCGGCGGCCTTGAGCAACAGCGCGATGTCCTGGCCCCAGTTGCCGGTGACGACACTGTCGGCGCCGGACGCCTTGATCTTCGCGATATAGGGCGAGAAGTCCGTGATCTTCAGCAGCGGATGCAGTTCGTCGCCGACGATCTCGATGTCAGGCCGCTTCGCCGCCAGCATCTTGCGCGCATCGCTGCGCACCGACTGGCCGAACGAGTAGTCCTGATTGATCAGGTACACCTTTTTGATCGAGGCGGTTTCCTTCATGTAGCTGGTGAGCGCCTCCATCTTGATGTCCGAGCTGGCATCCCAGCGGAAATGCCAGTAGCTGCACTTCTCGTTGGTCATGCTCGGATCGACGGCGGCGTAGTTGAAGTACAGGACTTCCTTGCCAGGATTGCGCGTATTGTGCTTGGTGACGAAATCCTCGAGGGCCGCGCCGACGGACGAACCGTTGCCTTGCGTGATGTAGTGAACGCCAGCGTCGATCGCCTTCTGGGCCTGCACCAGGCTTTCTTGCGGATTGGTCTTGTTGTCGAGCGGCACGATCTCGACCTTGTGGCCGAGAATGCCGCCCTTGGCGTTGATCTCGTCGGCCAGATACTGGAATGTCTTTAAACCACCCTCACCGACACTGGCACCGCCTCCGGACAGCGGATCGATGTAGCCGATCTTGATCGTGTCCTCGGCCCACGCCGCGTGACCAAACAACGGCGCGACCACGGCAATGGCCAAAGCTAACTTACGCATTCTGTCGTTTCCTCGCTGACTGTCGACTTTAGTCGATGGGTGTATGCGCATATTGCCGCGCAATTTCAACGTCATACTGCGCGAACGGTCGATGCGTGACAAGCCGCGCCAGGACATGGCTTCTTCGGCCACTACGTCAAAAAGTAAAAGCAGTTTCGCAGAACATTCCGCGAGGAGAAATAGAACGCCAATGTGCGTTTCGCGCTCAGGACGATCGTACCATTCATCGCCCTGGTCTTGAGGCAGAAGAGGCCGCCTCACCGAGACGGCCTCTTCCCTTGTGGTCGACATCAAATCACTTGGCGCAGCCTTATTTGGTGTAGCCTTATTTGGTGTAGCCCTGGCTTGTGCACCACCACATGGCTTCACCCGCTGTCGCGCCATGCTCCACGACGTATTTCCGGCACGCTTCGTAATTGACAGCATAGCGTTTGGCGCACGGGACGGAGGAAATGCTTCCGCTGCTCCAGGAGCATTTGTACTGAGCATTTGCCGTCGACATTGACAGGGTTGCGACAGCGAGACTCACGACGACGAGCGACAAGGTCTTCATGGCTATCTCTCCTGCATTCCTGGGATAGCGAATGCTATCCCAGGTGGCACGATAGCACGCGTTCGACCGCGCCTGCCCGACGAGTGTCATTCCGCCGAAGCTGAACAGCCATTCAAGAAAGTTCCTGCCTGGTTCCTGCAACGGCTGATGCCAACGGCCGTTGACCCCCGCACGAACGATGCACAGGAGGAACGGATGAATAAGCTCACTTACGCTCTTGCAGCGGTAGCGACGCTTGCGGTCAGTGCCCCGACCATCGCAAATGCAGGCGGCTTCGGCGTCTATGTTGGCGGCGACAGGGACTATTACGGCGACCGCTATGACGGTCCGGGCGTGCGCATCTACGGTCACGACCGCGGCTGGCATCGTGGCTGGTACCATCATGACCGCGACTTCGATCGCGGCGTGGTGATCCGCCGTCACTACTGGGACGAGGACTAAAGGAGTCCCGTCATCGAGCTTGGAAGGCCTCGCGCAAGCGAGGCCTTCCTGTTTTGTGGTGACAGGACGTGCTTATCGGTTCACGCCCGTCAGCAAGGGGCTTTGCGCTCCTAGCGGAAGTACCCCAGCACGAGATCGAGGTCGGAGCGGCCGGCAACGGTACCGTTGAGCTCGGCGTCGATGACACGGCGGCAGGCGTCGACGGCGGCCTGGTCGCCGAGGTCGTTGGCGGCTTCCAGCACGAGCCAGGCCGCGTCCACCGACGCCTTCTCCGGGGCTGCGCCAGCATCGACGGCGAGACCCTTGTTGAGATTCTTGCGGATTGCGGTGCCGAATTGAGGCAACATTGCAAACACTCCCCTCTCGAATTCCGGAATGATGCTCAGTGCATCTGCAGCTCGGCCTGACGACCCGCGGCGGGATCGGCGGCCGCGCTGTTCTTGCGCGACTGGTAGAACTTCAGGATGCTGCGCGACGTCTCGATGTTGAGGCGGCCGAACTCGCGCTCGCTATCGTTGAGGTCCCGCGCCGTGATCAGATGATCCTTGGCGCCGAGAAACAACAGCGCCATGGTGGTGTCCCAGGAGAAATCGAGCGCCTTGCACAGGACCAGGAGCATCTCGCGATTGCGGTCCATCATCGCACGCTCGATCACGTCCACGGGAAGCGACGACAGCAGCGACAGGCCGATCTGCACCTCGTCGAAACGGTGCTGGCGCGCATAGCTCGAGATCGAGTCCTGGTTGAGATTGCCCTGCCGGTACTGCGTCGTCACCACGCGCTTGGCGACGAAATAGCTGCGCGAGGACGGACCGAACTTCGATTGCAGGTCGCCGGTGACCTCGGTCACCGAGCTCTGGATCTGCGCCATCATCTCGGGACGCTCGGTCTCGAGCCGACGGCGGACGTCCTCCGACGCCTTGGCGATGAGCTGCTGGAAGATGTGCCGCGGCACGTCCTTGCGCAGGCCAAGTTGTTCAGCAAGAATCGAATCTCCCTCGGCGCGCCTGACCATGTGGAGCAGGCCCGAACCCGAGAAACGCGCGCCCTCGTTCCTGGCGACGGAGGTCACGACCTCCCGATTGCCGCGCTTGACCAGCACGTCGGTCACGGCCTCGCCGATCGACTCGCGCTGCGAGATCGCCAGCAGGTGCGACTGGCCCTTGGTCATGGCGTTCTCGATCAGCATCTTCTCGTCGATGCGTGTCGAGTCGCGCAACACGGGGCCGGCCACCTCGATCTCGTCGTCGAAGGCGAGCTGCTCGATCACGTTGAGCGGCGCGTGATCGCACGCCGCCATCAACTCGGAGAGCTGCGTGCGCGCGGCGACCTCGATCTCGTCGGCGAGCCGTCCGATGACCTCGCCGAACATGCTGATCTCGTCGTCGCTGTAGCGGCCGGTGATCAAAAGATCGGTCGCGTGCCACAGCGCGCGCGCCCGGCTTTCGTCGGTGCCCCGCGCGATCGCGTCGTCCAGATCCTGCAGAAGCGATTTCGCCCCGTTCATTCGATGACCCCAATTCTTGGCGAGCCGTCTTGCCTCTTGGCAAGCCGCCGAATTCCTCTTCGAACGAGGCTAGCCGTCAAACGCGAGAATTCAGTAAAATCGGCAAAGCAGTTTTGCCGACCAATTTTCATTAAAATGCGAGGGAAATTCTTCACCGCCACGCAGGGTTCGTCACTTCTCCCGTAGGGAGAGGTGAACACCGCGGCGCGCGGACTGCACCTAACGCTTCAAGGATTTGACGGTGTCAGGACCAGCGGCGGCTTCGGCTTGGGTCTTGGCGGCGGCGGTCCCGGCGCCGGCCTTATCTCGATCGGCGGCGGCAGCGGCGCGACCTGCTGGCTCGCGAGCGGCGGGTTCGGCGCGGCGGGGGCTGCGTGCGGCACCTTGGGCGTCGGCGCGGCCCTCGCCTTCGGCGCAATGCGGCGCGGATCCGGGCCCGGCATTGGCACGTTGACCGGCGTCTGCTCGGGCGCCGCGTCCGGAGAGACCAGCGTGGGAAGCGCGGCGGTGGCCGGCGGCGGCTCGCCGCGTTCGATGGCATCCAGCCGCCGCGTCTCGCGATCGATCGTGCGTACCGCGAGCCACGAGGATAGTGGCGCGAGATCGACGGTGCGGCTCAGCTTGTCGGGAGGACCTGCCGCAAATAGCTGGATCTCCGGCGGAGCGCCGGAGAGCCCAATCATGATCGGTGTCAGGCTGGCGCGAATGTCGGCCTGGTCGGCCGGAATGTCGTAGCCGCCCGAGACGATGGCGCGGGCGTTCTTCGCCTCCAACGTCGTCGCACCGACGCGCAGGCGGCCATCGCGGATCGTGAACGGAATTTGCGCCGAGGCGACCGCGATCGGGCCGGCCGACAGCGCGGGCTCGACGAGCTGCCGGAGCCGGTTGTCATCGGTGACCTGGCCGCCGTCGCTGGCGCGGATGGCGATCTCGAAGGCGCGCGGATCGAGGCCGGTGATCTCGGCCGAGTTCAGCGTCACCGTGCCGTTGCCGGCCAGCGCGCCGGTCAGCGCCCCCACGCTGCGGCCCTGGCTCGTCAACGCCACCTGCACCGAGGCGCGCCCCTTCGGCAGCGCGAGGTTGCGATAGCGCAGCATCGTCGCATCGACATTGGTGAGCTCGAGCCGCGCGTTCACCGCAAGACCGTTGGGGCCGTTCCTGGCATCAAGGTTTGCAGACATCTCGCCGCCGCCGATGCTGCCCTTGAGGGCATCGAGCGAGAGCGCCTGGCCGTCGTGCCTGATCGTGCCACTGAACGGGCGCACCTCGATGCCGCCCGGCAAGCTCCCACGCAAGGCCTGGAAGGCAATGCGGCCGCGCCAGTTGCCGAGAAGCCCCGGGCTCAGCGGCTCGCCCGCATCATGAGCGGACGCGCCGAGGGCGACCGCGAGCGCGGGCACGAGATCGAGCGTATCGAGGCCGACCTCGCCGTCGAGGCTTCTGTCCTGGTCCAGCGTCATCGCCAGATGGCCGCGCAGGCGCGAGCCTCCGGCCGTGCTGTCGAGATCGTCGAAGGTCAGCTTGTTGCCGGACAGGCTGACGTGCGAGGACAGGGTGACGTTCTGCGCCGATTTTTCGGCCGGGCTGATCCCGAACAGCGGCGCCAGATTGGCGTTACGCACGCGCAGGCTCGCACTGCCGTTGGATGCCGACCAGTCGAAGCTGCCCTGCGCGTCCGCGTCCAGCCCGCCCGAGAGTTTTGCGCTGAATTGCAGCGGCTTCTGCCAGACGCCACTCAGGCGCCCCTCGAACTGCGATGCCCCGTCGCCCGCGGCCACAGCGCGATCGAGGCCGATCAGCGCGAGCAGCGTCGCGGCCTGCGGCGTCGACACTTTCGAGTCCAGCGTGAAATCGCTGTTGCGCAGCCTGTCGATGTCGATGCCGCTGACCGCCGCCGCCGGAGTCTGCGCGGCAAGCGTCGCGGTGGCCTTGAGTTGCGGCGCATCGAGGTCCAACACCGCGCGCGCGTCGGTCCGGTCGGCATGTTCGGCGTTCTTGTCGAGGCTGAGATTGAGCTTCAGCCGTGTGGCGCCCGGCAAGCCCTCGATGGCATCGAATCGCGCACGGACCACCGGCGCGACCGGCTCGACCAGCGCCGCGAGTTCGCGCAGCGAGTTGGCCGATGATGTCAGCGCAAGGCGGCCAGTCGCATGCGCGCGATCGAAATTGCCGCTCGCCTCCGTGGTCACGCCGCTGGCCTGGCCGAACCGGAGCTGCTCAAGCGTCAGCGAAGTCGGGCTGTAGCCGAGCTTCGCCGTGAACGGGCGCAGCTCCTGGCCGGCCGAGACGGCACGGCCGACATCGAGCGAAAGCCTGGCTTCCTCCGGCCATTCGCCTTGCGGGCCGGCCATCGCACGCACGAAGGCGGATGCCGCGTCGAGATCGAGCCGGTCGGCCTTGAGCTCCGCCTCGATCCGCGATCCCTTGTTCGCGCCGACTTGCGCGAAGGCGATCCGGCCCTCGACGGCGCCGCCTTCGATCTCGGCTTTCAGCTTTTCGATCGCGAGATGGTTGGCGGCGATCGTCACGTCGCCGTTAAGGCGCAGCGGCCTCGTGCTGCGCCGGTTGACGTCGCTGCGGCCCTGGAGCCAGGCCACCAGCACGTCGGGATCTGTGGATTCGACGCTGAGGCGGCCGCTGAAGCGATCGGAGCCCGGAGCGGCACCGTTCAGAGAAAGCTGCGTCATTCCGGGCGCGCGCAGGTCGAGCCGCCGGAAGGTCCAGGATTTTCCGTCGGTCTGCAGCTCGGCCGTGATGTTCTGGAGCGGACGTCCGCCCAGCGTGATCTGCTCGGAGTTGAATTCGATCTGCGCCGGGATCGGCGTCTGCGGGATCGCCGCGAGGCCGGCGCGCAGGACCGGGAGGATGCGCAGCGGCTCGGCATCGTCTTTCCCGGCCAGCTTGTCGGCATCGAGCTGGCGCGCCGAAAGCACCGCGCGCAGCAGTGGCGCCGCACCGAACCTGATATCGCCGACGCCGCCCATCTTCAGCGCATTGTCCTCTGCGCCGAAGCTTGCGTCGATCTGATCGAACTTCGCACCGGCCGGATCGGCCTTGAGCTTGGCGGTGAGCTTCCACGGCGTCGGCCCCGCCTCGCCCGGCTTCTTGGGCGCCGGCACGGCCAGCGTCAGCGCGCCGTCGAATTTCGGCAGCCGGTTCTCGAAGGCGAGCACGCCCTCGAGATCGGCCAGGATGGCGCGCTCGCCGGGATCAATGTTGAGATGGAGGCGGGTGGCGCTGCCGTCGGCACTCGGGCCTGAGGAGACGCGAAACGGATAGCGGGTGCGCCCGATTGTGAAATTGCCGTCGCCGCGCACCGAGCCTGCGAGCGAACGCACATCGCCGGAGAATGCGATGTCGTTCAATTCCAGGGTCGAGCGGCTGGCGGCATCATGCAGGGCGATGCGACCGGTGAGGTTGAGTCGCTCGATCGCGAGCGAAGCGAGGTTGAAGCTGCCGCTCGCGGTGGATGGCAGGTCGACCCGCCCCTTGGCATCGAGGCCGAGATCGACCGCCATGCCGTTGACCGTGAGCTCGGTGGCGCGCCATTCGCCGCGCATCAGGGAGCCGAGGCTGAACTCGACGTCGAGCTTGTCGGCACGTAGGCGGCCGAGATCGTTGTTACCGCCGAAGGTGACGGAGCGCAGGCGCAGCGTCGGCGCCGGCAGCAGCCGCGCATCCAGCTCGCCAGCCACGCGCACCGGTACGCCGATGATTCGGGTCGCCTCCGCCTCGAACTGGGGCCGGAACTGGTTCCAGTCGACGAAGTAAGGCCCGATCAGCGCGGCCAGCAGCGCAATGATGAAGGCAATCGCTAATCCGAGCAGCGTCGTCTGCACGGGTCTCCCCTCGGGCTAACCGGCGCCCGGGCCACCCCAAGCCTTACGTCACTGCCTAAACCCGCGCCGGAACAGCCCCTTATATAGGGGGAAGTGTGGCGAAGTCACAGCGACTGTTGCGCGCGGAGGTTAACGCCGGTGGGTGATCAGACCCTCATGGTGAGGAGGCGCGCAAAGCGCCGTCTCGAACCATAGAGGCCCCGCTACCGCCCGAGGCCATCCTTCGAGGCGCCCGCCCTGGGCGGGGCTCCTCAGGATGAGGAGTGCTCGTAGAACCAACACCGAAGGCTGTTACCAGCTCGCCGGCAGCTGCTTCAGGCCGCGCAGCACGAAGGTCGGCCGCCATTCCGGGTTCTCGACGTCATCGATCCGCAAATTCGGCAGCCGCCGCAGCAGCGTGGCGATGGCGATCTCGGCCTCGATGCGCGCCAATTGGGCGCCCAGGCAGAAATGGATGCCGCCGCCGAACGACAGCGGCTTGACGTTCGGCCGGGTGATGTCGAGCCGGTCGGGGCTATCTGGATAGACCGCCGGATCGTGGTTGGCCGAGCCGAGCAGGCACAGCACGGTCTCGCCCTTGGGAATCCGCACTCCGCCGAGGTCGTCGATATCCTCCAGCGTGACACGCCCGGTCATCTGCACCGACGAATCGTAGCGCAGGAATTCCTCGATCGCGTTGGTGATCAGCTCAGGCTTCGCCTTCAGCAGCGCGAGCTGATCCGGATTGCGATGCAGGGCCAGGAGGCCATTGCCGATCAGGTTGACGGTGGTCTCGTGACCGGCGCCGAACAGCAGGATGATGTTGGCGGTCAACTCCTCATTGGTGAGCTTGTGGCCGTCCTCCTCGGCCTGCACGAGCTGGGTGGTGAGATCGTCGCCGGGATTGCGGCGGCGCAGCTCGAACAATTGCTGGAAATACATCTGCGCCATCAGGTTGCCGGCGTTGCCCTGCTTGATCTCCTCCGGCGAGAGCGGCACGGGATCGAGCAGCCGGCCGCCATCGCGCGAGCTCTTGTAGAAGGCCTCGCGATGATCCTCGGGGATTCCGAGCATGTCGCAGATGATGGTGACCGGCAGGCGGAAGGCGAAATCCTCGATCAGGTCCATGCGGCCGTGATCGATCACCGCATCGATGGTCTGGTCGACGATCTCCTGGATGCGCGGCCGCATGTCCTCGACGCGGCGGGCGGTGAAGGCCTTCACCACCAGGCCGCGCAGGCGGGTGTGATCGGGCGGATCCGCCTGCAGCATCCAGTGGCTCATGCTGCGGAAGACCGGCTCCTCCATGATCTGCTCGCCATAGCGCCGCTTGGAGCGCTCGACATAGTCCTTGCCGAAGCGCTTGTCGCGCATCACGAGGCTCACCTCGGCATGGCGGCTGGCGACGAAGGAGCCGAACGACGACACGTGGACCGGATCGGTCGTCCGCAGCCGCTGATAATGCGGATAGGGATTCCGGATGAACTCCGGCGACAGCGGATTGAACAGCGGCCCGCCACTTGCGGGTTGCACATGCTCGTTCATGGTGACCTCAAATCGGTTGCCGCATGAAACGAATACGCCGGCCGCCTTCCCCGAGATGCTCGGCGTAACCATCCCTGAGTCTTCAATTCGATACATTGTTGTATCGAGTTGCATTCTCGCCTAACCTGAGCCGATGTCAAGGGTGCGAACGAGGCCAACCAGGGACGACACGCGCGACAAGCTGTTCGAGGCGGCCGCCCGCGTGTTCGAGCAGGAGGGCATCGGCGGGGCCAGCATCGAGGCGATCGCGGCTGCGGCCGGCTTTACCCGCGGGGCGTTCTATTCAAACTTCAAGAGCAAGGACGAGCTGATCATCGCGATGATCGAGGACCATGTCGAGCAGTCGATCCGGCGCAATCTCGACATCCTCGCTGAGCATACCGATCTCGATGATTTCATCGCGGCACTCAAGGCGATGGACCGCAGCCGGCAGGACCCGCTCGGCCGCTCGCCGCTCCTGCACATGGAGATGATCCTCTACGTCGCGCGCGCCGAGAAACGCCGCCCCGAGCTCGCCAAGCGCCTGCGCGCACGGCGCAAGCTGATCGCCGACATCGTCGAGGCCACGCTGAAGGGCGGCGGCAGGAACGCGACGCTCAACCCGTCATGGACGGCCTCCGTCGTGCTGGCGCTGGAAGACGGCTTCCGCCTGCACCGGCTGATCGATCCCGACACCACGCCAGCCGATAGCTTTTTGCGCGCCATTACGGATTTGAGGCGCAGAACGGGATTATCGCCGGACTAGGGTGTGTTCCCAATAGAATTGTCGAGCCAGCTTTACCTCGAAAGCTGACGTTCAAGCGACGTGGGCACAGCAGCATATTCATCACAAACCCGCGTCCGGCTTCGGGCGCGCTCCGGCGCCGCTTTCAAGGAGCGGTCTAAGAAAAGACCTGTCATGTCTCAGGAAGCATTTGGTTTCTCGGTAGTATGCAATCGCCCTCTGGCAATCAGGATCGCTGGCCGCCTTGGAGCGGTAGGCTTCGTAGTCGGCAAGCGAAGGAAATGAAAACAATGCGATCGCGACGTAGTCCCCGCCTTCATGCGGTAAGAAATAGCCGTGATGCGTGCCGCCGAATTTTTCAACGAGTGGCAGCCACATCTTGGCGTAGGTCTCGAATTCTTTCGCTTTGAAGGGTTCGATCTCATAGCGGAGATAGCAGGTTATCATTCTCAGTCTCCTCATGACGGCCGATTGTACGCCTGCCGTCCCATCACACCATCAGAAGTCAGATCCGTAGATTCCTCGGGCGCGGGCCACAACCGAGCGGGCGTCCGGTCGGGGTCTTGGCCGTGTAAAAACGGTCTTAGAGGAGGTCGGATCTGAGAGCCAAAAGCGGGGTTATCTCAGGCCGCGATCGCAGCGATCAACGGCTTGATCCCGACGATGTTCATGACCCGTGTCAGATTGTAGGCCAGGACCGAAAGCGCCATCTCGGCGGCTACTTTTGGGAGCGTTTTCGTCAGGAAGTGTGTCGCCCCCATGCGGGCCTTCATGGTGCCGAATGGGTGCTCGACCGTCTCTCGACGCTGGCGCATCGCCTCTGGGTTTGCGTCGAGGCGTTGCTGCACAGCTTCGAGCAGATGCTCGTGCTCCCACCGTGTAATCCGCCGCTCTGACCCCGGCGTGCATTGGGACTTGAGTGAACAGCTTTGACAGGCCGTGGTCCAGTAGCGCCGCAGCATCTTGCCGTCTTCTTCGTTTGTATAGCGATATGGCAGCTGCTCCCCAGCCGGGCAGCGATAGGCATCCTCCTCTGGCAAATAGGCAAAATCCTGTTTGCCGAAGCGTCCGTGCGCCTTGGCACCCGATGTCAGCGGCTTGGGCAGAGTTACCGTGATGCCAGTTTCGTGGCACGCAAGGATCTCAGGGCTGTTGAAGTAGCCGCGATCAGCCACGGCTTCGAGCGTCTCGGTCTTTAGAACGGCCTTCGCCTGCTTGGCCATGTTGGCCAGTTGCGCCCGATCTGAGCCGCTGTTCGTCACCTCGTGCGCCACAATCAGATGGTGCTCGGTATCGACAGCGACCTGCACGTTGTAGCCGACAACGCCGGAGCCGCGGCCGCTCGTCGCCATCGAGCGGCTGTCGGGATCGGTCAGCGAGATTTGCTGGTCCGGCGAAGCAAGCATTTGCTGCTCGTAGACAGCAAGCTTGCCCATTTCCTCCTTCAGCTTTGTCAGCTTCTCGGTAAGCCTCGTCACCTTCGTGGCCAGCGCCTCGCTCGGCTCCTGCCGGTCGGCCGTGTCAAGTTGGCTTAGATAGCGCGCGACGCTCTCCTCCAGCTGAGCACGCCGCCGCTCGACCTTCGCCCGTGTGAAGTTCTTGTCCCGGTTGTTCACGGCCTTGAACTTGCTCCCATCGATCGCGACGCTCGCCGTCGCCAGCAGGCCCATCTCACGGCAGAGTTCGACAAAACGGGCACAGACCTTGCGCAGTGCGAGGCCGTTGTCCTTGCGGAAGTCGGCGATGGTCTTGTGATCGGGAGCGAGCCGACCCAGCAGCCACATCACCTCGACATTGCGCCCGGCTTCTCGTTCGAGCCGCCGACTCGACTGCACCCGGTTCAGATAGCCATAGATGTAAAGCTTCAGCAGAACCGAGGGATGGTACGACGGCCGACCAGTCGCCGCCGGCTCCACTCCCTCAAAGCCCATCTCGGCCAGATCGAGCGCATCGACAAATACGTCGATCACACGAACAGGATTGCTCTCGTCAATGAAATCATCGAGGCATTCGGGCAACAGCGTCCATTGCCCACGATCCGCCCCCGCAACGAAGCGCATCATCAATTCCCCCACAGAATCACGGGAGAATCATAACAGCAGCACAGCGTTTTCACACAGCCAGGGTCACAACCGGCCGACGGAAAATCGCTGATGCGAAGTAGTGCCCTCAACTACCAGACTAGCTGCAGGCGACGGGTCGATTTTCATTCCGGCAGTCCGGCTTGGCGCAATCCTTCCTCGTATCGGGAAACGTTCTCGGACTTTTGATAAGGCCCCAACCCGTCTTTCAAATTGGAAAGAACCAGCGTGGGATTTAGCTCTCGCAGCCTGGCCAATAATTGCCGGGCCTGCCCCATGTGTCCAGCCATCGCGTTGCTTGCGGCAGCGATGCGCAGCGCAGGTTGGAAGTTTGGATTGTCCTGCAATGCCATTGCAGCCCAGCCTGCCGCTTCTTCGTAACGGCCGGCAAAGAAATGTGCATGCGCGACGCCGCTTCGCATCCCGCCGATCCGTGGATCTAGGGGATCCAGGCGCATAGCACGCGCGAAGCGTTCGATCGCAGCTTCGGGCTCTCCGAGCCAACTTTTCACCCATCCGCCGAAACGCCACGCCTCCGCCAGATTGGAATTCAGCACAAGCGCCCGTTCCATCAAGTCGGCGGCTGCGCCGAGATCGTGAACGACAAACGCTAACGCCCATCCGCTCGCGGCCAGCGCGATCGCATCGTCTCTGCCCAGTTCGATCGCTTTCCGAGTGAGCCGCACGACCTCGGCTATCTCGTTCGGAGTGACTACAATCCAACCATCAGCCTTAAGGCGGGCGAAGCAGGAGGCGGCACGCCCGTAGGCACATGCGAAGTCTGGATCAAGCTCGATTGCACGATAGAATAGGCCTAGCGCCTCTTCGTTCGCTTGCTGGCTGGCAAACTGGTACAGCTTGGCCATCCCGCGCAAATAGAAGGCGTAAGCATCCAAACTCTCTGTCCGTTTACGCTTGGTGTGCTCGATCTCCGCCTTTTCCACGGCCGGTGCAATGGCGGCAACAACGCTCTCGGTCACTCGATCCTGCAGATCGAAGATGTCGTCAAATCCGCCATCGATTCGATTTGCCCAGAGATGTCCCCCGGTTCCGGTATCGAGAAGCTGCGCCGTGATCCGTATGTGGTTTGCTGCTTTGCGGACGCTTCCTTCCAGAACATAGCGTACCCCAAGCTCGCGCCCGACCTGCTTCACATCGACCGCACGCCCCTTGTAAGTGAAGCTGGAGTTCCGAGCAATGACGACCAATGCCTTGAAGTGAGATAGCGCCGTTATGATGTCATCGACCATTCCGTCAGCAAGATATTCCTGCTCCGGATCGGCGCTCAGGTTGACGAAGGGGAGAACGGCGATTGAAGCCTTATCGGGCCTGAGAGCCGGCCGAGGCGGTTCTATCGGGCGACCGGCGATGATTGGATCTGCGCCCTCTGCCTCCTGCACGCGTCCGATGAAGCGGTAGCCCTTCCGCGGCAGTGTCTTGATGAGGCGCTGCTCATCGCCGGAATCGCCGATCGCGTTCCGAGCAGCATTCAACCGGGTCGTCAGCGCGGCATCAGATACGATACGGCCGTTCCAGACAGCCTTGATAATCTCTTCCTTGCTGAGGACGCGTTCCCTGTTGCAAATCAAAAAGTCGAGCAGATCGAATACTCGCGGCGGGACGGAAACTAAGTCCGTCCCGCGGTGCAGTTCGCGTCGTTCAGCGTCAAACACGAACTCATCAAAGAAATAGCGCAAGCTGCCATGATCCGGGTTACGTGCGAGGGTGCTGGTGCCGAAAGATAATCCAACGGTGAACAAATAGTAAGCCGGAGGTTAAGCGCGCACGGACGTGGCCTGGTACGGTCTTCGCGTGAGAATTCAAATCGTTGAGCACAGGTCGCTGAAGGGGGATGCCATGAGCATTTTCAGTCGCTCGGCCGCTGTCATCAGTATCCTTCTGGGCGCCATCTTTTCGTGGAGTTCTGCTGTCATTGCCGCCGACTGGCCGCATCGAACTGTTCGTTTAATTCTGCCCGTGCCGGCGGGAGCCGCGGCGGATTTCACCGCCCGGCTCTTTGCCGAACGACTCTCCCAACGCTGGGGACAGCCCGTCATCGTGGAAAACCGGCCAGGAGCCGACGGGATTGTCGGTGTCTCTGCCTTTCTCGGCACCGATGACGACCATACCCTGCTGTATGCAATCTCGGCGGTTTTTACCGTCCATCCAATTACGCAACAAAAGTTGCCCTATGATCCGGTTCGCGACCTCGTCCCGATCTCCCCGACTTCGGATGTTGTCCTTGCAATCGCGGCCTCCGAAAAGAGTTCAATCCGCTCGCTCGATGACCTGGTTCGAACGGCTCGCGCTCAACCGGGCAGGCTGAACTGGGCCGCTTCGCCTGGTCTTCCGCCCTTCATTGCAGGCAGGTTCTTCAAGCGTTCGAAACTGGATCTCGCTTTTGTCTCCTATCGCGACATTGGTCCTGCTCTCCAGGATCTTGGCGAGGGCCGCATAGATGTATTCGTTCACGCGCTGGGTGTGATCATGCCGCAGGTGCAGTCAGGCAGAGCGCGGCTCCTTGCAGTCGCCAGCGACGTTCGCGTGCCGATTGCTCCTGATGTGCCGACCGTAACCGAAGCCGGATTCCCCGAGCTTCGAATGGATGGCGTGGTGGGATTTTACGGCAAACGTGGAATGCCCGACACACTGCGCGATCGGATTGCATCTGATGTCCGCGCCGTCGCGAGCGATCCCGGCGTTGGTGAAAGACTGGCTGCCGTTGGACAGACCGCCCGTCCGGGCACCGCGGCCGAGTTCGCCGGTTTGCTGGATCAATACCGTCGACGCCTTGCCGATCTCGCGAAAACCATAGATTTCGAAGCGCCAATGACGGAGGCCCGTTAAATGACATCCTGCCCTCGACTGGATCTGCTCGACCTGATCAATGGTTTTCAGGTTACGCAGGCGATCCATGTCGCGTCAGCCCTGCGAGTCGCCGATCATCTAAGCGGCGGGGCTCGTTCTGCCGGCGAACTCGCGGCGCTGACAAAAAGCCATCCCGATTCTCTATACCGATTGTTGCGCGCGCTCGCGGCGGTGGGTGTTTTTCTGGAAGAGGAAGGCCGAAGGTTCAGGCTCACTCCCATGGGCGATTGTTTGCGTACGGATTCGGTCACGCCGCTCGGGGCGTGGGCGGAAGTCGTCGGAAGCCCCTATTTCTGGCAAACTTGGGGCCACCTGTTGCATAGCGTCCAAACCGGCGAGAACGCATTTCAAAATCTAAATGGCAAGAACGTGTGGCAATTCCGCGCCGAGCACCCCGAATACGGTGCAACGTTCGATCGAGCGATGACTCAACTTTCGCGTGGCAGCGCCGAAGCGGCGATCCGCGCTTATGATTTCTCCTCGTTTCGTCATATCATTGATGTCGGCGGCGGGCAGGGTTTGATGTTGGCCGAGATCCTGCTCGCTCACCGTGACATGCGCGGCACGCTGTTCGATCAGCCGGACGTCGTAGCGGGAGCAAAGGCTATCTTGATGGAACGTGGCGTCATCGAGCGATGCAATGTCGTCGGCGGAAGTTTCTTCGAAACCGTGCCTGAAGGCGCTGATGCTTATCTTATGCGAGTGGTAATTCACGATTGGGAAGACGACGAAGCCATCGCTATATTGAAAGTGTGCCGGCGCGCAATGCGGGAAAGTGCAAAATTGCTTCTCATCGAGCGGCTCGTCGCGCCCCCAAATGAAATGCCGGCGACCAAGTTCAGCGATCTCAATATGCTGGTCTCGCCGGGCGGACGAGAGCGAACGCGCGAGGAATTTTCAGAGCTCTTTGGCAAGTCCGGCTTCGAGTTGACGCTCGTTTTTCCGGCGGGCGTCCACAACGTGATTGAGGCTCGCCCGCGCTAAGCCTCCGGCATCGCCCATCCGCGTCGGGCGGGAAGAACCAAAAAATTCTGGTTTCGCATCCAGCTTTCGAGGACCGCAGACGTCCGCATCGAGTCCAAAAGCGGCGGTAGACGCAAGCGCGCGTCGATGACCGATTTACCGCTGAGAACTGACGTGACAACGACCTGAACGTGAGCCACAAGGCGACGTATCAAGTGCCGGTTTCCGCTTGAATCCTGTGCAGCCGGCCGGCCACGGCCCGTACCTTGCGCGGCGCAGCCTGCCAGATCGCGAGCGCCGACAATCCGCTCACGAAGATCGCGATGGCGAAGGCGAGCGTGTAGTCGCCGGCGCGATCATAGAGGAGCCCGGTCAGCCAGGGCCCCGCTGCGCCGCCTGCCAGCGCCGCCAGCATGATCGTGCCGAAGATGCTGCCCTGGTGCCTGCCCTGAAAAATCTCGAACACCACCGCGCCCATGACCGAGGTGAGGCCGTAGCCGAGTGCGCCTTGCGTGAACACCATCAGATAGATGAGCCACAATGAGGGCTGGAATTTCAGCGCCATCAACGCCGCAAAGCAGATCGCAAAACCCGCGCAGCTTATCGCCCAAACCCATTCCCTCCCGACCCGGTCGGAGAGATGGCCGAGCAGGATCTGGCCGGGAATGCCGAGCAGGCTGACGACCCCGAGCGCCCACACCGCGACGTTCGCGCTGAAGCCGATGTCGAGCAGGAATTTGGTCTGGTGCACCTGCACCGCGTACCAGATGTACAGGCCGCAGAAATAGCCGAGCGCGATCCACCAGAAGCGCGCGGTCGCAAGCGCACGCTTGAGCGTCCAGTCCGTGTCGGCCCAGGCAGGATCGACGATGTTGGAGACGGGCTTTGCCGCGCCCTCGGCCGGCGCACCATCGCCGTCGGGTTGAAGACCAATGTCCTCAGGGCGCTTGCGCAGCAACAGGTTGATCGGCGCCAGCACGATCAGGATGAGCAGGCCCATCACGGTGCAGGCGGTGCGCCAGCCGGTCTGCTCGATCAGATGCTGTACCCATGGCAGCAGCGTCACCGAGCCGATGCCGACGCCGGCAAAGGCGCTGCCGATGGCGAAGCCGCGCTTGCGAATGAACCAGTTCGGCAGGAACAGCGATTGGCCGGAATAGCCGAGGCAGACGCTGCCGGCGCCGACCATGACGCCGATGGTGACATAGAGATGCCAGGGCTCGCTCGTGAGTGGCGCGAGCAACATCCCGCCGCCCATCAGCGCAACGCCGAGCTCCATTACCGCGCGCGGACCGGCGCGGTCCATCAACCGGCCGATCAGCGGGCTGACAAAACCCGAGATCACGAAGCCGAAGGAGAAGGCGCCCGCCGTGACGCCGCGCTCCCAGCCGAATTCGGAGATGATCGGCGGAAAGAACAGCGAGAACGCGGTGCGCGCGTTGACGCCGATCGCCATGGTGACGAAGGTCACGGCGACCACGATCCAGCCGTAGAAGAACGGAAGCCGCATGTTGCGTTTGTTTCATCCCTAGACGATCCTTCCGACCATCTGGGGATGCCAGGGTCAAGCGCTATTCGCGCATGCCCGTTGGGCGATCACGGCCGCCTCGTCCAGCGGTCGGCATTGACGGCGCCGATGGGTATCTCACCTTTGATGATCGCGTCGACCTGCCGTACCGTTTCCAGCGACTGATATTCGATCGCCTGCGGCGTCAGCCCACCGACATGGGGCGTCGCGATGACGTTGGCAAGCGCGGCCAGCTCCGGCGTCGGCATCTGGTCTGGCGCGCGGCCGACATCCATCGCCGCGCCGGCGATGCTGTTCTCGCGCAGCGCTCGCGCAAGCGCGGCCTCGTCGACGAGATTGCCGCGCGAGAGATTGATGAACACGGCATGCCTCTGCATGCGCGCCAGCGCCGCCTCCCCGATCAAGTTCTCGGTCTCTTCGTTCGCGATAGCGAGGCAGACGACATAGTCCGACGCAGACAGGAGCTCGTCGAGCCCGACCTGCCGGATGGCGCTGTCGCTGACGGTCACGAAGGGATCCGACACCAGGATCTCCATCTGCAGCACCTTGGCGATCTCGGCGAGATAGCGTCCGATGCTGCCATAGCCGATGATGCCGATCCTGCTGCCGGCGAGCTGGCGGCCCATCCGCGCCTCCGGCTTGCGGCCGGCCTGATAATCCGCCGTCGTCCGCGACACGCCGCGCGATAGATCGACCATGAAGCCGAGCGCCAGCTCGGCGACCGCCTGCACAAAGCCGGGGCCGGCGCGGGTCACGAGCACGCCGGCCTCCGATGCAGCCTCGACGTTGACGTTGCGGATGTCGACGGCACAGCGGACGAAGGCGGAGAGGTGCGGCAATTGCGGGAAGATCTCGCCGCGGCCTTCGGTCATGCGGTCGGCCACGATGATGTCGGCGTCTTTCGCGGCGCGAACGAGGCCAGCAGCATCGAGCGGCTGGTCGCCCTCGTGCAGGATCACCTCGGCAATCGCTTGCAAGCCGCTCAGGCTGCGCGCGCCATAATAGTTCCGGCGCATCTCCGGCGTGTGAGCCAACAGGACTTTCACGGCAACGCTCCTTCAGTAGCCGAACGCGCGCGGCAGCGCCGTGCTGAGCCATGGCACGAATGCGATCACCAGCAGGCAGAGCATCAAGAGCCCAAGATATCCCAAGATCGGCTTCACCGTCTGTTCGATCGGCACGTTCCCGATCAGGCAGGCGCCGTAAAGGCCAAGCCCCAGCGGCGGCGCGAACAGGCCGATGCCCATGGCGATCACCAGCACGACGCCGAAATGCAGGGGATCGATGCCGAGCTGCACCGCGACCGGCAGCAGCAGCGGGCCGAAGATGATGAGCGCAGCGGCGCCTTCCAGCACCGAGCCCATCACGATCAGCACCGCGATCGCCAGCAGGATGAAGAGCCAGACGCCGCTGGTCTTGGACAAGCCAAGCATGAAATCGCCGACGGCATGCGGCACCTGCTGCAGGGTCAGCGTGAAGGCGAGCGATTGCGCGGCGGCGACGATGAACAGCACCAGGCCCGCGCGCGTCGCCGCCTGGACGAAACTGTGCGCGGCCGATTTCAGGCTGAGCTCGCGGAACACCAGACTGCCGACGACGAGGGCATAGGCCACCGCAAAAGCGGAGATCTCAGTGGCGGTGGCAAAGCCGCTCTTGAAGCCGAAGAAGATCATGAAGATCAGGCCGAACGAGGCGATCGCGCCGGTCCAGAGGCCGGACACCGGCATCTGCGGCTCGGCCTCCTCGGACGCGGCCGGCCGCTTGCCGAAGATGACGGAGACGACGATCAGCACCAGCGCCATCAGCGCCGACGGCAACAGGCCGGCGACGAACAGGCCACCGATCGACAGGTTCGCGACGAAGCCCAGGATGATCAGGTTGATGCAGGGCGGAATGGTCTCGGCCATGACCGCGGACGCCGCGAGCAGCGCCACTGCACCGCCGGGATTCTGCCTCGAGCGGCGCGCCGCCGGGATCAGCACCGATCCCACCGCGGCGACGTCGGCCATCTTCGAGCCCGAGATGCCCGAGAACAACACCATCGAGGCCACCATCACGACGTTCAGCCCGCCGCGCATGCGCCCCACAGCACGCTGCAGCAGCTCGATCAGCCGCACCGACATGCCGTTGGCTTCCATGAGATAGCCGACGAGGATGAAGAACGGGATCGCCAGCAGCACGAAATTGTCGATGCCGCGCGCCATCTGCTGAGCGAAGATGACGCCGGGCAGCGCGCCCTCCACCCAGATGAAGATCAGCGCGGCGAGCGCCAGCGCGAAGCCGATCGGCAATCCGCCGAACAGCGTCACGAAAAATCCGATCAGCATCAGCGTGCCCGCTGACGGCACGGACGACGGCGACAGAAAGTCCCAGGCGAGGTAGAGGCCCGTTGCCACAGCGATCGCAACGAGGCCCCTCCCGATATCGGGGAGCGGCCGCGCGCAGAGAAGATCGATCGCGAACACCGTCATGAACAGCGCGCCGACGCCCATCGGATAGAACGTCAGCTCCAGCGGCAGGCCGGAGCCGGTGGTCTGGCCCGCCGTCAGCGAGCCCAGCTTGACCGCGTTATAGGCAACGTAGCCGGAGATCAGCACGATCAGGAGCGCGCTCGCGGCATCGACCAGGGTGCGCAGCCGCAACGGCAGCATGTCGCGGAAGAAGGACACGCCGACATTCTCGCCGCGCGCCAGCGCGCTCGCCGCGCCGAAGAAGGCCGATCCGACCATCAACCCGCGCGCGACGTCGTCAGACCATTCGACCGGCGCATTGAAGAAGAAACGCAGCAGCACGGAGCCGCAGACCACGACGAGATCGGCCACCAGGAAGATGGCCGCGATCGCATCGCTCACGCGAAGAAGTAAGCTGATGCTCCCGTGGCGGCCGCCCGAGAGGGACGCGGCGCCTGTCATCGCTGCCTCAGGCCTGGGTCGCGCGGATCATGTCGATGACCGGCTTGGCCTCGGGCCGCGCCTTGATGAAGTTCTCGGTCTGCGGCATGACGCGCTTCCTAAACGCCTCACGATCGCATTCGGCCACCGTCACGCCCTTGTCGGTGAGCGCTGCCAGCGCTTCCTTCTCCACCGCAAGCCCGTGCGCGCGCGTATCGGCTGCGGCCTTCCTGGCGGCGTCGAGAAAACCCTCACGCAGCTTCGGATCCATGCGATTGAAGGTCATGTCACTGAAATAGATCGCGAGCGGCGAGAAGTTGTGCTGCGTCAGCGCATAGAACTTCGCCGTTTCGAAGAACTTGCTGGCGAGGATGGTCGGCGGATCGTGCTCGAGCCCGTCCAGCACGCCAGCCTGCAACGCCGTGTAGATCTCGCCGAACGCCAGCGGCGTCGCGGCCGCGCCCATCAAGCGGAGACATTCGGTGATGACGGGATTGGGCAGCGTCCTGATCTTCAGGCCGGCGAGATCCTCGGGCGTCTTGACCGGCTTCTTCGCCAGCACGCTGCGCGAGCCGAAATTATAGGCCCAGGCAATGATCCGGATGTTGCCGCCCTTGAGCAGCGCGTCTTCGATCGGCTTGGCCGCGCCGGCATCGAACGCCTTGGTCTGCTGCGGGAAGCTGTTGAAGAGGTAGCCGAGATCGAAGGTGCCGACGAGCGGCACCAGATTGGCCGAGATCGACGAGCCCGACACCATGAGGTCGATGACGCCGAGCTTCACCGAATTGATGACGTCGATTTCCTGACCGAGTTGGTTGTCGGGGAAGAACGAAACGTCGATCTGCTCGCCGAGCCCGTTCGCCTTCAGGTTCTTGACCAGATTGTCATAGTAGACGCGGCCATTGGCAAATTTGGGATCGTTCGGCAGCGAGGAAGAGCATTTCAGCTTCATCGTCGCGGCTTCGGCGCGGCCGATGATCGCGGGAGAGAGTGCGAGGCCGGCGGTCAGCGCCGTCGACGATTTGATGAACGCGCGACGGCTCACAGGCACGATTGTCATGGTAGCTGTCTCTCCCAAGTCGTTTTTTGTTCGCGCCCTCGATCGTTGTCGCGGCGTGTTGCCTGGACTGTATGGCCAAAGCGACGGCGCAGGCAAGGGTAGCGCCTGTTGTCGCGGAACGGCGCGACCTGCACATCATTGGATCGGATGTGCGATGAAACGACTATGGTTTGCCGGATTCTCGACGACGATCCGGCTGCGCCTGACGTTCGAAGCATCGCGCCCGCACATCAATCCAATTGATGCATGGATCAATGCGCAATTCACATGGATGGCGTGCGGACGATGCTTGAGCCCGGCAGGTCCCCTGCCCCATTTTGTCGCGCCGCCTTGATGCGTGACCCAGCGCACAGACCGGGACGTGGCGGCGGCGACTGACCTCCGCTACCGATCGAATGAATGTCCGCAGGCCCGTGGCGCCTCGCGGACATTCCTGTTGATGGAGCAGCGTCTCTCTGCCGCCTTGCGATCCGGAAATGCTGTAGTCTGATCGTCCGGCCCAAGCATTTTCCGGGGACTGCACGTCGATGCCGCACGACGCTCTCACCAAGACATCATGGCCGCTGTTCGGCTCGCTCGCCTCCTATTCCTTGCCGGGCGATCTGATGGCGGGGTTGACGCTCGCCGCCATCGCGATCCCCGAGCAGATGGCCACCGCGCGGCTCGGCGGCTTCGCACCGCAGATCGGCTTCTTCGCCTTCATGGCGGGCTCGCTCGGCTTCGCCCTGCTTGGCGGCAACCGCTTCCTGTCCTGCGGCGCGGACTCCACGATCACGCCGATCTTTGCCGGCGGGCTCGCGGCCCTCGCCGCCACCGGCTCGCCGGAATACCAAGGACTCGCGATCGCGCTGGCGCTGATGGTCGGCGCCATGCTGCTCGCGGGCGGCGCCTTCCGCCTCGGCGGCATCGCCAACCTGCTGTCGGTGCCGGTGATGGTCGGTTTTCTCGCCGGCATCTCCGTCCACATCATCGTCTCGCAGCTCCCGGGTGTGCTCGGCGTCGAGGCCCCGAGCGGACCGACCCTCGATCGCATCGGCGTGCTGGCCGGCGAGCTCGGCCGGACCAATCCCTACACGCTTTGCATCGGCTTCGGTGTGCTGGCCGTGGTCTTCGCCTCCGAGAAAGTGAGCACGAAGATTCCCGGCGCGTTGATCGGCCTTGCCGGCGCGACGCTGGCCGTGGTCGGGCTCGGCCTCGAGAGCAAAGGCGTCAATGTCGTCGGCACAGTGCCGGGCACGCTGCCGCGGCCGACCTTGCCCGAGCTCGCGCCGGAGCTGTGGGTACGCCTGGTGCCGCTTGCCTTTGTCATCACCGTTGTGGTGATGGTGCAGACTGCAGCCACGACGCGATCATTCCCGTCCGATCCCGACAAGCCCGCCGATGTCGATCGCGATTTTCTCGGCGCGGGCGCCGGCAGCGTGCTGGCGGGCCTGTGCAGCGCGTTTCCGGTCAATGCCAGCCCGCCACGGACAGGGATCGTCGCGGAGACCGGCGGGCAATCGCAGCTCGCCGGCCTTGCCGCGGCGGCAATCGTGCTGGCGCTGCTCGCCTTTGGCACCGGATTGTTGCGGCACGTGCCGGACGCAGCGCTCGGCGGCATCCTGTTGTTCGTCGCGCTACGGATCATCCGCGCGAAGCAGATCGTCACGATCTATCGGCAGTCCTTCAGCGAGTTCCTGCTGATCGTTGCCACCGCCGCGCTGATCATCGTGCTGCCGATCCAGCAGGGCGCGTCTCTCGGCATCGTGCTGTCGCTGTTGCACGGCATCTGGAGCACGACCCGCGCGAGGCTCGTCGAGTTCGAGCGCGTGCCGGGCACCACGATCTGGTGGCCGGCCCATCCGCACATCACCGGCGAACGCATTGCCGGCGTCGCAGTGATCGGGCTGCAGGCGCCGCTGTCGTTCCTGAACGCGCCCGGCTTCCGCAACGACGTGACCAAGGTCCTCAGCACCTCGGCGCCGCGGCTCCTGGTGCTGGAGGCGAGCGGCATGGTCGAGATCGATTTCACCGCCGCGCAGATCCTGCTCGACGTCTTCAAGCTGTGTCACGAGCAGAACGTCACGGTCGCGCTGGCGCGGCTCGAGTCGGTGCGCGCACAGGACGCCTTCGAACGCTTCAAGCTGTTCGAGGCGTTGCCGAAGGAGCACGTGTTCCACAGCGTGGACGAGGCCGTCCGCAAGCTGGCCCATACAGGCTCGCGTCAGTCCGACAGCACAGGATAGTCGCGCTGCACGGCCTCCCGGATCCAGCCCGACTGGATCGCGCGCGACAGGATCCGTGCGGTCTTGGCATCGTTGGCCTTCATGCAGAGAGCGACGATGCGACTGACCGCGTCGTCGCGCATCAGATCGTCGGAAATCTTCATCGCGATTTCCATGGCGGCACGCGCCGCCCGTTCATAGCGCTCGCCTTCACCCTTGTCGGCGCGCGTCCCGGAGCCTCCGAGCGCCTCTGCGCTCGCGGTCGCAGCCTGGCAGATGGCGCGGATCCGCTCGGCGGCCGCGATATCGCCGATCGGCCCCTCGATCGCTTCGTCCCAGACGTCCTCCGGCTTCTTCCTTGCGAACCACTTCATCACCCCGCCACCCGTGGTCTTCCTGCCACCGCATGTTGTGCTTCTGCGCCACCCAGCATAGAGAAGCGCAGTGAGATCGGCGAGGCGGTTTTTTCCGCCACGCCTTGTTGCTCAACGCGCTCAGGACGTCCGGCGTGGCCCGATCGCCTCGAACTGCGCCTTCTGCTCGTCGTTCAACGTGGCATAGAAATCCTCGAGCGCAGCGCGCACCGATTTGACGCCATCCAGCATCACATCGAGCCGCTTGTGGACCGCGGCCATGCGCGCCGGCGGCGTCATCACGTCGCTCGGCTGGCACGCCGCCTTGAGCGCATCATTGACCCTGGCACTGGTATCCTGAAGCACTTGCAGAGCGGCACGCTGGGTCTCACTGGGATGGAGCCGCGCGTCGATCTCGGCGCCTGGCCAATCGAGCCCGACAGGCGCACCGCAATTCTGCACCAGCGACGCATCGGCGTTGCTGGAAGCGACTGCGCGGCGCTGGTCCTCGGCCAACGCATTGAAACGGGCCTTTTGCTCGTCGGTGAGCGAACCGTAGAATTTGTCGAGCGCGGGTTGCACCAGCTCGACGGCCTTCACCATCGCATCGACACGCTGCTGCATCGCCGCCAAACGACCGGGCGCCGTCGCCGCGACTTGCGTCGGGCATGACACGCGGATGATTGCTGCCGCCTGGATCGAGGCATTGCCGAGGTCGTCGAGATTCGCGCCCTGTGCATCCGTCGGCTGCACCGCCGCTGCGATCTGATCGATCGGCAGGCCGGTGATCTCGCGACGGTCGCTGCCGCAAAGCTGATCGAGCGGAATGCTCCTGGCCCGTCGCCGTCCGGAGGGACGTTGCGGCAGGTAGGTCGCAAGACCGTCATAGCCATAGGGGCCGAAGATGCCGGCATAGATGTCCGGATAGCCGTAGCCCCAGAAGCCCAGACCGTCGCCCCAGATGGTGTAGTCGTAGAGATCGTTGTAGGCGAAGGGCCAGAACAGCGGTCCGACCCAGCCATAGAAGCCGCCGGGGTGCTGCCACCATCCGTTGCCCGCACCGTGCCAGCCGACCAGCGCGGCCGCGGCCGCAATCTGGGCTCGCGCCGCCGGATTGCCGATCAGGCGGCCGTTCCGAAATGCGCCGGCGTGCAGCTTCAGCGCGCGAAGGTTGGCGGGACGCACGGCGGCACCGCGGATCTGGCCGAAATTCGGACCGCCATGCCGCGCGACGGCTCCGAACCTTCCCCCGCCGTGATGCCAGCCGCCGACATGCGCATGGCCGAAGCCATGACCGCCGAAGTGCCCGCCACCATGATGACCGCCGCCACGACCACCGCCGTGACCACCGCCGTGACCACCGCCATGTCCGCCTTTTGCCACTGCTGCGCCTGCCAGCATGCAAGCCAGTGCCACCGCAGCAATTCCAACGACTGGTCGCAACATCTTAGGCTCCCACAGATCCGCACCAGTGAGGCACCGGAACGTGTCGGGATTTGGAACCGGCCGGCCGATCGAAGGTTCCAGTGCCGGCCGCGTCGCGCGGCCGGTCGCAGCGCAACAGGGCGGTGCTAGGCCTCCGGCACGATCTTGCCGGGGTTGAAGATATTCTGCGGATCGAGCGCCTTCTTCAGCGACCGCATCGCATCCAGCGCCTCCGGACCAAGTTCGGCCTTGAGGTACTTCTGCTTGCCCTGGCCGATGCCGTGCTCGCCGGTGCAGGTGCCGTCCATCGCCTGCGCGCGCTCGACCAGGCGATGCATGAACTCCTCGCCGCGCGCCATCTCGTCGGGATCGTTGACGTCGCAGACCAGCGAGCAATGGAAATTGCCGTCACCGACATGGCCGACGATCGGCGATAGGAGGTTAAGCCGCTTGAGGTCGTCCTCGGTCTCGCTGACGCAGTCGGCAAGGCGCGAGATCGGCACGCAGACGTCGGTCGCGACCACGCCGACGCTATCGCCCGTCCGCAGCGCCTTCACTGACCAGTAGGCATCGTGCCGCGCCTGCCACAGCTTGGTGCGATCCTCGGGCTTGGTGGTCCAGGAGAAGTCGCCGCCGCCGCATTCCTTCGCGATCTCGCCGAAGGCCTTGGACTGCTCGGCGACCTCGATCTCGCTGCCATGGAATTCCATGAGCAGCAGCGGCGTCTCCGGCAGCGTCAGCTTCGAATAGGCGTTGCAGGCCTTCACCTGCGCCGCATTGAGAAGCTCGATGCGGGCCACGGGAATGCCGGTCTGGATCGCCAGGATCACCGCCTGGCAGGCGCCATGCACGGTTTCGAACGAGACCGCGCCGGCCGCGATCATCTCGGGAATGCCGCGCAGGCGGATGGTCAACTCCGAGATGATGCCGAGCGTGCCTTCGGCACCGACGAAGAGATGCGTCAGGTCATAGCCGGCCGAGGACTTCTTCGCGCGCGTGCCGGTCGTGATGATCTCGCCATCGCCGCGCACGACTTTCAGCGCCAGTACGCTTTCGCGCATGGTGCCGTAGCGCACCGCATTGGTGCCGGAAGCGCGCGTCGAGGCCATGCCGCCGAGGGAGGCATCGGCGCCGGGATCGATCGGGAAGAACAGGCCCTGATCGCGCAGATGCTCGTTGAGCGCCTTGCGGGTGACGCCGGGCTGGATCACGCAATCGAGGTCCTCGGCATGCACCGCGAGCACCTTGTTCATGTCGCGCAGGTCGACGCAGATGCCGCCCGCCGGCGCATTGACCTGGCCTTCGAGCGAGGTGCCGGTGCCGAAGGCGATGACCGGCACGCGATTTTTGGCGCAGATCCGCACCACGTCCTGGATGTCGGCGGTCTCCTGCGCCATCACGACGCCGTCCGGCGGCTGGTTGGCGATCCATGTCGTGGTGTGGCCGTGCTGCTCGCGTACGGCCTGCGAGGTGACGAGCCGGTTGCCGAAGCGTGCGGCAAGCTGCTCAAGCGCGCTCGCAAGGGCTTTCGGCTCCGGCCGCGGCGGATTATTGGTGATGGTCGTACCCACGGACATTCCTCCCGACAGAAGAAACCGTGGCAAAGGACATATGACCGGTCAAGTCAAGGGACCGGACGCATGGCAGGAAGAAATTGGAAGGAAACATGCCGGAGAGTGCCGCCGCAGCGCCGAACGCCGAACCGTTCCGCGCCTCGATCATGCAGATCGAGCCGCAATGGATCGACTATAACGGCCATCTCAACATGGCCTATTACAACGTGATGTTCGACCGGGCGATCGACCAGATGTGGCTGAAGCTCGGGATCGGGCCGACCTACATGAAGGAGCGCAACGGCTCGACCTTCACCGCCGAATGCCATGTGAGGTACTTGCGCGAGATCCATCTCGGCGATCCCGTGCAGGTTTCGGTCTGGCTCCTGGAAGCCGACGACAAGCGCCTGCACACATTCGAGGAGCTGCGGCACGCGACCGAGGGCTGGCTGTCGGCGACCTCCGAGAACATGTCGCTCCACATCGACATGGGCTCGCGAAAAGTAGCACCATTCCCGCCTGACATCCGTGAGCGCATCGAAGCCGTCGTCAGGGCCCACAGCGCCATAGAGCGCCCCGAGGGCATCGGCCGGAACGTGGCGATGCCCTCGAAGCGGTGAGCGAGCTGGCCCGCTGTATCTCCTCATCCTGAGGAGCCTGCGAAGCGGGCGTCTCGAAGGATGTGGGCCACAGGCCGGGCCTCATGGTTCGAGACGCGCTTCGCGCTCCTCACCATGAGGGGCCCGTGACGCTAGACCCTGGTGCGGCCGCGGGCCAATCCGACGACGGCCGAGACCAGGAACAGCACGACCGCGATGAAGAAGATGACCTTGGCGATCTCGATCGAGGCGCCAGCGATTCCGCCGAAGCCCAGAATACCGGCGATCAGCGCGATAATCAGAAACGTCACAACCCAGCCAAGCATGGTCCAAACCTCTGTCTGTTTGCAATCGACGCGGCTGACCACCGCGCCTTACCTGTCCAGACAATCTCGACCGCGAAATGATGGTTCCGGCCCACTCAGGGTGGAAATTCGAGGCCCCCGCAGGAACAAATCTCGCTCCTGCGTACGTGGAAAACCTCTCCCCACCGCCCCATATAGGCGGTAATCCCTGTTATGAAGGCTCCCTTCCGTCACCCCGCGGTGCCATCGTGGGGCCAATGATTCGCATGACCGAGCCGAGCAAGATCACGTCCCACAGCGTTCCCGACCACCAGCCCGCGGCCGGCGGCATTGCCGCACGCGCGCGGGCTTCGGTGGGGCCAAAGTACCTCTCAGGTCTCAATCCCGAGCAGCGCGAGGCGGTGGAGACGCTGGACGGCCCGGTGCTGGTGCTGGCCGGCGCGGGCACCGGCAAGACGCGGGTTCTGACCACGCGTATCGCCCACATCCTGAGCCAGGGCCGCGCGCGCCCTGGCGAGATCCTCTCGGTCACCTTCACCAACAAGGCCGCCCGCGAGATGAAGCACCGGCTCGGCCAGATGCTCGGCCATGCCGTCGAAGGCATGCCGTGGCTCGGCACCTTCCATTCGATCGGTGGCCGCATCCTGCGCACCCACGCCGAGCTGGCGCAGCTCAAGTCGAACTTCACCGTGCTCGACGTCGACGACCAGGTGCGGCTCTTGAAGCAGCTCCTGCAAGCCGAGAACATCGACGACAAGCGCTGGCCGGCGCGCATGCTGGCCGGCCTGATCGACGGCTGGAAGAACCGCGGCCTGATGCCGTCGCAGGTGCCGAGCGGCGAAGCCGCGATGTTCGCCAACGGCAAGGGCGGCAAGCTCTATGCGAGCTATCAGGAGCGGCTGAAGATTTTGAACGCGGCCGATTTCGGCGATCTTCTGCTGGAGAACATCCGCATCTTCCGCGAGCACCCGGATATCCTCCGCCAGTACCAGCAGCGTTTCAAATTCATCCTGGTCGACGAATATCAGGACACCAACGTCGCGCAGTATCTGTGGCTGCGGCTATTGTCGCAGGCATCTTCATCTTTCACCTCTCCCCGCTTGCGGGGAGAGGTCGATTTGCAAAGCAAATCGGGTGAGGGGGACTCTCCGCAGACTGAGCTCTTGGAGACGGCCCCTCACCCCGACGCTCTCGGCGCGAGCGAAGCTCGTCGCGACCCCGTGCAGGACGGGGAGAGGGAGAAGCCCCCCACCAAAAACATCTGCTGCGTCGGCGACGACGACCAGTCGATCTATGGCTGGCGCGGCGCCGAGGTCGACAACATCCTACGCTTCGAGCACGACTTTCCCGGCGCCAAGGTCATCCGCCTCGAACGCAACTACCGCTCGACCGGCCACATCCTCGCAGCCGCCTCGCATCTGATCGCGCACAATGAGGGCCGGCTCGGCAAGACGCTGCGCACCGAGGATCAGGACGGCGAGAAGGTCACGGTGACGGGCTCGTGGGATTCGGAAGAGGAAGCGCGCGGCATCGGCGAGGAGATCGAGCAGCTCCAGCGCATCGGCGAGAGGCTTAACGAGATCGCGATCCTCGTGCGCGCCTCCTACCAGATGCGCGAGTTCGAAGACCGCTTCGTCACGCTCGGCCTGCCCTATCGCGTGATCGGCGGCCCGCGCTTCTACGAGCGGGCCGAAATCCGTGACGCGCTGGCTTATTTGCGCGTGATCAACTCGCCCGCCGACGACCTCGCCTTCGAGCGCATCGTCAACACGCCCAAGCGCGGGCTCGGCGATGCCACCGTGCAGATGCTGCACGACCACGCCCGCAAGCGCCGCATTCCGCTGTTCGAGGCGGCGCGCGCCGTGGTCGAGACCGACGAGCTGAAGCCGAAGGCGCGTGGCTCCCTGCGCGACCTCGTCACCCAGTTCGACCGCTGGCGCGCCCAGCGCGAGGTCACCGCGCACACCGATCTCGCCCAGATCGTGCTCGACGAGAGCGGTTACACCGAGATGTGGCAGAAGGACCGCTCGGCGGACGCCGCGGGCCGGCTGGAGAACCTGAAAGAGCTGGTGCGCTCGATGGAGGAGTTCGAGAACCTGCAAGGGTTCCTCGAGCACATCGCGCTGGTGATGGACCGCGACGGCGAGGCCGAGGAGGACGCGGTATCGCTGATGACGCTGCATTCGGCCAAGGGGCTCGAATTCGACAACGTTTTCCTGCCCGGCTGGGAGGAAGGCCTGTTCCCGAGCCAGCGCACGCTGGACGAGCAGGGCCGCGCGGGCCTCGAGGAAGAGCGCCGCCTCGGCCATGTCGGCCTGACCCGCGCAAGGCGTCGTGCAAAGATCTATTTTGCGACCAACCGCCGGATCCATGGCACCTGGTCGACCACGATCCCGTCGCGCTTCCTCGACGAATTGCCGGCAGCAAACGTCGAGATCACGGAATCCAAGGGCGGTTCGGCCTGGGGCGGCACCGGCGGCTATGGCGCCTCGCGCTTCGACGACATGGAGGCGTTCGGCTCCAGCTACTCGACGCCGGGCTGGCAGCGCGCCCAGGCCAACCGCAACCGGGGCCAGGGCGGCCGAGGCGGCGGCGGGCGCGGCGGCTTCGAGGAAGAGACCTCGTCGTTTTCGTCCTCGCCCGACTTCGGCAGCTTCTCCTCCCGCCGCCGCGGACCCCTGACGATCGAGGGCGAACTGGTCGCCAAATCCACCGGCACGACCTCGGAATTCTCGCTCTCCGACCGCGTCTTCCACCAGAAATTCGGCTACGGCCACGTCACCAAGATCGACGGCAACAAGCTCACCATCGCCTTCGACAAGGCCGGCGAGAAGAAGGTCGTCGACAGCTTTGTGCAGCGGGCGTGAGCTGCCCCTGCCGTGTTGCGGCGGCGTAACGCCGCCGGCTTTCTTCGATCCACGCCCCTTGACCATCGCGAACTTCCCCGTATCAGATGCTAACCATGGTCCGGGGCTCCATCACACTCATCGTGCTGGCATTAGGGATGCCGTCGCTTGCGGCGGCGGAGACCATGAGCTTTGGCGATTCGATCGGGATGCTGGCCAAGAGCTGCGGCGCGGAAATCGTCGCCAATTGCCGCGGCGTCAATCCGGACTCGACCCGGCTGAAGGAGTGCCTGTCGCGCAACCGCGACGTGCTGTCGCCGCAGTGCCAGAGCGACTACCTCAAAGCCTTCGATGCCATCCAGAAGCGTGTCGCCGCGCGCGTCACGGTGGCAAACGCCTGCCAGCGCGAGATCGTCAAGGTCTGCGGCGGCTCGACCAAGGAGACCAGCAAGTCGATCCCCTGCCTGGTCTCGACGCCGAAGGGCATCAGCAACAATTGCCTGAAGGCCGTGGACGACGCGGGGTATCGGTGATGCGCGCAAACAGGTCGTGCAACACCGGAATTGGCATCGCGCTCGGCCTGGCCTTGCTCGCAGGTGCCGCCGGCGCGCAGACGGCGCCGACGCGCGACGATATCGTCGGCAAGCTCAACCATTTCGAAGAGGCCGCGGATGTCGATATTCCTGCGCTGAAGCAGCAGGTGATGGAGCGCGCGAAGACGCGCATCAAGAACGATCCGGGTCCCGTGAACCGGCCGCTGATCGCGCCCGACCTCGCGAAGCAGCCTGCCTTCAACGCGCAGATCCAGTTCGACGCCGACACGCCGATCATCCAGCCGGAGTCCTACCAGACCGTCGGCCGCATCGCGGACGCGCTGGTTCACGCGTCGCTGCTGCCCTACACGTTCCTGATCGTCGGCCACGTCGAATCCAATCAGAAGACACGGGAAGCGAATGCGATCCTCAGCCAACGCCGCGCCGATGCGATCCGTGACGTCTTGGTGAACACGTTCAAGATCTCGACCAAACGGCTGCAGCCGATCGGGCTCGGCGAGGAGCAGTTTCTCGACCGCGCAAGGCCGACCTCGGCGGTCAACGGGCAATTGCAGATTCTCACCTTCGCCAAGCTGCCTGAGAACGAGCCGGCACGGCCCGCGGCCGCCGCGGCGACGCCTGCGACGAAAAAGCCGGCCAAGAAACACCACTAGAGCGCGTCCCGCTGCCTCACGGAACCCCTTGAAGTCCGGACCGTTTTGAAGCCTGTCCCAAGGCGCGACAGCGCGGTCTTGCGCGACAAAAGCGCCGGTTTGTGCACTGCCCGGTCAGGTGGTATAGGCTCATTTCGTCCTTCCCCGCCCTTATGCGCATGAGACCGAGATGGCTGGCTATTTTCAACGCCAACTGGCCGATTACGTCGAATATCACCGCGATCCCTGGAACTGCGCGATGCACGTGGTCGGCATTCTCCTGCTGTTCACCGGCGCGGTGCTGCCGCTGACCCTCGTGCAGATTCCCGTGTTCGGCGTCGAGGTGAGCCTGGCGGTGATCCTGGCCCTGCCGGTGCTGGTATACTGGCTGATGCTCGATGCCGGGATCGGGCTCGGCATTCTCGCCGCCGCGGTGGTGCTGCTTTCGGTCGCAACCACGATCGGCAATCAGGTCTCAACCGTCATGATGTGGTCGATTTTTGCCGTGCTGATCGTGCTCGGCGTCGGCGCGCAGATCGTCGGCCACAAGGTTTTTGAAGAGCGAAAGCCGTCGATGGCCGATCATCCGACTCATTTCCTGCTTGGACCTATGTTCGTCATGGCAAAATTGTTTATTGCATTGGGCTTTCGTCGCGACCTTGCCGCGATTCTCGCGCCTCTTTCGACCAATTCACTTTCAACCCGATAGCTTCCAGAAGCGGAACAGCAAACCTTCTTCATGGCTCTCGTACTGGTTACCGGTGGCAGCGGTTTCATCGGACAACATCTCGTAGAGGCGCTCCGCGGCCGCGGCCAGCGGGTACGCGTGCTCGATCTCCGGCCGCCGGCAACGGCAAGCTCTGACGTCGACTACGCCCACGGCTCGGTGCTGGATGGCGCCGCGGTCGATGCCGCACTCACGGGTGTCGATCAGGTCTATCATCTGGCCGGCCTGCCCGGGATGTGGGTCGCCAACAAGCAGGACTTCCACGACGTCAATTGCCGCGGCACCGAAGTGGTGCTGGCGGCCGCGCGGAAGCGCGGCGTGTCCCGCTTCCTGCACTGCTCGACCGAATCGATCCTGTTTCCCTATTCGAACCTCAACGGCGTTGCGGCCGAAGAGGCGCTGCAGCCGGCCGATGCAATGCCCGGCGCCTATACACGGTCAAAGTCGCTCGCCGAGCATCACGCCGCCAAGGCCGCGGCCGAAGGCTTCCCGCTCGTCATCGGCACGCCGACCATGCCGATCGGCGCCGCCGACCACAATCTGACGCCGCCGACGGCGATGCTGTGGTACTTCCTCCAGAAGAAGGTGCAGCCGCACCTCAACTTCCTGGTCAACCTCGTCGACGTCCGCGACGTCGCCACGGGCCTCGTGCTGACGATGGAGCGCGGCCGCTCCGGCCAGCGCTACATCCTCGGCGGCGATTGCGTGCGCCTCGGCCAGATCCTGCGCATGATGTCCGCGATGAGCGGCCGCCGGCAGCTTCCGATCGCGGTTCCCGGCAAGCTCGCCGAGGCCTCCGCCACCATGCTCGAATACATCTCCGATCGCATCACGCACCGGCCGCCCAATGGCACCGCCGAGGGCGTGCGCATCGCGCTCGCCGCGAGCGACCTCTCGATCGGCAAGGCGCGCACCGAACTCGGCTATTCGCCGCGCCCGATCGAACCGGTCCTGCGCGAAACCATCACCCATCTGCTCGCACGCGGCGGCCGGCACGCGTCCGGCGCTATCGAACACCACGCGCTCAGCTCGCGCGCGAGCTGAGCGGCCGCCCAACCCAAAGAACCTTTCCGCATGTCCTTTGATTTCAGCAAGCTTCTCTCTGTCGCCTGGGGTGGCTGGACCACGACCTGGCCGACGCAACTGCTCGCCTTGATCTGGCTCGCCTGGCTCGCAAGCTGGGTCGGCGCCTCGTTCTGGCAGGGCCGCACACAGAAGCAGGTGATGACGCTGGAGTCCGGCCGCTATCGTATCCCGATCCTGGTCGGCGGCATCCTGTTTACGCCGTGGACGGCGGAAGTGCTGAACGAGAAGCCGCTGTGGGTGTTCAGCAATACCGGTGTCTACATCACGGCTCTCGTGGTGCTCGCGGGCATCTCCTTCACGTGGTGGGGACGTCTGCACCTCGGCAAGTTCTGGTCGAACACCATCACCCACAAGGAAGACCACCGCGTCATCGACACCGGACCGTATGGCATCGTCCGTCATCCGATCTACACCGGCTTGATCGCCGGCATGCTCGCGACCGGCATCGCGGTCGGCACGGTCACCGCGATTCTCGGCGCGATCCTGATCTCGCTCGGCATGTGGCAGAAGGGACGGATGGAAGAGGTGTTCCTGTCGAAGGAGCTCGGCGAAGACGCCTACGGCGCCTATTGCCGCCGCGTTCCGATGATCATTCCGTTCCTGTCGCCGCGCTGAGGCGGGCGAACTCTTCAGCGCTGTCGCCGCGAGCATAGCACGCGGCCGCATCCTCCAATGTCCGTCCTAGCGAAAGCCAGGACCCATAATCACCGGCGGATGTTGTGATGGATGATGGCGGCCATCTCCCGCCCAGACAACACTGACCGGGGTAATGGGTCCTGGCTTTCGTCAGGACGACGGTGGGGAAGCAGTGTGCGCAACGGCTTTGGCGTCGTCGTTGCGAGCATGGATCGCCAACATAACTCCGCATAATCACGGTGCATTTTCCTGCCCGGAACCGCCCCCGCACCACGCCGTTATCGCCCGAACGACGCAATTCGACTGAGCGTTGAACCATGTCGGATGCCTACGATTATTTCCGCGCGCACGCGATCGCCGCCGCCCGCAAGGCGCGGAGCTTGCCGCCCGGGCGGACGAAGCAAAAGCAGCGTACGGTCGCGCGCGTCTATCACCTCTTGTCCAAGGAGGCCGCGCTCGGGCCCAACGTCCAGCATCTCGACGATTTCCGCGCGGCGCGGCGCCTGGAGCGGCAGATCGGCCGGTGATCCCCAGCGGCGTCACGCCCGCCCGCTTTGATCTCTCCCATGCAAATTCGATCGGCTGCCATTCCGTCGCGACGGACGCCCGCGAGGCACCCCACAGGTTGACGTTTGGGCCGCCACCACGTTGGATGCGCGCGCAAAGCGCGCGGGCATTGGGCAATCCGGCGTTGGACAATGCCGCACGTTCGACAGGGGATTTCTATGACCTTTTCCAGCATTTTCGCGCAGTTCGTTGCGCTGGTCGGCGGCATCGCGCTGCAATGGCGACGCCTGTCCGGCGCGGCGCCGACGCCGGCCTGGGGAGAGAAGCCGGCGATCCCCGAAGCCAAGCCGCAAGGCGCGATCCCGACGTTGAAGATGCCGACCGCGCGCGGCTGGCGCGAGGGACACAAGCCGACCGTTGCGCCAGGGCTGAAAGTCAATGCGTTCGCGACAGGCCTCGACCATCCGCGCTGGATCGAGGTGCTGCCCAACGGCGACGTCCTCATTGCCGAGGCGACGCAGATCGCGGGCCCGCCGCGCACCGTGTTTCACTATGCCATGCAGGCGACGATGCGGCGCGCCGCGGCGCTCGGCGTCAGTGCCAACCGCATCACGCTGCTGCGCGACAAGGACGGCGATGGCGTCGCCGAGCAGCGCGGTGCCTTCATGGAGAATCTGAGCCAGCCGTTCGGCATGGCGCTGGTCGGCGACACCTTCTATGTCGGCAACACCGACGGCGTGATGGCCTTTCCCTATGTCGCGGGCGCCGACCGCATCACCGCACCGGGCAAGCGGCTCACCACGTTCAAGCCGAGCGGGCACTGGACACGGAGCCTGCTCGCGAGTCCCGACGGCAAGAAGCTCTATGCCGGCGTCGGCTCGCTCAGCAATATCGCCGAACTCGGCATGGAGGTCGAGGAAGGCCGCGCCGCGGTCTACGAACTCGATCTCGTCGCCGGCACGCATCGCATCTTCGCCAGCGGCCTGCGCAATCCGGTCGGCCTTGCCTGGGAGCCAACAACGTCCGTGCTCTGGACCGTCGTCAACGAGCGCGACGGCCTCGGCGACGAGACGCCGCCGGACTATCTCACCTCGGTCCACGACGGCGGCTTCTACGGTTGGCCCTATTGCTACTGGGGCAAGACGGTGGACGATCGCGTGCCGCAGGATCCGGCGCTGGTCGCCAAGGCGATCACGCCGGACTATGCGCTCGGCGGCCACACCGCGTCGCTCGGCCTGTGCTGGATGCCGGCCGGCACGCTGCCGGGCTTCCCGGACGGCATGGTGATCGGCCAGCACGGCTCGTGGAATCGCAGCACGCTGTCCGGCTACAAGGTCGTGTTCATCCCGTTCGCGAACGGCCGCCCGTCCGGCCCGGCGCGCGACATCCTCTCAGGCTTCCTGTCGCCCGACGAGAAGGAGTCGTATGGCCGCCCGGTCGGCGTGGCGATCGGGCCCGACAAGTCGCTGCTGATGGCCGACGACGTCGGCAACGTGATCTGGCGCGTCACCGGCGCGTGAGCCTCACGTCCCGACGCAGAGCGTGGCGCGCTGCTTGCGGAGCAGCGCGATCACGGACAGCGCCGTGATCAGCCCGGTCTTGGGATTCTCGGACGGGATGTTCTCGATGGACATCGCGAAGCGCGCGGAATCGGACTCGACCTCGATGCGATGAACGTTGCGCGTCACGGTCGGGTCGGCCCAGATCTGCACCAAGGTGCGGTCGGGCCCGACGCCTGCGAGCGACAGCGCGACCGCGACATTGAGGTTGGCCGGAAAGCCCTTGGCCGCCTCGCGTGCCGTGCCCTCGAACAGTTTGAGCGGCTCCCGCAGATTGTCGATGTCGATATTGTTCTCGACGATGAACGGGGCGCCCTTCAGACCGTCGATCGGCTTGCGGGTGACCATCTTCACCGAATGAATGGTGCCGATAGCAGCGGCGTTGACCGCGTCGAGCCCGATCAGCGCGCCCGTCGGCACGATGATGCGCCCGCCATTGGCGCGGGCGACATCGATGAGGTCGGCATTGTCGAGCAGCGCGCCGACGCTGACGACGACCGCGGCCCTGCCGCGCTTCACCGCCGGCTCGACGATGGCCCGCAGATTCCGACTCGGTGCACACTCGACCACGATGTCGGCGGCATCGCCAAGCTCTTCGATCGGTACGACCCGCGGCGGGCGGCGCAGACCGTTGAGGAAGGCCTGATACTTGGCGGGATCGCGCACCGCGACGGCCGACAGCGTCAGCCCCTCGATGCCCTGATCGAGCGCGGTCGCGATCTTGGTGCCGATCGAGCCCAGTCCCGCGATCGCAATCCGCAAATCGTTCGAAGCTCTCTGTTCGGTCATCGCGTCCCACCCTCTCACCAAGCCGAAGTCATAGCTCCTCAGGCCTCCCGCGCATAGCTGCGCAGGCGTGCCTCAAGCACCGACAGCATCGCATCGCGCGCGGGATCGCGCGAGCCACGCAGCCATGCAGCCGCGAGCGGCAGCCGGCCGACGGGGCCGCTCTGCCGCGGCCGCAGCGGCACGAAACGCACGCCCGACACCGCCATCCGCGTCGTCCAGCGCGGCACGATGGCGACGCCAAGGCGCGTTGCTACCAGATTGATGATGGTCTGCTTCTCGTCGGCGACCTGCACGATCCGCGGTGTCAGGCCGGCCTGCTCGAACAATTTTGTGGTGAGATCGTAGCTGTGCGGCCGCGAGCGGCGGTCCGGCACCAGCATCGGCTCGTCGGCGATCTCGGACAGCACAATCGACTTGCGCCCGGCGAGCGCGTGCCGCTGCGGGAACGCCACGATCGCCGTCTCCTGCAGAAGATGGCGGAATTCGAGCCGCTTGTCCGGCCGGTCGGGCGGCCGGACAAAGGCGAGGTCGAGTGCGCCGGTCAAAATCTTCGGCAGCAGCCGGACGGTCTTGTCTTCGAGCAACTGTACCGCGACCTCCGGATGCTTAGCGCGAAAGTCGCGCAAGAGCGGCGGCAGCAGTCCGGCCGCGGCGCTGTCGATGGCGCCGACCCGCAGCCGCCGCGCGGTCCGCTCGCGCGAGCGGTTGCGCAAACTGCTCTCGACGGCCTCGACGCGCGCAAGGATGGCACGCGCGTCGCGCAGCAGGCTTGCGCCGTCCTCGGTGAGCGACACCGCACGCGTGGTCCGGGCGAACAGCCGCGTTCCCAGATCCTCCTCGAGCAGCCTGATCTGGCGACCGAGCGCAGAAGGCAGCATCTGGAGATGCTGCGCCGCCCGGCCGAAATGAAGCTGCTCCGCCGCCGCCACGAAGCATCGAAGCTGATGCAATTCCATTCGCCGGTCCGTGCTCCCGATTCCCCGTCGCCTGATCGGATTATATCATTTTTTTGTATAAACCAGCGTCAATTGAGTCCGCCGCTTGCCTCCGCCTAGGCTCACTGCCGGCGTGGACCATGGGTCCGCCAGCATAACCATAATTCTACACCTCAAGGAGGCCAGGGTGGCGAGCGAGCTTCAGACGCGCGTGCTGCGCAAGATCACGTTGCGCATCGTTCCCTTCATCATGCTGCTCTACTTCGTGGCCTTCATCGACCGCGTCAATATCGGCTTCGCCTCGCTGACGATGAACAAGGATATCGGGCTGTCGCCGGCCGTCTACGGCTTCGGCGCCGGCATCTTCTTCTGGGGCTATTTCCTGTTCGAAGTGCCCTCCAACATCATCCTGCACCGGGTCGGCGCGCGGATCTGGATCGCGCGAGTGATGATCACCTGGGGGCTGGTGTCGGCCGCGATGGCCTTCGTACAGGGTGCGACGAGCTTCTACGTGCTGCGCTTCCTGCTCGGCGTCGCCGAAGCCGGCTTCTTTCCCGGCATCATCCTCTATCTCTCCTACTGGTTCCCGGCGCGCCAGCGCGCCGCAGTGACCGCGCTGTTCATGGCCGCCGCGCCGCTCTCGACCGTGCTGGGATCGCCGATCTCCGGCGCGCTCCTGGAGATGGACGGCCTGCTAGGCTTCAAGGGCTGGCAATGGCTGTTCGTGCTGGAGGCGCTGCCCGCGGTGCTGCTCGGCTGCGTCGTGCTGGTGTTCCTGACCGACCGCCCGGAGAAGGCAAAATGGCTCGCGGGCGACGAGCGCCGGTGGCTGGTCGAGGCCATGAATGCGGAGACCACGAGCAAGGCCGCGACCGCAAGCCACAGCGTCTGGCGCGGGCTCGCCGATCCCCGCGTGCTGGCGCTGTCGCTGATCTATTTCGGCACCTCGGCCGGCCTCTACACGCTCGGCGTCTGGGCGCCGCAGATCATCAAGCAGTTCGGCCTGTCCTCGCTCCAGGTCGGCTTCCTCAACGCGGTGCCGGCGACCGCCGCCGTCGTCGCCATGATCCTGTGGGCGCGGCATTCGGACCGGACCGGCGAACGCACCTGGCACGTCGTATGGGCCTGCCTGCTCGCTGCTGCTGGCCTCGCCTTCGCCGGCCTTGCGACCGGCGTCGCCACCGTGCTGATCGCGCTGGCGCTGGTCAATATCGGCATCTCCTCGGCAAAGCCGCCGCTCTGGAGCATGCCGACGATGTTCCTGTCCGGCTCGGCGGCCGCGGCCGGCATCGCCACCATCAACTCGATCGGCAATCTCGGCGGTTTCGTCGGGCCCGCCATGATCGGCTGGATCAAGGACCAGACCGGCAGTTTCGTCGGCGGGCTCTACTTCGTCGGCGGGCTGCTCGTTCTCTCCGCCGTGCTCACCCTGCTATTGTCGCGCGCACAAGCCGCACGCGTCGAACCCGTCACGCAATCCCACTGATCATCCAAACGGAGTATTCCCATGCGCACCCATTCGATTGCAGCAATCCCCGCCGACGGGATCGGCCCCGAGGTCATCTCCGCCGGCGTCCGCGTGCTGGAGGCGCTGGCAAAACGCAGCGGCGACCTCGCCTTCAATGTCAAGACCTTCGACTGGGGCTCGGACTATTACAAGAAGCACGGCGTGATGATGCCGGCCGACGGCCTCACTGAACTCAAGAAGTTCGACGCGATCTATTTCGGCGCGGTCGGCGCGCCCGACGTGCCCGATCACATCACGCTGTGGGGCCTGCGCCTGCCGATCTGCCAGGGCTTCGACCAGTACGCCAATGTGCGGCCGACCAAGATCCTGCCCGGTGTCGCCTCGCCGCTGCGCAATGTCGGCGTCGGCGATCTCGACTGGGTGATCGTGCGCGAGAATTCGGAAGGCGAATATGCCGGCATGGGCGGCCGCGCTCACAAGGGCCTGCCCGAGGAGGTCGGCACCGAAGTCGCGGTGTTCACCCGCGTCGGCGTCACCCGCATCATGCGCTATGCGTTCCAGCTCGCGCAGTCGCGTCCGCGCAAGCTCCTCACGGTGGTGACCAAGTCGAACGCGCAGCGTCACGGCATGGTGATGTGGGACGAGATCGCCGCCGAGGTGGCAGGCGAATTCCCCGATGTCACCTGGGACAAGGTGCTGGTCGACGCCATGACCGTGCGCATGACGCTGCATCCGAAGAGCCTCGACACGATCGTGGCGACCAATCTCCACGCCGACATCCTCTCCGACCTCGCCGGCGCGCTCGCAGGCAGCCTCGGCGTGGCGCCCACCGGCAACATCGATCCGCAGCGCCGCTTCCCCTCGATGTTCGAGCCGATCCACGGCTCGGCCTTCGACATCACCGGCAAGGGCATCGCCAACCCCGTGGCGACGTTTTGGACCGGTGCACAGATGCTCGAACATCTCGGCGAGAAGGATGCCGCGCGCCGGCTGATGGCCGCCGTCGAGCGCGTCTGCGCCGCCGGTGTGCTGACGCCGGATGTCGGCGGCAAGGCGACGACCAAGGAGGTGACCGACGCCGTCATCGACGCGATCCACGGCTCGAACGTCTAGCAGGCGCAGGAGAGCGGGCGACCCGAGAACTCAGAACACCTCTCCCGTAGGGAGAGGTGCACCACGGAGAGCCGCGAGCATAATTTCATCACGCTTTAATCCACGAACTCGACGCCAATGCGATTTCCGCTGGACCAGATCACGCGACAATCTCTGATGATGCGATCTCTCTCCAGCATCAACTTGAAGCGGGGTCTGACATAGAGCCTGTCGGGCATCTCGATGGCGGCGCCATGATCGGACAGATTGACCACGTGGCATCGCATGCTGGATCCATCGCCGGCGATATAGGCAGTCTCGCTAACCGGCGTGCGCTGCTGTCTGCGTCGCTCTTCCACGGCTACGTCCCGCCCATTGCCAATACGACACGAGGTATTTGGTTACTTACAAAATTGACCGTCCGGGGGCGCTCGAGGACCGGCATTGGAGACAAATCCAACCGGCCCTGGCCTGCCCGAAGAACACGCGGATGAATTGCGTGTTGGCATCAATGATGCGCGCGAAACATTCAGAAAGCGCTAACGAGGCTCTCGGGAGGCGCGACGACCTCGGTCGTCCCCCGACCTGGCCTCACTGCACGCCATAGCGGGCGAAGTCGTCGCCGACCTTGGCCTCGATCATCTTCGCGGCCGCGAGGTCGCTGTCGCCACCCGCTTTGTCACCCTGCCTGAGCTTGGCAAGCCCGCGTCCGTAAAGCGCGCTTGCCAGTTTTGGCTCGACGCGCAACGCCGAATTGTAATCATCGATGGCGGCGGCGGCTCGACCCCTCTTCAAATGGATCAGCGCACGCGAGTCGTATGCCGCGGCGTTGTTCGAATCCGCCTGAAGCACCCTATTGCAGTCGTCGAGCCCGGCCGCCAGATCGCCCAGGATGGCTCGGGTCCAGCAACGTCCGCTCCAGGCAAGCGTCGAATTGGGGTCGAGACGAATGGCCTCGTCGAAATCCCGCGCGGCACGATCATACCGGCCCATTTTCAGGTAGGCTTCCGCGCGATTGGCGAAGGCGCTGCCATAGTCCGGGTTGAGCTTGATTGCCTGATCGAACGCCTTGACCGCGTCGTCATAGGCTCCCTTCCTCAAATAGGCCACGCCGCGGTTGTTCACCGGCTTGACGTAGCCTGAAGCGAGCTCGATCGCCTGATCGAAATCCCTGATCGCACGGTCGTACTCCGCCGTCGCGATGTAAGCATTGCCACGATTGTTGTACGCCACAGCGAGCGCGTCCGGCTTGGCATCACCCGAACTGATGAGCACCGTACAGCCGACAATACGGGCCTGAAGCGGGATGCGGTCCGCGCCGTTGCACTGCTCGATACTCTTGAGGTGGCTATTCTTCTGCAGCTCTTGCGCCATCGCCGGTGAACTGAGCAGCAGCAGAACGAGACCGGACGCGACGCTGTCGATGATAGCGAGCCTTGTCGTCATGTCCCTGTCAGGCCCCAGTGGAAATGAACGGAGCACCGCAAAATCGCTTCAGCATCCTCGGCAGATGTTCAGCTTGCGATTGACCTCCTCTTCGGGCTGCCGCGTTGTGGTCGTGACCCGCTTCTTGAGCAGTTTGCTCTTGCCCTCCTCGATGAGAGTCGAGAACTTGACGGCACCATCATCCGAAATCTCGATGTGCGGCGTCGTGCCTCGAATTCCCATGGTCGCGACAGGCGTATCGACCTTCATATCGCCCGTCTTGGCGACCTGGCCGGCAATAAACGTGACCGTGCCCTTGGAAACGTTGAAAAACGTCGAATTGGCCTTCCCCGCCGGCTCGTACACGTATTCGTCCAAGGTCATGCGAGCGTTGCTCGACAGATTGAATGACGAACCGTCGGTGAAGTTGATGTTGATCCGGCTGTCGGCCCCGGTTCGCACCACATCACCCAGATAGACGATATCGCCAACCTTGGTTTGAGCGGCCTGATCGGGAAGGTTGGCCTGCACGACGACCGCACCTGCGTGCTCGATCGTGACCGAGCCCGTCGCGGCTACGACCTTGCCGATGGGTTTTAGCGCAACATCCTGGACGCTGGGCTTCGCGGGACTGACTTGCGCCTGAGCAACCAGAACATTCGCGAATGCCCAAACGAAACCAGTCACCAAAGCCGCAATCGTGCGTCTGCACATGACCCGCCCTTTCAGCGAAGATCTCGTTCGCGTGGCCTCTTTGAATCCTGGCTAAGCCAGCACGTCGTGCATCGTCTGCATCTACGACCCAGATCGGTCCTGCCGACCAGTCCCCCAGATGGGGTACCTCTTTTTTGCCTTCGATCTTAGGCCCTGGTCATTTGCCTGGCCATCAAAAGTAGGCCACATTTTGCCCAGCTCAATCGTCAACTGTTTTTGAGATACAATGCACGCTCGCGTCGAGATGTTGCATCTCCCTGAACCTGCTATTCTTTTGACCATACACATAAAGATCGTTTTGCTTCATCAGACGTTTCGGCGTGCAGGCCCAAGGTTGCCAACGTCAACACATTTCCCCGTGGCGTAGGCAAAACCAACAAGCACCGCGCTGAGCCTGAATTGTACGACAGGCGAGGCTACAGCCAATGTTAGTTGCGTCCGGCGTTGAGGCCAGGGATGGGGTCGCCGCGGTCCTGCCTCACCAGATCATCGGTATCGTTCAGACAGCGATTGGTTACGCCACTCTCACGCGTGACGGCGGCATAGCAACTCAAGTCAGCGTTGGCGACCCAGTCTGTCATTCTGACATAATCGAGGCTGCCGCAGATGGGCAGGTCGGAATTCTGCTTATCGATGACACCGTCTTCAATGTCTCCAGCGGAGCTCGCATCGAGCTGAGCGAATGCGTCTGCCAATCCGACGGCACCGCACGCTCGATCGTGCTGTCGGTCGACAGAGGGAGCTTTGCCTTCGCTGCCGGCCGGTTGGCAGAAAACGGCACTCTGACGGTCGACACGCCCCTTGGAAGCGTTCGCGCCCGCTCCTATTCGAGCGGGTTCGGGATTTTGACGCTTGCCGCGCTGACTTTCTCGATGATGCCGGACGCAAACGCCGCCGACCCGGACGCCACGTTCTTGGATGACGACAAGATCACCTACAAGGACATGCAGCACGGCGTCTTCGAACTCATCACCAAGGAGGCGGTGCCGCGACACATCATCGTTGAGGATCCCGGCGAGACCGTCATCCTGAACAAGATCGGCTCTTCGGTCAGCGTGAGCCAGGTTGCCAACAGCGCTGCGCGAATGGAGGAGTTGCAGGCGGCTCAACAGGACGTGCTCGCCAACCTCACGCACGGGCCAACAGGATCGGGCACACCTCCTTTCGTCGAGTCGCTTCCGGTCGAGCCGATCAATTTTGTTCCGGAGGATGAACCTGCAGCGCCGAACGTGCTTCCGCCTCTGCCGTCTTTCGTCATTCCGATCCTTGCGACCCCCCTCGTACGGCCGCCGCCGACTCTAGCCGTGCCGGCTGGGCCCATCGAAATCGACACCATCACCTTCGACCAGTTCTCGGCGACGACCGGGACTTTCACAGCCAGCAGTGCCGCGATCGGCGCCGTACTGACGTACGGCCTCAGCGGAGGGACATCCGGCAACACGACACTGAACGGCGTGACATACAATCTTTCGCAGACCGGTCCCTACGGCACCCTTTACTTGAACAGCGCATCGGGCGCCTACGCTTTCGTTCCGAACAACGATGCAATCAATGCCCTGCAGTCGCCAACGACCACGGGCTTCGTCATCACGGTTTCGGACGGCTCGCTCTCGGTGAGTCAGACCTTCACGATCGACATCAACGGCGCCAATGACGCGGCCATTATCTCAGGCAACGCCGGTGGCGCGGTGGCGGAGGCAGGCGGTGCCGCCAATGCGGCGCCTGGCACGCCAACGGCAACCGGCACGCTCACGGATACGGACGTCGACAACCCGGCCAACACCTTCACGGCGGTCGTCTCACCGACCAAAAGCACGGGCGGCTACGGCACCTTTACGATGACAACGGCCGGCGCCTGGACCTACAATGTCGACAACACCAATCATGCGGTGCAGGCTCTGAATGTCGGCGACACCCTGACCGATACCTTTACGGTGACCAGCATCGACGGAACGCCGAAGGTCGTGACGATCACGATCCAGGGCAGCAACGACGCCGCCGTCATCTCCGGCGCCACGGTCGGTTCAGTTGTCGAAGCCAGCAGCGCGTCGCACGGTCCGTCGGTCGCGACGGGTACACTTGTCGATACGGATGTCGACAATCCCCCCAACACCTTCGTGGCGATTGGCTCGCCGACGGCAAGCGCAGGTGGCTATGGCAGCTTTACGATCACGGCGGACGGCGCGTGGACCTATACGCTCGATAACGCCAACTGCAAGGTGCAGGCGCTCAACATTGGCGACACGCTGACCGACAGCTTCACGGTGAACACGATCGACGGCACCCCACAGGTGGTGACGATCACCATCAACGGCAGCAACGATCCGGCCGTCATTTACGGATGCAAGACCGGCGTAGTGATCGAGGCCGGATGTGTCGCCAATCAGATGCCTGGCCGCCCGACCGCAACCGGCACGCTGACCGACATCGATCCCGACAATCCGCCGAACACCTTCACCGCGGTGAGCTCTCCAAAGCCGAGCGCGGGCGGCTTCGGTACCTTCACGATGACGGCGTCGGGTGTGTGGACCTACACGCTCGACAACAACAACAGCACGGTGCAGGCTCTCAATGTCTGTGATACGCTGACCGACAAATTCACCGTGACGACCATCGACGGCACGCCGCAGGTGGTGACGATCACGATCCGTGGCACGAATGACGCCGCCGTCATCTTTGGTGACACGACAGGCTCGGTGCTCGAAGCCGGCTGCATCTCACCCGGCAAGCCGGTGGCAACCGGCGCTCTCAGCGATACCGACGTCGACAATCCGTCCAACACCTTCACCGCGGTGACCTGCCCCACTGCAAGCGACTGCGGCTACGGCACCTTCACGATGACGGCAGCCGGCGTATGGACCTATACGCTCGACAACAGCAACTGCGTTGTCGACGCCCTCGATGACGGCGATACGCTCACCGACCACTTCACGGTGACGACCATCGATGGCACCAGGCAAGAGGTGACGATCACCATCCATGGCGCCAGCGACGGCGGCCGCAATGATTTCGACAATCTGGCCACAGGGCATTCCCTCGTATCAGATTCCCCGTCCGTCCAGGGAGCTCTTCAAGGCGACAACATCGCCGGTGATGGCAATATAGCCCAGACCGTCTATGGGGACACCGGCGACGAGCCCCTTAACGGCACCGGCGTGAATGGCGGATCGAGCAACGATGCGATCAAGGGCAACAACGCGGATGACGTTGTCTACGGCCCTGCACGACACACTATCGACGGCAATACCAACAACGACAGCATCATCGGCCGGCCCGGCGCGGACAAGCTCATCGGCAGCAATGGCAATGACGTCTTCGTTTTTCAGGCGGCCGCAGATTCCAGAGGAGGCCGGTCCGATACCATCAGTGGTTTCGTATCGGGATCCGACAAGATCGATTTGACGGCTGTCGGCGCGCTCGGATTCGTGGTCCTGGCATTGAACTCAACACACACGCCTGTGCCGGCGCACACCATCGCCTGGCTTTACGACAGCTCGGCCAATGAAACGGTCGTGTTTGTCAATCCGACTGATCAATCTCTTCATGTCGGCGACTCCAGCCTCTTGGAAATTCATCTCCAGGGCATCGCGACCATCGCGTCGTCGGATTTCATCGTGGACTCGAATGCAGCGTCGGCCATAGCTATGGGCGATGCCATTGACCCGACTGCAACGACGCAAGCTGACGCGACCACCGTTACGGTCAGCACGTCCGACGCTCCCGCTGGCACGACGGATAGTAGCGGCGCTGTCGCCTTCGACGGAAGCTCGACCGCTCAGGCAGCCAGCGTGCATCGTGTTCTCAGTGCCGAGCAAGGTCAGGTCGGGTCGAGCGACCATCCCACCTCTTCCAACTCAGACGGAATTGCGAAGCAACCCATCCTGCTGGAGCCGGCGAACGTCTCGCCGTCGATGAACGCCAGCTTTGTCTTCGAGCAAACTGGGACCACCGACAGCAGCCATCCAAAGGGGAACGGTCCGGCTGGCACAGAGGTTGGAAGTCATTCGATATTGGATGTTTCTTTCGGTACGCCGAGTGCCTTGCCTGCAGCCGACCAACACGCCGACAGCGGCAAGGCTGCCGAGGCTGATGGCTCTACGAGCGCTCCCGATACGGAGAGCGCGCTTGATCCCGGCCCCTCGAACTGGTTCGAGAACGGCGGCTGCGATCATTGGTTCTCCCGTCAAGCAAACGAACACAGCCATGACCGCGCCGATGCGCCTGGCCTGCTCGAGACGCAACTGCATTCCAAGGCTCATGGAGGGTTCGGTTCAGAAGCAAACCCGCACGAACCACGAAATTCCTTTAACTTCCTCAATCCGGGTCGCGAGAAATCGAGCATCACGTTCGTGAACGAATTCCCAGCGTCGCACCATGATCACGAACATACGGCGGCCGCTAGGGGACATGACGCGGCGCCAGATCTCGAGGCTTCGTACCCGGACGGCAACGGCCACCACGCAGGCGGTTGGGTCAACCATCCTGTGCCGCACCACGATCTCATCGTGTGACGTTGGTCTTCTTTTGTTGTCCGTCCGGTGTCGCCATGGCGGCGGTAGGATCGACCGGCACCAGATGGCGCGGGACGATGATAGACTGCCCGGGCGTGAGCGGCGCATTGTCCGGCAGCGAATTGCTTTGCGCGATCGACCATAGCGGCACGCGATGGGTCGCGGCGATGCTTTCCATGGTGTCGCCGGAACGCACGGGCAGACGCACGCCGGAGTCCCAGAGCTCGACGAGCGTATTGGCGGGCACGAGATAGCGCAGCGGCACGGCATCGACCTGGGTCTGCGGCGAGATGCGCGGCAACTGCGTCACCATGTCGACGATCTGGCGATGAATGTCGTCCGACTTCTCGATGTTAATGTGCGTGACGCGGCTGTTCTCCTTCAGGTCGAAGCTCGCATAATGGCCGCGATAGCCCGGCTCGGCGACAACGTCGCCGCCACCGAGCACACTGTCGGAGAGAAAGATGTTGATGAAGCGCTCGACATTGAGCGGCACGTTGCCGGTCGCATGCGCGGGATCGATGGTGACGACGAGGCTGATCGGGATGTTCTCCTTGGCCGCCATCTCGGAGATGACGATCGAGCACAGCCCACCCATGGAATGACCGATCAGCACGATCGGGGCCGGCTTGTCCTTGTAATTGGAGATGACCCGGTTGCCGACCATCCGGCAGAGGGTGAATTCATAGACGTCGGCCGAGAAGCCGGCGCTGGTCAATTTCTCACCGAGCCGGTCCATGCCGGTCGAGAAGATCGGGCCCATGGCGCCGCGGAACAGGTAGACCTTTGGCGCGGGCAGCTCCACTGCGGGAGGCGGCGGAGCAGGAGGCGACGGCGCGACCGTCGCAATCGCAGCACGCTTCGGCTTGGCGGGCGAAGCCGCGGCCGCACCCGCAGTCAAGGCGAGCAGCGCGAGCGCTGCCAGCACAACCATTCGCCTTGGATCAATCATAATTCCCCACCACGAGAGGCAGAGGCCTCCCTCGCGGCTTAGTGACCACCGATTTGGCGGTTTTTGGGGCGCGGAGACGTGCCGAAAGCGCCCACCCTGCCCCGATCCAAGCGCGTGGCCGGATCTTACCGAGTGATGCGGCTTTGTGTCAGCCGGTCTGCCGCTACTGCCTGTTCTTGAGGCGACTGCGATGCGCGGCCTGCTTGGCGCGGTTGCCGCAGATCGCCATGCTGCACCACCGCCGCGCGCGCCGGCGGGTGTGGTCGGCAAATAGCATCGTGCAGCTATGCCCCTTGCACGCCTTCACGTTGGCGAAATCCTCCTCGCACACGAACTTGGCCAGCGCCTCGCCAATCGGCAGCAGCAGGGATTCCGACGAGCGCCAGCGCCGCGTCATCCGCAGCGCGAGGCCGCGATGGCCGTCGTCATGTCGAGGTTCGATCCGGCTGAACGCTTCGTCGCGCTCCAGCAGGCAGTTCAGCGGACCAAGTTCCTGCAGCGCCTCCGCCGTGAGCGGTGCGCCAGCATGCTTGCGAACGAAAGTCCTGAACCACTCGCGCAAGGCGCGGGCCTGATCGGCGACCTTGTCCAGTTCGCCCGGCATCGCGCGCCCCTTCAGTGCGTCCAGCTCAGCCGTCGGCACCAGCTTGGCCTGCGCCAACCAGTCGACAAGGCCATCGCCGTTCTCGATCCAGTCGACGGGCGTATCGACCGGCGTCGCGACCGAATTCAGGAAATCGAGGCCGAGCGAGTCGGCAATGAACATGGCGGGCGGTCTGTTTGGCATGCGCGGCTTCCGGCCAGAAGGAGCATCTCATGAGTAACCTGTAAGAATGCTATTGACAAGTTACTAACGCTCTCAATAACCTAGTCACTACCTTTAAACAGGTTACGTGGCAGGAGATGAAAATGGCGCCCACAATCATCGCCGCGGTCATTGCGAGGCGGTCCGCTCCCTGAGCGGCAATTTAGCGCTCCCTGTGCGCCGGGCGCCTTCGTGAGGCAGCCCCATCAACTATCCAAAGGAGGATGTCATGACCCGCACCAGATATCGCACGGCCGACGTCGACGGCTTCAAGGTGTTCTATCGCGAGGCCGGCCCTGCCGGCGCGCCAAAGCTTCTGCTGCTGCACGGTTTCCCGAGTGCGGGCCACATGTTCCGCGACCTGATCCCGCTGCTCGCAGACAAATATCACATCGTCGCGCCCGATCTTCCCGGCTTCGGCCAGTCCGACATGCCGTCCCGCGAGACTTTCCGTTACACCTTCGACAACATCGCGCGCGTGATCGAGCGCTTCACCGAAATCATCGGCTTCGATCGCTTCGCGGTCTACGTGTTCGACTACGGCGCGCCGACGGGCTTTCGGCTTGCGCTGCGCCATCCTGAGCGGATCACGGCCATCATCTCGCAGAACGGCAACGCCTATGAAGACGGCCTCAGCGACGGCTGGACTCCGATCAAGGCCTATTGGCAGGATCCCTCGCCGGCCAACCGCGACGCGCTGCGGGCACTCCTCACGCCGGAAATGACGCGCTGGCAGTACACGCACGGCGTTGCCGATGCGACCGCGGTGTCCCCGGATGGCCAGAATCTCGACAATTTCTATCTGGCGCGCCCGGGCTCGGACGACGTGCAGCTCGATCTGTTCGGCGACTACAAGAGCAATGTCGCGCTCTATCCGTCATTTCAAAGCTACTTCCGTACGCACAAGCCGCCGTTCCTGGCGGTCTGGGGCAAGAACGACCCGTTCTTCATCCCGCCAGGCGCCGAGGCCTTCAAGCGCGACAATCCTAACGCCGTGGTCCAGTTCTTCGACACCGGCCATTTCGCACTGGAAACGCATGCGCCCGAGATCGCAAAGAGCATTCGCGATTTTCTGACGTAACGGGAGCGGCGGCCATGGCACATGCGAGACGGAGTCCGGAACGGCTGAGCGCATTCTCGGACGGCGTGTTCGCCGTCCTGATCACGGTGCTGGTGCTCGAGCTTCGTCCGCCGGAAATTCCGACCTTCGCGGCGCTGCTGGCGCTGTGGCCGACCTGGCTTTCCTATGCCGTGAGCTACGTCTTCATCGCGATCGTATGGGCCAATCACCACCATCTGATGCGCTATGCCAGCGAGGCGACGCCGCGGCTGATGTGGTTCAACTTCGCGCATTTGTTCTCGGTGTCGCTCTTGCCGCTCTCCACCGCCTGGATGGCCGTGAGCGAGCTCGCGCCGCAGCCGGTCGCGTTCTACGCCGCGGTGTTCTTCCTGGTGAACGCGACCTATGTCGCTCTGATCTGGGACCTCGTCGGGCGGGCGCCCGCGGGCGAGGTCCCAGCGAGAGAGCGCAGGATCATGCGCATCCGCTCGGTGATCACGCTCGGTGTCTTCGCGGCGGCCGCCGGTGTGGCCCTGCGATTCCCGATCCTCGGGCTCGCAATGTGTTGCTGTTGTCTGCTCGTCTATCTCAAGCCCGAAGCACCGGGAGCCGAGGACGATGCGCGCAGCGAGCGCTGACCGATGTCACGAGAGTGATCACGCACAAAACAAGGCCGCCGTCGACTTGCATGTCGACGGCGGCATCTCGAACTCAGGCCTATAAGAAAGCAGGTCTCGGCTAACGGCCTTCAGTTCCGCGCCGGCGCGGCGGCCGCAGCGGAGCGCGCGGGCCTCGGCGCACCGGGCTCGGCGACCGGTGCAGCCGGCGCGCGCGAGCGCATGATCGCGGCATCGATCTCGGCGATCACGCGGCGCTGGATCGCCTCGTTCTTGTCGATCGTGATGTGACCGACGCCGGTGCCGCGCACGTCGACATTGTCGAGCTTGCCGCGGAAGCCGTTCGCGGCCCGCACCGGCTCGCCGGGACCATCGCCGATATAGATGTTGATGTAGCGCTCGGCGCCGGTCGTCAGCCTGGTCTTGAACACGGAGTCGAGGCCGATCGCGAGCTTCACCGGGACGCCGAGCTGGTTGAGCTTGGCGATCATGTCCGGCAGCGCGGTTGCACCCGAGGAATGCCCGACCAGGATGATGGTCTTGAGCCGGCCGGACTTGTAGGCGGCCGCCGCCTCATCGGCGAGCGAAGACCAGGACACGAAATTGGCGACCGTCACCGGGATGCCCTGCGCCTGGAGGCGGGCACCGATCGTGTCGAGCCCGAGCGAGAAGATGTTGAGCACGCCGCGCAGCAGGTAGACATGCGTCGTCGCGGCCGCCGAGGACGGCGCGGCCTTGGCGGTGGTCGGGCTCATGGCAACAGCGGACAGCAGGAGCAGGCACATCGCCCACACCCGGATGGCGGACAACTGGCTGGCGCCGGCTGCGTAACGGCCGTTCGGTCTCATCGATCTTTTCCCTGGGGACACACGCTTCGCGATTGGCCGGAATCGTAGCCACGCAGTGCTCGCAGACGCAACAAAGAGCCGCGTGAGCGACAATCTTAGCCGCAGCGCGTGACTGTTGCGCAACAGTTGCCCGGAACCTGCCCCGGAAGGGCCTGTTTTGAGACCATTTTTCTCCGGGGAATTGCGGCCGCGCAAGCGCGTTCCTATTTCAGGGCTCCGCTGACCTGCCCCCCGGCGGGTTCCAGCCTCCCTTCCCCCAGCCATCCGGCCGTCATGTCCTCCATTATCTCCGTCGCCAACCTGTCGAAAACCTATGGGTCCGGCTTCAAGGCGCTGAAAAACGTCAATCTCGATATCAAGCGCGGTGAGATCTTCGCCCTGCTCGGTCCCAACGGCGCCGGCAAGACCACGCTGATCTCCATCATCTGCGGCATCGCCAATCCGAGCGAGGGCAAGGTCACCGTCGGCGGCGAGGATATCCAGACCTCCTACCGCAAGGCGCGCTCGCTGATCGGCCTCGTGCCGCAGGAGCTGCATACCGATGCCTTTGAGAGCGTGTGGGCGACCGTGAGCTTCTCCCGCGGCCTGTTCGGCAAGCCGAAGAACCCGGCCCATATCGAGAAGATTCTGAAGGACCTCTCGCTGTGGGAGAAGAAGGACAACAAGATCCTCACCCTCTCCGGCGGCATGAAGCGGCGTGTGATGATCGCAAAGGCGCTGTCGCACGAGCCGCAAATCCTGTTCCTGGACGAGCCCACCGCCGGCGTCGACGTCGAGCTGCGCAAGGGCATGTGGGAGGTCGTGCGCACCCTTCAGCAATCCGGCGTCACCATCATCCTCACCACGCATTACATCGAGGAAGCCGAGGAGATGGCCGACCGTATCGGCGTCATCAACAAGGGCGAGATCGTGCTGGTCGAGGACAAGGCGACCTTGATGCAGAAGCTCGGCAAGAAACGGCTGACGCTGCACCTGCAAGGCAAGCTCGGCGCGCTGCCGGAGAGCCTCAGCCATTACAAGCTCGACCTCTGCGACAGCGGCGCGACGCTGGTCTACGACTACGACACCAAGGGCGAGCGCACCGGCATCACCAGCCTGCTCAGCGACCTGCGCACCGCCGGCATCCGCTTCAACGATCTCGACACGACGCAATCGTCGCTCGAGGACATCTTCGTCGACCTCGTGAGGACGTCATGAACTATCGCGCCATCCGCGCCATCTATCTGTTCGAAATGGCGCGCACCTGGCGCACGCTGCTGCAAAGCATCGTCTCGCCGGTCGTTTCGACCTCGCTCTATTTCGTGGTGTTCGGCGCCGCGATCGGCTCGCGCATCAGCGAGGTCCAGGGCGTGAGCTACGGCACCTTCATCGTGCCGGGCCTCGTGATGCTGTCGGTGCTGACGCAGAGCATCGCGAATGCCTCGTTCGGCATCTACTTCCCGAAATTCGTCGGTACGATCTACGAGATCCTGTCGGCGCCGATCTCCTATTTCGAGATCGTGCTCGGCTATGTCGGCGCCGCCGCGACCAAATCGATCATCCTCGGCCTGATCATCCTCGCGACCGCCGGGTTGTTCGTGCCGCTGCACATCCAGCACCCGATCTGGATGCTGGCCTTCCTGGTGCTGACGGCGATCACCTTCAGCCTGTTCGGCTTCATCATCGGCATCTGGGCCGACGGGTTCGAGAAGCTGCAGATGATCCCGATGCTGGTGGTGACGCCGCTGACTTTCCTCGGCGGCAGCTTCTACTCCGTCAACATGCTGCCGCCGGCCTGGCACACCGTGGCGCTGCTCAACCCCGTGGTCTATCTGATCTCCGGCTTCCGCTGGAGCTTCTACGAGATCGCCGACGTCAGCGTGTCGGTCAGCATGGGCATGACGCTGGCATTCCTGGTGATCTGTCTCGCCATCATCTGGTGGATCTTCCGCACGGGTTATCGGCTGAAGAATTAGGCTTGTTCAATGCTAGATGCGGCCAAATGGTTGCGCATTTATGACGAATTGTCGTCGAGCTGAATGCGCTGGCCCGCTCGCGAAAATGTCAGCACCGCCGGCAGCGGTGTGGCGCAATGTGGCCTTGCTTACGCCCGGCGCCACGTTAACGATGCATGGGGCAGCCCGCTGGAACCAAAGCCGGATTGCAGGCATAGTGCACGCCGGGGACGGAAAGCTGCGACGCCTGCGTGAACAGGCCGGAGGCCGAGAGTCAGATGCGTTCCTTTTTCATTGTTTTCACTTCCCTGATGCTTTTGAGCACGGGCACCGCGCAGGCGAAGGTCGCCATCACCATCGACAAGGACAATCAGCAGATGACCGTCGCCGTCGACGGCGTCGAGCGCTACCATTGGCCGGTGTCGACCGGCATCCCCTCGCGCGAGACGCCGAGCGGCGCATTCCGCGCCTTCCGCATGGAAGAGGACCACTACTCCAAGGAATTCGACGACGCGCCGATGCCGCACTCGATCTTCTTCACCAAGATCGGGCACGCCATCCATGGCACCGATTCCGTCAGCCGGCTCGGCACGCCCGCCTCGCATGGCTGCGTGCGGCTGTCGCGCCAGAATGCCTCGACGCTCTATGCGCTCGTGCAGGAGCAGGGCGTGCTCAACACCACGGTGACGCTGACCGGCTCTGCCACGGTTGCGCTGGCGCGCAATCCGCGCGGCCGCAATGCCGTTGCGCGCGCCTCGCAGCCGGCCGGCGATCAGTACACCGCCGCCGGCGAGCCCGTCGATCTGACGCCGCAGGCACCGCCGCGCCGCTACATGCCGCAGGACGACAACTACATCTATCCGGCCGATGGCAGCGATACCGGCGCGCGCTATCCGGCGCCGCGCTCGACCCGCCAAGTCTACGATACGCAGGTCTACCAGCAGCAACCGCAGCAGTACTACGGCCAGGGTTACGGCCAAAACTACGGCCAACAGGGCTATTACTATCAGCAGCAGCCGCGCCAGTATTATCAGCCGCGCAGCGGCTACAACTACTATCAGAACTGACGCCATTTGAACGCGACGCGGCCTCGCCGCGTTCGACGATTTTCCGCGCAGTATCTCCGGCCGCCACCAGAGCGGCGACGCCGTGACGACCGTACAGACTGGGCCGAACGCGCCAAAAAAGCGCTGGGATCTCGCCCTTTGCTCTTGCCCGGGAAAACATGATGCCATCACGTGCGGTGACCATAGTCGCGTTCACGATTCTGTTGATAGGCCGCGCGATGGCATCTGACCTTTCGTTCGACATCGAGGCGCATCGCGGCGGGCGGGCGCTGATGCCGGAGAATACCCTGCCGGCCTTCGCCAATGCGCTGTCGATGGGCGTCGACACGCTGGAGCTCGACGTCGGTGTCACCGCTGACGGCGAGGTCGTTGTGTCGCATGAGCGCGGGCTCAATCCGGACCTTGCGCGCGATGCCAGTGGCGCCTACGTCGCTTCCCCCGGCACGCCCTTCCTGAAATTGCGGCTGGAAGAGGTCAAAAGATACGACGTGGGCCGGATCAGGCCGGACAGCGCCTATGCCAGGCAATTCCCCGACCAGCACGCCGTGCCCGGCACGCGCATTCCCACGCTGAACGAGGTCTTCGCACTGGTGCGCAAGTCGGGCAACGGCCGCGTGCGCTTCAACATCGAGACCAAGATCGATCCGGACCATCCGGACGAGTCGCTGGGTCCGCAGGCCTTCGTCAGCAGGCTGCTCGGGCTGATCGCGACCGAGGGATTTTCCGATCGTGTCATGATCCAGTCGTTCGACTGGCGGACCTTGCAGCTCGTCCAGCAGCAGGCGCCCAAGATTCCGACCGTCTATCTCACGCTTCAGCGTGGCTCCGCGCCGACCATCGCGCTCGACAAGGCAACGAGCTGGACGGCGGGCTTCAGTCCTGCCGATCATGCCGGCTCGCTACCGCGGACCATCAAGGCTGCGAGCGGGGCGATCTGGTCGCCCTATTTCGGCGACGTGACTGCGGCACTGATCACTGAGGCCCACGCGCTCGGCTTGCGGGTCGTGGTGTGGACGGTCAACAAGCCCGAGGACATCGCGCGAATGATCGAGATCGGCGTCGACGGCATCATCTCGGATCGTCCCGACCTGGTGCGACGGGTTGCCGGCGAGAAGGGCATTGCGCTGCCGGCGGGGACGCCGGTCGAGCCGTAAGTCTCAAACGATCTCGTGTCCCGGACGCGGCGCGGCATGCCGGGCGATGCGAAGCATCGTCCCGTATGACGCGACGCAGAGCCGCGACCCAGAAATATGGCCCCCGGCTCTGCAGCGCACCGCAACACATTGCGCTGCGTCCGGGGCACGAGATTCTCTACTGTCCTGACAGCCCTACTCCCCATTCCTCAGGCGCCGATAGAGCGCACCGAGGATGTTGGAATAGTCGTCGGTCCAGACGCGCACGTTGTCGTCGGCATCGGTCTCCTCCCACTGCTTGGAGGCGGCGAGCTTGCCGACGTCCGCCTCCTCGCGTGCGGAGATGACGACGTCGGTCGAGAAGATGTAGTCCGCGTCGCGCCCGGAATCCTCGTTGTAGACCCAGCTCTTCAAGTCGTTGGCATCGGCGATACCGACCACGACGGGCTCGAGATCGAGATGCCGGTTGGAGACGTGCATCACCACGGCGCCGTGCGGGGCGAGCTTGTCCTTGTAGATCTTCATCGCCTCCGCGGTGGCGAGATGGATCGGGATCGCGTCCGACGAATAGGCATCGACGATGATGAGGTCGTAGGCGCCGTCCGGCTCCTTCGCGAAGGTGAGGCGCGCATCGCCGATCACCGGCTTCAGGTCCGGCGCGCAACTCGAGATGTAGCGGAAATTCTTCGGATCACGCGCGGCGTCGACCATGGACTGGTCAATCTCGAAAAACTTCCAGCTCTCCCCTCGCTCCGCAGCGCAAGCGAGCGTGCCCGATCCGACGCCGATCGCGGCGACCTTCAGCGGCGCGCCCTTGCGCTCGCGGATCGCGGTGATGGCCTGACCGATGCCGCCGTCCTTATGGTAATAGGTGATCGGCTCCGGGCGGCCCGTGACCGGCGCGCCGTCATTGTTGCGGAAGCGCTCGGCGCCGTGAATCGTGGTGCCGTGCATCAGCACGTGGAAATAGCCGCCGGGCGTCACAACGATCTTGTGCACGCCGAAGAAGCTGCGCACCGTGACGACACGGCCCTCATCCGCCGGATAGATCCGCGCCAGCGCCAGCGCGAGCACGACGGTGGCAAAGATCTTCCAGCGGCCGGCATTGAGCGTGAGCGCCAGCAACGCGGCGAGCACACCGACGGCGCCGGCAACCCAGACGCGGTGATCCTCGAACCAGGTCGAGAGGTCGCCCGTCGTCCAGGATGGGGCAATCAGCGCCACCGCGAGTGCGATGAGCACCAGCCAATACCATTTGACGAGGCCCGCGAGTCGCTCGTCTGCCGAGGGTCGGCACAGCGCGGCAAGCGCGACCAGGATCGGATATTCAGCGATCCACGAGAAGGTGAACGGCGCAAGCAGGCCCGCGAACAGGCCACCGACCATGCCGCCGAACGACAGCGCGACGTAGAAACCAGTGAGATATCTTGCCGCCGGTCGCGTCCGCGCCAGCTCGCCATGACAGGCCATGGCGATGACGAAGAAGCAGAGCTGATGGCCGCCGAGCGTGAGCAGCAGATTCTGCTCGCCGCCGAAGGCCAGCAGCAGGATGACGCCGGCAATCGCGACCGGTTGGAGCATCAGCATCCATTTGTGCGGCAGCAGCGGCCGCGACTGAAACACCAGCACCCAGGTCAACAGATAGAGCGACAGCGGCAACACCCACAAAAGCGGCGCCGCCGCAACGTCGGTGGAGATGTGCGCGGTCACGGCGATGAGCAGGCCCGAGGGCACCGCGGCGAGGAAGACCCAGCGCAGCCGCGTCGCGAGGCTCGGTGCCGGCGCATTGGTGTCCCCGGTTTGCACGGCGACTGCGGTCAGTCTCGGCGAACGCAACAGCAGCACGCCGCAGCCGGCGATCAGGAGGATCAAAAGGCCGTAGCCGCCGGTCCAGAGCCGGTTCTGCGCATGCAGCGTGAACATCGGCTCCAGCAGGAACGGATAGGACAGCAGCGCGAGGAAGCTGCCGATGTTGGAGGAGGCATAGAGGAAGTAGGGATCGTGCGCATCGGGATGACCGGTGCGGACGAACCAGGCCTGCAGCAGCGGGTTGTTGGCCGCGAGCGCGAAGAACGGAAGACCGATCGAGACCGCGAACAGGCCGAGCAGCCAGAACGCATAGCCTGAACTGGGCGGCTCGCCATAGGCGGTAGCGATGCCGAGCGGCAGCGTGGCGAAGGCCGCGATCAGCAGTATCAGATGCACCACCACCGGAATGATGCGGTTCCTGACCTGCATCAACAGATGCGCATAGGCGTAGCCCGCAAGCAGCAGCGACTGGAAGAACACCATCGCCACCGACCACACGGCCGGCGAGCCGCCGAGCCGCGGCAGCACCATCTTGGTGAACAGCGGCTGCACCGAAAACAGCAGCAGAGCGCTGACGAAGATCGCGGCCGTATAGACCGTCAGCAACAGGCGGTTGCGCGACGAAGACGGCTGCTCCATGGCAGCGGGTTGCACGATCGAATCCATGCGGGCTCCGGCTTCACCCCGGCGGGCGCCGGGCGCGCGCAATGGAGCACAAGGGCCCTGAACGAGCAATAAAGGCTGTCGTGATGTTGCGGCGGGCCATGCCTGATATACACCTGATATACAGGTGTCATTCCGGCACGCGCGAAAGCGCAAACCCAGAATGGCCGTGGAACAAGTTGAACCTCATGACCGAAACCGACGTCGTCATCATCGGCGCTGGCCATAACGGCCTCACCTGCGCGGCCTATCTCGCGATGGCGGGCCTGCGCGTATGCGTAGTCGAACGCCGCAAGGTGGTCGGCGGCGCAGCGGTCACGGAGGAGTTTCATCCGGGTTTCCGTAACTCGGTTGCAGCCTACACCGTGAGCCTGCTCAATCCGCAGGTGATCCGCGACTTGAAGCTCGCCGAAAGGGGCCTGCGCGTCGTCGAGCGGCGCGCGCAGAATTTTCTGCCCGCGCCCGATGGCCACTATCTCCTCACCGGCGAGGGAAGGACGAAAAGCGCGGTCGCGCGGCTCAGCGCCCATGATGCCGACGCGCTCGACGGCTTCTCGCGCGAGCTGGAGGACATCGCCGACGTGTTGCGGCAGTTCGTGCTGCGTGCGCCGCCGAACCTGCTCGCCAGCTTTGGTGTTGGCGCGATCCGCGAGGCCATGAACGCGGTCCAGAGCGCCAACATCCTGCGTGGGCTGACGCTGGAACAGAGCCGCAGCCTGCTCGACCTCTTCACCCGCTCGGCCGGCGAGATGCTGGACGAGCGGTTCGAGCACGATCTCGTCAAGGCGCTGTTCGGCTTCGATGCGATCGTCGGCAACTACGCGAGCCCTTACGCGGCGGGATCGGCCTATGTGATGCTGCATCACGCCTTCGGCGAAGTGAACGGAAAGAAGGGCGTCTGGGGCCACGCCATCGGCGGGATGGGCGCGATCACGCAGGCGATGGCGCGCGCCGCGCGCGACCACGGCGTCACGATCGAGACGGACGCCGGCGTGCGCGAGGTGATCGTCGAGCGCGACCGCGCGGCCGGCGTGATCTTGGAAAATGGTGAGACGATCCGCGCGAAATATGTCGCGGCCAACGTCAATCCAAAGCTGCTCTATACGCGGCTGGTCGCGGCGCAGGCCCTGCCCGCCGACTTCCTCGCGCGCATTCGCCACTGGAAGAACGGCTCCGGCACCTTCCGCATGAACGTGGCGCTGGACCACCTGCCCTCCTTCACCGCGCTGCCGGGCGAGGGTGATCATCTCACCTCGGGCATTATCATCGCGCCGAGCCTCGGCTACATGGACAGCGCCTATCTCGATGCGCGCGCACAGGGCTGGAGCCGGGAGCCGATCGTCGAGATGCTGATCCCCTCGACACTCGACGACACCCTTGCGCCCACGGGCAAGCACGTCGCGAGCCTGTTCTGCCAGCACGTCGCTCCGGAACTGCCCGACGGCAAGTCCTGGGACGATCACCGCGAGGAAGTCGCCGATCTCATGATCGCGACGGTGGACAAATATGCCCCTGGCTTTGCGGCCAGCGTGCTCGGCCGCCAGATTCTCTCGCCGCTCGATCTCGAACGGCAGTTCGGCCTGCTCGGCGGCGACATCTTTCACGGCGCGCTGACGCTGAACCAGCTTTTCTCGGCGCGGCCGATGCTGGGCCACGCTGATTACCGCGGGCCGCTAAAGGGGCTGTATCACTGCGGCTCCGGCGCACACCCCGGCGGCGGCGTCACCGGCGCCCCCGGGCACAATGCGGCGCGGGTGATCCTAAGGGATCATCGCTCGCTGTTCGGAAACCGTGGATAAGACTGTGGATGAGCTGTGGACGGGCTGTCGACCGAGGAAAATCACGCATGGATGAGGATGGCATCAAGACCATTCACCAGAGGACGCCGGAATCGGCGGCCATGTTGGCAAACGTCGGACGGGCGATGGTGTGGCTGCATGTCGGAGGAAATCCGGCGCGGGTCATTCGTTCGATCGGCGACGACTGAAGGAACATCCGCCAGGGGGCGTGAGCGGAAATTCCAAACTGAGACACGACCGGTGAGACAGTGGATGCCTGTGCGCGGCGGAGGAAAATGCCGTGGAAAACCCTGGGATAAGCGGCGGGAAAGGATGGTCGACAGCATCCGAGGAATAGGCGGACGGTTTGTGGACATCGCTGTGAAAGCCGCCGCCGAAAGCGACTACGCCCGCCAGGGGGCAATCCCCTTGCGGGCGTTGGTCAAAAAAGCCGTCTATGAAGAATGTAGCCGCCGCTGGGAAATGGAAGGCTGAAATTACTTCAAGGAGCTGCTAATCGCACCGAACTTCTCGTTCAGGGTGGTGCCCAGGCTGTTCACCACGGTGATGATCGCCAGCGCGATACCGGCTGCGATCAGGCCGTATTCGATCGCGGTCGCCCCGGATTCATCGGACCAGAACTTCTGAACCAAACGCTTCAAGACTCGCCTCCGTTTCCATTTAAAGCTGTGTTGGTTGCCTCCAACATCCGGAAAGCTACGGGATACAACCTACGGTCAGGTTAATCCGAGAACTGCAAGTTATGCGGAAAATTGGGAACAAAAACTCTAAAAATTGAATCCAGCGGAACCTTAAGATGCAGCCATCTCCCACCCATCGCGCAAGCTTTTCAATCGGCACTGAGGCCGCGGCCAAGCGTGTCGTCGACGTGCTCACTGAGGTCTTTTTCGATGGCGACGCGGCAGTTGCCGCCTTCGAGCGGCCGGACGGACAATGGGACGTCACCCTGCATTTCGCCGAGGCGCCTGATCAGGCGCTATTGCGCGAAGTCGTTGCAACTTCAGCAGGAAACGAGATCGCAGATCAACTCGCCTTCGATACGATCGAGGCCAAGGACTGGGTCAAGGCGAGCCTGGAAGATCTCATCCCGGTGCCGGCGGGGCGCTTCGTGGTGCACGGCAGCCATGATCGCGACCGCGTGGCGCAGAACAAGCTCGCCATCGAGATCGAGGCGGCGCTCGCCTTCGGCACCGGCCATCATGGCACCACGCGCGGCTGTTTACTGCTGCTTGACCATATCCTGAAGAGCGCGCGGCCACGGCGCGTGCTCGACCTCGGTACCGGCACCGGCGTGCTGGCGATCGCAGCAGCCAAGGCGCTGCATCGCGCGGTGCTCGCCTCCGATATTGACCCGCCTTCCGTGCGCGTGGCGGCCGAGAACGCCAGGCTGAACGAAGTTGGTCACCATGTGCGGGCGATCCGCGCCACCGGCTTCGCCGCGCCGGACTTTGCCGAGTGCGGCCCGTTCGACCTGGTGCTGGCCAACATCCTCGCCAATCCGTTACGGCAATTGGCGAGCCCGATGACGCGGCATCTCGCCCCTGGCGCCCGGGTGATCCTTTCCGGCCTGTTGACCCATCAGGCCCCTGCTGTGATCGCCGCCTACCGCGCGCGCGGGCTCGTTCCGCTGCGCCATCTGCGGATCGAGGGCTGGAGCAGCTTGTTGCTGCGCAAGGTGGGTTGAGCTGCTGTAGGGTGGGTTAGCGAAGCGTAACCCACCACTTGTCTCGCCCGTGAATGGAAAGTTGGTGGATTACGCCTTCGGCTAACCCAGCCTACGAAGCCGTCGATGCGGCGCTACTCCGCCGGCTTCTCTTCCCGGCGCGTCGGCGCGCAGTCGCCTTGCAGGGCACGCCGGGCGCGGCGCTCGGCGAAACGGTCGATCATCTGGCTGATGACGCCGCGCGGCTTCTTGGGCGTCGTTGCAGCCGGGGCGCGGCGGACCGGCGGCGAGATCTTCTCAAAGGTGAACGCTGGCATCGTGTGTCCCCTCGCCGTTGAGTAGAACCACTTGCTCGAATTTCCCTGTTATCCGGACGAAGCCTAGAGGCCGCATCCCTTTACTCCACGCGACTCAGACGGAATTTTTCAAGCACAGTCCATGCCAAATGCGCTGCAAATGCGTCTACATTGCGGACTGATCCCCTTGATCCTAAACTGAGCCTGCCATGTTCGAAGCGCACTTCCAGACATTCGAGGAGCCGGAGGCCGGCGTCGCATTGACGGCGCGGCTTGCCGCATTTCGTGAAGAGCTCGCTCGCCGCAAGCTGTCGGGGTTCGTGATTCCGCGCGCCGACCAGCAGCAGAATGAATATGTGGCGCCATCGGAGGAGCGGCTCGCCTGGTTGACCGGTTTCACGGGATCGGCGGGACTTGCGGTGGTTCTGACCCTGGAGGCCGCAGTCTTCGTCGACGGCCGCTACACGCTTCAGGCCGCCAAGCAGGTCGATGCGAAGGCCTGGGCGGTGGAGTCCTTGATCGATCCGCCGCCGGAGAGTTGGCTGACGGCGCATCTGAAGCCCGGCGACCGCCTCGGATTTGATCCGTGGCTGCACACTTCTGCGGCAGCCGAGCGCCTCGCAGGCGCCTGCGCCAAGGCCGGCGCCGAGCTGGTCGCCGTCGACAGCAACCCGGTCGACGCAGTCTGGCCGGACCGGCCGCTGCCGCCGCTCGCGCCGGTCGCGGTGCACGGCCTGCAATATGCCGGTACCGCCGAAGCCGAGAAGCTGAAGCAGATCCGGAGCGAGATCGAAAAGCTCGGTGTCGATGCGCTGGTGCTGTCGGACAGCCATGCCGTGGCGTGGACCTTCAACATTCGCGGCGCCGACGTCGCGCACACGCCGCTGCCGCTGTCCTACGCGCTGGTGCCGAAGGACGGCCGGCCGACCGTGTTCATCGACCACCGCAAGCTTTCCAACCTGACCCGCGACCATCTCGAGCAGTCGGCGGATGTGCGCGAGCCCGATGCGATGGCGCCGACGCTGATGGCGCTCGCCAAGAGCGGCGCCGCGATTGCGCTCGACAATGCCACCGCGGCCGATGCGCTCAGCCGGTTGATCACAGGCGCCGGTGGCAAGCCGGTGCGCGGCAACGATCCGATTGCGCTGTTGAAGGCGGTCAAGAATACGACCGAGATCGCCGGCACGAAAACCGCGCACCGGCGCGATGCCGTGGCGCTGGCGCGCTTTCTCGCCTGGGTCGACCGCGAGGCAGGAAGCGGCAAGCTCACCGAGATCGATGCCGTCGAGGCGCTGGAGACGTTCCGCCGCGACACCGGTGCATTGAAGGACGTGTCGTTCCCGACCATCTCCGGCACCGGACCGAACGGCGCCATCGTGCACTACCGCGTCACCCGCAAGAGCAACCGGCGGATCGCACGCGGCGACCTCTTGCTGATCGATTCCGGCGCACAATACGAAGACGGCACAACCGACGTCACCCGCACTATGGCGGTGGGCGAGCCGACCGCCGAGATGCGCGACCGCTTCACTCGTGTCTTGCGCGGCCACATCGCGATCGCGCGCGCGGTGTTCCCCGACGGCACCACTGGCGCGCAGCTCGACACGCTGGCGCGGCAATATCTCTGGGCCGCCGGCGTCGATTTCGAGCACGGCACCGGCCACGGCGTCGGCAGCTATCTCTCGGTGCATGAGGGGCCGGCGCGGATCTCGAAGCTCGGCACCACGCCGCTGAAGCGCGGCATGATCCTCTCCAACGAGCCCGGCTACTACAAGACCGATGGTTTTGGCATCCGCATCGAAAATCTCGAGCTGGTGGTCGCGGCAGACATTCCGGGCGCCGAGAAACCGATGAATGCATTCGAGACGCTGACGCTGGCGCCGATCGACCGCCGGCTGATCGACGTCGCGATGCTGAGCCGAGACGAGCTCGATTGGCTCAATGCCTACCACGCCCGCGTCAGCGCCGAGGTGCGGCCGGCGCTGGATGAGGCGACCAGGGCGTGGCTGGATCAGGCCACGGCGGAGCTGACGTAGCGCACGCATAGCGCTACGCGATTTGCGCAAGGCTCTATCCTCAACACAGCCGTCATGCCCCGCGCAGGCGGGGCATCCAGTATTCCAGAGACCGCAGTTGTATGCGGAGAAGCCGCGCGTACTGGATTCCCCGCCTTCGCGGGGAATGACACCGGCAACGAGGCGCGAGCGCACCAACTTCCCACCACGCGCTCCGCAGAACAACGGCCTCTCCGCCCGCCGTCATCATAACCCTCCCGGTTTCGGTATGGCCGCATTCCGAAACGCCGATATGCGCCTTGCGCGAGCGCGCTACAGTCGATTCGAATTCTTGAAGAGACGGACACGCATGCACGGCATGATCAGCAAGCCGCGGGGAGCGGCAGCGCACGGGAACATCGCGACCTCGCGCGTGATGCTGCTGTTGCTGGCCGTCATGACGGGCATAGCGCCAATCTCCCTCTACATGCTGGTTCCGGCGCTGCCGGTGCTTGCGACGACGTTCGGCCGCGACATCTCGATCGCGCAGATGACGGTGTCGCTCTATATGGTCGGCATCGCCTGCTCGCAGATCATCATGGGGCCGCTATCGGACAAGTTCGGCCGGCGGCCGGTGCTGCTCGGAGGGCTGGCGCTGATGGTGGCGGCGAGTGTTGCCTGCATCTTCGCGCAAGACCTGCCGCAACTGATCGCCGCGCGCTTCTTCCAGGCGCTGGGCGGTGCCGCCGGCATGGTGGTGAGCCGCGCCATCATCCGCGACATCTACGAGCGCGAGCGCGTCGCCTCCATGATCAGCCTCGTGGTCGCAGCGCTGATGATCGGACAGATGCTGTCGCCGCTGACCGGTGGCCTGATCGAGACCGTGTTCGGCTGGCGCGCGATCTTCTATGCCATCACCATCGGCGCGATCGCGGTCGCCGTCGGCATCGCGTTCGCGCTGCCGGAGACGCGCCGAAACCGCGCCGCCGGCAGCGGCTTTCGCCGCGATGTCGGCATCCTGATCAGGAACCGCGCCTTCGTCGGCTATGTGCTGTGCCAGGTGCTGGCTTCGCAGATCATCTTCGCCTTCGCCGGCGGCGGTCCCTACATCGTGGTGACGCAGATGGGCCGCAGCAGTGCCGAATATGGTGCGTGGTTTGCGACGACCGGCTTTGCCTATCTGGTCGGCAATCTGCTCTGCGTGCGCTTTGCGCCGCGGCACTCACTCGAGAAGCTGATCTGGCTTGGCCTCGGCCTGCAACTCTGCGGCAGCCTCGCCAACCTCGTGTGGAGCTTTGCGGGCTGGAACGAAGCGCCGGCATGGCTGTTCGGAACGCAGATGATCGTGATGGCGGGCAACGCCTTCGTGATGGCGAACTCGGCCGCCGGCGCAATCAGCATCCGCCCCGAGGCCGCCGGCACCGCATCGGGCGCGATGGGCTTTCTCCAGCAGGGCATCGGCGCGCTGATGTCGCAATTCGGCGCCTATCTCGGCGGCCATTCCACCACGACGCTGCCGCTGACCGCGGCGATCCTCGCGATTTCGCTACTCTGCGCCGCCACGATGATCTTCATCGTGCCGCGCCGCGAAGTGGTGGTGACCGAGACGCTGATCGAGCAGGCCGAGGAGGAAGAGCGCGGGATGATGTGAGGGGCGTAAGACGCCTCCCCAATCTCGGTGTCATGCCCCGGCTTGACCGGGGCATCCAGTACGCCGCGGCCTCTCCGTGTCCCCGCACGGCCTCTGGAATACTGGATCACCCGCTTTCGCGGGTGATGACAGCGCATTGAAAGGCGCGATGGGAGCAAACCTCACTCCCCGATCAGCTTCAGCCACTCTTCCTCGGTCAGCACCTTGACGCCGTGCTTGTTGGCTTCCGCGAGCTTCGAGCCGGCACCCGGACCTGCGACCACGAGGTCGGTCTTCTTCGACACCGAGCCCGACACCTTTGCGCCCAGCCGCTCCGCGGTTGCTTTCGCTTCGTCGCGTGTCATGCGCTCCAGCGAGCCGGTGAACACGACAGTCTTGCCGGTGACGGGCGAGTTGCGCTTCGGCTTCTCGGCGTCGACGATCTCGACCTCGCTGGTCAGCCGTTCGACGATGCCGCGATTGTGGCTCTCGCCGAAATAGTCTGCGATGCTCTTGATCACGGTGTCGCCGATCTGGTCCAGCGCGTCCATGTCGGCCATCGCCTCCTTGTCGTCCTTGGCGACCCTGAGGCAGGCATCGTGGAAAGCGTCCCACGAGCCATAGCCGCGCGCCAGCGCCAGCGCCGTGGTCTCGCCGACATGGCGCATGCCGAGCGCGTAGATGAAGCGCTCCAGCGCGATCTTGCGCCGGCTTTCGATGGCGCCGAAGAGATTGCGCACCGACGTTGCGCCGTAGCCCTCGATCTGCTCGAGCTTGAGCTTCGAATTGCGCTTTTCCAGCGTGAAGATATCGGCGGGCTCCTTCACGAAACCTTCGTCGAAGAAATATTGGAGTTGTTTCTCCCCCAAGCCGTCGATATCGAAGGCGCGCCGCGACACGAACAGCTTGAGGTGCTCGATCTTCTGATAGGGACAGGCGAACTCGCCGGTGCAGCGGGCGCGCGAGCCTTCTTCGCCGGTCGCCGTCTCCTCGCGCACGACGTCGGTGTGTAGCGGGCACGGGCACTTCTTCGGAAAATGGAATTCCTTGGCGCTCCTGGGCCTCTTGTCGATGACGACGTCGACGACCTGCGGGATGACGTCGCCGGCACGCTGGATCACGACGGTGTCGCCGATCCGGATGTCGCGGCCCTCACGCAAGACCTCGCCCTTATTGCCGATGCCCTTGATGTAATCCTCGTTGTGCAGCGTGACGTTCTGCACGATCACGCCGCCGACGCCGATCGGCTCGAGCTTGCCGACGGGCGTGAATGAGCCGGTGCGACCGACCTGGATCTCGATGTCACGCAGCACCGTCATGGCGCGCTCGGCCGGGAACTTGTGCGCGATGCCCCAGCGCGGTGTGCGCGAGACGAAACCGAGCCGCTCCTGCCAGTCGATGCGGTCGACCTTGTAGACGACGCCGTCGATGTCGTAGTCGAGCTCGGCGCGCTGCTCCTCGATCGAATGATGGAAGGCCAGCAACTCCTCGACCGAGTGGCACAGCTTGGTCAGCGGATTGGTCTTGAAGCCGCAGCGCTCGAACCAGTGGATCATGCCGCTCTGCGTACCCTCGGGCATCGCACTCATCTCGCCCCAGGCATAGGCGAAGAAGCCGAGCGGGCGCGAGGCCGTGATGGTGGGGTCCTTCTGCCGCAAGGAGCCTGCGGCCGAGTTGCGCGGATTGGCGAAAACGGTGTCGCCGGCGGCCTTCTGCCGCTCGTTGAGCGCCAGGAACGCCTTCTTGGTCATGTAGACCTCGCCGCGGACTTCGCAGATCTCGGGAACGTTGCGGCCCTTCAGCTTCTGCGGCACGTCCTCGAGCGTGCGGATATTGGCGGTGACGTCCTCGCCCACCGCGCCGTCGCCGCGCGTCGCTGCGGTGACGAGCTCGCCGCCCTCGTAGCGCAGCGACATCGAGAGCCCGTCGATCTTCGGCTCGGCGGAGAAATCGATCTTGTCATCGGCAAGCTTCAGGAATCGCGCGATGCGGCCGACGAAGTCGCGCACATCCTCTTCCGCAAAGGCGTTGTCGAGCGACAGCATCGGAAGGGCATGCCGGACTTTCTTGAAGCGCCCTGACGGCGCGGCGCCGACCTTCTGTGACGGCGACTCCGCGCTGACGAACTCCGGAAAGCGCTTCTCGATCGCATTGAAGCGCTGACGCAGCGCGTCATATTCGGCGTCGGTGACCGTCGGCGCGTCCTCTTGATAGTAGCGCCTGTCGTGCTCCTCGAGCTCGAGGGCGAGCCGCATATGCTCGACCTTGGCCTGCGCCTGGGTGAGATCGGCGACGTCGCGAAGCGGCTTGGCTTTGGTTTTTGCTGCTCTTGCCATGGCGCTTGAATACGACGGAGCGGGTGGGACGGTAAAGGCGGGTTGAGGTCTCGTACCCCGGATGCTGCGCAGCGCGCCGCCCCAGCGGCGTGGTGCGCGGCTGATCCGGGGCCCACGTGGCGGCATTCTGGGTCCCGGCGCTGCGGCGCGTTGCGCCGCGTCCGGGACACGAAAGTTAAGCCGTGGCCGCCCGCAGCAACCGTTCCGCCGCCGCCCTTGCCTCCGCCGTGATCTCCGCACCAGCCAGCATCCGCGCGATCTCCTCGCGGCGGTGGTCGGCGGCGAGGGCGTTGACGCGAGTGGCGACGCGCTTGCCCTTGTCGAGCGCGTCCTTGGAGATCAGCAGATGCTGGTCGGCACGCGCGGCGACCTGCGGGGCGTGGGTCACGGCCATGACCTGGACCTTGCCGGCAAGGCGGGCGAGGCGCGCGCCGATGGCATCCGCGACCGCGCCACCGACGCCGGTATCGATTTCGTCGAACACCAGGGTCGGCGCCGAGCCGCGGTCGGAGAGTACGACCTTGAGCGCGAGCAGGAAGCGCGACAGCTCGCCGCCGGAGGCGACTTTCATCAGTGCTCCCGGCTTGGTGCCTGGATTGGTCTGCACCCAGAATTCGACGCGGTCGAACCCTTGCGGTCCCGGCGCGCTCTCGTCGGTCTCGACCTGCGTCATGAACTTTGCGCGTTCGAGCTTGAGCGGAGCGAGCTCGGCATTGACGGCCTTGTTGAGCTTCTCCGCCGATTTCTGCCGCGCCGCCGACAGCTTTTTCGCAGCCGTCGCATAGCGCGAATCGGCTTCGATGGCCGCCTGCTCCAGCTTCTTCAACTGCGTTGCGCCGGCATCGATCAGCACGACGTCGGCGGCGTATTTGGCCGCGAGCGCGGCCAGCCCATCGACCGGCGTCGAATATTTGCGCGAGGCGGCGCGCAGCGCGAACAGCCGCTCCTCGATGCGTTCGAGCTCGGCCGGATCGAAATCGGTCGCCGCCAGGGCAGCCTGGAGGTGCTGATCCGCCTCCTCCAGCGCGTTGATCGCAGCGTCGATCGCCTTGACCGCGGGCTCGACCAGTGCCGGCGAATTGACGCCACGGCGCTCCAGCCGGCGTACTGCGGCCGACAGGGCCGCGACGGGCGAGTGATTGCCGCCGACCGCTTCCTGCGCCTCGCGCAGGTCGGCGGCGATCTTCTCGCCCTGCATCATGGTGGTGCGGCGCGAGGCCAGCGCGGTCTCTTCGCCGTCCTTCGGCGCGAGCTGCTTCAGTTCGTCGGAGGCATGGCGCAAATAGTCGGCCTCGCGGGCGGCGCGCTCCATGCCGGCGCGATGCTCCTCCAGCGCGGTATTCGCCGTGCGGCGCGCGTCCCAGAGCGACTCGACCGCCGCGACATCCTTTTCGAGGCCGGCAAAGGCGTCGAGCAGGCGGCGGTGGGTGGCGGCATCGACCAGCGCGCGCTCGTCATGCTGGCCGTGGATCTCGACCAGCGCGGCACCGACCGCCTTCAGGGTCTGCACGCTGATCGACTGGTCGTTGATGAAGGCGCGGGTGCGGCCGTCGGCGAACTGCACGCGGCGCAGGATCATCTCATCGGTATCCTCCAGCCCATTCTCGGCGAGGATTTTTGCGGCGGGATGGGTCTTCGGCACGTCGAAGACGGCCGTGACCTGCCCCTGCTCCGCGCCATGGCGCACGAGGCCGGCATCGCCGCGGCCGCCGAGCGCCAGCGCAAAGGCATCGAGCAGGATGGATTTGCCCGCCCCGGTCTCGCCGGTCAGAACCGCAAGGCCGGGTGCGAATTCGATATCGAGCCGTTCGATCAGGACGATGTCACGGATCGACAGACGCGCCAGCATGGAACCCCAAATTTCCTAGCCGAGGCCCATCTTCTTGAAGGTCCTGCTGATCCAGGACCCCTGATTCTCGCTCGGCTCGAGACCGCCGGATTTTACAAGATTATAGGCGTCCTTGTACCAGCGGCTGTCAGGAAAATTGTGCCCGAGCACGGCGGCCGCCGTCTGCGCCTCGCCGACGATGCCAATCGCCATATAGGCCTCGGTGAGCCGGTACAGCGCCTCCTCGACATGGCGCGTGGTCTGATACTGCGTCACCACGGCCTTGAAGCGATTGATCGCGGCGGTGTAGTCGCGCTTCTGCATGTAGTAGCGGCCGACATTCATTTCCTTGCCGGCAAGCTGGTCGCGCGCGCCCTCGATCTTGGCCTTGGCGCTGGCCGCATATTCCGAGTTCGGATACTTGCGCACCACCTCTTCCAGCGCGGCGACCGCCTTCTCGGTGCGGCCCTGGTCGCGGCTGATGTCCGGGATCTGGTCGTAATGGGAGGCCGCGATCAGATATTGCGCATAGGCGGCGTCCGGGCTGCCGGGATGCAGTGTGACGTAGCGGGTGGCCGCGCCGATGCATCCGTCATAGTCGCCGCCCTGGTAGGCCGCATAGGCCGACATCAGCAGCGATTTGCGCGCCCAGTCGGAATAGGGATGCTGGCGATCGACCTCCTCGAACTTCTTGTTCGCCTGCTTCATGTCCTTCTTTTCGTTCATGAGGTACAGGCCCTCATTGTAGAGCTTGTCGGCGGGCTCCTCGACGAAGGTGTCATCCTTGGCGGTGAACTTGTCCCAGAGGGCGCCGGTGCCGCAGCCGCCGAGCGGGAGCGCGAGAATCAGGAAGGTCGCGGCCTGCGCCAGCCGACGGACCTTGATCGACGCCTTGAGCGAAACCGGAGAATATTCGCGCGTCATACGCTGTGCCGACATGAATTGAGACTCGTCGCCCTGTGATGCGGTGCCCGCCGCCCCATGATCCGGCCATATTCCGTCATGGACGCAAGATTGTCCGTGGCGCCCTGCCAATGCGACCACGCCGATGTATCCAAAAAACGATCGTTAACCGACCCGGATAGGTGCGCAATTCGCCCGGATTAAGGCGGCCACGCGTCATGGTAGCCGATCATGGTTACCAGGAGTTTCGCGGGTGCCGCAGGCCACCGAATACCCGTGGCGACAGGTCCTTCAGGACACGTCCGGCCCGTAGGCCGCGGCAATCCGGCCACCGACGATGCCGCTGCCGACCTCGACGACCGGACGGGTGGTGCGGCGGGCCGCCTCGCCATCGACCACACGCCACGCGGTACGGTCGCGGAGGAGCGCGGTCAGAACAGCGTGGTTGAGCTTGTGGCCGCCGCGAACCGAGCGGTAGGCGCCGAGCAGCGGCAGGCCGGCCAGCGCCAGATCGCCGATGACGTCCAGAACCTTATGGCGCACGCATTCGTCGGCGTAGCGCAGGCCCTCTGGATTGAGCAGCCGCTCGTCGTCGAACACGACGGTATTTTCGAAGGAGGCGCCGAGCGCATAGCCTGCGCTCCAGAGCCGCGCCTGGTCGCACATCAGGCCGAAGGTCCGAGCGCGGCTGACTTCGCGACGGAAGCGCTCCGGATTGAGCTCGAGCGCAAAGCTCTGCTTGCCGATCACGGGATTGGCGAAATCGATCGCAATCTCGGCGCGGAACCCGCCGGCATAAGGCCGCAGTTCGCCGAAGGAATCACCCATCGCAACCGAAACCGGTTTCAGAACCTGGATGAAGCGGCGCTGCGCCGGCTGGGTGACGATCCCGGCCTGCTCGATCGCCGCGACAAAAGCCGCGGCGCTGCCGTCCATGATCGGCACTTCCGGGCCATCGATCTCGATGATGGCGTTGTCGACGCCCATGCCCCGCAGCGCAGCAAGCACATGCTCGGCAGTGGAAACCAGCGGGCCGTCACGGTCGCCGAGAACGGTCGCAAACTCGGTCGCGATCACCTGCTCGGCGGTCGCCTGAACTTCACGGTCACTTCCCTCAAGGCCGGTGCGGACAAAAATATAACCTGCATCGACAGGTGCAGGTCCGAGCGTGAGGGTGACGGGAGAACCGGAATGAACGCCGACGCCGGCCACTGTGGCTTGCGCACGAAGCGTTGTTTGCCGGCTAAATTTCATCAGGAACCGCCCCACCAAGACCCAACTGCGACTTATACAAGACCCGACTGATCGACCCCCGTCGACCGTGCGAATCTTCGTATCCCCAAGTCGTGGTGAACCATAGTCACTGCCCTAAACAGCGCCAACTCACGCTTTTTTACCGATTGTTACCCCAACTCTGCCGTATTCGCGCCAAGGCTTAACCAAATTGCGCCGACGTTGAGGGCGGCTACCGGCACTTTTACTGAACCACCGAAAGCATAATTAATGATTTAAAATCAGTTGCTTGGGCGCACAATCCAGACCCGCATGGTGAAAATGGAAAGGCCCCGGCAAGCTTCCCGCCGGGACCTTTTTTCGTCTGCCTTATTGTAACAATCCTCAGGTCGCCTGCCGACGCAGGAAGGCCGGGATATCAAGATGGTCGTCTCCCTGTGGCGCCGGCGCAACAGGCGCGGGGCGACCATGGGCGTCCAGACCTTGCGGCGCCGGACGGCGGGCATATTCCGATACCGGCTCATTGGCCGCGATCTGCTGGGCGACGTTGCGCTGCGGCTTGCGCTCGGGCAGCGGCGGCATCGCTGGACCGGCGGTACGGGCCGTGACCGGCGGCTCGCTCTCTTCGTCGCGGCGGCCGAGGCCGACATTGGCGAGGCGCTGGAGCAGCGACAGGCGGGTCTTCTGCGGGTGCTCCTCCTCGACCTCACCGCGAGCCTGGCGAATCTCGGCCTGGGCCGGCATCGGCAGTTCCTCCAGGCGCGGCATCCGCGGCGCGCGCACCGGCGGGCGCTCGGCCTGCGGCGGGATGAAGGTGTCGGGCGTCATCGGCTCCTGCATGGCGTGCGGGGCCTGCTCAGGCTCCGGGAACAGGGTGGGCTTCTGCGCGATCGGACGCACGGTGACGTCGCCGTAAGAGGCGGGCTGCACCGGCGCCGCCGGAACGTCCGGAGCAACAGCGGCGGCGATAGCGGCGAGTGCGGCCCGCTCGACCTGGGGACGCGGCGCGATCGGGGCTGCCGGCGCGGGCGCGCCAGGCGGAATGTGCGCCTCCAGTTTCTGGGCGCGCTCGGCGAGGCGCTGATTGTCGGCACGCAGGCGCGCGGTCAGGTCAGCGAGACGACTCTCGGCAGCCGCAGCCGGAGCCGCAGGCTGGGCCTGCGGGGCCGGGTTCGCGACGGGAGCGCTGGTCGCCTGGCTGTTGCGGGCGATCGCAGCCTGCTCGATGCCGGTGGCGACGACCGAGACGCGGATCAGGCCGTCGAGCGCTTCGTCGAAGGTGGCGCCGACGATGATGTTGGCGTCCTGGTCGACCTCCTCGCGGATGCGCGTGGCGGCTTCGTCGACTTCGAACAGGGTCAGGTCCTTGCCGCCGGTGATGGAGATCAGCAGGCCCTTGGCGCCCTTCATCGAGGAGTCGTCGATCAGCGGGTTGGCGATCGCGGCTTCAGCGGCCGTCAGCGCGCGCTTGTCGCCGGAGGCTTCGCCCGTGCCCATCATCGCCTTGCCCATCTCCCGCATCACGGCGCGAACGTCGGCGAAGTCGAGATTGATCAGGCCTTCCTTGACCATCAGGTCGGTGATGCAGGCAACGCCCGAGTAGAGCACCTGGTCGGCCATCGCGAAGGCGTCGGCGAAGGTGGTCTTCTCGTTGGCGACCCGGAACAGGTTCTGGTTCGGGATGATCAGGAGCGTGTCGACGACCTTGTGCAGCTCGTTGATGCCCGCTTCCGCGGTGCGCATGCGGCGGCCGCCTTCGAAGTGGAACGGCTTGGTCACCACGCCGACAGTGAGGATGCCCATCTCGCGCGCGGTCTTGGCAATCACGGGAGCAGCACCCGTGCCGGTGCCGCCGCCCATGCCGGCGGTGACGAACACCATGTTGGCGCCCGAGAGATGGTCACGCAGCTCGTCGATCACCTCTTCCGCAGCAGCCGCGCCGACGTTGGGCTGCGAACCGGCACCGAGGCCTTGCGTCACCTGCGTGCCCATCTGCACGATGCGCTGCGCCTTCGACATCGTCAGCGCCTGCGCGTCGGTGTTGGCGACCACGAAGTCGACGCCTTGCAGGCCCGCCGTGATCATGTTGTTGACGGCGTTGCCGCCAGCGCCGCCGACGCCGAACACGGTGATCCGCGGCTTCAATTCGTGAATATCAGGAACATTGATATTGATGGTCATGTTTGCCTCTCGATCACGCGCGCGTGGGTTCGCCCCGGCCGGCGGCCGCGGGAGTTGGTGAATTTCGAAGATTGCGGAACCGGTTCATCAGAAGCCCTCGCGTAGCCATCGTCCAACCTTTCCGAAATAACCGCCGGTCCCTGTCCTGACCTGCTGCCGCGTATGTCGCGGTTCGACATGTTCGAGATGAACATATTGCGGGTAGACCAGAAGCCCGGCAGGCACCGCGAAGGCGGCGTTCTTCGCCTCGTTGGGCAGCCGGCCGAAGCCAAGCGGCCGTCCGACCCGAACCGGCCGGCCGAGGATCTGCGTTCCGAGTTCGACGAGACCGGTGAGCTGCGAGGCGCCGCCTGAGAGCACGACACGCCCCTTGGGTTCTGCCGCGAAGGGCGAATCCTTGAGCCGGTCCCGGACCATTTCGAAGATCTCCTCGGCACGGTGCTTGACGATGGTGGCGATGGTGGCGCGGGAGACGATCTGCGGCAGATCCTGCTCGTCACCGGCAGTCGGCACAGACATCAGCTCACGCGAGTCCGATCCGCCGGTGAGGACGGTGCCATATAACGTCTTGATTCGCTCGGCATCGGCAATCGTCGCCGAGAGTCCGCGCGCGAGATCCATCGTGATGTGTTGTCCGCCGACAGCAAAGCCCGCAGCATGCACGAAATGGCCGCCGGAATAGACAGCGATCGTCGTGGTGCCCGCGCCCATCTCGATGACGGCAGCGCCAAGATCGGCCTCGTCGTCGGTCAGCACCGACAGGCCGGCCACATAGGGGCTCGCCGCCATGGCTTCGACATTGATGTGGCAGCGCTCCACCGCCAACATCAAGTTCCGCGCCACATTGGCATCGCAGGTGACGACGTTCACGTCGACGCCGAACTGGCGAGCGATCATGCCGCGGGGATCGCGGATGCCCTTGACGCCGTCGAGCGTGTAGCCGACCGGAAGCGCGTGCAGCACGGTGCGGCCCTCGCCGGTGGCGTGGCGCATGCCCGCCGAGGTGACGCGATTGACGTCGGCCGGCGTGACCGCGCCGCCGCGAATGTCGGCCGCAGCCTCGACGAGCTGGCCGGCGAGCCTGCCGCCGGAGACCGACAGCAGCACGGACTCGACTTGCACCTTGGCCATCTTCTCGGCGAGCGCGACGGCCTGGCGCACTGCTTGTTCGCATTCGCCGAGATCGATCACCGCGCCGGCCTTCATGCCGCGCGCCTGGATCTGGCTGTAGCCGATCAATTCCACCGCATGAGTGCGGCCGCGCAGGGCTTCGCTCGGCGCCGACGGCTTCAGCCGCGCGATCATGCAGGCGATCTTGCTGGTGCCGATGTCGAGGCAGGCGACGAGGCCGCCGCGGTTGTGCGGCATCGGGCGGGTCTTCGGCGTCTGGGTGCGATCGAGACCGGTCATGCGGAATCCCCGGCCTTCTTCTTCGACTTTTTGTCCTTGAACTGCTCCTCGCGCGCCTTCGCGGCGTCGTCGGAGAGCTGCACGATCAGCCGATCCGGCAGGCGCATGTCGACCGCGACGATGTCGCGGGAGAACAGCTTTTCGTCCTTGTCGAGCTTGGACAGGGCCGCGAGCGCGTTGCCGACGTCCTGTTCGGGCAATCGGACGTCGAGGCCGTCCTTGAGCCTCAGGTTCCAGCGCCGCTCGCCGACGAAGATCGCGGCTTTGGTCACCGAATTGACCTGCGGATAGCGCGCCAGCAGCGCGAGGAAATCCCTTGCCTGCGTCTCGGCGCCCTTGCCGACCACGAGCGGCAGCGACAGGAAGCGGCGCGAGACATAGGGCTCGAGCACGGCACCGTCATCGGCGATCACGGAGAGCCGGCCACCCTCCTGCCACAGCGCGAACGCCTTGCGCTCGGTGATCTCGATCATGAGCTGGCCCGGATAGAGCTTCAGCACGGTCGCATCGGCAATCCACGGATTGGCCTTGAGCTTGTCGCGGACGTCGTCGGCGTCGAGGAACAGCAGCGAGGAGCGGCCGCTGACGCCGCCGACCGCGAGGATCTCGTCCTGGCTGAGCTGCTTGCGCCCGTTGATCACGACGGAGGTGATGCGGAAGCCGGCGGAGTTGGCCAGCGCATTGCGGGCGTCGCTGACGGCGGTGATGAAATCCTGGAGGTGGCCGCCCTTGACGATGCCGAAGCCGCAGCTTCCGATCAGCAGCAGCACGGTCATGCTGATTCCGACCCGGCGCGGCAGATAGCGCTCGACCAGCGCGACCACCCGCGGCGGCGGCTCGCGCACGACGACGGCCTTGGCCTTGATCTTGGTGGCAGCGCGCTTCTCGTCGCGCTTCTCCTGCACCCACTCGCGCAGAAGTACGACCGCTCCAACAGCGGCCGCCTTCAAGTCAGCTTCGGGCCTCAGCGATCTGAAAAGCGACCGGGTGAGGCTGCCTGCACCATCCATTGCACGAGCTCGTCAACAGTTTGCCCGCGACATCACGCGGATCCTGGCGAACATGACGTCTCGGTCTTGCCGGGCCGGGTGCTGGTCTTCAGCAGAAGAAGCCTCTCCCGTTCAAAGCGTTCGCTGGAGGCGGGAACCCCGCAACCCCTCACGCGCCGGCAGCCAAAGCGCCATATGCGCCGCCAGCGTTAACCTTCGGACTTCCTGGTAAACAAAAGGTAAAATTCGTTAACGCGGGACGCTTTTTGCCCCGCTCTTTGAGGCATTTATGCCGCGATATCCGGCAATTTACCGGTTTTAGCCCCCAAACCGGGCGCTTTCGCCCGTCGGCGGATTAACCAATCCTAATTATTTCCGCACCCGCCGCTCGGCGAGCGCGATCAGGCCGCGCAGGAAGTCGACGAACTCGATGCCCTCGGCCTTCAGCGCCTTGGGGTAGAGCGAGGATTTGGTCAACCCGGGGAGCGTGTTGGTCTCGAGATAGACGAGGCCCTTTTCCGCGACGATGAAGTCCGACCGCGAATAGCCGGTGCAGGACATCGCGCGGTGCGCCAGCATCGCCTGCTCCTTCAAAGCGGCGGTGACCTCCGCCGTGAAGCGGCCGGGGCAGATCTCCTGGGTCGACTTCAGGAGATATTTTGCCGCATAGTCGAAATTGCCCTCGCCCGGAATGATCTCGATCGGAGGCAGCGAGATGATCGAGCCGTCCGGCCGCTCGAGCACGCCGCAGGTTGCCTCGACGCCGGCAATATAGGGCTCGATGACGTATTCCTCGAGCTTCGCCGCATTGCGGACGGCAACGAGGTCCTGCTTGGCGTTGACGAAGATCAGGCCGTAGCTCGACCCGTCGCGCGCCGGCTTTGCGATAAGCCGGCCGTATTCGGCGAAGGCCTCGTCGATGTTGTCGAGCGCGACGCCTGCCGGCGGCGTCACGCCGCCGAGCGCGGCAAAATGCTTGGCTGCGATCTTGTCGAAGGCAAGGTGCGAGGAGGCCGAGCCCGATCCGGTGAAGGGCACGCCGCGTGCTTCGCACATCACCTGCAATTCGCCGTTCTCGGCGCGGCCACCGTGCAAAGCGAGCACCAGCACGCGGTCCTCTGCCTTGGCCTGATTGAGTGCTTGCTCCAGCGGAACGCCGCGCGTGCCCGGTTTGAACTCGTCCTCGAAGGGACGGGCGTGCTCTTCGAGCTGTTTCGACGAGACGACATGCACCCTGTCCTGGATGTCCCAGAACCAGAGATCAGCCTCAGGCAGCGCCTGATGCAGCGCCTGGGCCGACGCGACCGAAACCAGACGCTCTCTGTTGGATCCGCCGAACAGGATGGTGATGCGCATGTTTTCAGTTACCTATCCAGTCGTCATTCCACATTGCGCAAGCGCGCAATGGGGATGTGCCGTAAGGCGCAGGCCCGGAATGACGGTGATCATGGAATCCCAATCCGCTTGATTTCCCAGTGTAGCTCAATTCCGGAATTCGCCTTCACCCGTTCGCGCACGGTCTCGCCGAGCGTCTCGATGTCATGACCGCTGGCATCGCCCGTGTTGATCAGGAAGTTGCAATGCATTTCCGAGACCTGCGCGCCGCCGACGCGCAAGCCGCGGCAGCCGGCGGCGTCGATCAGCTTCCAGGCAGAGTGGCCGGGCGGATTCTTGAAGGTCGAGCCGCCGGTCTTCTCCCGGATCGGCTGCGCGGTCTCGCGATGGCTCTGGACCTCGGCCATTCGCGCGCGGATCGCCTCCGCATCCCTGATCGCTCCGTGAAAGCGCGCGGAGGTGAAGATGATGGAGGGATCGACGCCGCTCCTGCGGTAGACGAACTTCATCTCGGCGTTGGAGAAGACGTGCTTCCTGCCGTCACGCGCGACGCCGGTCGCTTCGACCAGAACGTCCTTGGTCTCGCCGCCATTAGCGCCGGCATTCATGCGCAGCGCGCCGCCGATCGTGCCGGGAATACCGAAGTAGAATTCGAGCCCGCCGATGTTGGCACTCGCCGCCACCTCCGCCACGCGCTTGTCGAGCGCCGCCGCGCCGGCGATGACGACGTCGCCGCTCGCGCTCACTTCGCCAAACGCGCGCGGCGCAAGCCGGATCACTACGCCGGGAATGCCGCCATCGCGCACAATGAGATTGGAGCCGACGCCGACCACATAGACGGGAATGTCGCGTGCAAGATGCGCGAGGAAATAAGCGAGGTCGTCCTCATCCGCAGGGGTGAACAGCACCTGCGCAGGACCACCGACGCGAAACCAGGTGAGCTCAGCCAGCGACTGGTTGGCAAGCAGCCGGCCGCGAAGGTCAGGCATCGCGGCTTTGAGGTCGGGCGTGATGTCGGGGAAGGTCATGCCGCATCCTCAAGTGAGGGAGGCATCATCTCTCCGTTCCCTCCCCCCTTGCGGGGGAGGGTCAGGGAGGGGGGTAGCCCCAAGCGAGGTCGGAGTTCGTGACTACCCCCCTCCCCCGCCCTCCCCCGCAAGGGGGGAGGGAGCGCAGCGTTCCTGGCGGCAAGCAGTGAATGCAACATCGCCGCCCTCACCCCAGCGCCTTCAAATCGCCGGGCAGCGCGTACGCCCATTGCGTGATGTTGCCGGCGCCGAGGCACACGACGAGATCGCCCGATGCGGCGAGCCCCTTGACGATGCCCGCGAGATCGGACGCTGCCGGCAGCGGGATCACCTCGCGGTGACCGTGGGCGCGTAAGCCCGCGACGAAATGATCGCGGTCGATGCCCTCGACCGGCGTCTCGCCGGCGGCATAGACGTCGGCGACGATCACCGCATCCGCATCGTTGAAGCAGGTGCAAAACTCCTCGAACAGCGATTGCAGGCGGGTGTAGCGATGCGGCTGCACCACGGCGATCACCTTGCCGTTGTAGGAATCGCGCGCGGCCTTGAGCACGGCCGCAATCTCCACGGGATGATGGCCGTAGTCGTCGATGATCGTGACGCCGTTCCACTCGCCGGTCTTGGTGAAGCGCCGCTTCACGCCGCCGAAGCTTGCAATCGCGCTGCGGATCTTGTCGTCGGAAATGCCGAGCGCATGCGCGACGGCAATGGCCGCTGTCGCGTTCGACGCGTTGTGCCGGCCGGGCATCGGCAGCGCGAGATCGGCGATCTCGTGGGTGGTGCCGGCCTTGCGGTCGCGAATCACCACCTTGAACTTCGAGCCGCCGCCACCGGCGGTCAGATCGACCAGCCGCGCATCGGCCTGCGGGTTCTCGCCATAGGTGATGATGCGGCGATCCTCGATCTTCCCGACCAGGCTCTGCACGACGGGATGGTCGATGCACATCACGGCAAAACCGTAGAACGGCAGATTCTCTACGAAATGGCGGAACGCGTCCTGCACCGCATCGAACGTCTTGAAGTGATCGAGATGCTCGGGATCGACGTTGGTGACGATCGCGACGTCCGTCGGCAGCTTCAGGAACGTGCCGTCGCTCTCATCCGCCTCCACGACCATCCAGTCGCCGGCCCCTAACCGCGCGTTGGAGCCGTAGGCGTTGATGATGCCACCATTGATGACGGTCGGATCGAGGCCGCCGGCATCGAGCAGCGTGGCGACCATCGTGGTCGTCGTTGTCTTGCCATGCGTGCCGGCAATCGCGACGCAGCTCTTGAGCCGCATCAGCTCGGCCAGCATCTCGGCGCGGCGTACCACCGGAATGCGCCGCTCGCGCGCCGCCATCAGCTCCGGATTGTCGCGCTTGATCGCCGAGGACACTACGACGACCTCGGCACCGCCGACATTCTCCGCCTTGTGCCCGACCGAGATCTTGGCGCCCTTCTTGCGCAGACGTTCGACATTGTAGTTGTCCGAGGCGTCCGAACCCCGCACGGCATAGCCGAGATTGACCAGCACCTCGGCAATACCGCTCATGCCGATCCCGCCGATCCCGACGAAGTGGATGGGTCCGATCTCGCGCGGCAGTCTCATATAGGTTCCTCACGGTCATCGTTCCACCTTGTGCGCCCTTGCGCACTGGGTCGGACGATCCAGTACTCTGCGAAGCCTGAGATTCAATTCAGCCTGCGCCGGTTACTGGATGCCCCGCTTTCGCGGGGCATGACAAGGGGCATTTTTGGTCATTCCGGGGCAGACCCGGCGTCAGATTCCCGCGACTTTGACCACCAGATCGGCCAAACGCTCGGCCGCGTCGAGCCGGCCGGCGCCGCGGGCGGCCTCGGCCATCGCGGCGAGCCGCGCCGGTTCGGCGGCGAACGCGGAAATCTCCGACGCCAGCCGGTCCGAGGTGAATTCGGTCTGCGGGATACGGATCGCGCCATCGACTTTGGCCAGCACGCCGGCATTGGCGAACTGGTCCTGGTCGATCGAGCCGGGCAGCGGCACCAGGATCGAGGGCCGCCCGATCGCGGCGAGCTCGGCGACCGTTCCCGCACCCGAGCGCGACACCACCAGATGGTTGGAGGCAAGCCGTGCGGGCAAATCCGCAAAGAACGGCGCGAGCTCGGCATTGATCTTGAGCTTGTCGTAGACGGCGCGCACACGCGTCATATCCTCCTCGCGCACCTGCTGGGTGAGGATCAGCCGGCCCCACAGCGCCGGCTCGAGCCGCTCGATCGCGCCGGGCACGATATCCGCCATGATGCGCGCGCCCTGGCTGCCGCCGACCACGAGCAGGCGCAGAGGACCATTCGGCTCCGGCGCGGTGTACTTTACGGCCGCTGCCGCGAGGATGGCGGGCCGCATCGGCGTGCCGACCGTCGTGGTCTTTCCGGCCAGCGCCGGATCGCGATCGAGCACGCCGGGCAAGGACGTCGCGATCGCGCGGACGCGGCGCGACAGGAAACGGTTGGCGCGGCCGAGCACGGCGTTGGCGTCGTGGATGATGCCGGGCACGCCGGCCAATTTAGCCGCGACCAGCGGCGGCAGCGTCGGGTAGCCGCCGAAGCCGACGACGGCGACCGGCTTCAACCGTTTGATCAGAGCGAAGGCGGCCAACGTGCCGCCGGCGAGCGTGAGGCCGGCATAGGCGAGCTGGAACGGGTTGCGGCCTCGCGCGGTCTCGCTGCTGACGACGTCGATCATGTCCTTGCTGAACAGCCCGCTGTAGCGCAGCGCGCGCTCGTCCGTGACGAGGCGTACGCGAAAGCCGCGCCGGATCAATTCGACGCCGAGCGCCTCGGCCGGGAACAGATGGCCGCCGGTACCGCCCGCGGCGAGAAGAATCAGGGGGGACGTGTCCATGGGCCTCCTTTTACAGGCCCTCCGCCGTCATTGCGAGCGAAGCGAAGCAATCCAGAATCCCTCCACGGACACATTCTGGATTGCTTCGTCGCTTCGCTCCTCGCAATGACGGGTTACGCGTAGCTACGCATCGCCTCGGCGCGGCCGCTCGCCTCGACCTCGGTGCGCGGGCGCAGCCGCGTCAGCGCCAGCATCATGCCGACGCCGTAGGCCAGCGAGACGATCGAGGAGCCGCCATAGGAGATGAACGGCAGCGTCATGCCCTTGGCGGGGATGAGCTGGAGGTTCACCGACATGTTGATCGCGGCCTGCACGCCAAACAGGATCGCAAGCCCCGACGCGGCGAAGCGCGAGAACATGTCGTCATTGGCATAGGCGCGCGATAGCGTGCGGATGACGACGAAGGCGAACAGCGCGAGCATGGCGAGGCACAGGATGATACCGAACTCTTCGGCGGCGACGGCGAACACGAAGTCGGTGTGGCTGTCCGGCAGGCTGCGCTTGGCAATGCCCTCGCCCGGTCCGAGCCCGAACCAGCCGCCGTTGTAGAAGGCTTCCATCGCAGTATCGACCTGGAAGGTGTCGCCAGAGGCCGGATTCATGAAGCGCTTGATACGACCCGCAACGTGCGGAACAAAAAGATAAGCGCTGAACAGGCCGGCAGCGGCGGCGCCCGCGAGGCCGAACACCCAGATCATGCGCATGCCCGCGATGAAGAACAGTGCGCCCCACACCATCAGGATCAGCATGGTCTGGCCGAAGTCGGGCTCCATGACGAGCAGCGAGACCAGCATCAACAGCAGCACCAGCGCCATCGAAGTTGCCGGCATTTCCGGCCGTTTTGTCGACTCCGCGAACAGCCAGGCCGCGATGACCACAAAGGAGGGCTTGGCGATCTCGGAGGCCTGGATGTTGACGCCGAGCAGCGTGATCCAGCGCCGCGAGCCCTTCACCTCCGGGCCGATCGCGAGCGTCACCACGATCAGGATGATGCTGATCGTAAAGATGATCAGCGCGCTGCGCCGGATCGACCGCGGCGACAGGAAGGAGACGCCGACCAGCACAATGAAGGATGGCGCCAGGAACATCACGTGCCGGCTGAAGAAATGGAAGGGATCGAGCCCGATGCGGGTCGCCACCGGCGGGCTTGCCGCCAGCGACAGGATCACCCCGGTCAACATCAGTGCCAGGATGGCGCCGAGCAGCGGCTTGTCGACGGTCCACCACCACTCGGAAAAGGGGGTGCGTTCTTCACGGGAGAGCATGGGCGACCGGCTTTCGGACAGAGGTTGTCCATTGGTCGCCGAGGTTGGTTTACGAGGGGTTAATGAATCGCGGATGTTTTGAGATGATCTCCGCTGGGGCCGCATAACACACCGTCATGCCCCGCGAAGGCGGGGCATCCAGTACGCCGCGGCTTCTCGGCTCAATCAACGTCTCTGGAATACTGGATCGCCCGCCTTCGCGGGCGATGACAGCACAGATTGCGCGAGCGCGCCCCTCACACCACCGGCTTCACGCCCGGCAGCGCCTGCACCAGCTCGCGGAACTTGGCGCCGCGGATCTCGAAATTGCGGTACTGGTCAAAGGAGGCGCAAGCGGGCGACAAGAGCACGACGGCATCGGTGAGGCCGGATGCTTCCGCCTCGCGCGCGGCGTGCTCGACGGCAATGTCGAGAGTCTGGCTGATCTCGTGCGGGACGTCGCGGCCAAGCGTGCCGGAAAATTCCTGCGCAGCCTCGCCGATCAGATAGGCTTTGCGGATGCGCGGGAAGAAAGAGGTCAAACTGGTGATGCCGCCCGCCTTCGCCTTGCCGCCGGCGATCCAGAAGATATCGGTGAAGGATGACAGCGCGTGCGCAGTGGCATCTGCGTTGGTGCCCTTGGAGTCGTTGACGAACAGCACATTGCCGCGGCGACCGACCTGCTCCATGCGGTGCGCCAGCCCCGGAAAGCTGCGCAGGCCGTTCTGCAGGACATCCTGACCGATGCCCATCGCGAGCGCGGCGGCCGCGGCGCAGGCCGCGTTCTGCGCGTTGTGCAGGCCGCGCAGCGAGCCGATGCCCCCGAGCATGGCGACCTCGCTGCGGGCGCCGCCGGAGGCGCGCAGAACCGTGCCGTGCTCGACATAGAAGCCGCTCGCCAGCGGGTTTTTCACGGAGATGCGCTCGACTTTCTTGCCGGCGCGATCGAGCCGGTCGGCGATGTCGCGGCACCAGCCATCGTCGACGCCGACGATCGAGGTGCCGCCTGGCTGCACGCCGGCGACGAGGCGTTCCTTCACCGCGGCGTAATGCTCGATCGTGCCGTGACGGTCGATGTGATCCTCGCTGACGTTGAGCAGGATGCCGACCGACGGATCGAGCGAGGGCGTGAGATCGATCTGGTAGGACGACATCTCGACGACGTGAACACGCCCCATGCGCGGCGGCTCCAGCGACAGGATCGCGGTGCCGATATTGCCGCCCATCTGGGTGTCGTAGCCGGCCACCTTGGTCAGATGCGCGATCAGCGCCGTCGTCGTCGACTTGCCGTTGGTGCCGGTGATGGCGACGAAGGGCGCGTCCGGCGCATGCCGCCGCCGCTCGCGGCAGAACAGCTCGATGTCACCGATCACCTCGACGCCGGCCTCGCGCGCCTTCAAGACACTCCAGTGCGCCACCGGGTGGGTCAGCGGCACGCCGGGCGCCAGCACGAGCGCCGCGAAATTCGCCCAGGACACATTGCGTAAGTCAGCGGTGACGAAACCAGCTTGCGCGGCCTTGGCGACGTTGTCCGCGTTGTCGTCCCCGGCGATCACCTCGGCGCCGCCGGCCTTCAAGGCGTGGCAGGACGCGAGCCCCGAGCCGCCGAGGCCGAACACCGCCACCGTCTTGCCGGCGAAGGATGTAATGGGGATCATGATGTAGCCGTCACCGCAGCTTCAGCGTCGACAAGCCGGCGAGCGCCAGCATCACCGAGATGATCCAGAAGCGGATCACGATCTGCGGCTCGGTCCAGCCCAACTGCTCGAAATGGTGATGGATCGGCGCCATCCGGAAGATGCGCTTACCTGTAAGCTTGAACGACACGACCTGCACGATGACGGAGACCGCCTCCAGCACGAACAGGCCGCCGATCACCGCAAGCACGATCTCGTGCTTCACCGCGACCGCGATCGCACCCAGCATGCCGCCGAGCGCGAGCGAGCCGGTGTCGCCCATGAAGATCGAGGCCGGCGGCGCGTTGAACCAGAGGAAGCCGAGGCCCGCCCCCAGCAGGGCGCCGCAGAGCACCGCGAGCTCGCCGGTGCCCGCGACATATTTGATCTGGAGATAGTCGGCGAAGACCGCGTTGCCGGCGAGATAGGCGATCATGGCGAAGCTGGCGGTCGCGATCATGACGGGCACGATGGCGAGGCCGTCGAGACCGTCAGTGAGGTTCACCGCGTTGCCGGCACCGACGATGACGAAGGCACCGAAGATGACGAAGAACCAGCCGAAATGCAGCACGACATCCTTGAAGAAGGGAATGGCGAGCGCGGTGGATGAGGGATCGCGGTTCAGCCGCACCAAGGCGTAGCAGGCGACCAGCGCGATGATTGCCTCGATCAGCAGGCGAAGCTTGCCGCCGAACCCGCTCGTCGTCTGCTTGGTCACCTTGAGGTAATCGTCATAGAAGCCGACGAAGCCGAAGCCGAGTGTCACCGCGAGCACGATCCAGACGTAAGGGTTGAGCGGATTGGCCCACAGCACCGTGCCGACCGTGAGGCCCGACAGGATCATCAACCCGCCCATGGTGGGCGTGCCTTTCTTGGCGAGGTGCGACTGCGGGCCGTCGGTGCGGATCGGCTGGCCCTTGCCCTGGCGAATGCGCAAATGATCGATGATCCAAGGCCCGAACAGGAACACGAACAGGGCGCCGGTGACGATCGCGCCGCCGGTGCGGAAGGTGATGTAGCGAAAGACGTTCAGGACGGTGCGCACCGCACCAAAGCCCGGAAATGTATTGGAGAGCTCGATCAGCCAGTAAAACATTCAGACGGTCCTATGGCGCCTTCGCGCGCGGCCTTGGCCTCGCGCATTCGCGGGTCTTCGTCATGGGGCGGGCGACCTCTAAGAAACCGGACGGCTTCGCGCCGCGTATGGGGAACGGGAACAGCGCCTTCCAAGCAGTTTACGCCTTTGCCTGCAAGGCGGCCACTAGCCCCGGCACAAACTTGTTGACCCAGAACATCTTCTTGCTGCCCTTGACAACCACCATGTCGCCTGCCTTCAGGAGCGCCGCAACATCGCTCGGCCTCAGCGTGGCGGGATCATCGTGCCAGCCGAGGCCCTTACCCGGCGGGAGCGCGTCGTAGAGGTGGCGCATCAAGGGGCCGACGCAATAAACGCCGTCGATGGCGTCGAGATATTTGGCAAGGCCAGTGTGATAGGTCGGCGCGTCGCCGCCCAGTTCCAGCATGTCGCCGAGCACCGCAATGCGGCGGCCGCCGCTCATGTGGCGTGCCGCGAGGCTTTGCAGCGCCGCCGCCACGCTGGCCGGATTGCCGTTGAAACTGTCGTCGATCACGGTGACGCCGCCGACGAACTGCTCGACGCCGCGGCCGGTCATGATGCCGACGCGATCGAGCTTGGTCGCGAGCGTCGCGGCATCGAGGTTCGCGGCATGGACCGAGGCAAGCGCGGCGAGCGCATTGTAGACGCGGTGCGGCGCGCCCGGCGTCAGGCTGAACGAAATCTGCGTCTTGCCGATCTCGGCCACGACCTGCCAGCTCTCGCCATGCGGCGCGTGCGTGAGCTCGCGCATTTCGGTGCCTTCGCCGAAGCGCACCACCCTCCCCTTCCATTCGGGCGCGGCGATCCCCGCCGGCAGCACCAGCACGCCATCCTTCGGCAAGCCCAAAGCGATCGACACCTTCTCCCGCCGGATCGCCTCGAGCGAGCCGAGCTTCTCCAGATGCACGGGCTGGACATTGACGACGAGCGCGACCGTCGGCCGCGTCAATTCGCTGAGCCGCGCGATTTCGCCGGTCTGATTCATGCCCATCTCGACGACCCAGAGGCTGGCATCCGGCCGCGCGTTGCACAGCGTCAGCGGCACGCCCCAGAAATTGTTGAAACTCGACGGGCTCGCATAGGCGTTTGGATAGGCCGCGAGGAATTCCTTGGTGCTGGTCTTGCCCGCACTGCCGGTCAGCCCAATCACGGGCCCTGCGAAACGCGCTCGTGCGGCACGCGCGAGGCCCCAGAGGCCGTCGATCAGCGTGTCCCTCACGATGATCTGCGGAATGCGGATCCCCGCGATCTCATGCGGCACGATCATCGCGGCCGCGCCGGCTGCTTCTGCCTTGTCGGCAAACTCCCAACCGTCACGCGCGCTGGCGAAGCTTGAGATGAAGCCGCCGGTCGGAGTGCCGCTCAGCGCGACGAACAGGCTGCCGGGCTTCACCAGGCGGCTGTCCTGGGTGACGAAATCGATTGGCGTATCGGGAAACGATCCGGCAACGCCCAGCGCACGCGCCACTTCGGCAACCGTCCAAATTGGCGCGCTCATGCAACCCTCGACGCTAATGCGGCGGCAACCGCCTCGTGATCACTGAACGGCAGCACCTGGCCGCCGACGATCTGACCGGTCTCGTGTCCCTTGCCCGCGATCAGCAGGGCATCGCCGGCTTGCAGCTCGTCGATCGCGGTGCGGATCGCGGCAGCGCGATCACCGATTTCCCTGGCGCCCTTCGCGGTGGCGAGGATCGCGGCGCGAATGGCTTCCGGCTTCTCGCTGCGCGGATTGTCGTCGGTGATGATGACGCCATCGGCGTTCTCCGCCGCGATCTCGCCCATGATCGCCCGCTTGCCGGCATCGCGGTCGCCGCCGGCGCCGAACACGACGATGAGCCTGCGCCTGGCGTAAGGACGCAGCGCCTGCAACGCTTTCGCCAATGCATCCGGCTTGTGCGCATAATCGACGAAGATTGGCGCACCGTTGCGCTCGCCGACGCGTTCGAGCCGGCCTTTGGCGCCTTCGAGATGTTCGAGGCTTGCGAACACGCTCGCCGCATCGCTGCCGGTGCCGATCGCAAGGCCGGCGGACACCAGCGCATTCTCGATCTGGAACGCGCCGACCAACGGCAACCTAACCGAATAGCGCTTGCCGCGATGCTCGATCGCGAGCTTCTGCGCGAAGCCCTCGACCTCGACATCAACGAGGCGAATGCCCTCGCCTCTGCCATCGCCATTGCGACCGACCGCCATCACGCGCAAGCCGCGCGTCTTCGCCGCCTCGAGTGCTTCCGTCGAGCAGTCATGATCGGCGGAAATCACCGCCGCTCCACCCGGCGGGATCAGCTCGCGGAACAGGCGCAACTTGGCCGCGAGGTAATGCGCGACGGTCGGGTGGTAATCCATGTGGTCGCGTGAGAGATTGGTGAAGCCGCCGGCGGAGACGCGCACGCCGTCGAGGCGATACTGATCGAGCCCGTGCGAGGACGCCTCGAACGCGAGATGCGTGACGCCCTCGCGCGCGATCTCATCGAGCTGCCGGTGCAGCGCGATCGGATCGGGCGTGGTCAGCGAGCCATAGACCGTGCGCTTCGGCGAAACCAGACCTATGGTTCCGATGCTGGCGGAAGCATGCCCGAGCCGCTCCCAGATCTGGCGCGTGAACGCCGCGACCGAGGTCTTGCCGCTGGTGCCGGTCACCGCCGCGATGGTTGCGGGCTGCATGGGGAAGAATCTTGCCGCGGCGAGCGCCAGCGCGCGGCGCGGATTGGTGACTGCAAGGAACGGCACCTTGCAGGCCGCAGGCGCCTGATCGCCGACTACCGCCACCGCTCCTGCGGCAGCCGCGGCATCGATGAAGCGCGCGCCGTCGGTCTTGCTGCCGGCGAGCGCGAAAAAAAGGTCACCGTGCCTGACCACGCGGCTGTCGAGCGCAAGCCCCGTCACATCGAGGCCTGCGAGGGCCGGCTCGATTGCGGCATCATTGCCTAAGACGTCACGCAGCTTCATGGTGTTCCAGTCGAGATGCCCTGCCGGAACGCCGAATCCTCGGAAAATACCGACTCAGCACCGCCAATGGGCCATCCGGTTGATTACTGGGTTGTCCTGGATGCTGCAAGAATAAGGCGGTCGGACGGCGGCAGGTCAAATCGTGGCTCGACACCCAAGAGCGGTGCGATACGGGCGATGACCTTGCCCCCCGTCGGCACAGCATTAAAGCCCGACGTGATGAAACCATACGTTTCCTGCAAGGGCTGTGGCTCGTCCAGCATGACGAGAATCTGATATTTCGGATCGTCGGAGGGCATGATTGCGGTGAAGGAGTTGAGCACCCGCTTCTTGGCATAACGGCCGTTAATGACCTTCTCGGACGTGCCGGTTTTGCCGCCGATATAGTAGCCGGGAACATCGGCCTTCTTGGCTGTGCCGATCTCGGCATTGAGCCGCATCAGATATCGCATCTTTTCGGAGGTCTCTGGCTTGATCACACGCTTGGCCATCGCCGACGCTTCCGCTTCGCTGCGTTTCAGGAATGTCGGTGGGATCAGGTAGCCACCGTTCATCAGTGCGTTGATGCCCATCACTGCCTGCAGCGGCGCCACCGACAAGCCCTGGCCGAACGCGATAGTCACGGTGTTCAACTCGCCCCAGTGGCGCGGTACCAGTGGTGCAGCGCTCTCCGGCAACTCGGTACGCAACCGCGTCAACTGGCCCATTTTGGCCAGGAACGCTTTGTGGGCCTCAACGCCCTGGCCGAGCGCGATCCGCGCAGCGCCGATATTGGACGAGTAGGTGAACACTTCCTTGGTGTTGATGAAACGTCCGAGCATGTGGCTGTCGTGGATGGTGAACTTGCCGTAGTGCAGGTTTCCGCGTGCATCCCACATCGAGTTCAGGTTGATCTTTCCGGAATCGAGCGCCATCGCCAGTGTGAACGCCTTGAAGGTCGAGCCCATCTCGTAGACGCCGGTGGTCAGGCGGTTGATGCGGTCGGGGTCATGCGCTTCCTTGGGGTTGTTGGGATCGAAGTCGGGCAGCGAGACCATCGCGACGATCTCCCCGGTCTTGACGTTGGAAATGATGCCCGAGGCCGCCTTCGCGTGAAACTTCTCCTTCGCCTTCAACAGCTCGTCGCGCAGTGCATGCTCGACGCGCAAGTCGACTGACAGCTCGATCGGCTTTTGCAGGCGATCGGTGGCAAAGCCTGCGCGGTGGAGATCGGCGAGCCCGTTGTTGTCGAGCCACTTCTCCATGCCGGCGATGCCCTGGTTGTCGATGTTGACGAGACCGATGAGGTGGGCAACCTCGTTGCCGGTCGGATAGACGCGCTTGTTCTCGCGCAGGAAGCCGATGCCGGGAATGCCGAGCTTGTGGATGTCCTGCTGCTGCTTCGGCGTGATCTCGCGCTTCAGCCAGACGAACCCCTTTCGCGACGACAGGCGCTCGCGCACCTCGGCCTCGTCGAGATCAGGCACGGTGGCAGTCAGGAGCTCGATCGCCTCGTCCTTGTCGATGATGCGGCGCGGCTCGCCGAACAGGCTCGGCGCCTTGACGTCGGTTGCGAGGATCGCGCCGTTGCGGTCGACGATGTCGGGCCGCGCGGTCGCGACCACGTCCTGCGCCGCCGCGCGCCGCGCGCCGTGCGCATCGGCGCCGATCGCGAACATCACGAGCCGGGCGCCGATCAGGGCATAGATCGACGCGAAGGCGAGGATGGCAAGCCCGACGCGCGCGCGGGCCTTCGCGGCGCGGTCGACGTTGCGTCCGTAGAGCAGGCTGCGGATCAGCCGCTGGCGCCAAGGCTCGGTTGATTTCGCGGTGGGTTTTGCGGGCGTCGCCGGGCTCATTGCTTGTCCTCGCCCTGAGACACGGAGCCCGTCACCGCGTCGGGATCGCTGGCGGCTTCGATGGTGTTGATCATGGACCCGATCGGATCGGGCTCGCCCGGCCGGAACAGGCGCGGCGGACGCTCCGGCAGATTCTTCAGCGAGTCATATTGCGTGGCGTTGATCGGCTTGAGCGGCAGATGGCGCTCGGTCAGGCCCTGCAGACGCAGCGGCGCATCGAGCTTGGCCCATTCGGACCGCAGCGCCGCGATAGCATCGCGCTGCTCGCGAATCTCCGCGTGCAGCCGCAGCACCTTCTCGGTGCGGGCGGTGGAGTCCATCTTGATCCGGTAGACATAGGCCGCCGCGAAGATCAGCGCGCCGATGACAAGGAGGTGGATGATGCGCATGCGCTAGCCACCCCTCATCACGTCGGCGAGGCTTGGCCAGGACGACGGCTCGGCGTCCTCATGCGCAGGCGCAGCCGTGCGCTCGGCGGCGCGCAGCTTGGCGGATCGCGCGCGTGGATTGTGCGCGACCTCCTCCTCGCCGGCGACGACCGGCCGCCGCGTTAGGAGCTGGAAGCTCGGCGGCACTTGTGCCACTTCGGGCAGATGCCGCGAGCCACCGCCGGTCTTGGCGCGCTCGACGAGGAAAGTCTTGACGATGCGGTCTTCCAGCGAATGGAACGAGACGACCACCAGCCGTCCGCCGGGACGCAGCACGCGCTCGGCCGCAGCCAGCGCGGTCTTGAGCTCGTCGAGCTCTTCATTGACGAAGATGCGTAAGGCCTGGAAGGTTCGCGTTGCCGGATGGATATCGCCGGGCTTCGAGCGCACGACCCGCGCAACGATGTCAGCCAGCGCGCGTGTCGTGGCGATCGGCGCCTCCTGCCGTGCCGCGACGATGGCGCGTGCGACTTTGCGCGAATGCCGCTCCTCGCCGAAGAGATAGATGATGTCGGCGAGATCGCCTTCCGAGGCACGCGCGACGACATCGGCGGCGGTCGGTCCCGCCTGCCCCATCCGCATGTCGAGCGGACCCTCGAGGCGGAAGGAGAAGCCGCGGCCGGCCTGGTCGAGCTGCATCGAGGACACGCCGACATCCATCACGACGCCATCGACGGCATCGACGCCTTGCGCGGCACAGACCTCGGCGAGATTCGAGAATCGGTCCTCGACCAGCGTCAGCCGGCCAGCGGCATGCGCGACCAGCTCGGAACCGCCAGCAATGGCCGTGCGATCGCGGTCGATGGCGATGAGGCGGGTTCCCGGCACATCGAGGATGGCGCGGCTGTAGCCGCCGCCGCCAAAAGTGGCGTCGACATAAATCCCGGCCGCGCGGGGCGCGAGGTAGTTGAGTGCCTCACGGCCAAGCACGGGAATATGGTCGGCCGACGTCATGCGCCACACCTGCCGGGCGTCCATACGACATCGGAGGCACGCAAGCCCATGACGTCTCGAATTATTCCCCGTCGCGGCGGTTCCACGACCAAACCCTCGTGCAGCACGCTTGCCAGCCCCGGTCGTCCAGGGCCGCAAACCCTGTGTTCCCAGCGGAAATTGTCGGGCAGCCATGGGATTTCGAGCCAAAAACGCTTTGGCCGCCTCCGGACGCGGGTCGGCTCTTCACCACTCAGTAACGGCCCTTAGCGTTAAGAAAGCGTTGATCGGCCCGTTACAAGTCGAAAAGGTTACCTTCTGGTGATGCTTCATCCACACACAAGGCGCAAAATCCGTCCGTTAACTGCGCCGCCCGATTGCGTGCGGCGATGGGGTAAAGGAATAGTAAAGAGAAGGGCTTGGCCCTCGTTCCTGTCCGACCTGAGTTGTATATGCCGTCCGGTTCGTCCGCGTCATCTGGATCTGATTCGAAGCGTCAGCGTGTTCTCCCGGCTCCCAAGGCCGCGGCGGGCATGAGGACGTTCGACCCGGATTCCTCGATCGTCTCGGACATCATCCCCTCGCCCAACTATGGCGAGCGCAACAAGGGGCGGCAGCCGGATATGATCCTGCTGCACTACACCGGCATGCCCGACGTCGAGGGCGCGCTGGCGCGGCTGTGCACGGCAGGCACTGAGGTCTCTGCTCATTACGTCGTGCTGGAGGATGGCCGCATCGTACAATGCGTGCCCGAGGCCAAACGCGCCTGGCACGCCGGCGTCTCATCCTGGGCTGGCGAGGACGACATCAACTCGTGCTCGATCGGGATCGAGATCGTCAACCGCGGACACGATTGGGGTTATCCCGAGTTTCCGCTACGGCAGATCGCAGCGGTGATCGCGCTGTGCCGCGGCATCATGCTCCGCCGCAAAGTGCCGGCGCACCGCGTGCTCGGCCACTCCGACGTGGCACCGGCGCGGAAGAAGGATCCGGGCGAAAAGTTCCCGTGGCATTCGCTGGCCAATTCCGGCGTCGGTCACTGGGTCACGCCGGCCCCGGTCGTGCGCGGCGAGAGCCTGATGCTCGGCACCATCAGCGACGAAGTGCTGAGCCTGCAACAGGCGCTCGCAAAATACGGCTATGGCATCCCCCTCACCGGCAAATACGACGCCGCAACGATGGAAGTCGTCACCGCCTTCCAGCGCCACTTCCGCCCGGCGCGGCTCGATGGCGTGGCGGATCACTCGACGCTATCGACATTGCAAGCGCTGCTCGCCAGCTTGCCAGCGGAGGGGACGACGGTCGCGTCGAAGTGACGGCGCAGGTCCCGTCATTGCGAGCGCAGCGGAGCAATCCAGAATCCCTCGGCGGAAAGACTCTGGATTGCTTCGTCGCTTCGCTCCTCGCAATGACTGAGTGTGTGGCGACTACTGCAGTTCTTTGATCCTTCGCGCATAGAGCCGCCGCAACGGTTCGAGCTGCGTCGCCTCCGTCGCAGCAACATACGCCTCACGCGCTTCTTCCTTCCGGCCGAGCCGTCGCAACAAATCCGCCCGCACTGCCGGCAGCAGTTCGTAGCCGTCAAGCCCGCCGCGCGCCGCGATCGCGTTGACGAGATCGAGCGCACGCGCGGGGCCGTCGACCATCGAGATCACGGCCGCATGGTTGAGCTCGATCACCGGCGAGGGACTGATGCGCAGCAGCACCTCGTAGAGGCCGGCGATCTGCGGCCAGTCGGTATCCTCATAGCTCGGCGCGCGGGCATGCAGCGCGGCAATCGCGGCCTGCACCGCATAGGCTTGCGGCCGGCCCGGCACGCGCAGTGCCTCATCCACGAGCTGCAGGCCTTCCGCGATCTGGTCGCGATCCCACAGCGTGCGGTCCTGCTCTTCGAGCAGCACGATGTCGCCGGATGCGGTTTCTCGCCCCTCGCGCCGCGCGTCATGGAGCAGCATCAGGGACAAGAGGCCCTTGATCTCGCTACGATCCGGCACCAGTCGATCGAGCAACCGGCCGAGCCTGATCGCCTCGACCGCGAGATCGGGCCGCATCAGGTCTGTGCCAGACGTTGCCACGTAGCCTTCGGTAAAGACGAGATAGATGACGGCGAGCACGCCGCCGAGGCGCGGCTCCAGCGTCTCACGCTCCGGCACCTCGTAGGGAATGCCGGCGAGACGGATCTTCTGCTTGGCACGGACGAGACGCTGCGCCATCGCCTCTTCACTAATGAGGAAGGCACGCGCGACCTGCGCGGTGGAGAGGCCGCAGACGGTGCGCAGCGTCAATGCGACCTGGACCTCGATCGCGAACGCCGGATGGCAGCAAGTAAAGATCAGCCGCAGCATGTCGTCATCGAGCATCGTCGGCGGCTCGTCGGGAGTTTGCGCATTGAGTTCGAGCTCATGCATCAGCGCCTGCTGCTTGCCGCGGAAGGCGGCATTGCGGCGGATGCGGTCGATGGCCTTGTTGCGTCCGACATTGACGAGCCAGGCGCGCGGATTGTCAGGCACCGCGCATGCCGACCAGCGCTCCAGTGCGACCGCAAAAGCATCCTGAAGTGCGTCCTCGGCGAGATCGAAATCGCCGACGAGGCGGATGAGCGTGGCCAACGCCCGCCCCGCCTCGTCACGGAAGATTTTTTCGATCTCGGAAGGGATCATGTCATGCGATCACCACGCCGCCGTCACTTCTCATACACCCAGATCGGCCGCACCTCGATCGAGCCTATGCGCGCGCTGGGGATCCGCGCCGCGATCTCGATTGCCGCATTGAGATCCTTGGCCTCGACCAGATAGTAGCCGGCGAGTTGCTCGCGGGTCTCGGCGAACGGACCATCCGTCGTGAGCGTCTTGCCTTCGCGCACGCGCACCGTCGTCGCGGTCGTGGTCGGCTGCAGCCGGTCGCCGGCCTTGAAATTGCCGCTCTGGATGATGGACTGGGTGAAGGTCTGATATTCGCCGAGCAGCCTCTGGCTGGTGGCGGCATCATTCTTGGCGTACTCGACCTCGTTCTGGTAGATCATCAGCAGGTACTGCATCGCTTAACTCCTGTTGCTCGGCTGGATCGCCGACATCCAGTCGAACGGGGCGCACACCAAACGACATCTTCAGGATAAATTATTTTCGCCGCCGCGTGCGGCGCGATATCGCCTTGACGAAACCGTCATAAATGCCCATGCGTAAGCGGTCAGTCGGCCGGACGGCCGCTCCGGCAAGTGTCGAAAGGCCGCCGGGGAGGAAAGTCCGGGCTCCCTTGACATGCGGTGCCGGATAGCGTCCGGCGGGGGCAACCCCAGGGAAAGTGCCACAGAGAATGAACCGCCTCGCTTGCCTTCGGGCTTCGCGGGGCAAGGGTGAAAAGGTGCGGTAAGAGCGCACCGCGGTTCCGGCAACGGAGCCGGCATGGCAAACCCCACCGGGAGCAAAACCGAATAGGGACGGCTTAAGCGGGCTGTTCGCGAAAGCGATAACGCCGCGGGGCGATGTCAGGTCCGCCGTCCGGGTAGGTTGCTCGAGGCAATGTGCAAACATTGTCCCAGAGGAATGGCCGTCACGTATCGCCTGCGCAAGCGGGCGGTGCCCTACAGAACCCGGCTTACAGGCCGGCTGATGTGCAACGAGGGGTTCGATGCTGACTGCATCGGACCCCTCACCATTTGGCACCGTCATTCCGGGGCTCGCCAAGCGAGAGCCCGGAATCCATCGGGCCGCAGAGTTGGTGGGGAAATGGATTCTATGATGCGCAATTGCTCATCATGGCTCGCGACTTCGTCGCGCCCCATTGCGCACTTGCGCAATGTGGAATGACGACGTCAGTTAGTGCGCGCCGCCTTCACCAGCACCGGCGCAAGCTCACCGGCGTCGCGCCGGCGCTTGGCGGCCTCGAAGCCGTGCATGCCGATCTGCCATTGCAGGCCGACGATCGCGCCCTTGGTCGGCTGCAGCAGCGCGAGCGAGGCAAACAGCGTCACCGGCAGCCACACCGCGAGCTGCAGCCAGACCGGCGGCGCATAGGCGGTCTCGACCGCGAGGATCGCCGGCACCACGAGATGGCCGACCACGACGATCACAAGATATGCGGGAAAATCGTCGGCGCGGTGGTGAAACAGTTCCTCGCCGCAATGCTCGCAGCTATCCGCCACCTTCAGGAAGCGGCCGAACACGTGCCCTTCGCCGCAGTTCGGACACTTGCCGAGAAAGCCCCGCCACATCGCCTTCGCCAGTGAGACTGAACCCGTCGCCATGACCGCACCTCTTTTGATCTGACGATCCATACAATAATATCCTGCATCCATACATTCAAAGGATATATGGGCGAATTTGCATGGATTGGATCCCTACAATCGCAGAGCTGAGCGGGCCGCGGTACCAGCGCATCGTCGATGCCATGGAGGCCGACATTGCCGCGGGCAGGCTGGTGCGTGGCCAGCAACTGCCGACGCAGCGCGCGCTCGCCAAGGCGCTCGACATCGATCTCACCACGGTCACGCGCGCCTATACCGAGGCGCGGCGCCGCGGGATTCTGGAGGCCCGGGTCGGACAGGGTTCGTTCGTGTCGGAGACCAGCGCGCGCCGCGCGGTCGATCTGCCGCATCCGGTTGCGATCGACCTGTCGATGAACGTGCCGCCGCATCCGCTGGAAGCGCAGCTCGACGAGCGCATCATCGCCGGCCTGGAGGCGATCTGCGAGCAATCGGGGCTGACCGCATTCCTGAACTACCAGCCGCCCGGCGGCAGTGCGCATGAGCGTGAGGTCGCGGCGACATGGATGCGCGCGCGCGTTGCGCATGCGCATGCCGACCGGCTCGTGATCTTTCCGGGCGCGCAGACGATTCTGTTCAATCTGCTCGCCCATCTCGCGCGGCCCGGCGAGGTGGTGCTGACGGAGGCGCTCAGTTTCCCCGGCATCAAGGCAGCCGCAGCCCAGCTTGGCGTCAAGCTGGTCGGCGTGGCGATGGATGAAGGCGGTATTCTTCCTGATGCTCTTGCAAAAGCCTGTCGCGCGCACAAGCCGAAGGCCGTCTACCTCATTCCGACGTTGCACAATCCGACCACCGCTACGCTCACCAAAGAGCGGCGCGATGCGATCGCAAAGATCATTCGCGATGCCGGCACCGTGCTGATCGAGGACGATGCCTATGGGCTGCTCGACCGATCGGCATCACCGATCGCGAACCTCATTCCGGAGCGGACATATCTGGCGACCACCTTGTCGAAATGCATCGCACCGGCGCTGCGCGTGGCCTATCTGGTGACACCCGACAGCGGCGCGCAGCAGCAAATGCGCAGCCATTTGCAGGCCACGGTGCAGATGCCGGCGCCGTTGATGGTCGCGCTGGTGACGCACTGGCTCGAGAGCGGCATCGCCGACCGCATCATCACCGCCATCCGCAACGAGGCGATCGGCCGTCAGCAGCTCGCGCAACGCACACTGAAAGGCTTTCAGTTCCTGGCCAAGCCCGCCGCGCACCATCTGTGGCTTCGATTGCCTGAGGGCCGCGACCGGCTCGAAGTCACCGCGCATCTGCTGCGCAACGGACTCGCCGTCATCGCCAGCGACGCTTTCGTGGTGGATGGAACGCCGCCGCACGCGGCGCGCGTCTCGCTCGGGGCCGCGCGCAACCGATCGGAATTGACCGAAGCACTACGCATCCTGATCGGCGCGCTGCACAAGCCCGCCGAAACCAGGCAAATCGTTTAGCAACGCTAACGATGACGGCGGTGGCGGGGATAGACGACCGGAGCGCCGGCCGGCGGATAGAGCTGCGATGCGTAGGCATCGGCCGGTATGCCGGTCAGGCCGCGCGCCGCTCTGCCTGCGGGCGTGAGCTGCCCGCCATTGAGCACGTCGCGATCCGGATGGGCGGCCTGATAGGCCGCGGGCTCCGAGAGCTGAGCCTCTGCCAAAGTCGGCATCAGCGCCGCCGCAGATAACAGCGCGGCCGCAACGGCAATCTTCGTGCGAGTCATGGTCGTTCTCCATCATCTCATTCGGGACTTGGCCAATCGGAGCGCACCATGGCGTCGGGCGGGTCCGCCGAATTGAAGTACGGCCATCATGTAGGTGCGTCAGTCGCGAAAGCCCGGCCGCCGGGATCACGCTTGCGTGCGATATGGAATTGACCTCTCCAGCCGCACCCGTGCTATGCGAGGGATGGCGATCAACAGTTCGGGATCGTCCATTGCAACAAGGAAAGTCTGTTGGAAACGCTCACCTATGCGCTGCTGCTGTTCGGCGCGCTGGCCGGCGGCTTCGTCTCGGGACTGGCTGGATTCGGCACGGCGCTGATGGCGCTCGGTATCTGGCTGTACGTGCTGCCGCCCTCGCTCGCGGTGCCGCTGGTCCTGATCTGCTCGGTGATCGCGCAGACCTCGACGCTGCCGTCGATGTGGAAGAGTTTCGATCTCTCGCTGGTCTGGCCGTTCCTGATCGGCGGCCTCGCCGGCGTGCCGCTGGGAACGATGATGGTCGCCTCCGCCGATCCGAAGGTGTTCAAGCTGAGCGTCGGCATCCTGCTGCTGATCTTTCCGAGCGCGCTGTACTTGAACAAGCGGCCGCTCGCCTTCAAGTTCGGCGGCCGCGCCGCCGACGGCGCGATTGGCTTTGCAGGCGGCATCCTGGGCGGCCTTGCCGGTCTGTCGGGGCCGCTGCCGATCCTGTGGGCCAATCTGCGCGGCTGGAACAAGCACGAGCGGCGCGGCATCTTCCAGCTCTTCAATTTCACCGTGCTTGCAACCGCGCTGGCGGTGCAGACGGCGTCAGGCCTCGTCGCGCTCAAGGTGGTCTGGCTCGCGCTGATTGCCTTTCCCGGCACGCTCGTCGGAGCATGGGCCGGCGCCCGCGTCTATCACGCACTGAGCGACAAGCATTTTGGCGATGTCGTGCTCGGCCTATTGTTCCTGTCGGGCGTCGGCCTCGTCTGGAACAGTCTTGGCGCGCACTAAAGCGCGATGAGATCAGAATGAATCGTCATCGCGCTTCGGATTGTTGTTTCGGCAAGTAGCAGAGCGGCAAGTGCTGCCTACTCCGCCGCCGAGATCATGCGGCCGAACTCGGTCGCCTGGCGCTCGAACAGCCCGCGATAGATGCCGCCCGGCTTGGCCGCGAGCAGCGCGTGAGTGCCCTGCTCGACGATCTCGCCGCGGTCGAACACCAGGATGCGATCAAGGCCGCGCACGGTCGACAGCCGGTGCGCGATCACGATCGAGGTCCGTCCCTTCATCAGCCGCTCCATCGCCTCTTGGATCAGCGCCTCCGATTCCGAATCAAGGCTCGAGGTCGCCTCGTCCAGGATCAGCACCGGCGCATCGGCCAGGAAGGCGCGCGCCAGCGCCACGCGCTGCCGCTCGCCGCCCGACAGCTTCACGCCGCGCTCGCCGACCAGCGTGCCGTAGCCCTTCGGCAGGCGCAGGATGAAGTCGTGCGCGTTCGCCAGCCGGGCCGCCTGCTCGATCGCCTCCATGCTGGCACCGGGCCGGCCATAGGCGATGTTCTCGGCGAGCGAGCGATGAAACAGGATCGGGTCCTGCTGCACGATCGCGATCTGGCTGCGCAGCGATTGCTGCGTGGCGAGCGCGATGTCCTGGCCGTCGATCAGCACGCGCCCACCGGTGACGTCGTAGAGCCGCTGCACCAGCTTGACGAAGGTCGTCTTGCCGGAACCGGAGCGGCCGACGAGGCCGATCCGTTCGCCGGCGCGGATCGTCACTGACAGGCCGTCATAGAGCGGCGCGCGATGGCCGCCATAATGGAACGTGACGTCGTCGAACACGATCTCGCCGCCCTCGATCGCGATCGGCCGCGCATCCGCGGCATCCGCGATGCCGATCGTCTCGTCGTGGATGGCAACCAGCTCCTCCATGTCGTTGACCGAGCGCTGGAGGTTGTTGATGTGCATGCCGACGTCACGCAAGTACGCGTGAATGACATAGTAGCTCGTCAGCACATAGGTGACGTCGCCGGGCGAAGCGCGCCCCGCCATCCACAGCAGCACCGAGCCGCCGATCACCGATCCGCGGAGGCACAGCAGCAGCGAGAGCTGCGACAGGGCGGTGTAATTGTAGCGCAGCCAGGTCCGCCGCACGCGCACGCGCCAGCGGTTGATGACGCGGGCGAGCCGCGCGTCCTCGCGCGCCTCGGCACCGAAGGACTTCACCACCGCATTGCATGTCAGTGCGTCCGCCAGCGTGCCGCCGACCTTGGTGTCCCAGGCGTTGGAGACGCGAGCGGCCGGAGCGATGTAGCGCGTCGAAAACCACACCGTCATCGCAACATAGATCACCGCGCCGAGCGCGATCACGAGGCCAAGCGAGGCCCAATGCACACCGAGCAGGATCATCGATCCGATCAGCACCAACAGCGAGGGCGCCAGCGCCATCAGGATGGTGTCATTCAACAGGTCGAGCGCCCACATGCCGCGGGTGATCTTGCGCACCGTGGAGCCGGCAAAGGAGTTGGCGTGCCAATCGGTCGAGAAGCGCTGCACGCGCATGAAGGCGTCCTGCGCAACATCGGACATGATCTTGAGCGTGAACGGCACGATCGCCTGCAGCCCGGTCAAGCGCAGCACCATCGATGCCGCGCCGAGTGCCACGATCGCGCCGAACGCGACCAGTGCCGCATGGCGCGCGTCAGGATCGGAAGGGCCGCGCGTCAACGCATCGACCAGATGCCCCGAGAACACCGGCATGAACAGGTCGGCGATCGTCGCGCCTAACAGTCCGCCGGCCACGACGAGGCTTCGTCCCGGCTGCTTCAGCCAGTGCCGGAACACAAAGGGCAGCACCACGCGGATGGCCGCGGGCTTTCTTGACAGAGCGGTCATGGCATCATCCGGCCGCTTGTGCCGCGGGCCGGCTCCATCGATGGACGCATGCCGGCCACGAAGGCCGAAACGACGTCGCGTAAACCTGACTTAAAGTTGGGAAGCGGAGCGATCGGGGCTCTTGGTCGAAACCTTGGCCCAATCGAAGCTGGCGGAAATGACCTCTAAAAGGCCGAGTACCTACCGAGCCAGAACATCATCGAGCGCGGGCGCGTGATCTGCGAATGCGACGAAATCATGCAAATCCCTCCCCGGTTCGGGTCAATGAGGTGCGCTTTATAGATGTGTCGCTTTCGATTTGCAACACGGCCCGCGCGCGATCACGCACGAGTGTTGCAAATTTAATGCGCGTCGCCTGACGTCCCTCGATCTGCCGCGGCGTACTGGATCGCCCGATCGAGTCGGGCGATGACACCTTCTATGTGGCTAATGCGCGTCGCCGCCGCTGCCGAACGGCGAGGCCGGCTTGTTCAGCAGCGTGACCAGGACGCTGAGGCCAAGATAGAACAGCGTCAGGATGAAGAAGGCATCGCCAAAGCTCATCACCACGGCCTGGCGGTGCACGAGCTGCGAGAGCTGCTTCATCGCCATCAGCGTGGAATCCCCAAGCCCCTGAAACTTCTGCATGAACATGTTCAGGGTTTCGGTCGCGGTAGCGTTGCCCCAGGTCACGCGCTCCTGCAGGCGCGTGATGTGCAGGTCGGTGCGGTTGTTGAGAACGGTGTTGATAACGGCGAGCCCCACCGCGCCGCCGAGATTGCGCATCAGATTGAACAGGCCGGAGGCGTTCTTCACCAGGTCCGGCCGTAGCGTGCCGAGCGCGATGTTGTTGGTCGGCACCATCGCGAACATCATGCCGATGCCGCGCAGGATCTGCGGTATCAGGAGCTCGTAGAAGTCGAACTCGCGCGTGATCCAGGTCATCTGGTAGGAGCCGATCGCGAACACGATCAGGCCGAACGCGATCATGTAGCGCATATCGAGCGACGCCATGAGCCGGCCGACCAGCGGGGCGACCAGGAACATGGTGATGCCGGACACGAACATGGTCTCACCGATCATCAGCGCGCTGTAGCCGCGCACCTCGGCGAGATAGCGCGGATAGACGTAGGTCAGGCCGTAGAGGCCGATGCCGATGCAGAATTGCAGGGTGCAGCCGACGGCGAAATTCCGGTTGGTGAAGGTGCGCAGGTTGACGATCGGCTCGGCCGCCGTGAAGACCCGCCAGAAGAAGGCAATCGCCGAGATGGCGCAGATCCAGGCGCAGATCGCGACCGAAGTGTCCTGCATCCATTCATATTGCGGACCTTCCTCCAGCACATATTCCAGAGTGCCGAGGAAGCCGGCCATGAAGATCAGTCCCCACCAGTCGAAGCGGTCGAGCAGCTCGAAATGCGGCTCGTCGAAATCGACCAGCGCGAGCACGCCGATGGTGATGCCGATGCCGGGCACGACGTTGATGAAGAACAGCCAATTCCACGACATCGCGTCGGTGATGATGCCGCCGACCGTCGGCCCTATGGTCGGCGCCAGCGTCGCGACGAGGCCGATGATGGGGCCGACGATGTGGAATTTGGAACGGGGGAATACAGTGTAGGCCGAGGCGAATACGGTCGGGACCATGCCAGCGCCGAGAAAGCCCTGAAGCGCGCGCCAGAGGATCATCTCCTCGCTCGTGGTGGCGAAGCCGCAGAGCAGGCTCGAGACGGTGAAGCCGGCAGCCGAGCTCGCAAACAACAGCCGCGTGCCGAAAGCGCGCGACAAGAATCCCGACAGCGGGATCGCGATCACTTCGGCGATCAGATAGGCGGTCTGGACCCAGGAGACCTCGCTCGAGCTCGCCGACAGGCCCGCCTGGATTTCGCTGAGGGAGGCCGACACGATCTGGATGTCCAGGATCGACATGAATAGCCCGAACACCATGGTGATGAAGGCGAACAGCCGCTTCGGCGCAATGCGCTCCGAAGCGGGGTCCACCATCATGGCAGGTGAAGCAGTGGTGGCGTTGGCCATGGTCGAGACCTGCGGCGCTGACGCGCTACTGCGGATGGATCATGGTGGGATCGTCGAGATCGACTTCGCTGTCGGCGTCGGCCGCGCCCTTGTTGGTATCGACGGTCGCGTAGACCGACATGCCGGCGCGGAGCAGGTTCTGCCTGGCAACCGACCTCGGCACGCGAATGCGGACCGGCACGCGCTGCACGATCTTGGTGAAGTTGCCGGTGGCGTTGTCCGGCGGCAGCAGCGTGAACACCGAGCCAGCGCCCGCCGCGATGCTGTCGACGACGCCGCTGAACTTGCGCATGCCGTAGGCGTCGACCTTGATCGTCACGGGCTGGCCGGGGCGGATGCGCTTGAGCTGCGTCTCCTTGAAATTGGCGTCGATGTAGACCTCGTCGAGCGGCACGATGTTGCCGAGACGCTGGCCGACCGCGACGAAGTCGCCGGTGTTGACGAGGCGGTTGGAGAAGATGCCGTCCACCGGCGCACGCACCGCGGTGAAGCCGAGGTCACGCTCGGCCTTGGCGAGCGTGGTCTTGAGCTCGGCGAGCTGTGCCTGCGCTTCGGCCTGCTGCGCCTTGGCGACGTCGACATTGCTGATCGCGACGTCATAGGCGGCCTGCGCGGCCTTGACCGCGGCGGCGCCCTGGTCGCGTCCGGCTTCCGAGGTCTCGAACGTGGCGCGGGAGGCAAAGCCCTTGCTGCTCAACGCCTGCTGGCGCTCATAATCGAGATCGGCGCGCTTGAGGCCGGCTTCGGCTGAGACGAGCTGCGCCTTGGCCTGCACGACCTGGCTGTCGAGCGCGGCGACCTGCCGGCCAATACGGTCGATGGTGGCCTGCTGGGTCGCGATCTTGGTCGCGGCAGCATCGACCGCGATCTTGTAGTCGCCATCGTCGATGCGGATGACGATGTCGCCGGCATGCACCGGCGTATTGTCACGGGCGAGGATCGAGGCGATGTGGCCGGCAACGCGCGCGCCCAGCATGGTGTTGTTGGCGCGGACATAGGCGTCGTCGGTGGAGACATAGAAACGACCGACCAGCGTGTAGTAACCGGCATAGCTCGCCGCCGCGAGCGCCAGCAGCACGCCGGCGCTCATCAGGACGAATTTGCGCTTGCCGGATTTGGGCGCACCGCCTGCGGCCTGCGGCGCGGGTGCGGTCGGCGCCGGCTTGTCGGTCACGGGGGTCTCCGGCACCTCGACGGTGTGGCGCTTGCCTTCCTCGGCCACATGAGAGCGCAACTGCTCGGCCAGCTCCGTCGCGACCTCCCCGTCTCCCGGCTCCGGCGCATGGTCCGGCGCTTGGTCCAACGGTCGGTCTGCCGGTTCCTGACGAAGGACACGGGCAGCCTGATCTCTCGATGCGGCCATAAAGGCCTCCCCAATGAAAAAGCGCGAGTCGGCACGCGCCGTCGGGTGGCCCGCCCCTCTCGCCCATCCTAAATATCATTGACCGAACCGTTCGGTCAATATAGTTGTTCCGCACCTAAGGACTGTAGCGACGAATCCTTTCCTTGGGCCGCCATCGTCCACGACCCCGAGATAAACCTTTCGAGACCCTAAACCAATGGTTGCAGCCGATCGCGAACATCTGCGTCTTGTCTCCGAAGAGGACAGCTCCAAGCGGCGCCAGATCCTGGATGGCGCCCGCAAGGTATTCATGAATCTCGGTTTTGACGGCGCCAGCATGGGCGAGATTGCGCGGGCGGCCGCCGTCTCCAAGGGCACACTCTACGTCTATTTCGCGGACAAATGCGCGTTGTTCGAGGCAATCCTCGAAGAGGAGGCGCTGCAGCACGGCCAGGTCGTGTTCAATTTCGATCCCGCGCGCGATGCCGAGACCACGCTGAAGGAGTTCGGCTCGGCCTACATCCACCTGCTCTGCCGGCCCGGCGGCGGATCGGCGATCCGCACCGTGATGGCGATCGCCGAGCGCATGCCCGATGTCGGCCGCCGCTACTACGCACGCGTGCTAGACAAGACCATCAACCGGCTCGCCGAATATCTCAGGGCCCATGTCGCCTCCGGCGATCTCAGGATCGACGATTGCGACCTCGCCGCCTCGCAATTCATGGAAGTGTGCAAGGCCTCGCTGTTCCTGCCCTTCATCTTCCAGGCCGCGCCCGCGCCCTCGGAGGAACGCATGGCTGAGGTGATCGACAGCGCCACGCGGATGTTTCTGGCGGCGTATGGAGTGAAGTGAGAGAGAGCCACGGCCGTAGCGCAGGGCGTATCTCTAACCACATCATTGCTAGCGTACCCCGCGACGCTATACATAAGCCATGTCCCGCGATCTTCACCCTCACCGCACGCCGGTCGACGTTCTCAATTATGAGATCGTCCAGGAGCAGGCCTCTGCGTTCGGGCGGATGGGGCGAGCGCTGGAACAAGCGCTCGCGAAGCTGCGCGAATTCGATGCCAGCCATCCGCCCTCGGATGCGCCGGCATCGACGCGGCAAGCACGGCGCGCCCTGGTAATGGAGGCCGGTCACGCGCTTTGGATGTTCGTGGTGCAGCGGGAGGCATGCGGCATGCGCGACAGCCGTCCCGTCATGCGCGACTACAACGTGCCGGGCGAAGTGCAGCACTGCATGGGGCTGGCCCCAGTTGCCTCGACGCGACCTGCAAAGTGACTTGCCCAATCCAACGATCGCACGCGCACACCCGCCCTACTCATCGGCGAACTCGTCTTCCTCGTTGACCTTGTGCTTGCTCATGCGGCCGAGCGAGCCCGTCACGTAGGGATCGCGCGTGTTCGCATAGGGATTGCGCCGCTGCGCGCGGGCGGCGACCTCGTCGCCGGAGACCGCGGCCGGCTGGCAGATCAGGCGGCCGCTGGCGCGCCGCATCAGGTCGACGTGGATGTGATCATAGTGATAGACGTTGGAGCCCGGCGCGAGCACGGTGGTGAAGTGCGCGCACGCCCCTGATTGCACGTCGCGCAAAAAGCCCTGCTCTTCCGGCAGTCCGCGCCAGCCGTCCTTCACCGAGACGCGACGGCCGTCGGCGAGCACGAAGGCGGCGATGTCGAGCGCGTTGCCGAAGGCGTGCTCGGAAATATGGGCATGCGGATTGCCGTTCATGCCGCGGCAGGAATAGGCGGAGATCTGCTTGATCTCGACCACGCGTTGGCCGAACCAGCGCGTCGCCGACGGCTGCACGGTATCGGACAGCCAGCGGTCGAGCTCGGAGACGATCGGGCAGGCGAGCGTTGCGGTCGGCTTCACTGCGACCGGCCCGACGGCGGTGACGGGATTGCCCTGCACAGGACCGAGACGCGGCGGCGGCTGTTGCGCGGGCGCCTGCGAATAAGGTGCCGCCGGCCGCGCCGGATAGCTCGGCGTGTTCATGTAGCGCGCAGCACCCGCAGCATCGGTGCCGTCGGGCGGCAGGTCGATCTCGTCCTCCTGCGGCGCCACGCCGGGCGCGCTCAGCGAGACCGGGCCGGACGATGCGCCATAGCCCGACGGCTGGCGCGCGGTGCTCTCGGGATAGCTCGACCGCTGCGGAGAGCCGGACGACGTCGGATAAGGCTGGCTTGGCGGATAGCTCGACTGTGGCTGCGTCACCGGCCAGCGTGGCTGGTTGCCGATGCTCGCGGGCGGGCGCAATACTTCGTCGGCAAAGCCATAGCTGCTCGAGGCTTCGCCGATCGCGGCGACCTTCAGCGGAAATTCGGCACCGCAGACACCGGGGCCGGAGATCGGCTCGACGCGGACGATGTCCGCGCTCTCCTTCACCGCGCCCGACTTCAGGCACGCGGCTTCCGCCTCGGCCCGCCACGGTTCGCGTTCGGCCTGGAAGAAGCCGCGTCCGCAACCCGCGAGCGAAACAAGGACGATGGAGCCGACGAGATACAAACGAACTCCGCGCGTCATGCATGCACGTTCGGTGAATTTACTTAAAGACTCTTCAACGCATTGATTTCAGCCTTCTTTAACCATGCAGGGCGGGCGCACGCTGGATCAGCGGCAGCACGGCTTACTTTTTCAAGAAGCGACTATATTGGTTGCGCGCAAATCGGCGCGATCAGCGGGAGCATCCCAGGGAGCAACGTCATGACGTTCGTCGGAAGACTGAGCGTTGTCACTGCGTACCTTGCCATGGCCTTTGTCGCCGCCATCGTGCTCGGCATGATCTAGAGGCCTTCAACCGACCGCATCACGGACTTGCCCGAGAAGACCCCCGCATGGAGAGCGGGGCCTGCATGGTTCGAGAGGCGGGCAAGAGCGCGTTCCTCACCATGAGGAGTGAGAGTGGGTTTGAACGTTCGATAATCCCGTGCGACAGACGTTCATCGGCCATTCAGCCGGCCCCGGCTGAAATCGGTCGATCTCGCCTCGCGTTCTCACCGGGACTTCATCAGTGGCATTTTTGGTGGCTTGGCGCCGCTTCGTGTTCGCGCTTGCGCTGCTGGCGTCGCCGCTGGCCGGCGCGAGTGTCGCGTTCGCATCCGATACAATCGAGGTTGCGCAGGCTCAAACCCAGCCACAGGCGCAGCCGGCACCCGAGCCCTCCCCGAGCCCGGCCGCTTCGCCGACACCTGCGGCTGATGCGCAGCCTGCCGAGGAGCCGATCGGCAACGTCGCGACCGTGACCGGGATCGCCACCGTGATCCGCGACAAGAACTCCTATCCGCTGAAGGTGCGCGACGACATCTATCTCAACGACATCGTGCAGACGGCATCGAACTCCTCGCTCGGCATCACCTTCAACGATTCCACCACGTTCAATCTCTCCGCCAGCGCCAAGATCACCATCGACAATTACGTCTATGAGGATGGCGGCAAACAGAACGCCGCGATCTTCGACATCGGCAAGGGCACGGTCGCGTTCGTCGCGGCGGCGGTGGCCAAGACCGGCGACATGAAGATCACGACGCCGACGGCGACGCTCGGCATTCGCGGCACCACCGGCGTCGTCGACGTGCCGGCGACCGCGAGCACGACGGGAGCGACTGCGAACAACGTCAACATCAAGCTCTATCCGGACGCTGACGGCCGGGTCGGACATATCGATGTCAACGACCGCACCAGCGGCACGCGGCTCGGCGTGCTGACGCAAGGATCGAGCGGGTTTGCGATCCGGCCAGGCGCGGGCGGCCCCGGCGGCGTGCGCTTTGCCGCGGTACCGATCACGATCGCGCCGCAGCAGGTCGCACGCGACCGCGCCTTTGTGACCCAGGTGCATCTGGCGCAGACCACGGGCCGGCAGATCGTCACCGAGCAGCGCGATTTCCGCCGCGCCAATCCGACCGCGAGCCCGCGCATCCCGCGGCCGCTCCAGCAACAGCGTCCGGCGGCGCCGGGACAACAGCCGCAGCGTCCGAACGGCCTGCCGGGTCAGAACCGTCCGGGTCAGCAGCAGCCGGGCACGCCGAACCGTCAAGGCCCGCAGCAGCCGCAACGGCAAGGCACGCAGCCGTCGCAACAGCGTCAAGGACAAGGCGGCGCCGTGCAGCCAGGTACGCCGCGCACGGGCCAAGGTCAGCAGGGCCAGCAGCAGGGTGCGGGACAACCGGCAGGCGTGCCACGCGCCGGCCAAGGCACGCAGCCGCGCGGCGCGCCGCAGGCCCAGCCGCCCCGCAACCGACAGCCCCCCTCGCAGCCCGGCGGCGCCACTCCGCCGCAACCCGGCAGGGCGCCGCAGCCGCAAACGCCGCGCAGCGGATTGCAGCCACCGCCCGCGGCTCAGCAACCAGGCGGCGTGCAGCGCCAGGACCTCCAGCAGCGCCTGCCCGGCGCTCCGCGCAAGCCGGCGCCTGCGCCGAAGGAGAAGAAGGAGCGGAGGTGAACATGCTCCCCCTCCGTCATTGCGAGCGCAGCGAAGCAATCCAGAATCCTTCCGTGGGGGGACTCTGGATTGCTTCGCTGCGCTCGCAATGACGACTTGGAAGGAGCTGGCGCTACCCGAGCCCTCCAACTTGCGGATGCTTTCCTCACCTGCAAACAGGCGCGGTAAAAAGAGCTTACGCCTCGCCGCGCAGCCAGGCTCTCACCCTTTGCAACAGGCCATGACGCAGCTCCTCGACGGATGCCGCTTCCGCGGCCGTCAGCGTCTGCATGGCGGCATCGACATCGCCGGCAGCAAGCGGCGGCGTGGCCTCTGTATCGGCCGTCGCGAGGCCGGCGGCGGCGAGCGCGATCGGGCCGATCTCAGTCAGGAAGGCGCGCTCATATTCGCGCGACAGGCGCGCGATCGCATTCTCGAGCGGCAGCCAGTCGACCGCCTTGATGTCGTTCGTCAGCTTGCGGACGGGACCGCCCTCGGCCTCCATCCGCCAGAAATGCACGACCTTGGAGCGTCCGCCCGACTGGTAGACGAGCGTGCCCAGGAATTCATGGATGGCGACGTCGTGGCCGGTCTCCTCCAGTACCTCGCGGTGCGCGGCCTTTTTCGGCGTCTCGCCATCATCGAGCTTGCCCTTGGGCAGGACCCATTCATTGCGCTTGCGCTGCCGCACGACTGCAACCAGCGGCGTCACGCCACGCCGCAGCACAATACCACCCGCCGCCAGCACCGGCGCCCGCGCCATCACTCGTTACCTGTCGTGTCGTCGAATCGTCCCCGCGGACGATATAGGCGGCCGACACGGCGGATTGAAGGCTACCTTCGCCTGAGCAGCGCTTGACCTGCGCGGATGCGCGTGCCCTCGGCGATGCCGTCGCAGAATGTAAAATCGCCGGGCGCGAGGATGATGATGGTCGAGCCGTGCTCGAACCAGCCGAGCTCCTCGCCCTTCGTCACGCTGACGTTGCAGGAGAAATTGACTGGTCCCGGCGTCTGCGCGTTCAGCACCATGTCGAGGAAATGCAAGCGGATGCTCGCGACCAAGATGGCCGCGACCGGCACCAGTGTCACGGCCTCGCCGGTTGCGAGATGCGTGCGGATTACCACGCGCTCATTCTTGCAGAACAGGCGCTCGACCCGCTTCAACGCGATCGGGTTGACGTTCCAGACGTCGCCGTGGATGAGCGTGACGCGTTCGATATGCGCGTCATAGGGCGCGTGGAAGCGGTGATACATGCTCGAAGTCAGCCGCAGCGTGACGAAGGAGCCGTTGCGGTGCTGGTCGACCAGTGCGGAGTCGCCGACGAGGTCGAGCAGCGAATAGGGCGCGCCCTTGACCTGGAACAACTCGGTATCGGCAATCCGGCCGTGGGCGCCGACGATGCCGTCCGACGGGCTTGCGACGACCGCGGGATCGGGATCGAACGGCCGCAGGCCCGGCTTCAGCTCGCGGGTGAAGCAGTCGTGCAGGCTCTTGAAATGGTCTTTTCGCGCCTCCGACAGATCGAGGTCGGAGAACAGCTTCCACAGCGCGATCGAGCCGTCCCGAACCAGCGGGTTCTCGATCTTGGAGAACCAGCCCATGAAGCGGGTCAGAGCCGCGCGGGGGATGCGGTTGGTCAGCAGGAAATTGATGTCTTCCTGCTGGGTGAAAGAGGCGATGAGGGCTTTGACTGTCATGAATCTGTCAGCTCGTAAGGTTAGCGCTTGTTGTCATGGAAACGACACTCCCGATTCTCTCTTTGTCCGTGGCCGCCGCAGCGTCCGCTGCCGCCGCCTTCCCGAAGATCAAGGCGCGGATCGAGCTGTCCCGCGCCAAGCACCGCTCGCTCTCCGGGCACTCCAAGATGTCGCGCCGGGTGGCGCGGCTGATCCCGTTCTACGAGTTCGATAGCAACGACTACTTCGCCTGCGACGGAGCGCCGGCGAACATCGCAAGCCAACGCAAGGACGGCTTCTTCCGCCTCGCTGCCCTCTACGCCGAGCGCTACCCCAAGGGCCGCGCGATGACAAAGGAAGCGGCGGAGAAGATCTCCGACCTGAACTTCACCGAGAGCTACCGCGTGCCGTTCCAGTTCTCGCGCCTCGTGCGCGAGCACCTGGGCACCTCGACCTTCATGGAGTCGTCGAGCGGTGTCACCGTCAAGGATGTCGACGGCAACGTCTCCTACGACCTCACCGGCTCCTACGGCGTCAACATTTTCGGCAACGACTTCTATAAGGAGTGCATCGAGGGAGCCGAAAAACGGGCGCATGCGCTCGGACCAGTGCTCGGCCCCTACCATCCCGTCATCCTGGAGAACGTGGCACGGCTCTGCCAGATCTCCGGCCTCGACGAAGTCTCCTTCCACATGTCCGGCACGGAAGCTGTGATGCAGGCCGTGCGGCTGGCGCGTTACCACACCAAGCGCACACACCTCGTCCGCTTTGCGGGGGCCTATCACGGCTGGTGGGGCGACGTGCAGCCCGGCGTCGGCAACCCGGTTACCGCGCACGAGACCTACACGCTCGCCGAGATGTCGGAGAAGACGCTGCACGTGCTGCGCACGCGGCGCGACATCGCCTGCGTGCTGGTCAATCCGCTGCAGGGGCTGCATCCGAATGCCAACGCTCCCGGCGATTCCGCGCTGGTCGATTCTTCCCGCGGCGGCAACTTCGACCGCCAAGCATACACCAAGTGGCTCATGAGGCTGCGCGAGGTCTGCACCGAGCGCGGCATCGTGCTGATCTTCGACGAAGTGTTCGTCGGCTTCCGCCTCGCGGCCGGTGGTGCCCAGGACTATTTCGGCGTGCGCGCCGACATGGTGACCTACGGCAAGAGCCTCGCCGGCGGCCTGCCGGTCGGCGTGGTCTGCGGCAAGAAGGAGCTGATGCGCCGCTTCCGCGACGACCGCCCCGCCGACATCTGCTTCGCGCGCGGCACCTTCAACTCGCATCCCTACGTCATGACGGCGATGGACGAGTTCCTGAGCCGGCTGGCGAGTCCGAACTTCCGCGTCGTCTATGACGGGCTGGAGGAGACCTGGAACGGCCGCGCGCAAAAGCTCAACCAGATGCTGGAGGGCGCCAGCCTGCCGGTACGCGTCGCCAACCTGTCCTCGATCTGGACGGTGAAATACACCACACCGTCCCGCTACAACTGGATGCTGCAATACTATCTGCGCGCCGAAGGCCTGTCGCTGAGCTGGGTCGGCACCGGCCGGCTGATCTTCAGCCTCAATTACACTGACGCCGATTTCACTGAGGTTGCCGAGCGCTTCGTCCGCGCGGCAGAGAAGATGAAGGCGGACGGCTTCTGGTGGCACGACCCGAGCCTCACCAACAAGCGCATCAAGCGGCAGATCCTGAAGGAGATGCTGGCCAAGCGCTTCGGGCGCTGAAGTCATTTCCGTCACCGCAAGCACCGCTCGTTCCTCCCCCTCTCCCCGCTCCTCGCGGGGAGAGGGTTGGGGTGAGGGCCTGCTTCCGCAATCACGATGAGAGCTGGACTCGCGGAGACTCCCCCTCACCCGAATTTGCGCTACGCGCAAATTCGACCTCTCCCCGCAAGCGGGGAGAGGTGAAGCGAGCATGCGGCTCGGTTGTGTCACCTCCGAAGTGTCCTGCGGGAGTGCCAAGACGTGGATGCCCGGGACGAGCCCGGGCATGACGCAACCTATCGACATCGGAGTGTTTGGTGCGAGCAGCGTGCTCAGGCGTGCTGCTCTTCGAGCGTGGGCTCGCCGATGAGGCCCAGCGTGTGCTCGGGGTTGAGGTGCAGGCCGGGATCCATCAGCTCGCCGCGCATCAAGGCGAGCGGGGCCTTGTGATAGAGCATCAGGTCGTGGAACGGGTCAGTCAGGATCTTGGTCATCCAGACGAGGCCGGTCTCGACGTCGCGGATGAAGAACAGATGCACGGTGCGGAACAGAAGACCGCCGATGCCGACTGCGAGCCAGATCTTTGCAACCTGACGCATGAAGTCGGTCGCGCCCGCCCAGGGCTTGAACAGGCCGAACAGCGTCGGATCGACGAACAGCACCAGCGGCGACAGCGCCCAGATCGACATCAGCACCACCTTGCGCTGCAGGTTGTAGCCGACCTTGATCTCTTCCTTGTGCTCATGCGTCGCCTGGTTGATGTGGTCGTAGCTATGCGGCTCGAAGAAGAAGTGACCGGCCTGGCGCGAGGTCATCGAGACCAGCCAGCCGACCAGCGCTGAGATCACGGGATCGATGAAGATCCAGACATAGGCGAACAGGAAGCTCAGCGCGCTGACGAAGTGCAGGCTCTGATTGATGCGGCTGTGGTGGTAGTAGCGATGGTCGTCCCAGCGCTGGATGCGCAGATGCTCGAGGTAATTCTTGATCATGGTCTCCCCCAAAATGCTTTCGGGCTCGGGATTTACAGAGATTCGATGTAGGCCGTGTGACAACATCATTTTGTCATGTGACGACACGCAGCGGCGCGATGACGCACGCGAAGGCGTGAGCCAGAGCTCAAGCCGCCTTGGCGACCTCGACCTTGCGGAAGCGCACCAGCGAGAAATGGCCGAGCGGCGGGATCAGGCGGCGCTCGGCGAGCTCGATGCCATGGGCGCCGGCGAGCCATTTCGCATAGCGCGACCAGGCGAACTCGGCGGTGCGGAAGCCGAGCGGACGCACCACTGGCTGCAGCTTCTGCTCGATGAAGCGGCGCATGCCGGCATCCGCGCTGACGCGGGTCAGGATGATCAGCTCGCCGCCGGGACGCAGCACGCGGGCGAATTCATCGAGCGCCTTCTCCGGGTTCGGCACGGCGGTGACGACATATTGCGCCATCACGACGTCGAAGGAGTTGTCGGGGAATTCGAGCTTCTCGGCGTCCATCACCGCGAGGCCCTCAACGTTCTTCAGCCTCTGTTCCTTCACGCGCTGGCGCGCTTTGTCCAGCATCGCTTCCGAAATGTCGGTGCCGAAGATGCGAACGTTGCTCGCGTACATCGGCAGCGAGATGCCGGTGCCGACGCCGACTTCGAGCACGCGGCCGCCGATCTTGTTGGTCGCTGCGATCGCGGCCTGGCGCCCCTTGGCGAACACGCCGCCGAACACGAGGTCGTAGACGGGCGCCCAGCGGTCATAGGCCTGCTCGACCGTACCGCGGTCGAGGTCAAGCTGGTGGGTGCCGTCAAGGTTCATGATCTTAGCCATCGATGTGGTTCTCGCTGTGGTTCAAACGGTGGGATTCAACCGCGCACCGGCCGCCGCGCCATCACCGGCGAGGCGCGCAGCGAGCGGCTGGGCTGAAGTGAGGTGAGATTGCCGACGAACTGACGCGCACTGTTCTCCCAGGAACGCTCGAGCGCGAAGTTGCGGCAGGTCTCGCGCGACATGGTGAGCGCATGCAGACAAGCCGCGCGCAGATCGTGGTCGATCGCACCGATCGGATGATCGGCGATGACGTCCTTGGGACCCGTGACCGGGAAGGCCGCAACCGGCGTGCCGCAGGCGAGCGCCTCGAGTTGCACGACGCCGAAGGTGTCGGTAAGGCTCGGAAACACGAAGACGTCGGCAGCGGCAAGATGCGAGGTGAGGTCCGCGCCCTTCTTCTCGCCGAGGAAGACGACGCCCGGATACTTCCTTTCGAGCTGTGTCCGCTGCGGGCCATCGCCGACGACGACCTTGGTGCCGGGCAGATCGAGCGAGAGGAAGGCCTCGAGATTCTTCTCAACCGCCACGCGGCCCATGGTCATGAAGATCGGCCGCGGCAGATCGAGCCGTGCCGGATTGTCGGGATTGAACAAATTGGTGTCGACGCCACGCGTCCAGAAGCCGAGCCGCTTGAAGCCGCGCGCGGAGAGCTCCTGGCGCAGCGAGGGCGTCGCCACCATGGTCATGGCGGCAGCATCATGGAAGTGGCGCAGCACGGCATAGCCGACTGCTGCCGGGATGCCGGTCCGCACCGAGACGTATTCGGGAAAGCGCGTGGTGTAGGAGGTGGTGAAGGCGAGCCGGTTGCGGCGGCAATAGGCACGCGCGGCCCAGCCGATCGGGCCTTCGGTCGCGATATGCAAGGCTTCCGGCGCCGCCTTCTCGATCCGCCGCGCGATCTCCTTGGCCCTCGGCAGCGCGACGCGCAGGCCTGGATAGGTCGGCAGCGGCCATGACGGAAAGCCGTCGGGGGTCAGGAATTCGATATCGACGTCAAGCGCCTTGGCGGCGCCCGCGAGCGAAGTCAGCGTCCGGACCACGCCGTTAACCTGCGGATGCCAGGCGTCAGTCGCGATTAATACCCGCATGGGAAAATCCCGAGAGTTTGATGATTCTCGGCTAGCGACCTTCAACGAAGGATATTTCAGGCGTGTGACGTCACATAAGTGTCGGCAGAATGTTTTGTTGGGATTGGGACCGCGGCAGCCACGAAACTGTCATGAAACAATTCTTGCCGCGACGAAACCGTTTTCGATTTTCAGCGCAAACGTCCCGAAACTTCTTTCCGTTAGTGATTTGGGCAACGGAGCACTGGAAGCGGTGCCGCGGTGATCAACAACACCGAGCAAACAGGGGCGATCAATGTTCAATCTGGACACGTTCAAGACGTATTCGCGCGCCGTTGCCGTTGGCGCAGTTGCGATCTCCGCGATCGCGTTCGCCGGCCCCGCCAAGGCGGCGCCCGTGCAGCTCTTCCCCTTCTTCCAGCCGCTGCCGCCGATGACCGCGCCGCAGCCGGCCCAGCCGTATCAGCCCTACCAGGCTACGCCCTATCAGGCCGCGCCGTCCGAGGATCAGGATCAGGTCGAGATGCCGGCGCGCTTCCGCCGCCAGACCGTTGCTTACGCGACGCGCGAGGCGCCGGGCACCATCATCATCGATACGCCGAACACCTATCTCTATTACGTGCTCGGAGGCGGCCAGGCCATTCGCTACGGCATCGGCGTCGGCCGCGATGGCTTTACCTGGTCCGGCATCCAGTCGGTGACCAAGAAGGCCGAGTGGCCGGATTGGACCCCGCCGCCTGAGATGATCGCCCGCCAGCCCTATCTGCCACGCCATATGGCCGGCGGTCCCGGCAATCCGCTTGGTGCCCGCGCCATGTATCTCGGCGGCACCATCTACCGCATCCACGGCACCAACGCCCCCGAGACGATCGGCAAACACGTCTCCTCCGGCTGCATCCGCATGACCAATGAGGACGTGACCGATCTCTACTCTCGCGTCAGCGTCGGCGCCAAGGTCGTGGTGCGGCCGATGACGGAACGCCGCGCGGAGCTCGGCAGCGCGACGCGGTAAGCGACAGGACATTGTGACGCAAACGGCCCCGGAACCCACCGGGGCCGTTTTCGTTTGCATGGAGTTCTCTGAGCAACATCGCCAGAGACGCAGACGCGCGATCTTAGGGAGGCGCAGATGCAACCCGGCCAGCAAGTGCTGAGAAGCCGATGGGCGTGCTCGATTGCTGCCGTCGGATTGATGTGGCTGTCAGCGCCCGGGTCTGTCGCGCAGCAATCAACCGCGACCACCGATGAGGCGGCCCATCAGGCCTTCAACAATTCTTGCCGCACCTGTCATTCCGTGAAGGAGGGCGACAATCGTCTCGGCCCAAATCTCAACGGGATCGTCGGACGAAAGGCCGGCTCGCTGCCGGACTACAACTACTCCCCCGCGATGAAGGATGCAGGCTTCGTCTGGGACAAGGACAAGCTCGCGCGCTTCATCGTCAAGCCGGACGAGGTCGTGTCGGGCAACAAGATGCAGCCTTATGGCGGCATTTCCCCGGACGAAGCGGCCAAGGTGGTCGCCTATCTGCAATCGGCGTCAGAGCAGCGGTAAGCAGACGAGCGCGCAAATTGACACCGGCGGCACTTGCCCAAGATCGCGATCGCCAGTTAGCCTCATCCTGAGGAGACCGCGAAGCGGTCGTCTCGAAGGATGGGGCGGGCATGACGGCCGAAGGCGCGTACCTCTACATTCTCAAATGCGCGGATGGCAGCTACTACATCGGAACGACGCGGACCGAGCTTGAGCTCAGGATTGCACAGCACAACGCCGGCACATTCGGCGGCTACACCAAGTCACGCAGGGCCGTGACGCTGGTCTTCTCGCAATGGTTCGATCGGATCACCGACGCGATCGAATGCGAACGCAAACCCAAGAAATGGAGCCGCGCCAAGAAGGAAGCTTTCATGCGCGGCGATTTTGCTGAGCTCTTTTGCTGAGCTCCACGAGTCGGCGACGCGTGGGTCTCATCATCCTTCGAGGCGCCCGCCTATGGCGGGCTCCTCAGGATGAGGGTACTGAATCGCGGCAAGCAGACCGTCGCTCTTGGGCCGCCATGCTCGGCCTGTTCGAGGAGGTCTTCGGGCAGAAGCTGCGCTGATGCGAACGGCCCCGGCGACACCGGGACCGTTTCGTTTTGCGCTGATGATCGTTGCCATCCGCGCCTACCCGCGGCTAGCGCCTCGCTGGTCCGAGATCAGCTTCAGCCACGCCGAGGAATGAAACGCGCTCATCAAGAGATACATCGGCACCATCCCGCCGAGCGCCGACCCGTGCCCGGCGGAGCAGAGCATGTCCGTCGGGCCGCCGAGAACGGCGGTCAGGAAGGCCATGATGGCGAAGGTCGGCGTGGCCGCGAGACCCAGCCACCTGGCGAGGTCGTGCACGGCCGCGGCGTTTTTGCCATCACGGCTGGCGCCGGCGGCCGGGCTGACGGGATAGGCCTCGGTCACGTATTCGTGCCCGCAGCTTCGTCGCGGAATGCTTTCTCTCCGGCATCCGATACCTCGACCCACTTCTTGTCGGGCGCGGCGCCTTCGACGTAGCTGTCGTGCCAGTTCCACCACTTGTAGGTCGGGGTCTGGGGATAGCCCTCCGGCGAGTTCTCCCACACCTCCTGCCGGCCGAGCGGCGTGATGTCGAGGTAATTCCAGGTGCCGCCCATCTGCTCGTCACCGCGGCTCTTGATGAAGTAGGTGCGGAAGACGCGGTTGCCGTCACGAAAGAACACGTTCGTGCCATGCCATTCGTCGACGCCGAAGTCGGCATCGAAGCTGTCCGTGATGGTGACCCACGGCATCGTCCAGCCCATCCGCTTCTTCAGCCGCGCGATGTCGGCCTGGGGCGCACGCGAGGCGAAGACAAGGGTGGTGTCGCGGGCGTTCAGGTGTGCGACATGGGCGACCTGGTCGGCCACCATGGAGCAACCACGGCACGCATGATCGGGCCAGCCGAACACCCCGGGCTCGAAGAAGGCGCGGTAGACGATGAGCTGCCGCCGGCCCTGGAACAAATCGAGCAGACTGACCTTGCCGCCGGGCCCGTCGAATGCGTACGTTTTGTCCACCGCCATCCACGGCATTCGCCGCCGCTCGGCGGCCAGGGCGTCGCGGGCGCGGGTATGTGCCTTTTCTTTCACGAGCAGTTGCTGACGGGCTGCCTCCCAGTCTTGCGGCGATACCACCGGCGGTGTGTGCATGGCAGGCGGTCTGTCGTTTCGTCCGTTTTCAACTGATGTCGTCATGGCTCTCCAAACCTCTCGATTGGGCGATCGGCCCGCGCCTCGCTGTGACAGACGCAAGTCCGCTCGCCCCTCACCGCACATTGTCGGTCGTGAGCTATTTGTGGCACCGGACGGTCGCGCGGTGGGAGTAACAAGTTTGGCGGGATTGCAATGGAGTCGCTGATTACCGCCGCGGCGCGTGCGCTCGACGCCGGTGATCCGCTCGGCGCCCTCAACCGCGTGGCGTTGCGCAACGATGCTCCTTCGCTCGCGCTACGCGGCATCGCAATGGCGCAGCTCGGCGATCTCGCGCGGGCCAAGACGCTGCTGCGGAGCGCCGCACGCGCCTTCGGTCCGAAAGAGGCCGTCGCGCGCGCAAGATGCATCGTTGCCGAAGCCGAGGTCGCGCTCGTCTTGCGCGACCTGAACTGGCCGGCGAAGACGCTCGCGGCGGCGCGGGCCACGCTCGAAAGTCGTGGCGATCTCGTCAATGCCGCCCATGCAGGTCACATCGAGGCTCGCCGCCTTCTTCTCGTCGGGCGCCTCGACGAGGCCGAGCTCACGATGGCCGGGCTCGGCACTACGCCGCTCCCGCCTGCCTCGCAGGTCGTCCACGAGCTCGTGGTCGCAGGCATCGCATTTCGGCGCCTGAGGACGAAAGTCGCGCGCGCGGCGCTCGGCCGCGCGGCTCGCGCAGCCCAGCTTGCAGGCATCCCTGCGCTCTCGGCCGAAGTCGAAAGCGCAAATCTCGTTCTCGACACGCCGGCGGCCCGTCTGATCGCCCGGGGCAAGGAGCGTCCGCTGTTGCTCGCAGAGGTCGAGGGGGTGGCAAATTCGGCCGCGCTTGTCGTGGACGCCTTCCATCATACCGTACGCAGGCAAGGTCGCATTGTCTCGCTCGGCACGCGGCCGGTCCTGTTCGCGCTTGCCCGTATCCTGGCGCAGGCATGGCCGGCGGATGTATCGCGCGAAGCGCTCATTTCCGGCGCGTTTCAGGCGCGGCATGTCGATGAATCGCATCGCGCGCGGTTGCGGGTCGAGATCGGTCGGCTCCGCGCCAAGCTCAAGACGTTGGTCAATGTGAGCGCGACGAAGCAGGGCTATGCGCTGGCACCGCGCACGACGCGGCAGGTTATCGTGCTGGCGCGGCCCGTCGAGGAAAAGCACGCTGCCGTGCTCGCCTTTCTCTCCGATGGCGAGCCCTGGTCGAGTTCGGCGCTCGCGCTGGCGCTTGGAACGAGCCCGCGTACGGTGCAGCGGGCGCTCGACGAGCTCGCGAGGTCGAACAAGGTACAGTCGTTCGGGCACGGGCGGGCGCGCCGCTGGATGACCCCGCCTGTCCCGGGTTTCCCGACAGGCTTGTTACTCCCGGGGCCGCTGCTGAAGACGTAGGATGGATCATCTCACAGGGATCAAGCACATGAAGCGATCAGCCGCCGAAATCATCAGCGAGTACGGGCCTTTCGCAGGCGTCGAGAGTGTGCACGGCGTCACCTATGACGGCGCGCATGTCTGGTTCGCGTCCGGCGACAAGTTGAATGCGGTCGATCCGGCAAGCGGCAAGATCGCACGCTCCTTCAATGTCGCCGCACATGCGGGAACGGCATTCGACGGCCGGCACCTGTTCCAGATTGCCGAAGATCGCATTCAGAAGATCGACGCCGCGACGGGTAAGGTGCTCACCACCATCCCCGCGCCGGGCGGCGGTGGCGATTCCGGACTTGCCTGGGCCGAGGGCTCGCTCTGGGTCGGGCAATATCGTGAGCGGAAAATCCATCAGGTCGATCCGGAAACGGGGACGGTTCTGCGCACCATCGAGAGCAAACGCTTCGTGACCGGAGTCACCTGGGTCGACGGTGAGCTCTGGCATGGCACCTGGGAAAACGATGAAAGTGACGTGCGGCGGATCGATCCCGAAACGGGAAGCGTGCTGGAGCAGCTCGATATGCCCGCCGGCACGGTCGTCACGGGGCTGGAATCCGATGGCGGCGATCGCCTCTTCTGCGGTGGCGGAAGCCGCGGCGACGTGAAAGCGGTCCGCCGTCCCAAGCGTGGCGCGCCGCGATGACGCGATGATTACCCGGCGCGTTCGCAGCCGTTCATCATTCGCCCCAATTCCACCCTATCCATGCGCTCTAGCGGCCTCCTCGTCTGCCCTGTAGACTCCAGCCCCGGGGTGGCTTGGGGGATTGATGCGACCAACGTTGTACTTGAAGACTGTGCTGATCGCCGTCGCCGTGATCGCGGCGTCGTTTTTCATCAGCCTGAAGGCGATGGACTGGCTGTCGTCCCCCGCGACGGGGCCGGCGCCCGCGGTCGCACAACTGCCACCGCTGCCGCCGGTCTCGAAAAGCTCGATCGTGGTAGCGCCGGTGGCCATCGCGCTGTCGGCGATCCGGGAACAGGCCGAGAAAGCCGCGCCGCGCAATTTCGCCGGCAAGGCCGACAATCCGATCTCGCAGATCCTGGAGAACGCCGACATCGGCTGGTCTGCGATGCGTGGGCCGATCTCCACCGTCGGCGACAAGGACGTGCTGACGCTGTCGACGCCGCTCAGTGGCAAGCTGAACGTGACGGGATCGCTGTCGTCGAAGGCGACCGGCGCGCTCGGCGAGGCGCTCGGCAGCGTGCTCGGCGGCAATGCCGCAAAGCAGATCGGCGCCGTCAACATCAAGAACCTGAATGCCAGCGCCGAGATCAAGGGCAACGTGGTCATCACCTCGCGACCGAAGCTCGCGGCGGCCTGGCATCTCGAGCCCAACCTCGGCGCCCAGGTCAATCTCGGCGATACCAACCTCTCGGTCGCCGGAGCCAAGGTCAACGTGCCGGCGCAGGTGAAGCCGCTGATCGACAAGACCGTCGACGAGCAGCTCGACGCCGCCGCCGAGCGTATCCGCAACGATCCGAGCCTGCGCGAGAACGCGAAGGCGCAATGGGCCAAGGCATGCCGTTCGATCCCGCTGCAGGGCTCCGGCTCCTCCGCCGCGCTGCCGCCGCTGTGGCTCGAGATGAAGCCGATCCGTGCAATCGCCGCACAGCCGCGCGTCGATGCAAAGGCCGTGACGCTCCTGCTCGGCCTCGAAGCCGAGACGCGCGTCACCGCGGCACAGACCAAGCCCGATTGCCCGTTCCCCGACAAGATCTCGATCGTGCCGCCGACCGGCACCGGCGTGAACATCGGCGTGCCGATCGACGTGCCCTTCGCCGAGATCAACAAGCTCGTCGCCGCGCAGATGGTCGGGCACACCTATCCCGAGGACGGCTCCGGCCCGGTCGACGTCACCGTGAAGAGCGTCAACGTCGTCCCCTCGGGCGACCGGCTCCTGATCTCGCTCCTGGTGCGTGCCAAGGAAAAGAAGAGCTGGTTCGGCCTCGGCGCGGAAGCGACCGTGCACATCTGGGGCCGCCCGATGCTCGACCAGGCGCAGCAGACGCTGCGGCTTGCCGATATCCAGCTCGCAATGGAGTCCGAGGCGGCGTTCGGCCTGTTGGGTGCAGCCGCGCGCGCGGTGGTGCCGCACATGCAGCAGGCGCTGGTGCAGAAGGCGACGCTCGATCTGAAGCCGATCGCCGCCAACGCGCGCGAGAAGATCGCCGCCGCGATCGCCGACTACCAGAAGACCGATGACGGCCTGCGCGTCGAGGCCAAGATCGACAGCCTGACGCTCGCCGACATCGCCTTCGATTCCAAGACGCTGCGCGTGATCGCGGAAGCCGGCGGCTCGCTCAACGTGTACGTGTCGAAGCTGCAGTAACCGCCTTCTCTCCGCGCGCGCACTGCAAATGGATTATTCGCGGAAAGAGCCCCTCACCCGGATCGCATCTTCGATGCGATCCACCCTCTCCCACAAAAGGGAAAAGGGTGAACACCGTCGCCCCCTTCCCTTTTTGCATTCTGCTACGGCGTGGATCGCTTAGCTGGAGCGGCGGATTGCGGCTAGAACCGGCCCGCAACGAAGCCCAAACAACAACGCACAAGGGAGAACAACCATGCACAAACTCTTCGCCGCAGTCGCGGCCGGTCTCGCCATCGCCGCAACGGGCGGCACGGCGCAGGCGCAGATTTCCGACGACGTCGTCAAGATCGGCGTGCTCACGGACATGTCGAGCCTCTATGCGGACGCCACCGGCAAGGGCTCGCTCGCCGCCGTGGAGATGGCGGTTGCCGACTACGGTGGCAAGGTCGCCGGAAAGCCGGTCGCGGTGGTCGCGGCCGACCACCAGAACAAGCCGGACGTCGGCGTCAATATCGCCCGCAACTGGTACGACAACGACAAGGTCGACGCGATCTTCGACGTGCCCACCTCGTCGGTGGCGCTGCCCATCTCGGCGCTGACGCGCGAAAAGAACAAGATCAACATCAATTCCGGCGGCGGCTCGTCCGACATCACCGGCGCCCAATGCTCGCCCAACACGGTGCACTGGACCTATGACACCTATGCACTGTCGAACGTCGCCGGCAAGGCGATGGTCAAGCGCGGCGAGGACACCTGGTTCTTCGTCACCGCCGACTACGCCTTCGGCATGGCGCTGGAGCGCGACGCCGCCAACGTTGTGAAGGAGAGCGGCGGCAAGGTGCTCGGCGACGTACGTCATCCGCTCAACTCGTCCGACTTCTCCTCCTTCCTGCTCCAGGCCCAGGCCTCCAAGGCCAAGGTGGTCGCGCTGGCCAATGCCGGCGGCGACACCACCAACGCGCTGAAACAGGCGGCCGAGTTCGGCCTGACGCAAGGCGGCCAGAAGATGATCGCGCTTCTGCAGGAGATCACCGACACGCATTCGCTCGGCATCAAGGCGACGCAAGGGCTGATCGTCACCGACGCGTTCTACTGGGACATGAACGACGAGACGCGGGCCTTCTCCAAGCGCTTCAACGAGAAGGTCGGACATATGCCGACCATGATCCAGGCCGGCCTGTATTCGGCGACGATGCACTATCTGAAGGCGATCGACGCCATCAAGACCGACGAGGCACCCAAGGTGATGGCGCAGATGCGCTCGACGCCGATCAACGACTTCTTCGCCAAGAACGGCAAGATCCGCATCGACGGCCGCATGGTCCACGACATGTATCTGTTCGAGGTGAAGAAGCCCGAGGAGTCCAAGGGTGAGTGGGATCTCTACAAGCAGATCGCCACCGTGCCCGGCGACGAGGCATTCCGCCCGCTCGACAAGGGTGGCTGCCCGCTGGTGAACGGGCATTGAGTGAAGGATAATTCTCAGTCATTGCGAGCGAAGCGAAGCAATCCAGAAATGCATCCGCGGAAATAACTCTGGATTGCTTCGTCGCTTCGCTCCTCGCAATGACGAAGAGACACGATCGCGCGCCCGGTGAAACCGGGCGTGCTTGGTTTTGGCGATCAGCCGAGCCGCATTACTCCGAGTACTTGAACTCGGGCATGTTCTTCAGATCGTCCTTGCTCGCGTTGAACACGGCGTGATCCGGATACCACTTCGACGACTTGGCCGGAGCCGCAGCGGTCTTGTCGGTGCCGGTTGCAGCGCCCGTCGTCGTGGAGGCCGGGGGCTTGGCACCAGTCGGGCTCGTGCCGGTGCCGGTGTTGTAGGCCACGGCCTCTTCGGAGAACTTCAGCTTCTCGTAGGGTATGGCGACCAGATGCTCGCCCATGCCGAGGAAGCCGCCGACGCCGATCACGGCCATCTTGATGGCGCCGCTCTTGTCCATCAGCAGGTCGTTGATCGAGCCGATGTTCTCGTTGGAGTCGTTATAGACCCTCAGGCCTGCCATCTTCGATGCACGCCACTCGTTCGACGCCGATGTGGTCGTCGCGGACGCAGTCGGAGCCTTGTCGCCGGTGGCGGTCGGCGATTGTGCAAACGCGACGGTCGCAAGCAACGCGGTCCCGGCGAGGCCGGCCGCGATCGATTTGATCAACATGTGTCCTCTCCTTCAGCAAGAAAACTCGTGTGGAGAAAACAGCCTTGCGCAGTCGCAGTTCCGAACGTGCGGCAATTTCGTCGCATGCACTGTCATTTGCCGCTGCGTTGCGATGAAAGTTCCTGTGTCTTGAACGTTCGTGACGCACGGTTCCCCGCCGACGATCATGCGCCCTGGGAAGAAGCGAGATCGCGGCGAGGAACGCCGACCTGCGTCGCTCAGGTCAGCTCTTGTAGTCGATCAGCAGTGCGGAGAATTGCGAGCCGTTCGACGAGCTGGTCGCGTTGCCGGAGGCGCCGTAGGACGATGTCGATGACTGCGCCTGCTGCAGCGCCTGGAGAAATTGCTGGAGGATCTCGGCCGTGGTCTGGTCGCTTGAGGTGCCGCTCGTCGAGTCCGTGGACGAGGACTGGTCGGAGGAGCCGTCATCCGACGGCGGCGGGCCGGGCGGCGGAGCGCCGGCGCCTTGCGGGCCCTTGGCGAAGGCAGCCTCGAACACGCCCTTGAGTTCGTCGGCCTGGTCCGAGGTCAGCGTCCCGTTCGACACCTCATTGGAGATGAGGTCGTCGATCTTCGACTTCATCTCGTCCTTCGACGGCCGCGTGCCGCTGGACTCGTCGCTGCCGCGGCTCTGCTGCAGCGCCGTGTCGATGTCGTTGAGCGCCGTCGAGAGTGCGGACTGATCCGACGACGAGATCGTGCCGGCGGAGACTTCCGATTGCAATTCCTGCTGTAGCCGCTGTAGCGGCGACTGGTAGCTGCTGCTTGCGAGCGACGAGATCGTGCTCATGATGGCTCCGGGGTTTCTACGGTATCTTGCGCGACGGCTTGACGGTATGGTTAACGGTCTTAACGAGATCTTGCCGGTCACCGGCCAGGCTGTTGCCGGGTGTTGCGAGCAGGCCAGCCGGAAACAAACTGAAACAAAAATCTTCGCCATTCGGCCCGAATCTTGGACAAACAGAGGACATGGCCATTCCCTCGCCCAACATCCTGGTCGTCGAGGACGACCGCGAAACCCGGACGTTGATTGCGAAGTACCTGCGCAACAACGCCTGCAACGTCACCGCCGTCAGCGACGGCCGCGAGATGTCGCGCGCCATGGCCGACCACCGCGTCGACCTCATCATCCTCGACGTCATGCTGCCCGGCGAGGACGGCCTCAGCCTGTGCCGCAAGGTGCGCTCGGAGGCGCAGACGCCGATCATCATGCTGACCGCGCGCGGCGAGGACGTCGATCGCATCGTCGGCCTCGAGATGGGCGCCGACGACTACCTGCCGAAGCCGTTCAATCCGCGCGAGCTGCTCGCCCGCATCAACGCGGTGCTGCGCCGCCAGGCGGCGGCCCAGGCCGCAAGCTCGATCGAAGGCGCAAGCACGCTGACTTTCGAGGGCTGGCGCATCGACCTGCGCCTGCGCGAACTACGCAATCCCGAGGGCGCGCGCGTCGCGGTGACCAGCGCCGAGTTTGACCTGCTCAGGACATTCTGCGAGCGGCCCGGCCGCGTGCTCTCGCGCGACAGCCTGCTCGACCTCACACAGGGGCGCAACACCGGTTCGTTCGAGCGCTCCATCGACGTGCTGGTCAGTCGCATCCGCCGCAAGATCGAGCCCAATCCGCAGGACCCGACCATCATCAAGACGGTCCGCTCCGGCGGCTATTTGTTCACGCCAAGAACTGAAGCAATAAGAACTGAAGCAATGCGAACGGAAGCGGTCACGACGCCCCTGAGCAACTAAAGGGAACGTCGGCCATGAATCCGTTCGGGTTCTTCCACCTCAAGGGTATCGGCGGACAGATCGCCGCGCTCGTCCTGGCTTCGACGGTTGCGCTCCATCTCGTCGTCACCACCGCCTTCCTGATCAGCCGTCCGGACCGCCCCGACACGCCGCCCGACGGCGGCCATCAGCTTGCGGACGCCGCGCTGCTGCTCGCGTCCGCAAGCGGGAGCGAGCGGCCGCGCCTCATGAGCGATCTCACACGCGCGTTCCCCAGGCTCGGCATCGAGACGGTGGCGCCCGGCACGGCGAGGATAGTCGAGGACAGCGAAAGTGCGCACCTGCACGGAATGCGCCGTCATCTCGGTCGTGCCTACAAGGTGGTGCAACTCGCCCCGGACGGCGGCATGCATCGCGTCGGCGTGGAGCTACCCGACGGCACCATGATCGCGGGCCGCGTCGACAACGGTCCGCGGCCGTGGTTCTGGGGCGGGCCGTGGCTGATGACGCTGATGACCGCCTTCATCTGCGTCACCGTGCTCGGGCTGTGGGCGGCGCGTGCGCTGGCGACCCCGCTGTCGTCCTTCGCCAAGGCCGCCGAGAATTTCAGCCTGGACGGGACGTCCGAGCCGCTGCCCGAGCGCGGCCCCGAGGAGATCCGCCAGGTCGCGCGCGCGCTCAACCGCATGCATGAGCGGATCGCACGGCTGATGTCCGATCGCACCCGGATGCTGGCGGCGATCAGCCACGATCTGCGCACCCCGATCACGCGCTTACGGCTGCGCGCCGAGTTCATCGAGGACGAAGGCAACCGCAAGCGCATGCTGATCGATCTCGACCAGATGCGCTCGATGCTGGAGTCCGTGCTGTCGCTGCTGCGCAACGACCGCAAGGTCGAGGCGGTGACGCTGGTCGACGTCGCGAGCACGCTGCAGCTCATCGCTGACCAGTTCGGCGACATGGGCCACGTCGTGCATTATGACGGCCCGGCATCGGCAACCGCCGCGGCACGTCCCGACGACCTCCACCGCGGCATCACCAACCTCGTCGAGAATGCGGTGCGCTTCGGCGCCGAAGTGACGATCCGGCTCGATGTCGAGAGCACCCTTTTCAGGATCGATGTCGAGGACGACGGCCCCGGCATTTCGGATGCGCGCAAGCAGGAGATGCTGGAGCCGTTCGTGCGCGGCGACGACGCGCGCACCATGGACGACTCGACCGGGTTCGGGCTTGGCCTGTCGATTGCGCGCGCGATCGCGCTCGCGCATGGCGGCGAGCTGTCACTGCACGATCGCGATCCGCACGGGCTGATCGTGCGGATTCAATTGCCGATGTGGCAGCAGCCGCGGCTCGCGGCGTAAGGAGCAGCTTAAGCGGCGAGCGGCGGATGCTCGACCGCGTGGTGATCGTAGATCGCCACCGCCTCGAAGCGATAGCCGCAGACGTTGCACTTCCAGAGATAGGAAACGCGCCCTTCGCCCGGCTCGATCCAGTCCGGAAACGGGATCGGCGTGCCGCACTGTGCACAGGGGTTCTGCTTGGGGATGTCGCCGATGTCTGCTCTTGTCATGGACGTCCTCCCGTATTGCTGATCTCAACTACTCGTTTTTGGGCGGATGCGCGACCAGACAGGCCTGCTGTCGCGTAACGCGCTCCGCCGTCTGTCGCGTAACGCGCTCCGCCGTCCGCACCCTTAACATAGGTTTAAGTCGTAAAAACGACGAACCGGCCAAAATCGCCCGATCGGGACGTTTCGCCACATCATCGCCGCGTTCCCGCGGCCTAACGCCCGGGCGCAGGTTCATTGTGCCGAGGAACGTTTCGATGAAAATTTTTTATATTGCTGCGCTCGCGGCGGCCGGATTGATGCTGGCGCAGACGGCAAATGCCGGTGAAAGCGAATACGCCGAGATGGTCGCAGCGCATGCCCGCGCCAATGGCGTGCCGGAAGCGCTGGTGCACCGCGTCATCATGCGCGAGAGCCGGTATCAGCCGAGCCTAATCGGCCGCGGCGGCACGATCGGGCTAATGCAGATCAAGCTCGCGACCGCCCGCGGGGTCGGCTACACCGGCGATGCCGCCGGCCTGCGCGACCCCAACACCAATCTCACCTACGCCGTAAAATATCTCGCAGGTGCCTATCACGCCGCCAATGGCGATCACGCGCGAGCCATTCGTTATTATGCAGGCGGCTATTACTATGCCGCAAAGCGGCAGCGGCAAGACCAACACCAGCAGGTGGTGCAACAGGCGAGCAGCGAGACCCTGCTCGAGCCGAACGGCAATCCGCAGCCGATGTTCGGCGCGCCGCCGCACCGGAAGCTGGCGCAGGGCGTGCGCAACGCGCGGGCGCAGGAGCTGAAGTAACCTTCGTCTCGCGGACGCGCTACAGCGTTCCCGGCGATGCGAAGCATCGTCCGGTGCGCTGCTACGCCATCAACAAAACAATTAGCCCGGCTCAGCAGCGCACCACGCCGCGCAAAGCGGCGCGGCCAGCGCTGCGACCGGGGCACGAGAGGTTCCCGTCAAGTGCGTTGACACAGGCCGTCACTGGCATACATTAGAGCCGTTCCGAGGGGTGCTCCGAGGAGGAGCTGAGATACCGCTAAATGGGCAAATCCGCCCAGGACCGCGGTGACCCTTTGAACCTGATCCGGGTCATGCCGGCGAAGGGACAGGGATGTACCAGACCACCAAGCGACCGGATTCTCCGGTATCCATCATCGGCGCAGGCATTGCTGGAGCTTGGCAGGCGCTTTTGTTCGCGCAGGCCGGCCACACCGTGACTCTACACGAGCGCGGTGACGCCGGGATGACCGACTCCACCAGCCATTGGGCCGGCGGCATGCTCGCACCCTATTGCGAGGCGGAGGTCGCCGAGCCCATCATCAGCCGGCTCGGCCTGCGCGCCCTCGATATCTGGCGGCGCGAACTGCCGGACACTCCGTTCAACGGCTCCCTCGTCGTGGCGCATCCGCGCGAGCGCAACGATTTCGAGCGCTTTGCGCGGATGACCGAGGGCCATCGGCGGCTCGATGCCGCCGGCCTCGCCGCGCTCGAGCCATCACTCGAGGGCCGCTTCCGCGAGGCGCTGTTCTTCCCGACCGAGGGCCATGTCGAGCCGCGCCGGGTGCTGCCAAAACTGCACGAGCGCATCCGCGCCGCCGGCGGCACTATCAGGTTTTCCAGCGACGTCAGCAGCAAAGATCTCGACGGCATCGTGATCGACTGCCGCGGCCTCGCCGCGCGCGAGGAACAATCGGAGCTGCGCGGCGTCAAGGGCGAGATGATCCTGATCGAGACCAGCGAGGTGCAGCTTGCGCGCCCCGTGCGGCTGATCCATCCGCGCTGGCCGCTCTACGTCATTCCGCGCGAGGACAACCTGTTCATGCTTGGCGCAACCTCGATCGAGGCCGAGGACACCGGCGTCAGCGTGCGCTCCGCGCTGGAGCTGCTCGGCGCGGCCTATGCGGTGCATCCGGCCTTCGGCGAGGCCCGCATCGTCGAATTCGGCTCCGGCCTTCGCCCCGCCTATCCTGACAACCTGCCGCGCATTGGTGTTCGCGGCGACAGGATCGCGATCAACGGGCTCTACCGCCACGGCTTCCTGATCGCACCGGCGCTCGCCGAACTGACGCTCGCCTATGTCGAGCGCGGCCAGATCGACAATGAGGTGATGCAATGCGGGTGATCGTCCAATGCGTTTGATAATCAACGGCGAGCAACGCGAGGTGACTTCTGCAAGCGTGGACGCGCTACTGGCCGAGCTCGACTACGAAGGCACGCATTTCGCGATCGCGCTGAACTACGATGTGGTCCCGAAAAGCCGCTGGGCCGAGACAGAGCTCAAGGCCGGCGACGAGATCGAGATCATCACGCCGCGGCAAGGAGGGTGAGGTGATGAGCGTACACACTCTCCCCACGTCGCTCGCGCAGGCCACATACTCCGGCGTCATCGCCCGGCTTGACCGGGCGATCCAGTACGCCGCGGCTTCTCCGTATTACGGTACGGCCTCTGGAATACTGGATCCCCGCTTTCGCGGGGATGACTGCTCCAATTGCAGCGACACCAACCGTCACGCGTTCGTGGGGATGACAGCGACATTTGAGGAGACACCTCGAACATGGTGACCTTCTACGGCAAGCAATTCGCCTCCCGCCTCCTGATCGGCAGCGCGCTGTATCCCTCGCCGGCGATCATGCAGGCGGCGATCCGCGCATCTGGCGCCGGCATCGTCACGGTATCGCTGCGGCGCGAAGCGGCCGGCGGCAAGACCGGGGACGCCTTCTGGAATCTGATCCGTGAGCTCGACGTCGCCGTGCTGCCGAACACCGCCGGCTGCCGCAGCGTGCGCGAGGCGGTGACGACGGCAAAGCTCGCGCGCGAACTGTTTGCTACGTCCTGGATCAAGCTCGAGGTGATCGCCGACAACGACACGCTGCAGCCCGATGTCGTTGGCCTCGTCGAAGCCGCCACCATCCTAATCAAGGACGGCTTTGAGGTGTTCCCCTATTGCACCGAGGATCTCTCGGTCGCAAATCGCCTCGTCGATGCCGGCTGCAAGGTGGTGATGCCATGGGCCGCGCCAATCGGCTCGGCCCGCGGCATCACCAACCGCGATGCGCTGAAGCTTCTGCGCGAGCGGCTGCCGGATATCACGCTGGTGGTCGATGCCGGTCTCGGCGCGCCCAGCCACGCGGCGCAGGCGCTCGAGCTCGGCTACGACGCCGTGCTGCTCAACACCGCAATCGCAAAGGCCGCCGATCCCGTCGCGATGGCCAATGCCTTCCGTCTCGGCGTCGAGGCCGGCCGCACTGCTTACGAGGCCGGGCTGATGGACGCCCGCGACTTCGCCTCCCCCTCCACCCCTGTCGTTGGGACCCCGTTCTGGCATGCCGTATCCTGATCCCTTCTATCCCGTCGTCGACAGCCTCAAATGGGTCGAGCGCCTGACCAAGCTCGGCGTCGGTACGATTCAGTTGCGCGCCAAGAACCTCAACGACGCCGACGCGCTCCAGATCGTCAGCGACGCGCTGGCGGTGACGAAGGGCACGCAGGCAAAACTCGTGGTGAACGATTACTGGCGTGCGGCGATCGTCGCCGGCGCGCAGCATCTGCATCTCGGCCAGGAGGACCTGGCCGACGCCGATGTGAAAGCCATCCGCGAGGCCGGGCTGACGCTCGGCGTCTCCACACACGATGACGACGAGCTCGCCGCCGCGCTCGCGGTCAAGCCCGACTATGTCGCGCTCGGACCGATCTTCTTCACCACGCTGAAGTCGATGCGCTTCGAGCCGCAGGGCATTCCGAAGATCACCGAATGGAAGAAGCGCGTCGGCAACATCCCGCTGGTCGCGATCGGCGGCATCAAGTTCGAGCACGCCGCGGAGATTTTTGCCGCAGGCGCCGATTCCATCGCCGTCGTCAGCGACGTCACCCAGAACGCCGATCCCGATGCCCGGGTGCGGCAGTGGCTCGGCCTTTCCGTGGAGGCGGCGTGATGCCTGTTCTTGCCCCACACGCTCTGCCGTCATCGCCCGGCTTGACCGGGCGATCCAGTACGCCGCGGCTTCTCCGTATTACGGCACGGCCTCTGGAATACTGGATCCCCGCCTTCGCGGGGATGACAGCGGTACTTGTTTCTCGTGCAGCGATGCCAACGAATTAAAGGAGGATCCCATGAACATCCGCTCCAACCCGAAAAAGACCGTGCCCGCCGTCACCACCGGCCCGCTGCCCTCCTCGCGCAAGATCTTTGCGACGCCCGAGGCCGCGCCTGACGTGCGCGTGCCGCTGCGCGAGATCATTCTCTCCGAAGGCGCAGGCGAGCCGAACCTGCCGGTCTACGATACTTCGGGTCCCTACACCGATCCGAGCGTGACGATCGACGTCAACGCCGGCCTCTCCCGCAACCGCAAGGCCTGGGTGCTGGAGCGCGGCGGCGTTGAGGAATATGAGGGCCGCACGATCAAGCCGGAGGACAATGGCGGCGTCTCCACCGAGAAGGCCGCGCGTGCGTTTAGCGCCTATCACAAGCCGCTGCGCGGCCTCGACGGCCACAAGGTGACGCAGCTCGAATTCGCCCGTGCCGGCATCATCACCAAGGAGATGATCTACGTCGCCGAGCGCGAGAATCTCGGCCGGAAGCAGCAGCTCGAACGTGCCGAGGGCGCACTTGCCGACGGCGAAAGCTTCGGCGCTTCGGTGCCCGCCTTCATCACGCCGGAGTTCGTCCGCAGCGAGATCGCGCGCGGCCGCGCCATCATCCCCTCCAACATCAATCACTCCGAGCTTGAGCCGATGATCATCGGCCGCAACTTCCTGACCAAGATCAACGCCAACATCGGCAACTCGGCGGTGACCTCGTCGGTCGAGGAAGAGGTCGAGAAGATGGTGTGGGCGATCCGCTGGGGCGCCGACACCGTGATGGATCTCTCGACGGGCCGCAACATCCACACCACCCGCGAATGGATCCTGCGCAACTCGCCGGTGCCGATCGGCACCGTGCCGATCTACCAGGCGCTGGAGAAGTGCAACGGCGATCCGGTGGCGCTCACCTGGGAGCTCTACAAGGACACGCTGATCGAGCAGTGCGAGCAGGGCGTCGACTACTTCACCATCCACGCCGGCGTCCGCCTGCAGTACATCCACCTCACCGCCAATCGCGTCACCGGCATCGTCTCGCGCGGCGGTTCGATCATGGCCAAGTGGTGCCTGGCGCATCACAAGGAGAGCTTCCTCTATACCCATTTCGACGAGATCTGCGACATCATGCGCAAGTATGACGTCTCGTTCTCGCTCGGCGACGGCCTGCGCCCGGGCTCGATCGCCGATGCCAACGACCGCGCGCAGTTTGCCGAGCTCGAGACGCTCGGCGAGCTCACCAAGATCGCATGGGACAAGGGCTGCCAGGTCATGATCGAAGGCCCCGGCCATATCCCGATGCACAAGATCAAGATCAACGTCGACAAGCAGCTCAAGGAGTGCGGCGAGGCGCCGTTCTACACCCTCGGGCCGCTGACCACCGACATCGCGCCGGGCTATGACCACATCACCTCAGGCATCGGTGCTGCCATGATCGGCTGGTTCGGCTGCGCCATGCTCTGCTACGTCACCCCGAAGGAGCATCTCGGCCTGCCCGACCGCAACGACGTCAAGACCGGCGTCATCACCTACAAGATCGCCGCCCACGCCGCCGATCTCGCCAAGGGCCACCCGGCCGCCCAGCTTCGCGACGACGCGCTCTCGCGCGCCCGTTTCGAATTCCGCTGGACCGACCAGTTCAACCTCGGCCTCGATCCCGACACCGCAAAGAGCTTCCACGACGAGACCCTGCCGAAGGAAGCCCACAAGGTCGCCCATTTCTGCTCGATGTGCGGCCCGAAGTTCTGCTCGATGAAGATCACGCAGGACGTGCGCGACTACGCCGCGACGCTGAACGATCCGACCGCCGTCGGCGCATCGATGGCCGGCACCATCGAGGATGGGATGGCGAAGATGAGCGAGAAGTTCAAGGAGATGGGCAGCAACGTGTATCTGGATGCGGAGAAGGTGAAGGAGAGCAATCGGGCGCTGTGAGGTGCCTGACACGACGCTCGAACGACTCCCGGACCAGCTCCGCGAAAACCTTCGCCTCGTTTTCGTCGGTACCGCCGCAAGCACACGATCAGCGCGGGATGGGCACTACTACGCCCATCCCGGCAACCGGTTCTGGCGGGCGATCCATGAGGCCGGGATCACACCGCGGCGCTATCAGCCGAGTGAGTTCGCGGCGCTGTTAGATTTCGGGATCGGCTTCACCGATCTCTCCAAGTCGGGCGCCGGGATGGATCGCCAGATCGAGGCAGCATCGATCGACGTGCCGGGCTTCAGGGCCAAGATCGAGAAGTATCGCCCGAGGACCATTGCGTTCACGAGCAAGAAGGCGGCGAGCCTGTTTTATGGCAGGCCGTCCGGCGTGATTTCGCTGGGGCGGCAGCAGGCTGACGCGCAATTTCCCGACGTGTTCGTGCTCGCCTCCCCATCCGGCGCCGCGTCCGGCCATTGGACGCTGGAGCCGTGGCGTGACCTTGCGGCGTGGATTGCAGCGTAGGGTCGGTTAGCAGCAACGCCCACACTTAGCCGTCGTCCCGGCGAAGGCCGGGACCCATACCGCGGAATCCATCAGTTGCGAATGTTCGCAGTACCGGACCACGAGTCTTCGCCAAACCGCTTCCTGGGGTTATGGGTCCGGCCTTCGCCGTGACGACACCGTGGATTTGGCAATACGGTGCTAAAAAACACGACGCCGCTTTGTGAGCGGCTAATCCACTCTACGCGGTCACGCCCGCCGCCTCACCCCGCATACGCCCGATCCAGATCCGCGATCACGATCTTCTTCATCTGCATCATGGCCTGCATGACGCGACCCGCCTTGGTGCGGTCGGGGTCGCCGAGGTAGCGGCCGAGCGCGGTCGGGATCACCTGCCAGGACAGGCCGAACCTGTCCTTGAGCCAGCCGCACCTGGATTCTTCACCGCCGTACGCGGTGAGCCGGCTCCAGAAATAATCCACCTGCTCCTGCGTCTCGACGCTGATGAAGAACGACACCGCCTCGTTGAAGCGGTGTTGCGGCCCGCCATTGAGGGCGTTGAAGCGCTGCCCTTCCAGCTCGAACACCGCCATGAAGTCGCTGACGGTCTCGACCTTGGCGTTGGGAAACACCGATTTGTAGAAAGCGACGGCTTCCGGGACGTTGTTGTCGAACCAGAGAAACGGCGTGATGGAAGTCATGTTTCGGGAATCCTCGGGTTTGAGATGGGACGGACAGGCGCGGGCCTGCCCGTAGGACGAACGGGAGGCCGGGCGCCCGACAGGCGGCGGATCATTTTTCTTGGCGATCCTGTATGATTGGCCTGGAGTTACCCGGTTGAGGAGCGCCGCCCATGCTGACCCTCTACTCCTACCCCGAACTTTTCGGTGTCGCCGACAACAACGGCTATGGCCTCAAGGTCTACGCTTTCCTGAAGCTGGCGGGCGTGCCCTTCGTGCACGAGCACGTGTTCGACGCCTCCGCCGCGCCGCGCAGGCAGCTTCCTTATGTCGTCGATAACGGCGAGACCATTGGCGACAGCGAGACGATCATCGCGCACGCAATCGCAAAATATCGCCTGACCATCGATGCCGCGCTTTCGCCGGACCAGCGCCGGACTAATCATTTGGTCACGCGCATGCTCGACGATCTCTACTGGGTGATGTCGTATTCGCGCTGGCAGGACGATCGCTACTTTCCGGCGTTCCGCGACGCCTTCATCGCGCAGCATCCGCGGATCAATGCCGAGGGGCTGGAGAGGGCGAAGGCCTACAACGCGCAGCGCTATCATTTCCAGGGCATCGGCCGCTACACGCCCGAGCAGGCTTACGCGCGGGGCCTCACTGACCTGAAGGTGCTGGCCGAGATCGTGCCCGCGCACGGCTTCGTCCATGGAGCGATGCCGACCAGCATCGATGCCGGCATCTACGGCTTCGTCGCCAACATCTATTTCTTCCCGATACCGACGCCGCTGAAGGCGTTCGTCGATGCCCACGAGAATCTCGTCGCGCATTGCGCGAGGATTCATGCGGCGGTCGGAAAATCGTAGGGTGGGTTAGCGAAGCGTAACCCACCTCTTCTCTCGCGGCGGATGGTCTGTCGCTTGTGGCGTGGTGGGTTACGCCTCGCGCCATCGCCTGTTGAACGACGGCGCTCGTGATCGGCTAACCCACCCTAGACACCGGTGCTGTTACCGCATCGTGATCGCAAGACCGCTGAGGTCCGCGTTCGCCATGAGGCCGACTTGCGTGCCGGCGAGCTCCAGCACGGCCCCCTTCTGGTTGGTCAGCACGATGGCCCGCGCGCCGGCCCCCACCGCGAGGCCGGCCCCGGCGGCGCCGTAGACGCCGGCGACGTCGGAGGGGCGGTAGATGTTGGAGACGCGGCCGCGCAGCACGGTCCTGGAGCCGCCGAAGACGAGGCCGTAGTCGAGGCCGCCGGTCGAGAGCGCATAGGAGCGGCCGCGGAAGTTCAGAACGCCCGAGCCGCCGGAGCCGCCGATGATCCAGCCCGCCTTGTAGATCGTCAGCACCACCGTGCCGCTGTCGGCCTGGGCCGCGGTCGAGAGGCCGGCAAGAGCGGCGATGGCGACGAGCGCGGCGCGAAAGGTGGATGCGATCTTCATGGAGGGCTCCGGAGGCTGTTCTTCAAGGCTGGAATCGAATCAGACGAGGCAAATCTATCCAATCGATCGCGGCGGCAAAATGATTGGGGTACTTCTCTCCCTCTCGCCGTTCTTACGGGGCCGAGACGAGCTTCGCTCGCTCTGAGAGGCCTGGGGTGAGGGGCTCCATCCACGATTGCGGTGATCAACGGACTCGCGGAAGCTACCCTCACCCGCATTGCATTTCGATGAAATGCGGCCTCTCCCCGCAGGCGGGGAGAGGCGAAGCTTCGCGATCCTCAGTGGCATCATTGCATCGTGCCGCTGTTTTGCCCGACGTGTCAAACGTCTCTCCCCGCATCCGCCTATGCTGAAGCTTCGGCGGACAAGCGCGACGGAAGGCGAAGCAATACGATCATCGGCGCCATGACAGCGTCTGTTGCGGTTTTGCTCGACCTGTCAAATGCCTACACGACGTCACCGGCAGCATGCATCGGGCGGGCGTTTCTACTTTGCATGGGGTTGTTTTCGAGATTTTTGTTGGGCGCGAGATCGCGGCCTCCGCAGGCGCCGGGAGCGAATGCGGTTGCAACCGTCCCGCATGTCGCTACGCTCATGCGGGTTACGCGACCGTCCTGATCCGAGGTGACTCATGCCGATCCAGCATTTTGCGCCCCCGCCGCATGTCAAGGCGCCGCCGCTGTCGTTCGCCACGCGTGTCGGCGATCTCCTGTTCATCTCGGGCATTCCCGGCTTCGATGCCGACGGCGCGCTGCCTGACGGTTTCGAAGCGCAATTCGGCAACGTCGTCATCAACATCAAGCGTGTGTTGACCGAGGCCGGCGCGACGTTCCGCGATCTCGTCAAGGTCAACGTGCTGCTGACGCGCGCCTCCGACGTCGCGACGATGAACGCGCTCTATGCCGGCGCGTTCGGCCCGCCGCCCTATCCGGCGCGCACCACCTGCGTGGTGCAGGCCCTGCCGAACTCGAAGATGTTGATCGAGATCGAGGCGGTGGCGTCGCTGGCCAAGTGAGCCGCGCTCAGCGCGTGTGGCTTGCCGGGCACGCGGCCAAACCAAGTGCCCGACTCCGTCTGACATGTCCGTGAACGGCCGCTCCCCGGCTTGCAACGGACCTGCTTTTGCCGCACGAAATTTCGGTTCACCCTTCCCCACAAGGAGATACTTCATGCGTCGCGTTCTCGCGCTCTGTGCCGCTGCCGGCATCGCCACGTCCGCCTTTGCCGCACCGGCCTCGGCGAAGGTCGGCTATTACGTGATCCGCTGGGACAACACCGGCATCTGCCAGGTCTGGAACGAGGACCTGAAGTACAAGCCGTTCGAGTGGGGAGCTTCGACCTACAAGGTCGTGAGCAAGCCTCTCCCGACATTCGCGGCCGCTTCGGATATTCAGATCAAGCTGCGCGCGGAGCGCCGCTGCACGCTCTAAGCCAACGACGAGGCGGATCGAACTGGAAGGCGGGTTGCGCGCGCAGCCCGCCTTCGCTTTTTGGCCGGTCGCGCCGTCTGGCTCAGGTGTAACGCGACAGCGATCGAAACGCGGCACCTCACGCGTTAACGCTGCGTTTTCCGGCCAAATTCCAGCATTTCCTGCGCGCGCGGTTTGAACCTGATCAGCTTGCGGAACTACTCACGTCTTGTCCGGGGCGCACTCCCCCCAGCGTCCCGCGCCACCCTCCCCATCATTGTCGGGAGGTGCATCACATCTTTCATTTAAGGAGCTGATCCATGCGTCGTATTTCCATGCTGTGCGCTGCTGCCTGTCTTGCCGCTACCGCCTTCATCGCCGCAAGCCCGGCCGAAGCCGGCTATCACCTGATCCGCTGGCAGGACACGGGCTTCTGCCAGATCTGGGATGAGAGCATCCCGTCCACGCCGTGGCCCGCCGACTACGCCCGCGTCAGCGCGTCCGTTCCGACCTTCGTCGATGCGCTCGCGGTCAAGGACCACGCGCTGCGCAACGGCCACTGCACCTGGTAAAATCGCGATCGAGCGCAGGCATCGTAGGGTGGGCAAAGCGAAGCGTGCCCACCGCTTAGAATCCGGGATCGGCGGCACGGTGGGCACGGCGCAAATGCGCCTTTGCCCACCCTACAAGATCTACAAGATCTCGCTTGTCGCTATCCCGCGTCCTTGTGCGCGCCAGGATGGATCAGGATGTCCCGCGCGGCGGCGAGGTCGATGAAGGCCTGCGCACTGCCACCCTGATCGGGATGCATGCCCTTGGCGGCGCGGCGATAGGCCTGGTTGATGTCCTCGCAGGTGAGCTGCACGGCGAGCGGCAGGCCGAGCGTCCTGCGGGCGCGCTCCTCGTTGGAGAGCTTTTTCGGCAGCGCGTTGCGGCGCCCGAAGCGCGGCGCGGTCAGATCGTGGATGACCTCGAGGATCACGCCGACGCGGCGTTGGGCTGCCAGCGTGACGCTGTCATCGTCATTGTCCACGGCCTGGCGCAGCACCGGAAGCGCCTGCTCGGCCGCCTGGCGCAGCATCGTGTCGGTGCTCATCCGCACGATCTCGGCCACGAGCCGGCCCGCCTCCGCCCAGTCGGCAGAGTCCGCCGACCGCAGGCGTTCGAGGGCGATTTTCCAAGGTTCAAGTCGTTCCATCATGCGCGCAACGTTTAGCAACAGAGATCAGTATGCCAAGGTCGCCGTTTCCGACCCCTTAATTTCGAGTTAGCCTTTCATGAAACTTCGAAACGAATCCGGGAGGAAAATGTCATGGCATTGCTCGCAAACCACATCGCGGTCGTCACCGGCGCAGGATCCGGCATCGGCCGGGCGATCGCGGCGGGCTACGCACGCGAAGGCGCACAGGTCGTGCTGCTCGACGTCAATGCCGACACGGTTGCGGAAGCCGCAACGGAGATCCAAAAAGCAGGCGGCAAAGCCGAGAGCTTTGCGCTCGATGTCACCAGGCGCGAGGACTGTTTTGCGCTGGCAAAGCAGGTCGCCGACAAGGTCGGACAGGTGTCGATCCTCGTCAACAATGCCGGCATCACCCGCCGCAATGCCTTCACCGCCGGGACCGAGACGGTGGCGAAGGACTGGAACGACATCATCTCGCTCAACCTCAACGGCGTCTTCAACATGACGCAAGCGTTCCTCAGCCCCTTGCGCGCGAGCAAGGGCCGCATCGTCAATATCGGCTCGATCCAGTCCTTCGTGCATCTGCGCACGCCGAGCTCGGCGGCCTACACCACCTCCAAGCATGGCGTGCTCGGCTTCACCAAGGCGCTCGCGGTCGAGCTCGGCAAGGAAGGCGTGCGCGTCAACGCGATCGGCCCGGGCTTCATCGAGACCAACATCAACGCGACTGTGCGCGCCACCAATCCGGCGCTGGTGCAGGCCTTCGTCGATCACACCCCGCTCGGGCGCACCGGCAAGCCCGATGACATCGTCGGCCCCGCGATCTTCCTCGCGTCGGATCTGTCGGCTTACGTCACGGGCACGATCGTGATGGTGGACGGCGGGTATCGGACGGTGTGACGGAGCGACGCGTTCGCCACTTGTGCAGTGTCATCGTCCGCGAAAGCGGACGATCCAGTATTCCAGAGACAGTGACGAATACGGAGAAGCCGCGGCGTACTGGATGCCCGCCTCCGCGGGCATGACACCTGCTTTGTGGCGCGAGATCGGCCCGCATCGCTATGCATCCCGTGCCAATCGCGGCGGCTTCGCGGTATTCCTGGGGTCAATTGGTGTGCTGCCCCGGCAATTAACCAATCGTTAACCAAACGCGCCCACCGTAGATCTACGGCTTGGGGGTCGTTTGTTCTCGATCCGCTTCCAATGATGGAAGCGGGCGTTGGTCGGGAGGTGTGTTGATGACCACTGTTCATGTCGCGACGCCGCAGGGCGCGCAATTCCTTGCCCCAAACCAGATCGTTCCGCTGCTGATCGGCGCGACCGTCGACGAGGTCGAGCGCGAGCTCGTGCTTCAGACGCTCGCCCGCTGCGACGGCAACCGCACGCGCGCAGCCCGCGTGCTCGGTCTGTCGGTGCGCACGCTGCGCAACAAGATCAGGCTCTATGCGGCCTCCGGCATCGAGGTGCCGGCGTATCACGACTAGCACGTGACGCCACGCAAAAGCGCCTCGTGCTGCCAATTGATGTTGACCAAGCCCGACGCGCTGCGCGGGCAGAATTGCTGCTGTCGTCAAACGCCGCTAAGTAGCTTGCTTCCGGTAGAGGGAGCAGCGGTGTGGCAGACAATCAGAACCGGCAAGGACGGCAAGGACCTCAGGGGCGGCAGGGCGAGCCGGGACGGCCGGGGCCACAGGGGCATCCGGGCCGGCGCGGGCCGGACGGCGCGCGCGGCAAGCCGGGGCCACAAGGCAAGCCCGGTCCGCTTGGAAAGGCCGGACCGGTAGGCAAGGCCGGTCCGCAGGGCAAGCAGGGCGAGGCCGGGCCACGCGGACCAGCCGGACCGCAGGGGCCGGTCGGGCCGCAAGGCCCACGCGGCGAGGCAGGTCCGCCCGGTCAGTTGCCCTCGATCGAGCAGGTGCTGCCATGGCTGGAGCAGCTCTTCGATGCCTGGGACGAACGTCGCCGCCAGCGCGAGCAGGAAGCCGCCGAGCAAGCGGCGCTGGAAGCCGCCGTGCAGGACGAAGCCGATCCCATCGTCGACAACGACGGCGACGATAGCGAAAAGGACGATCGCAAGAAAAAGAAGAAAAAGAGGAAACACGGCAAGGACTAGCCGCCGCGCCCGGGACTCGAGCCTCGCTCAAGAGGATGAATCGTCCTGGCGTAGCAGCATGCCCATGCGCGGAGCAGCAGCCAAGGAACGGCTAGCCGAAGCGTAGGCGCGAACGCTCCCTCGCCCGCTCCGCCTCGACCTCCCGATCCCGCGCCGGCGCGTGGGTGTGCAGCGACGTGAGGAGGCGGCGCGCGGCGTCCGACACCTCCGCCACGGCGCGGTTGAAGGCTTCCTCATTGACTTGCGAGGGCTTGTTGAAGCCGGAGAGCTTGCGCACGAACTGCAGCGCGCTGGCATGGATCTCGTCCTCCGTCGCCGGCGGCTCGAAGTTGAACAGCGTCTTGATGTTGCGGCACATGAGTTTCTCCTCGGCTCCTCTGAAAGGCACGTCTGTTCAAGGACGATCGGCGCGGGCCCAATGCTACATGCCGGGTCCGCCTCTGTCATCGCCATCCGGGCGTCGCGGACACGGCGAGTCAGAACGGGATGGAGACGCCAAGGCGCGCGAAGAAGGCCCGCCCCTTCGGCGTGAGACGAAGCGCACGTGGAATGCGATACGGCGCGAGCGCATGCGTTTCGATCAACCGCTTCAGGATCGCATTGGCAAACGGGCCTGCCAAATGCGGAACGCGCTCGGTCCAATCGTTGCAGAGGCGCATGTGCGGATCACGGCCCGGCCTGAAGTCGATCGCCTCGGCATGACACCAGGCAAAGCCCTGCTCGGTGAGCGCGGCCTCCCGGCCGCGCAGCGCGATCAGGTCGCGGCGCACCAAACCGTCCCGCAGCGCCACGCCGAGTTGGCCGGCGAGATGGCAATAGCAGGTCCGCGCGCGCCGGAGCTCTGTCGGCGCGCCTCGCGTGCGTTCGATGTGATCGGTCCTGACGGCGAGATTGACCAAGTTTTCGATCAGGCCCGCCACCTCATCGTCTGCGATCCGATAGTACCGGAACCGCCCCTGCTGCCACACCGAGAGCAGGCGCGCCTCTGTCAGCTTCTGCAAATGCGCGCTGGCGCTTTGCGGCGACACGCCGGCCAGCGATGCCAGCTCGCCCGCGGGCAGCGCCTTGCCACCGAAAAGGGCACTGACCATGGCTTCGCGCGCGGGATCGCTCAAAGCCTCGGTGAGCCGCGAAAATCCTGACTGCACTGACCGCCGTGTGACCGCCATCAAATACTCCTGCCCCTGATCTGGGCCTGACGTCATCTCGTCGCAATCCCGCCAAGGCCGGTCATTTCAGAATTGGGTGAAACTTTGGCGAGCCGTCCTCTGCGATCCTTCGAAGATGTCGCCCGAATCCAGAGGATTACATCATGATCGACGAAGCACGCCAAAGCGATGCCGAACGCATCTGCAAACTGTGGGACGAAGCCCTCAGCAACAAGGACCTCGAAGCAGCCCTCGCACTCTATGCCGATGCTGCATCCATCGAAAGCCCGCTGGTCCAACACCTCATGAAGATCCCGACTGGCATCGTCGAAGGCAGGGAGAACTTGCGTGCCTTCATCGCGCGCGTGTTCCAGACCAATCCGCCGCAGCGAAAGCGCTTCAAGCAAGGCTTCTTCACGGACGGCCGTATCGTCACCTGGGAATATCCGCGCGTCTCTCCCGATGGCGACCAGATGGAGCTGGTCGAGATCATGGAGATCGACAAGGGGCTGATCCAGCGCCACAGGGTCTACTGGGGCTGGTACGCGCTCGGCTTTCTCAAGCACGAATGAGCCGGCCACCTGGTTCTGCCTGCCGGCGAAAATATTCCGCTTGCGCGATGCACCATCCAGGAAAATGTTTTGGCGCCCGGCCGTGCATCCGCTCTCGATCCCCGGAGCGACGCTGCTAAGATCGCGCGCGAAGCGGCCCGGATCAAAGCGGCCGCAGCGGGGAGAGAACCATGAAAGCTTCGTGCGCGGTGCTGACGGCCGCATTTCTGTCGATCTCGGTATCTGCCATGGCTGCCGATTATCCGGCACCGAAACAAGGCGACTGGATCGCCAAGGATTTCAAGTTCCACACCGGCGAAGTCATGCCGGAGCTGCGGCTGCACTACACCACCGTGGGCGAGCCGACCGGCCAGCCCGTGCTGGTGCTGCATGGTTCGGGTGGCTCGGCCGCGAGCATGCTGACGCCCGCCTTCGCCGGCGAGATGTTCGGCCCTGGCCAGCCGCTCGACGCATCGAAATACTACATCATCATTCCCGACGGCATCGGCCACGGCAAATCGTCAAAGCCCTCCGACGGGATGAAGACGAGCTTTCCGAAATACGATTACGGCGACATGGTCGAGGCGCAGTATCGCCTGGTGACGGAAGGCCTCGGCGTCAAGCATTTGCGGCTGGTCATCGGCAATTCGATGGGCGGCATGCACACTTGGCTGTGGGGCGAGAAATATCCGAAGGCGATGGATGCGCTGGTGCCGATGGCCTGCCAGCCCACCGAGATGGCGGCGCGCAACTGGATGCTGCGGCGGATCATGCTCGACACCATCCGCAACGATCCCGACTACAATGGCGGCAATTACACGAGCCAGCCGCGGATGATGAAATACGCCATCGTCACTTACGGCATCGCGAGCATCGGCGGAACGCTGGCCTATCAGTCACAGGCGCCGACGGCGGCTAAGGCCGACAAGATCGTCGACGATCGGCTCGGAACGCCCGTGACGGCGGATGCCAACGACTTCGTCTATCAGTGGGAGGCCTCGCACGATTACAACCCCGCGGAAAAGCTGGAGCAGATTGATGCGCCGCTGCTTCTGATCAATTCCGCGGACGATGAGCGCAATCCGCCGGAGACCGGCGTCACCGACGCCGCGATGAAGCGGATCAAGAACGCGCGCCTGTACCTCATCCCCGCGAGCACCGACACGCGCGGCCACGGCACCACCGGCAATGCAAAGTTCTACACCGAGCAGGTCCGGCAATTGCTGCAAACGGCACCACAGCGGACGATGTGAGGCGACCGGCGAGGCACCATGTCGACAGCTCGCTTTCGCCGGGCCGCGCTCGCGCTTCCCGGCGTCATCGAAGGTGCACATCACGGCCATGCCGACTTCCGGGTCGGCAAGCGCGTGTTCGCGTCGCTGGGCTATCCTGATGATGAATGGGGCATGGTGAAGCTGACGCCGGAGCAGCAGGCCTTGCTGGTCGAAACCGAGCCGGAGATGTTTCGTCCGGTGCCCGGTGCTTGGGGCAGAAACGGCAGCACCAATGTGAGACTGGTGAAAGCCGATCAGGTGACGCTGCGGAGCGCGCTTCTGATGGCATGGCGCAACGCCGCACCGAAATCGCTGCTCGGCTCGTGCGACATGCCGGCACGCTGATCGCGCAAGCCCATGCCGAATTCCGTTAGCAGCGAGCGTTCCAATCGGATAGCTTGACGCAAAGCACTTTCGGAGACACGCCCTTGACCGACCTTTGCGCCGAAGACCTCGCCACCATCTATCCGAAGCCTAGCCCCCGCGTGATCGCGAAAGCGCGCCCGGCGATCGATGCACATGCGAAGAAATTCATCGAGATGTCCCCGTTCTGCGTGCTCGCGACATCAGGCGCCGACGGCAGCGTCGACGCCTCACCGCGCGGTGGCGGTACGGGCTTCGTGCATGTCGCCGGCCCCAACCAGTTGCTGATGCCCGACCGTTCCGGCAACAACCGCATCGACAGCTTCAAAAACGTCGTCGAGGGCTCGGGCTTCGTGCACCTGTTGTTCTTCGTGCCCGGGATCGACGAGACGGTGCGCGTCGGCGGGCGCGGCACGCTGTCGGCCGATCCGGATCTGCTCGCCTCGATGGTGGAGTTCGGCAAACCGCCGCGCGCGGTGCTGAACGTCGCCGTCAGCGAAGTCTATTTCCACTGCGGCAAGGCGTTGATGCGCTCAAAGCTGTGGTCGCCGGAGGTCAAGGTGCAGCGCTCGGTGATGCCGAGCATCAGCCAGGTGATCCACGATCAGACCAGCCTGGGCGAGCCCGAAGGCCAGGACGCCGTGGAAGCGCGCTACAGGACGCAACTATAGGCGGCGGCCCTAAGGCGAGTCGTCCCGGACAAGCGCAGCTCCTGGCAACGCGCAACGTTGTCCAGAGCGGAGCGCAGATCCGGGACCCATAACCACAGGGAGGAGTTTTACGAAGACTCGCGATTGCCGATCACGCGCCGCAACTTCTCCCTGGGGTAACGGGTCCTGGCTTTCGCCAGGACGACGCCGGAGAATGCGGCGCTAGACGCGCGATCTAATGCCCGTTGCCTTCGAGCCCGCCGACGTGCTTCTGGGTATAGAGCTCGAGGCCGATGCGGCCGATCAGATCGAGCTGGGTTTCGAGGAAGTCGATGTGGTGCTCCTCGTCGCTCATCAGCTTCTCGAACAGGTCGCGCGTGACGTAGTCCTTGACGCTGTGGCAATAGGTGGCCGCTTCCTGATAGAGCGCCCGCGCGCTCATCTCGGCGGCGAGATCGCACTCGATGATCTCCTTGACGTTCTGGCCGATGCGCAGGGGGTCGAGCACCTGCATGTTGGGGAAACCGTCGAAGAAGATGATCCGGTCGGTCAGCTTGTCGGCGTGCTCCATCTCCTCGATGGACTCCTTGCGCCAGACCTTGGCCATCTCGAGGAGTCCCCAATTGTTGAGGAAGCGGTAATGCAGCCAGTATTGATTGATCGCAGTCAGCTCGTGACGCAGTGCCTTGTTGAGATATTCGATGACTTTTGCGTCGCCCTGCATGATTCACTCCAGCTCTTGCGGCCAACTCGGTCGGAAATCGAGTTTAGAACGCTTCTAAAACAGTTTGGGAACAAGGGCAACCGGCTACGAGGACGCAGCCCGGGATTAGCTCAGCCGACGAAGGCGAGGACTTCAGCAGGCTGCGAGGGCGAAATCGGCCGGCTCGGCCGTCTCGTCGTTGGCGGCCACCTGATGGTTGTGCGGGCAGCCGGCACAGCAGGCCTTGGCGCAGGGACCGAGCGCTTCCTCGATGATGGTTTTGATGGTGCGGGCGCAGCGGCCGCACTCGGCGCTGCAGCCAAGGCATCCATAGACCTGTTTGGCATGACGCACGGCGTCGTCGGAGTCGGCGACGGCGGCGCGGATGTCGTCATCGCTCAGCACGTTACAGGAACAGACGATCATGGAAAGCAACAGGCCCTTCGGTGATGCACCATCATCGATATTTAAGGGGCCGGCAGGATGCAAAAGGAAAAACCGGTATTTGAAGCTATTCCAAACTGGCCTGGAACCAGCCTAGAACGGCTCTAAAATGCGACGTTGCAATGGATCAAGATCGCACCGGATTCGGTCTAATCGCTGCCACCGCCTCCGCCACCGTCGCCGCCGCCCCCACAATCTCCGCCACCGCCGCTGTCACCGCTGGAGCAGCTCCCGCTATCACCCGAGCTGCTCGAACTGTCGCTGGAAAACCAGCTTCCGAGCGAGAGGCCGTCACTCGTCCCCGAATAGCTGTCGGCGCCGGCGCCCGCCCGCGACGGCCGCCGGCCGCGGTTCTGGATATGGGTGATCCAACCATAGCCGATTGCGAAGATGATTCCGGCACGATCAGGGTATTTATCATCGCGCTGCCCATCATCGTCTCCCTGGCGGACCTGCGATCGGTATCAATTGGTCGCCGCCGCAAAGGTGCCGTTCATTGATCATTCAAGCGAAGTATGGAACCTTGCCCCCAAAGAGTTCCGTGTGTGAAAGGTCGCTCCCTATGAAGAAGTCGCTCCTGGCGGTCGCTGCCGCCGCTACCCTGGCCCTGGCGGCCGGGTCCCCGGCTCATGCCCAGCGCGGCGTCGCCGCGGGCGTGGCGGCCGGCATCATCGGCGGTGCCATCGTCGGTGGCGCGCTGGCCTCTCCGTACTATTACGGACCGGGCCCCGGCTACGACTACTACGAGCCCGGCTACTACCCGCCCCGCTACTATGCGCCGGCTCCCGGCTATGTCGCCGATGATTATTATTACGGCGGCTGCGTCTGGCAGAAGCAGCGCTTCTGGGACGGCTTTGCCTGGCGCGTTCGTCGCGTGAGAGTCTGCGGCTGAGGCGCGAAACACCGGTTCATTACGGAGCGCCGTTCATCTGAGGGCCCGAAAAAGACCGCTTTTTCTGGTCACAGCTCCGTGCGCGTTTACCGTGGATTGACCATTTGCGCGCTTCGTAGTCCAACGGCCAATTCCATCAGAGTGTGCGTGAACCTTTGAAACCCTGGCGTTCCTAACTAAGGAGCGTCCATCTCCCAGGAGAGCCAAGAGCATGAAGAAGACTTTTGTTGCCGCCCTTACGGTTGCGACGGTCGCCGGTTCGCTGGTGACCGCCACTCCGCCCGCGAAAGCCGGTGACGGCGTCGGCGCCGGCATCGCGGCCGGCCTGATCGGCGGCGCCATCGTCGGCGGCGCCATTGCGTCGAGCCGTCCCGCCTATGGCGGCCCCGTTTACGTGGCCGAGCCCCCGCCGCCGGCACCCTGCTACTGGCGCCGTGAGCGGTACTGGGACGGCTACGGCTGGGTCGTTCGCCCGGTTCGCGTCTGCTACTGACCTGATCGCACGGCGCGTGAGGCGCCGCGATCGAAGCCCGGCCGAGCACATCGGCCGGGCTTTTTTCTTTGGCGGGAAACTGAGGCTCGCTAGCGCGCCGCCTCGATCGAGCGCAGCACCTCTTCGCTCGGCCAGCAATCCACTTTCAGCCCCGCCGACTTCTGATACGTCCCAAGCGCGGCGCGGGTTTGCATGCCGGCCTTGCCGTCGATCTTGTCCTTGTAGAGCCCGATGCGCGTGAGGCCACGCTGCATTGTCTCGACGTCCTTGGTGCGCAACTGCTTCGAGGCTGACCACGGTGTGGCAAACGACAGCGGGCTCGTCATGCGGTCGCTGAGATGGCCGACAAACAGCACATAGAGGTCGGAGAAATTGTATTCCTTGATGACGAAGTAGTTCTTCGTGGTCAGGAACGAGGGACCGTAAATGCCTTCCGGCTGCAGCAGCGAGGCCGGCTGTGCCTGCTCGGCGGCACTCAACTTTTGCCCGCGTACCGGCACAAAACCTTCGCGCATCCACTGGCTGATCGGCTTCGTCACCTCGGGCACACCCGCCGTGCAATCGACCTTCGCCGGCGCCTGCACCTCGTAGGCCCAGCGCACGCCGCTCTGCCAGCCCTTGTTGACGAGCTGCTGCGCGGCCGAGGCCAGCGCGTCCGGCACCGAATGCCAGATGTCGATGCGGCCATCGCCCTCGAAATCGACGCCGTGCTTGTAATATTCCGACGGCAGGAACTGCGTCAGCCCGGTCGCGCCGGCCCAGGATGAGCGCATGTCCTTGCGCGTCACCGCGCCCTCGCCAAGGATTTTCAGCGCGAGAATGAACTCATTGCGGTATGTGTCCTTACGCCGGCCGACATAGGCCTGTGTCGCGAGCACGCGGACGAGATCGTAGGGCAGCGTATAGCGGCCATAGTCGGTCTCGCGGCCCCAGATCGCGAGCATGACGGTCGCGGGCACGCCGGAGCTTTTCTCGATCTGCGTCAGCGCAGGGCGATATTTTTGCAGCAACCGCTGTCCCTCGCCCGCAAGCCGCGCGATCGAGGCTTCCCTGATGTAGTCCGCCGGCACCTGCACGAACTCGGCCTGCGACGGCGCGCCGGTCGCGGGCCGTCCCGGCAGGATCAAATCGGGCAGCTTGTAGTCCGGCTCGAGTCCGCGCGTCTGTTCGTCGAACGTCGCGCGCGACACGCCGGCCGCCTGCGCCTCCGGCCAGAGCGAGGCGATGAACTGGCTAAAGGCGGCATCGGCCGCCCGGGCGGACGACCAGCCGCAGGTGAGCACAATCACTGCAGCGATGAGCGTCCGCCGCATCATGCTGAAATCACCGCGTCAGCTTCTTGTACTTCACGCGGTGCGGGATGATGCTGTCCTGGCCGAGCCGGCGCATCTTGTCCTTCTCGTAGTCCTGGAAGTTGCCCTCGAACCATTCGACATGGCTGTCGCCTTCGAACGCGAGGATGTGGGTGGCGATGCGGTCGAGGAACCAGCGATCGTGGCTGATGATGACAGCGCAGCCGGCGAAATCCTCCAGCGCCTCTTCGAGCGCGCGCAGCGTGTCGACGTCGAGATCGTTGGTCGGTTCGTCGAGCAGCAGCACGTTGGCGCCGGACTTGAGCATCTTGGCGAGATGCACGCGGTTGCGCTCACCGCCGGAGAGCGCGCCGACTTTCTTCTGCTGGTCCGCGCCCTTGAAGTTGAATGCCGAGCAGTAGCCGCGCGAGTTCACTTCCTTCTTGCCGAGCAGGATCAGCTCGTTGCCGCCGGAGATCTCCTCCCACACGGTCTTGTTGCCTTCGAGCGCATCGCGCGACTGGTCGACATAGCCGAGATGCACGGTTTCGCCGACCGTGATGGTGCCCTTGTCCGGGGTCTCCTGCTTGGTGATCATCTTGAACAGCGTGGTCTTGCCGGCGCCGTTGGCGCCGATCACGCCGACGATGCCACCGGGCGGCAGCTTGAAGGTGAGATCGTCGATCAGAAGGCGATCGCCAAAGCCTTTGCTGAGGCCCTCGAAGTCGACCACGTTGGCGCCGAGACGTTCGGCGACGGGAATGATGATCTGCGCGGTCTGGGTCTGCTTCTCGCTCGCCTTCTTGAGCAGCTCCTCATAGCGCTGATAACGCGCCTTGGATTTGGCTTGACGTGCCTTCGGCGAGGACGCGACCCACTCCTGCTCGCGAGCGAGCGTCTTCTGGTGGGCAGCCTCCTCGCGACCCTCCTGCTCCAGGCGCTTCTGCTTCTGCACCAGCCAGGACGAGTAGTTGCCCTCATAGGGAATGCCGCGGCCACGATCCAGTTCGAGGATCCAGCCCGTGACGTTGTCGAGGAAGTAGCGGTCGTGGGTGACGATCAGGATCGCGCCGGGATAGTTGCGCAAGTGACCTTCGAGCCACGACACCGATTCCGCATCGAGATGGTTGGTCGGCTCGTCCAGCAGCAGCAGCTCCGGCTGGTCGAGCAGCAACCGGCACAGCGCGACGCGGCGGCGCTCACCGCCGGAGAGCTTGGTGACGTCGGCATCGTCGGGCGGACAGCGCAGCGCGTCCATGGCCTGATCGACCTTGCTGTCGAGATCCCAGAGGCTCTGGGCCTCGATCTCGTCCTGCAGCTTGGTCATTTCGTCGGCGGTCTCGTCGGAGTAGTTGACCGCGAGTTCGTTGTAGCGGTCGAGGATCGCCTTCTGCTTGGCGACGCCCTGCATGACGTTCTCGCGCACGGAGAGCTTGGGATCGAGGTGCGGTTCCTGTTCGAGATAGCCGACGCGGGCGCCCTCGGCGACCCAGGCCTCGCCCGAGTACTCCTTGTCGAGGCCGGCCATGATCTTGAGCAGTGTCGACTTGCCCGAGCCGTTGACGCCGAGGACGCCGATCTTGGCGTCCGGGTAGAACGACAAGTGGATGTTATCGAGCACCTTGCGGGTCGGGTAGCTCTTGGTCAGGCCCTGCATGAAATAGATGAACTGGCGCGCCATCGGTCCCGTGAAACCTTCGATTTGAGGAAATTTGCTGCCGCCGATGTAGCGATCCCGTCCCGAAAGGGCAATGTTTTCCGATCGTTCACCAAGGATGAATACGGAACGGACACCATGCGGACACCGATCCGGACAATTGAAACCATTTTTTAATAAAGCAGGCCAAAGCTCGCCTCAGCACTGAAAAAAGTGCCACCCGCGCAGAACGAGCGGGGAGAACAAAGAGGCCGCATCATGGCTCTGATCGAGACCACCTCCCTTCCCGTACCGGCGGAAGCCGGCCGTTCCGCCAGCCTCGTCGCGGAGATCAAGAGCTTCTGGAAGGGCTTCTTCGCCACCGCTTTCAACCCCTATCGTCCCGAGTTGCACTACATGCGCGGCCCCGGTCCGGCCTGGCGCGCCAAGCACGGGATCGATGCGCCGTTGCGCTTGAAGCCCCGCGACCTCTGAGCCCCTTCCTCCCTGCATATCGGATTTTTGAAGACGCGAGCGGCTTGCGCGCGGGTCTGATTGCGCGCAACCATGGCCGGGTTCCGACGATGGCGCCCCCGCTTACGCCATCACCTCTCGCCATGGATGAACGCTGATGACGCGGCTGCGCTGTGCAATTCTCGACGACTATTTCAACATCGCCCTCAACGTCGCCGACTGGCCGAAACTCGCCGACCGCGTCGACGTCACCGTGTTCAGCCATCCGTTCGCCTCCGAGCAGGCCGCGGCCGGCGCGCTTGCCGATTTCGAGATCATCTGTGCGATGCGCGAGCGAACCGCATTCCCAAAGAGTCTGTTCGGAGCGCTACCAAAGCTGAAGCTGCTACTCACCTCCGGAATGCGCAACGCATCGATCGACATGGAGGCTGCGAAGGCGCGCAGCGTTGCGATTGCCGGCACGCAATATTCCCGCGATCCGACCGCCGCGCTGACCATGGGCCTGATCCTTGAACTGACCCGCGGCATCGGCCGCGAGAATGCGCGCATGCATGCGGGCGAACCCTGGCAGACGTTCGCCGGCATCGAGATCGAGGGCCGCACGCTCGGCATCGTCGGGCTCGGCAAGCTCGGCAGCAAAGTCGCCGGCATCGCCAAGGCCTTCGGCATGAACGTGATCGCCTGGAGCCCGAATCTCACGCCCGAGAAGTGCAAGGAGGTCGGCGTCGGCTATGCCAGCAAGGAGGAGCTGTTCGCCAAGGCCGATATCATCACCATCCACGTGGTGCTGAGCCCGCGCTCGCGCGGACTGGTCGGAGCTGCCGATCTCGCGCGGATGAAGCCGACGGCGTTTCTCATAAACAGCGCGCGCGGACCGATCGTCGACGAGGCGGCGCTGCTGGAGGCGTTGCAGCAGAAGAAGATCGCTGGCGCCGGCATCGATGTGTTCTCGGTCGAGCCGCTACCTGTCGATCATCCGTTCCGCAAGCTCGACAATCTCGTGCTGACGCCGCATCTCGGCTACGCGACCGAGGACGGCCTGCGGATCCATTACGGCCAGATGGTCGAGGCGATCGACGCCTGGACCAAAGGCAGCGAGCTGCCGCGCAAGCTCGCCTGAGAGGGCCGCGCCTCAGGCCGCAGAGCGCTCGGCTCCCGACGTCGTCGCAAGCTCAGCGAATCCCTGACGCCATGACGGGTGCGCAGGGTGCCATCCGAGTTCGTCCTTTGCCTTGGCATTGGATGCGCCGCGCACCTGGGTCATCATCGCCACCATATGCTCACCGGCGAGCAGCCGGCCAAGCCAGGCCGGAACATGAAATGGCGGTCTTGCGCCCAATAGCCCCGCCAGCGCCGGCAACCACTCCCTGACTCGCGCCGGGTGATCATCGACAATGTTGTAGATGTTGCCGGGAACGCCATGCCCGATCGCCGCCAGAGTGGCGGAAGCGGCATCCTCGGTATTGATGAATGACCAGTAGCCGCCACCGTCGCCGACGAGCGGCACCCGTCGACGAAAAAGTTGGTCGCGCATCGCGGGCGACAGGGTGCCGGTTTCGGCGCCGTAGAAGAATCCGTAGCGTAGGACGATTCCTTCGGGAGCGGTTGACGCCGTAACGGTCCGCTCGAGATACTGGATCGCCTCGAGCGTACGGCGTAGTTCCTCAGGCGGATGCGGATCGAGCTCGTCCGTCTCGGCCTTGACCGCTCCCCCCGAGCGACTGAACGTCCAGCCGCAGAAGCTTTGCGCAATGAAACGCCGGGCGCCGGCTTCGCGCGCGGCCGCCAGCAGAATGTCGGTTCCCCTTGTGCGCAGTTCGTTGGTCCTGGCGAATGCACGGTCGAAATGCCGAAGGTCGGTTGCTGCCGCGAGGTCCGTCATCTGATGGATCACGACGTCGGGAGTTGCCGAGATTACCGCTGCGCGCATGCCGTTCGCATCGAGGCCATCGGCGATAGCCGGTTCCGCGCCCATCCGCTTGATGAGGTCAGCTTTCGCGGGGCTTCGCGTCGATCCAACGACCTGGTGCCCATTCGCGGCCAACATGGGAACAAGGTGACGTCCCAGGGCGCCGGTCGCGCCTGCAACAAAGACTCGCATTCTGCGCTCCTCGAATTCGTTGACCACTTAGGCAAGTAGTCGACGCATGCGGGGATTCAACGGCGCGAATGGACAGCCGAACCGGCAGGCGCCAAACAAAAGCGACGCGTGGCCGAAGCACACGCGCCGCTTGTCGTTCGGATAATCGTCAGCCGGCTTAGCGCACCGTCACCGGCGCCGGCAGCGGCGGCACCACCGTCGGCTGCGTGCCCGCGACCGGGCCGGCCTGGGCGGACATCGGAGCGGGCGCGGCCGCGCCGGTCGTCGGCGCAGCAGACGCAGTCGCCGTTCCCGGCGCCGGGCCGCCCGGCATCACCACCACGCGGGTGCCGACCTTGACGCGGTCGAACAGGTCCGAGACGTCCTCGTTCAGCATGCCGATGCAGCCGGAGGACACGAACTTGCCGATCGTCGACGGCTGGTTGGTGCCGTGGATGCGGTAGACGGTCGAGCCGAGATACATCGCGCGGGCGCCGAGCGGATTGCCGGGACCGCCGGCCATGAAGCGCGGCAGATAGGGCTGACGCTCGATCATCTCCGTCGGCGGATGCCAATCCGGCCACTCCGCCTTGCGGGTGATCTTCTGCACCCCGGTCCAGGTGAAGCCATCGCGGCCGACGCGCACGCCGTAGCGGATCGCGCGACCATTGCCGAGGATGTAGTAGAGGTAGGTGTTCGGCGTATCGACGACGATCGTGCCGGCCGGCTCCTTGGTCTGGAACGCGACTTCCTGGCGGCGCAGATTCGGCGGCAACTGCGCGGGCGCGGCGTCGGGCTGCTCCTCGGGCGGCAGTGAGGCAACCGTCATCGGTCGGCCGTCGCTGCCGACGGCGGGCTGCTGCCCGACCGCTCCGGTCGCCCCTGGACCATTGACCGACTCCGGAGGACGCAGGCCGTCGCTGGCGGTCGCCTGCGCCGGACGATCGGCATAGATCACCGGCGGCGGGCCATCACGGCGGCCGTAGCGAGGATCGTCGGGCGACATCACCGGGCCCTGCGGCTGGGCGGCCGAATAGGTCGGGCTACCGGCGGGACGTCCATAACGGGGATCGTCCGGCGACATCACCGGGCCTTGGGGCGGGGCCGCCGAATAGACCGGAGGCGCACCTGCGGGACGTCCGTAGCGGGGATCGTCGGGCGACATCACCGGGCCGGTGGGGCCGGGCGGCGGCAACGCCGCGGAGTTCTGCGGCACGGCGTCATCGTCCTCGTCCAGCGCGTCGAAATTCGGCACGCGATCGCCGGGACGATATTCGGACGGAGCGCCATAGCTTGGCGCCTGCTGCACCGGATAGGTCTGAGCCTGCGCGAGCGAGGTTCCCGCCGCAGCGACGGTTGCGGCAGCGCATATCGTCAGAAAATGTTTGATCATCATCGCTCTTGTATAGTCCCCAGGCCCGACCGGACCGTTAACGCGCACATGACCGAAGATCGCGGCACATTCAAGACATATCAGGGTTATTTGCCCCGATTTGGCGATTTGTGATCCGCTGCGTGACCGTTGCTCCGGTGCATCACGGGGCGGAAATCGCATCAGGCCGTAGATTGCCGGAGTCTTCCGCCGTTTTTTAGGGGAACGGCACCGAGGGGTTGCGGTAAGGTCAAATCAGCCTGATTCGTCTCGCTTTGAGCTTCGACCCCGCGCGGCGAACGCGGCAATCAGTACCGTCACCGCGTTCAGATGGCTCAAGGGCCCTGGCCGTCACCGCCAGAGCGGAAATCCGTATCCTTCGATGCTTCCCGGCTTTCGCTTCCTGTTTGCCGCGATCCTGCTGTCAACCGCCATCCTGGTGTTCGGCCTAGGGGCCGCCGCGCTGCTGCGGACGACCCACGAGCAGTACGTCAACAATCCCTCCTGGCGGAACGGCCCGCAGGAGCAGGTGTTTGCCCAAGTCTCCGCGCAGGCCCAGCCGGTCCTCGCCGCATTGCGCGCGGAGCCCGAGCCGGCCGAGCCCGTGGCCGATGAGGCCGAGCCGTCGCTGCGGGACCAGGTCCCGACGATCTCGCTGCCCGCGGTCGAGGTCGGGCCCGAGCAGCTCGCCGCGGTGACGCTTGAAGCCCAATCTCAGCCCGAGCCGCAAGCCGCCGACATCGCGCCCCTCGCCACGGCGCCGTCGGCCACGGAGACCCCCGCCGCCGAGGCGGTCAGGACGGAGGCTGCGGCCGCCCCGCCCACGGATACGCTGACCCCGGCCGACACGACCGCTTCCATCCCCGCGGACAAACCCGCGCCGGCCGCTGCGGTCGCCGAAGCACAGCCGTCCGAGGCAACGGTTGTCGTGGCCTCGCCTGCGACCGACAGCGCTACGGCCAAAGTGGCCGCGCTGAGCGAGCCAGCGACCACGGCACCAAAGGATCTGCCGGGCAACGCAAAAGCCGACAGCAGCACACCGGAGAGCAAGACGACCAAGCCGCGCGCGCACAAGGTGAAGAAGCGGCGCCGCATCGTCCAGCGCCCACCGCCGCCTCAGCCGGTGCAGCAGACGTATTATTATTTTCCGTTCGCGCAGCAGCAGCCGACGCAGGCCGCGACGGCCACACGCGCCCGCCAATAAGGCTTACGCGGGCCCGGTCGCGACCGGCGGGCCGCCGGCCTGGCCCCATTCCGACCACGAGCCGTCGTAGAGCGCGGAGTCGGTGACCCCGAGCCGATAGAGCGCCAGCGTCAACACGCCGGCCGACACGCCGGAGCCGCAGCTCGTCACGATCGGCGCATCGAGCTTGACGCCGGCGCCGGTGAAGGCGGCGCGCAGATCGTCGAGCGGCTTCATCGTGCCGGTCGCGGCATCGAACAGCAGATTGTAGGGCACGTTGCGGGCGCCGGGGATGTGGCCGGAGCGGATGCCCGGCCGCGGCTCAGGCGCCCGGCCCTCGAAGCGGTCGGCGGCGCGCGCATCGATCACCTGCTCTTTGCTGCTTTCGACGTTGGCGATCAATTGCTCCATACTGCGCACGCGCTTCGGATCATAGCTCGCCTTGAAGGTCGCAGGCTTAGGCTTCACCTCGCCGCTTTCGACGGGACGTCCCTCGGCGCGCCACTTCTTCAGCCCGCCATTGAGAATGCGCACATTGCCGTGGCCATAGGACAGGAACATCCACCACGCGCGCGGCGCGGCGACCCAGCCGCCGGCATCGTAGATCACCACCGTATCGGCATTGGAGATGCCGAGATTGCCGACGTCACGGCCGAACTGTTGGGCGCTCGGAAACATGTGCGGCAGCGGATTGGAATGATCCGACACCGCATCGACGTCGAAGAACACGGCACCCGGCAGGTGCGCGGCCAAATAGTCGTCCTTCGGCAGCGGCAGCACGCCCGGCAGCTTGAAGGTGGCGTCGAGGACCTTCACGTTGGCATCGTCAATGTGAGCGGCGAGCCAGTCGGTGGAGACGAGGGGATCGGTGGGGGTGGTCATCAATGCATTTCCTTTTCGTCAGCGCGAGCCCGGAATCCATTCATCCACAAACCCCGTCGCCCGATGGATTCCGGGCTCGCGACTTCGTCGCGCCCCGCAATGACGGGTGGAGCCCGGAATCACGGGTGGAGCGAGTGTAGACCACTCGATCACCCCTTCTTCTTCGGCTCCCACTTCTCCGTCGGGCCGCCGGCGTCGCGCCAGGCGGCGTAGCCGCCGGCGATGTGGGCGACGGGCTTGAGGCCCATGTCCTGCGCGGTCTTGGCGGCGAGCGCGGAGCGCAGGCCACCTGCGCAGTGGAAGACGAACTTCTTGTCCTCCTGGAAGATCGGCTTTGCATAGGGGCTCTGCGGATCGATCCAGAATTCGAGCATGCCGCGCGTGCAGGCGAACGCGCCAGGGATGCGGCCGTCGCGCTCGATCTCTCTGGGATCGCGGATGTCGACGATAACGACGTCGCCGGTCTTGGAGATCTCGATCGCGTCCTTGGCTGTGAGCGTCTCGATCTCGGCATTGGCCTCGTCGATCAGCGCCTTGATGCCGCGGCTGATGGTCTGGGGCATGTGCTTCTCCCTCTTTTCTCTCTCGTCGTTCCGGGCGGTGCGCAGCATCGAACCCGGAATCCATTTCTCCACCAACGCCGCGGCCCGATGGATTCTCAGATGCGCAATTGCGCATCATAGTTCGCGACTTCGTCGCGCCCCGGAATGACGGCGGTGGCTAGTGCGTCAACTCCTTCATCGCGCCTTCGAGACCCTCGATGGTGATCGGGAACATGCGATTGGCGAAGATGCGGCGGATGATAGTCGTCGATTCCGAATAGTCCCAGTGCTTCTGCTGCACCGGATTGAGCCACACCGCATGCGGATAGGTGCGGATGATGCGCTCGAGCCAAACCGAGCCGGGCTCCTCGTTGACGTGCTCGACCGAGCCGCCCGGCACCATGATCTCGTAGGGCGACATCGAGGCGTCGCCGACGAACACGACCTTGTAGTCGTGCGGATATTTGTGCAGCACGTCCCAGGTCGGCGTGCGGTCGGTGAAGCGGCGCTTGTTCTGCTTCCACACGCCTTCATAGAGGCAGTTGTGGAAGTAGAAATACTCCATGTGCTTGAACTCGCTCTTCGCCGCCGAGAACAGCTCTTCGACCTGCTCGATATGCGCGTCCATCGAGCCGCCGATGTCGAAGAAGACGAGCACCTTCACCGCATTGCGCCGCTCGGGCCGCATGTGGACGTCGAGATAGCCGTGATTGGCGGTCTCCCGGATCGTGGTGTCAAGATCGAGTTCGTCCGGCGCACCGGTGCGCGCGAATTTGCGCAGACGGCGCAACGCCACCTTGATGTTGCGGATGCCGAGCTCGACATTGCCGTCGAGATCCTTGAACTCGCGCTTGTCCCACACCTTCACGGCGCGGTTGTTGCGGTTCTTCTCCTGGCCGATGCGCACGCCTTCCGGATTGTAGCCATAGGCGCCGAACGGCGAGGTGCCGGCGGTGCCGATCCACTTGCTGCCGCCCTGGTGGCGGCCCTTCTGCTCCTCGAGCCGCTTCTTCAAGGTCTCCATGAGCTTGTCCCAGCCCATGGCCTCGATCTGCTTCTTCTCCTCCTCGGTGAGGTACTTTTCCGCGAGCTTCTTCAGCCACTCCTCGGGGATCTCCGCCTTCTCCATGGCGTCGAGCAGGCTTTCCAGTCCCTTGAACACCGTGCCGAAGACGCGATCGAACTTATCGAGGTTGCGCTCGTCCTTCACCAGCGCCGAGCGCGACAGGTAATAGAAATTCTCGACCGTGTAATCCGCGAGGTCGGCATCCAGCGCCTCCATCAGCGTGAGGTATTCGCGCAGCGTCACAGGGACCTGCGCATCGCGCAATGAGGTGAAGAATTGCAGGAACATGAGTGACAGATTGCCCGTCGGGTGGCTGCCGTCAAGGGGCGCCGTCCGCCCCTCGAAGCTGGACCGGGGCACTATTTGCTCTAGAATTGAGCCGCTTGAGGCTTGGCTTTGGGGATCTTTATCATGGGAATCATCGCAGCGCTGATCATCGGCGCGATCGCCGGCTGGCTCGCCGGGAAAATTGTCCACGGGGCGGGATTTGGCCTGATCGGCAACATCGTGGTGGGCATCATCGGCGCGCTGGTCGCGAGCTGGGTGCTGCCGCAGCTTCACATCGAGCTCGCTACCGGCACCTTCGGCGCCATCGTGGACGCCACGATCGGCGCGGTGATTGTGCTGGTCATCCTTTCGCTGATAAAACGGGTCTGAACGCTTGACCGAACCCAAGGAACGGCCGCTTCGAGCGGCCGTTCCTTTTGTCGGCCCGAAGCCAAAGGCTCGCGCCGACGATCAACTAAGGACGCGCAATGAAATTTACCGGCACCAAGGACTATGTTGCGACCGACGATCTCAAGGTCGCGGTCAACGCCTCGATCGTGCTGGAGCGGCCGCTGCTCATCAAGGGCGAGCCCGGCACCGGCAAGACGGTGCTGGCCGAGGAAGTGGCGAAGGCGCTGAACGCGCCGCTTTTGACCTGGCACATCAAGTCCACCACCAAGGCGCAGCAGGGCCTCTACGAGTATGACGCGGTGTCGCGCCTGCGCGACAGCCAGCTCGGCGATGCGCGGGTGTCCGACATCAAGAACTACATCAAGCGCGGCAAACTGTGGGAGGCCTTCACCGCCGAGCAGCGCCCGGTGCTGTTGATCGACGAGATCGACAAGGCCGACATCGAGTTTCCGAACGACCTGCTGCTCGAGCTCGACCGCATGGAATTCCATGTCTACGAGACCGGCGAGACGATCAGGGCGAAGCAGCGCCCGATCATGATGATCACCTCCAACAACGAGAAGGAGCTGCCGGACGCGTTCCTGCGCCGCTGCTTCTTCCACTACATCAAATTCCCGGACGCCGAGACCATGGGCCGGATCGTCGACGTCCACTTCCCCGGCATTAAGAAGCGCCTCGTCGAGGAAGCCTTGCGCATCTTCTTCGAGGTGCGCGAGGTGCCCGGCCTGAAGAAGAAGCCGTCGACCTCCGAGCTGCTCGATTGGCTGAAGCTGCTGCTCAACGAAGACATGAGCGTCGAGCAGCTCCGCGAGCGTGATCCGCGAAAACTGATCCCACCGCTGCACGGCGCGCTGCTCAAGAACGAGCAGGACGTGCACCTGTTCGAGCGGCTGGCGTTCCTGAGCCGGCGGGAGGTGTAGGCGGCTGGGATGCCTCGTAGGATGGGTAGAGCGAAGCGAAACCCATCGCGTCCAACGCAAACGCTGCGAGATGATGGGTTTCGCTTCGCTCTACCCATCCTACAAACTATTGGCTTTCGCCAGGACGACATTGGAGGGCGTTGGCGCGCTCTCTCGATTTCGTCATTGCGAGCGCAGCGAAGCAATCCAGAATCCCTCCGCGGAAAGGACTCTGGATTGCTTCGCTGCGCTCGCAATGACGAAACGAGGTTGCGGCGAATTCGCGCTACGCCACCGCCGCATCCGGAATGCGCGCGGCTTCCATGGGCTGCTTGCCGCGGATCAAGTCCGAGGCACGGTCGGCGATCATCATGGTCGACGCATTCAGGTTCGCCGAGATCATGCGCGGCATCACCGAAGCGTCGATCACGCGCAGGCCTTCGAGGCCGTGGACTCGAAGCTGGTCGTCGACCACCGCCCAAGTCGAATCCGCAGGGCCCATGCGGCAGGTGCAGCCGGGGTGGAAGGTGGTGGTACCGCGCTGAGTTGCGGCGTGCAGGAATTCGTCGTCGGTGTTGACGTTCGGACCGGGGAAATCCTCGTACGCGTAATAGGGCGACAGCGGCGCGGATTTCAGCAAGCGCCGCGCGAGCTTCATCCCGCCCACGACGACGCGACGGTCGAGCTCGGCGTCGAGATAGTTGGTCTGGATGATCGGCGGCGCAAACGGGTCAGCCGAGCGGATGCGGACATAACCGCGGCTCTCCGGGCGCTGCTGCCATGAGGCGACCGTCATCCCGGGCTCGTCCTCGAGCTGGCCCTGCACGCCTTCCTTGTAGGACGCCGGCGTGAAGGTGAGCTGCAGGTCGGAGCTCTCCGCGCTCTCGCCCGAATGCCAGAAGCAATAGACCATAGTCGGCGACAGCGACAGCAGGCCGCGGCGCGTGATGGCCCATTTCAGCGCCTCGACCCAGAGCGAGAGGCCTCGGCGCAGCTCGTTGATGGTCTTGATGTCCTTGACGCGCGCGACCGTACGCGGCGCGTAATGGTCCTGGAGACCCTCGCCGACCGGCAACGCGTGACGCACCGTGATGCCGTGGGCCTGCAACAAATCGGGTGAGCCGATGCCGGAGAGCTGCAAGAGCTGCGGCGAATTATAGGTACCACCGGACAGGATCACTTCCTTGTTGGCGCGCACCTCGACAGGATGGCCGCCACGGCCGCCCTTCATGTAGCGCACGCCGACGGCGCGCTTGCCCTCGAAGATGATCTCGGTCGCATGCGCATGCGTGTGCACATGCACGTTGGGCCGCTTCATCGCGGGCTTGAGGAACGCGGTCGAACCGGAGACGCGCAGGCCGTTGTTGATGGTACGCTGGCAGTAGGAGACGCCTTCCTGGGTCTTGCCGTTGTAATCGGGGTTGCGGGGAATGCCGAGCGACACCGCACCTTCCATGAAGGCCTCACAGAGCGGATCGCGCCAATCCATCGTCGTGACCGTGAGACGGCCCTCACGGCCGCGATAGAGCGCCTCGCCCTCGCCCACCCGCTTCTCCAGCCGCCGGAAGTATGGCAGCACGTCGGCGTAACCCCAACCGCGATTGCCCATCTGCGCCCAGGTGTCAAAATCCATGCGCTGGCCACGGTTGTAGATATGGCCGTTGATCGAGGACGAGCCGCCGAGCGTCTTGCCGCGCGGCGCGTAGATGCTGCGCCCGCCGGTCCAGGGCCCCGGCTCCTGCTGGTAGGCCCAGTTGATGCTCTTCATGTGGAAGGTCTTGATGAAGCCCGCCGGCAGGTGAATGTAGGGATGCCAGTCGCTGGGGCCCGCCTCGAGCACGCAGACGCTGGTAGCGGGGTCTTCGCTGAGCCGGCTGGTCAGCACGCAGCCGGCCGAGCCCGCGCCGACGATCACATAATCAAATCTATCCATGGTATCCGCCAGAAGCCGCTCAGCGCGGCTTGTCGTTGAGTTGATAATTCAGATGCGCCTGCACCGTCGGCCATTCCGCGGCGGTGATGCTGTAAACCACTGTGTCGCGCAGCGTGCCGTTGGGCGCGATCTGGTGGCTGCGCAATATGCCGTCCTGCTTGGCGCCCAGACGCTCGATCGCGCGGCGGCTCTGGTGATTGAAGAAATGCGTGCGGAACTCGACCGCGATGCAGTTCAGTGTCTCGAAGGCGTGCTGGAGCAGCAGCAATTTGCACTGCGTATTGAGCGGCCCACGCTGCGCGCTCTTCCCATACCAGGTCGAGCCAATCTCGACGCGACGATTGGCGGCATCGATATTCATGTAGGTCGTCATGCCGACGATTTTCCCTGCGGCATCGAACACGGTGAACGGCAGCATGGAGCCGGCGGCCTGGAGCCCGAGACGGCGGTCGATTTCCTTGCCCATGTTCTCCGGCAGGGGAATCGCGGTGTACCAGAGTTTCGAGAGCTCGCCGTCCTTCACGGCCTCCACCAGCCCCTCGCGATGCTGATGCGACAGCGGCTCGAGACGGGCATGCTGTCCGCGCAGGGTAATGGGATCCGGCCAGGGCATTGAAGGTGTCTCCTTACGTCATTGCGAGCGAAGCGAAGCAATCCAGAATCTTTCCGCGGATGCATTCCTGGATTGCTTCGTCGCTTCGCTCCTCGCAATGACGGTAACTACTACAGGCATTGCTCACTTGTTTAGAAAATTAAGTGGCAAACCGACGCGCGGCCAGTCCATGGCGATCAGCTCGCCCCTGCCCGACAGCGTGATGTAGGCGGTCTTCAGCTCGGGGCCGCCGAAGGCGATGTTGGTGGTGACGCGGTCGCCGGTCGGCACCTGCTCGACCAGCGTGCCGTCGGGCGCGATCACCGAGATGCAGCCGGAGACGAGGGTCGCAACGCAGACATTACCGTTTGCCTCCACCGCAAGCGAGTCGAACATCTGGTAGCCGCCGAGGCCGCAGATCGGCTTTCCGCGCTCGCCGCGGTAGATCGCATCGCGCGGCTTGAGCGTGCCCGGCGCGGAGAGCTCGTAGGCCCAGAGCCGCCCCGTGGGCGTCTCCGCGATGTAGACGGTGGCCTCGTCCGGCGACAGCCCGATGCCGTTCGCCGGCAGCACGCCGTGCACGACCTCGACGATCTCCTTCATGCCGGGCTTGAGGTAATACATGCCGCCGACGTCCATCTCGCGCGCGCGGCGCTTGCCGAGATCGGAAAACCACAGGCCGCCGTGCTTGTCGAAGACGAGATCGTTCGGCCCGCGCAGATCGTGCTCGCCGCACTTCGTCATGACGGTCTCGACCTTGCCGGATTGCAGGTCGACGCGCTGGATCGAACCGCCGAGATAGTCATCGGGCTGCGGTCCCGGCATGATCGTGGTGCGGGTCGGGATCCAGGAGAAGCCGCCATTGTTGCAGACATAGATCTTACCGTCGGGCCCGAGCGCGGCACCATTCGGGCCGCCCGGAACCTTGGCGACGATCTCCTTGCGGCCATCGGGATAGACGCGGGTCAGGCGCTGGCCACGGATTTCGACCAGCACGACCGAACCGTCCGGCATCACGACCGGCCCTTCGGGAAATTCAAGGTCGGTGGCGAGAACGCGGACGTTGGACATTTTGGGACCTCCCGGCTGCTTGTTATGGCTTGCACGGGATGTCCGGCGCGGGCCCCGCAGGCAAGATTTGCCTGCGGTTATGACAAAGTCACTGAGCCTTGCCAAGCAAGCGGGCAGGTATGCCAGCCCTGCGCGGTAAAGCGCGATGAGGACTGTCATCGCGCTCTCGGTTGTTATTTGAGCATGATCTTTCGGAAAACCGCTTTACTCCTTGACCGGCAGCCAGATCTCGAAGCCGCCATTGCCGGTCGCGGGATCGAACCTCTCGTCATAGCGCTCGAAGCTCGGCGCGTCCGCAGCTTTCAGGCCAGAGGCCGGCAGCCATTGATTCCAGATCGTGTTGACGGTGCGGCGGATCGAGGCGACGTGCTCGGCGTGGGTGAACACCGCATAGCGCTGCTCGGGAATGCGGATGCGACCGAAGCGGCGCGGCAGGTCGGAGAAATCGGCGACCTCGACGCCAGCGATGTAGTCGAAATTGCCGGCGTCATCGCCGTTGCAGCAGACGCCATAGGCCACTTGATATTCTCCCTGGCCAATGCGCGCAGGAATGTCGGCGACCTCCTGGTGGAAACGGTGCCACAGGCCCGGGATGACGGCGCCGTTGTCGCAAGAGATGCGCTCGGTGGGGCCGGCGACGAGAAAGGTCTTTGCGGTTTCGAAACGCGGGGCTGTGAGAGTGTCGAGCATGGTGGAGTCCATGAGGATCGGCTCCTGAAGCTTGAGGTCCTTGACGCACGTTGCCGCCCTCACCGCTTCGGGCGTGGCGCCGAAATGGTCGCGGAACGCGCGGGTGAATGCTTCGTGGGAGCCGTAGTCCGCCTCCAGCGCCAGTGACAGGATATCGGGCGCGCCTTTGGCAAGGAGACGCGCGGCCTCCGTCAGCCGCCGCCCGCGCACGTAACGCATCACTGGAAGCCCGGTCGCTGTGGCAAACGCGCGCACCATGTGGAACCGCGATACGCCGCCGACCGCAGCGATCTCGTCGAGCGTCATCGGCTCGGCAAAGATGGCTCTCGACATACCAGAGTGCGCGTTGGGCAGGGTTCATGGTGTGTTGGCCCTCGTTCGAAGCGCGGCCACGATGCGCGCGATGCCGCCCGCTCCGCTTGATCGGCATTGCTGTCGTGCAAGAGGATAGCGCCGGAGCGGCCACTGGCAACGTCCAGGCGTTCATGTCTACACTCCAGAGCTTCCCTGAAACCGCTCACGAGAAAGCTGGAGGAACCGCGCCATGAAAATCACCGATGTGCGGGCACACCATATCCGCATCCCCTATGACGCCGGCGTTGCGAGCTTTCGCCAAGGCGCCTCCGCGATCACCGCCCTCGACATGGTGATCGTCGAGGTTACGACTGACGCTGGGCTGACCGGCTGGGGCGATGCCTTCGCCTATGTCTGCCCGCGCACCACGTGCAGCGCCGTCGAGGAGATGATCGCGCCGCAGGCCCGCGGGCTCGAGGCTCCTGACGCGGCCGGCATTCCGGCAGTGATGGAACAGATCCAGCGCAACCTGCATCTGTTCGGCCGCTATGGCATCACCATGTTCGCGATCTCCGGACTCGACATCGCATTGTGGGACCTTGCCGCGAAGATCAAGGGAGTTCCGGTGCATCGCCTGCTCGGGGAAATCAAGCGCACGGCCATTCCAGCCTATGCGAGCCTGTTGCGGATCGGTAAACCCGAGAGCATCGCCGCCGAATGCAGGAAGGCCCTCGCGCTCGGCTACGGCGCCATCAAGCTGCACGAGACCACGACGCCTGCGGTACTTGCCGCGCGCGAGGCGATCGGCCCCGGCATTCCGCTGATGGTCGACATGAACTGCCCGCTCACCGGCGAGCAGGCGATCGCGTTCGCGAAGACATGCCGGGATGCGCAACCGATGTTCTTGGAGGAGCCGGTCTGGCCGCCGGAGGATTTTGCCACGCTCGCCGAGGTGCGCAGCAAGAGCGGGCTCGCGATCGCCGCCGGCGAGAATGCCTGCACGGAATATCAATTCCGCCAGATGATGACGGCGGGCGCGGTGAGCCACGCCCAGCCATCGGTCATCAAGGTCGGCGGCATCACAGAATTCCTAAAGGTCGTAAGCCTGGCCGATGAGCTCGGCGTCAGTATCGTCCCGCATTCACCGTATTTCGGCCCGGGCCTTCTGGCGACACTGCATCTGTTGGCGTTGCGCGACGACGGGCTCGTCGAGATGTTCTACTTGAAGCGCGAGGCATGCCTCTGGAGTGGTCGCGCCGATGTCGATGCCACCGGTCATGTCGCGGTTCCGGCCGGCCCGGGGCTTGGCTACGAGCCCGATCTTGGCGTGATGGAGCGATATCGCGTCGCGTGATCGCTACAGCGCGATGAGATCGGGATGAATCGTCATCGCGCTTTAGGTTATTGTTTGAGCATGATCTCCGCGCAAACGCGTTCCGCGTTTGTCGCGAGGGAAAGCCGCTGCACACTTTTCCGGATCATGCTCAAGAGCGGGCGCGCCTATCTCGTCGCATCCTTGTTTCCCTCCTTGGCCGCCGGCTGCGCATCCTTTGCGGGCGGCGCATCCTGCTTCTTCTTCAACTCTTCCGCCGTCTTCGCCTGCGCGGCTTGGAGATCGCCGAGTGTCTTCTGCAAGCCGGCGACGCTGGCCTTGAGCGTATCGATCTGGCGATTGGCAGCGTCGAGCTTCTGCTGATGATCAAGGTTGAGCTTGGTGATCGTCTTCTGCAGGAAGTCGACGTTGCTCTGCAGGCAGCTCGTGCGCCGCTCCATTGTCTTCTCGACCGTGCAGATCTCGATGCCGGGCACGTCCTGCGCGCCGACCTGTGGCGGCGCGAGCGTTGCAAGCAGCAACGTCGCGAAACAAATGGCAGCACTCCTGCACGGCATGCGGGTTCCCTATCGATTCGATCACATCAATGTGCGCAGATCGCGCACAGCACGCCGAGGCTACCACACTGACACCGCATTCTCGCGTTGAGCTTGGCCCGTTCCCATGGGCGGGGAGCAATGATCAGCACGCGGGGAGACGTGGGTGCTTCTCCGCGGCTTTCTTTAGGGGAGATTTTTGGAATGGCAACGCGCGAAAGACGTTTGGCAGAGTTCGACGGCGCAGGAGAACCACCGCCCGGCATGCCGCTCGAAGTGCTGTGTGAAGATCATAGCGGAACGTATCAATTGCCGTTCGCATGCCGTTACGTCGAGGGTCGCTGGCGCAACGACGAAGCGGGAATCGCTGTGGAAGCCACCGTCATCGGCTGGCGCCTGCCGCGCGTGAAGCAGACCGCCTGACCGCGCGGCCCTGTCTCAAAATGTAACGGCGCAACGCGTCCGCTTAACCTTCGGAACGCGGCCCGAACGAATCACGTCCGAATCAGTCGGAACGCTTTGTACGCGCCTGTTCACGGCTAGATGTCGCCAAGTGCCTGCGCGCGCGTACCATATCTGCGCGACGCGCGTGCAGGCGTGAGCCGTCGCCTGCTCGCAAAAGTTAACGGCTTCAAGCGCATGGCGTCTCCGGCGGACCATAGCCGGGCGCCGGCGCATCGCGGGATGCTGGGTACCTTCCCCCGCTCCCGAAACAGGCAACGCCGCGGAAGGTCTGCCTAATATTCGACCTCGAGCTCCTCGATCTCGGCAGGTTCCTCCCGGGCCGCCGCAATCCATTCCTGCATCTCGACCATCCCCATGATGGTGTCGGCATAGGCCTTTAGCCGCGGCTCGAGCTTGACGTCATAGGTCACAAAGCGCGTCACGACGGGCGCGTACATCGCATCCGCCATGGTGCGCGTCGCGCCGAACAGGAAGGGCCCGCCGGATTTCTCCAGGCAGTCGCGCCAGATGAACCAGACCCTGTCGATATCGGCCTGCGCCCGCGACCAGATCTTGAAGCCTGGGAAATGCCCCTTCAGATTGACCGGCAGCGACGCGCGCAGCGTGGTGAAACCGGAATGGATTTCGCCGCAGATCGAACGGCAATGGGCGCGCTCGATGCGGTCGGCCGGCAACAGGCCGGCGTCCGGCCTGACCTCGTTGAGATATTCGGCGATTGCCAGCGTATCCCAGATCGTGGCGTCCTCGTGTCGCAGGCACGGCACCAGGATCGACGACGACAGCAGGAGAATTTCGGCGCGCGCGGAAGGATCGTCGGGCGCGGTCACGATCTCCTCGAAATCGAGCCCGGAAAACTTCGCCAGCAGCCAGCCGCGCAGTGACCAGGACGAATAGTTCTTGCTGCTGATCGTCAGTGTCGCCTTCGCCATATGGCTCTTCCCTCACGCTTCGCGACACCGCTGCGCCGTCCCTGCGGTGCCCAATGCTTGTGCTTCCCGCGCAATCAGCAGCAAGCGACGTGCCAGTTTTCAGGGCGCCATGCCCCGGGCTGGCGCCGATATTGCATGGCAGCACGGGACAGGTGGGCGCTTCAGTATGATGTCGATGTTCTATCAGGCCTTTCAGAACCACATGGACCTGACCCAGCCATGGCGGGCGGGGGCCTCTTCCGCGCTGAAGTACCTCAACCTGGTACCGCAGGGCATGTCAGATCAGATCATCGGCCGGCTCGCCGCAGCGCTGGAGTTGATCTCGCGCTCCACCCTTACTTATGACCGCCCAGCCTATGACATCGACCAGGTCACGGTGGGCAATCGCGAGGTCGCCGTCACCGAAGAGATCGTCTACGCCACGCCGTTCGGCTCGCTGTTGCATTTCAAGAAGGAGGACGTGCCCGAGCAGCCGCGCATGCTGCTGGTGGCGCCGATGTCCGGACACTTCGCCACGCTGCTGCGCGGCACCGTGAAGACGCTGCTCCAGGACCACGACGTCTACATCACCGACTGGCACAATCCGCGCAACATTCCGCGCAGTGAAGGCCGCTTCGGACTCGACGACTATACCGAGCACCTCATCGATTTCCTCGGACAGCTCGGTCCGCGCCCGCACATGGTCGCGATCTGCCAACCCTCGGTCTCGGCGCTCGCCGCCGCCGCGATCATGTGCGAGGACAACCACCCGTCCCGGCCGGCCACGCTGACGCTGATGGCCGGCCCGATCGACACGCGGGTGCAACCCACAAAGGTCAATGAATTCGCCAAGAGCAAGCCGATCGCCTGGTTCGAGCGCAACCTGATCAACTACGTGCCGGTGCAGTGCCGCGGCGCCTTGCGGAAAGTCTATCCGGGGTTCGTGCAGCTCACCGCCTTCGTCTCGATGAATCTCGAGCGCCACATCAAGCAGCATCTCGATCTCGCCAACCACATCGCCAAGGGCGAGAAGGACAAGGCCGAAAGCATCAAGACCTTCTACGACGAATATTTCGCAGTGATGGACCTGCCGGCCGAGTTCTACATCGAGACCGTACGCGACGTGTTCCAGGAGCACCTCCTGCCACTGGGCAGGCTGATGCATCGCGGCCGCATGGTGAACCCCAGGGCGATCGGCCGCATGGGGCTGATGACGGTCGAGGGCGAGAAGGACGACATCTGCTCGATCGGCCAGACGCTCGCAGCCCAGGACCTTTGCACCGGCGTGCGCGCCTATCGCCGTGTCCACCACATGCAGGCCGGCGTCGGCCACTACGGCGTGTTCTCAGGCAAGCGCTGGAACAACGAGATCTATCCACTCTTGCGGGATTTCGTGCACGTCAATTCGTGAGGCGCGGCGGGCGTCCGGCCGGGCGAAATGCGCCTCTACCCTCGGGGATTCGCCCAGCCCCCGTAGCACCGCCGATGACGCCCCCCGCAATCCGCACATCTCCGGATTTCGCCGCGCCGGATGCGGGCTAAAATCCCTTCGGAAGACGGCGCCTTCCGTCAGCTTTGACCATCGACTGCGGCAAGCGGAACCTGTAGCTACATTGCGTCAAGGGAACGGCCGATGCCGCGGCTGGAGCTTGGTGTTGGGCCAATGAAACCAAGGGGGCTTTTGACACTTGCCATGGCCTTGCAGGCCGTGGTGACTGCCGCGGCCCTGCTGGCGTCGTATGCCTTGATCCGCACCGCCCAGCCGCACGAGTTCGGCCCGGCGCAAATCCTGGCGCTGCTCGCAAGCGGCGGCGTCGCGCTTGTCCTCGCGCGGTTCTGCGCGCGCCGGGTCGAAAGCCGGCAGAGTAAGCAGGCCGCCGCGCAAATGGCCGGCGAGGCGGAGCTGCGCGCCGCGCTCGCGCAAAGCGAGCGGCAAACGCAGGCGGTAATCGAAACCGCATTCGACGCCTTCGTCCAAACCGATGAAGACGGCATCGTGGTGTCGTGGAGCCCGCAGGCCGAAGCGCTGTCGGGCTGGACGCGCGCGGAGGCGATCGGCCGCGACGTGGTCGACCTCGTCGTTGCCGAGCCGCTCCGCGACGCGTTCAGGCAGCGCATGACGCAGCGCCTGCCCGAGTTGTCTGAAAGCCCGATCGGTATCCGCTTCGAAGCGAGCCTGATCCACAGGAACGGCGACCAGATCCTGATCGAGGCATCGAGCACGGCGCTACGCCGCGGCGGGAGCTATGTCGTCAACACCTTCGTCAGGGACGTGACGCAGAAGCGTGCCGCCGAAGAGCAACTGATCCAGGCGCAGAAGATGGAAGCGGTCGGCCAGCTCACGGGCGGCATCGCGCACGAGTTCAACAATATGCTCACCGTCATCACCGGGACGATCGAGATCCTCGCGGAGGCCGTAAGGAACGATCCGCATCTTTCGACGATCACGAAACTGATCAGCGAAGCGGCCGATCGCGGCGCCACGCTGACCTCCAGCCTGCTCTCATTCGCAAGGAAGCAATCGCTGCTGCCGAGCGAGATCGACGTCAACGAGCTGATCGAGGAGGTCGCCAGACTCCTGCTCGCCACCTTCGACAAGAAGATCGAGATCGCGACGAAGCTCAATCGCGAGGCCTGGCCGGCGCTCGTCGACAAGGGACAGTTGAGCTCGGCGCTGCTCAATCTCGCGCTCAACGCCCGCGATGCGATGGCCGACGGCGGCAAGCTCACGATCATGACGAGCAATGTCGTGTTCGGGCTGCGTGACGCCGCGGCGGCCGGCGTCGGCTATGCCGGCGACTACGTCGAAATCGCCATTGCCGACACCGGCACCGGGATTGCGCAGTCCAATCTCGGCAGGATCTTCGATCCGTTCTTTTCCACGAAGGAGGTTGGAAAGGGGACCGGGCTCGGGCTCAGCATGGTGTTCGGTTTCGTCAAGCAGTCCGGCGGCAGCATCAAGGTCTCCTCGGAGGAAGGCCGTGGCACCACGTTCAGGATCTACCTGCCCAAGGCCGAGACCGGCACAGGCCGCGCGACCGGCGACAGCGTGCACAGGATGGTCGGCGGACATGAGACCATCCTCTGCGTCGAGGACGACCGCGAGGTGCGCAAATACGTGACGGTCCAGCTTGAGAGTTTGGGCTACAAGGTCATCGTCGCTGCCGGCGCCGTCGAGGCGCTCGCCATTGCCGCAGAAGGTACGCCCTTCGACCTCCTGTTCAGCGACATTGTCATGCCCGGCGGCATGAATGGCCGGGAGCTTGCCGAACGCCTTGTCGCCGCGCGGCCGTCATTGCGGGTCCTGCTCACCTCGGGCTACGCCTACGACTCGCTGCATGCGCAGGACCGCGCCGGCCACGGCGTGCCACTCCTGACCAAACCCTACCGCAAGGCCGAGCTCGCGCGCATGTTGCGCCGCTGCCTTGACACTGCCGTCGACGCCGTCGGCGATCCGATCCCGCTACCCTACTCGGTCCAACCCGAGGTTGACCGCTTCCTGCGCAAGCAGGCGTCCGACGAGAACGGCGCGACGCGGTCAAAGAAGTAGCGCGCCCGCTAACTCAGCCGCCGCCTCAGGGTCGCCGAGGGCGTCTCGCCGAATTTTGCGCGGTAGTCGCCGGCCATGCGGCTCAAATGCGTGAAGCCGAGATCGAGGGCGATGTCGGTGATGGAGGCATCGGGCACGGCTTGCGAGAGGCGAGCGTGGAGGTTGGCGAGGCGGATGTCGCGCAACATCCCGGAGATCGACTGGCCGAAATGCCGGCGAAAGCCGAGCTGAAGTGCGCGGATGCCAATGCCGGACACGCAGGCAAGCTGCACGAGATCGAGCGGTTCACCGGCATTGACCGCAAGATAGTCCCGCGCGGCGCGAAGCGCGCGCGGCAGGCGTTCGGCCTGTCCCGAGAACGTCCTGATCGCATCGGACAGGTCGTGCCGTTGGTGGTTGAGGAAATGATCGAGCAGCGTCTCGCGCCAGTCGGCGGTCGCGACCGCCGAAAGGCTGCGGGATGGTCCGAGGCGTTCGGCAAGCGTCATCAAAGCGTCGAGCTTCGCTCGGAGGCCGAATGCAGTGGGCGCGTTCAGGTCTATGACCGGATCGAACTCGACGGCCGCGGATGTCCGGCCCGACAGCGCCGCAGCGCGCTGCTCGACCATGCGGCGGTCGAGCAGCAGGATCGCCTGCGCGCAGTCGGTCCACACCATCCGGGTCGGAATCGTCGGGGACAACAGCGAGGCTGCCCGTCCCGGCGCGGTCGCGATGTCGCTGGCGCCCGCGCGTATCCGGGCGGCGCCCCGCAGGGGGATCTGCACCAGGAAGAAGCGTTCGAGGCAGCCGGGATCGATAATGACCGATCCGCCATAGCCGACATAGCTGATCGAAAAGCCGTCAAAGGCCGCGCAGTTGTGCCGGGCCGAGAAGCCGGACGACCGCGCTTGCATGGGCTTGAGGTCATGCGGGCAGAAGATGCGCCCGACTTGCTCGGCCGCCTCGTCGACATCAGCCGTGCTGACGCGGGCGAACTCCGCGAGCCTTTCGGTACTGGAGCGGCGCGCGCTCATTTCCAGCTCGGCTGCGGACATCACCGACCACGCTTCGCGTCACGGAATTATTTTAAGCCTATAATGGTTTCTCGTCCCCGGAAAGAGCCGCGTCGCAAAATCGTCGTGCTGCAGGGCAGCAGCCAAGTCCGGAGCCGCGTCCGGATTCGTTTAGCGGATAGACAGCGCCGTGCGCGTAGCCGAAGCTCCACCCTCGCCGGAATCCATGAGGAGGCGAGCATGACTGCACTCGAGAAGGGCATTACCGCGAACGGCACGGGCTATGGCGGCAAGAGCTGGAACATCCTGGGCCAGCTCTATTTCCCGAAAGCCATCACCGACTCCACCTTCGCGTTCGAGACCAACAGCGAGCCCGGCCAGTTCGTGCCGGTGCACATCCATCCGACCCAGGACGAGTTCATCCTGGTGCAGGAAGGCGTGCTCGACCTCAAGCTCGACGGCCAGTGGGTCAAGGCCAAGGCCGGCGATCTCGTGCGCATGCCGCGCGGCATCCCGCACGGCTATTTCAACAAGTCGGACAAGCCGTGCCGCGCGCTGTTCTGGGTCTCGCCGATGCAGAAGCTGGAGGCGCTGTTCAACCAGCTCCACAACCTGACCGACCCCGCCGAGGTCGTGCGCATCTCGGCCCTGCACGAGGTCGACTTCCTGCCGCCCGAGGCCAACGACTAGGCGGCCGGCCTCCACGTTCATTTTCGCCCGATCGCAAGTCCACGGGCCGCTCAGCGCGGCCGAGCGTGGCCGCTTGCGCCCAAAGCAACTCCAATGTGCGAGCAGTCCCATGGTCAGCCCCAAGCATGTCTGCGTGATCGGCGCCGGCGTCTCCGGCCTTGCCGCCGCAAAGGCGTTTTCTACCCGCGGTCACCGGGTCACTATCGTCGAACGTAGCGCCGATCTCGGCGGCGTCTGGGAGCCGGCACGCTCCTATCCGGAGGTGCAGACCCAGAGCCCGAAGGAGCTCTACCGCTACACCGATCGCGCCATGCCGCAAGGCTATCCGGAATGGCCGACTGGGCCGCAGGTCTATGCCTACCTCATCGACTATGCGAGGAGCTTCGGCATCGACCGCATGCTGCGGCTTCGCACCAGCGTGGCCGGCATGGCGCGGCGCGCGGACGGCAAGCCGGGCTGGACGCTGACGCTGACGGACAAGAGTGGCGCGATCACGAATGAGGATTTCGATTTCGTCGCCGTCTGCACCGGACAATTCAACGAGCCGCGCGAGCTGAACTGTCCCGGCGAAGACGGATTCAAGGCGCAGGGCGGCCAGATCCTGCATTCGTCCAAATACAATGACCCCGCGCTTGCGAAGGGGCGCCGCGTCGTCGTGCTCGGCGGATCGAAATCGGCGACCGACATCGCCGTCAACGCGGTGAAGGCGGGCGCGCGCGAGGTGACGATCGTGATGCGTGAACCGGTCTGGCGCATTCCCTACTTCATCGGCGGGCTCGTCAACTTCAAGCGCATCCTCTACATCCGAGCCCAGGAGCAGATGTTTCCCGGCTGGGGCGCGAGCCCGATAGCCCGCCTCGCTCATCGCCTCGCGGCTCCCTTGGTCTGGGCGAACTGGCGCGGGCTGGAAAGCCTGTTGAAGGCACAGCTCAAGCTCGGGGCATGCCGGATGGTGCCGAAGGAGCGCATCGAGGATGGCGTCAATTGCTCGGTGCCGATCGCCACGCCCGGCTTCTATCCGATGGTCGCCGACGGCCGCATCAAGGCGCTGTTCGGCAGCTTCGATCATTACGAAGGCGAGACTGTCGTGATGAGCGGAGGCGAGCACGTCGCCGCAGATGTCGCAGTGCTCGCGATCGGCTACAAGCTCGGCGTGCCGTTCCTGCCCGCAGCGTATCAGGCCAAGCTGGTCGATGCGGACGGGCAGTACCGGCTCTATCGTCTGATCGCCAATCCGGACCTGCCGGAGCTCGGCTTCGTCGGCTTCAATTCCTCGTTCTGCACCGTGCTCTGCGCCGACCTCGCCGCCAACTGGCTGGTCCGCTACGCTGACGGGCAACTCGCACGCCAGCCGCGGGCGCAAGAGATGCGCGACAACATCGAGATGATGCTGCACTTCAAGCGCGTCGAGCGGCCGGCCGCAGGCGTCTATGGCGGTCTTTGCGTCGCACCCTACCACTACCGTCACTTCGACGAGCTCTTGGCCGACATCGGCGCCAAGGAGCACAAGCGGAGCCGCCTTGCCGAACGCTTCCTGCCACCGGATGCCGACGCCTACGCAAAGTTCCTGGCGTCGGCGCCGGACTACCGGGCAGCGGCATGAGTTCCGGTTGAGCGGGATTTTGCATCTCGCCAGCCTCCGCCTCTGATGCTTACCATCCCCTTGGCCGTCGAATCGACAGGCCCTGGGGAACCCGCCATGGGACCGAGATGTCTTGCCGCCGCATCCTTGGCGGCTCTTGCCTTCCTTGTCGCGGCGCCCGCCGTCGGACAGCAGGACACGCTGACGCAAAGGCAGTCGGACGCGCTTGCCGCCTATGATCGCGCGCTCGGCAATTTCAAGGCGATCCTTGCCGAGCGGCGCGGTCAGATCGATGCGAAGCAGCCGCTGCCGAATCTGCCGGGACAGGCGCTCTATCTCGCGCGCGTCGCGGTGATCAGCAGCTACAAGGATCTCACGGACGCCATGCCGTCCAGAATCGGCAAGCCCAACAAATTCGAAATTCCGCCCGCCTATTTCGATGCCGACATCGAGCCGCTGGTCGACGAATACGGAAGACTGTTCGACATCATGGAGGCGCCGCCTGCCGGCGCGCAAAGCTCGGCCACTCCGTTCAAGGACGTCGTCGATCTCGCCGTTGCGATCGCGCGGACCAAGGGGCTTTCAGCGGCGCAAGCCGACGCCGCCGGCCGCATCAGCCTGGGGCTGTTCTTCGCGGAGACCAACGGCAAGCAGAACGTCCGCAATGCGCGCTCGAACACCTATATGGGAAGCTTGCAGACGGGCCCGTCCGAAGACCGCAACGGCCGCAGGAAATGGGAGGCTATCAAGCCGGCGATCGCGGCGGCCGACCCCGACTTGAGTGCGCGCGATGACAAGGAGGAAGCGCGGGCACGCGGTACCGATCATCGCTTCAATCACTGGACCGCAGTGAGAGACGGACTCATGAACGCCCATGCGGAGCTGTTCCGGGAGATCCCCGCGATCGTGAAGATGCTGCCCGATCCGATCGATCAGATGAAGCTGTTCGAGCTGATCCAGATAGTCCCCACGCCGACGCGGTCCGCACTCAGGTCGGGCAACCTGCTGGACTACAGGGTGTCCGACCCCACGGTCATGAGACATCTGCGCAACAACAGCATCTTCGCCTTCGGACAGGCCGACAGGGCGCGAACGTCGGCCAGCTTCCGCGACATCCTCGGTGCGATGTGGCTGTTCAACCGCAAGTTCGAGCGCGCGATGGCGAAACACGCGGAGATCAAAGCGCGGTAGCGCCGCCACAGCATCACGCCGTGAGGTCGCGCAAGACATCACGGCACCAAGACACGGCCGCGCTACTGCGTGCGGATCGGCGAGTCCTTCAGGCCGTTATTGTCATAGGCCTTGCGCAGCGTGCCGTTCGTCGTCGCCTCCGCCATGAACTTGGTGACGAATGCCAGTGCCTGCGGATGGCCGGGCGGCACGGCGACGGCGGTGACGGTCTTCTTGAAGGTCTCATCCAGCACGCGCGTGCCCGGAATCTTCTGCGCCATCTTGTTGAGCTGGTCGCGCGACAGCGCAAAGGCGTCGATTCCGCCGCTCTTCAGGAGATCGAAGATTTCATCGTAGGTCTGATAGCCCGTAACCTTCGCATTCTTCAGATGCGCGATTGCGCCGCGCATCGTGGTGGTGTTGTTGACAGCGGCAATCTTTGTGCCGGGCTGATCGAGCGCGGCGAAGCTGGTGATATCAGAGCCGGGCCTGACGATATACGTGGCGTCCGCGACCTCGTAGATCGGGCCGAACGTCATCTTGGTCTCGCGTTCGGGATCCTTGGGCAGGAAGGTGACGTCCCAGGTGCCTTTCGCGGCGGCATCGGTGATCTGTCCGGAATTCTGGTGCACGACATATTCGACGGGCACGCCGAGCCGGGCAGCCATTTCCTTGCCGAGGTCGACCGGCACGCCGGCATAGCCGGTTTCGGTCCTGGTCGACCAGAACGCGCCACCCGCGGGGCTGATCGCAATCGCGACCCGCAGCTTGCCGGTCGGCGCAATCTCGTCCCTCAAGCCGTCGGCTAGCGCGGGCATGGCGATCGCCGCCGCCAGCGCGACGCCGGCGCAGGCCGACCAGAGTGTCGTTGGCATGTCATTATTCTCCCCGGCACGTCCCCTTTTCGCCGCGTCGTTTTCCATCGCACAGCCTTTGACACAATTGTGGTCGATCATGCGCGCTGTGAAAAGCAGTTTGTCACGGCACCTGACAAATCTGTCAGAAGCCACGCTCTTCCTTGCAGTGCAAGGCTGGAGACTGCCATGGCTATGGTGTTCCACCGCCCGTCGTTTGTTGCTAGCCTGCCACAACGACAGACAGCAATCGGGAGCCACCGAATGACGCGCGCCAGTCCCGCTCGACGCAACGGACAGTTGGGACAAATCGGGCGGGCGCTGGCCGCTGCAGCGACCGTGATTGCCCTTGCCGGCTGCGAGGACAAAAACACGTTCGTGGCGCCGCCGCCGCCCAAGGTGGACGTCGCGACGCCGATCCAGCGTCCGGTGACGCGCTATGTCGAAGCCACCGGCAACACCGCGCCGATCAAAAGCGTCGATCTCGTGGCACGTGTGCAGGGCTTCCTGCAATCGATCGACTACACCGACGGCGCGTTCGTCAAGCAGGGCACCCAGCTCTTCACGATCGAGCCGGAAACCTACAAGCTCAAGCTGGAGCAAGCGCAAGCCGCCGAGATCGGTGCGCAGGCCACGCTCAAGCAAGCCGAAACCGATTTCAAGCGTCAGGTCGAACTCGTGCAACGCCAGGCGGTCTCGCAGGCGACACTCGACACCTCGACATCCACGCGCGACAACGCCCAGGCCAGTCTCCAGCAGGCCCAGGCCAACACAAGGCTCGCCGCAGTGAATTACGGCTACACCAATGTGACTGCGCCGTTCGACGGCATCGTCAGCGCGCACATGGTCTCGATCGGCGAACTCGTCGGCGTCTCCTCCCCGACCCAGCTCGCGACCATCGTAGCGATGAATCCGATCTATGTGAACTTCACGGTCAACGAGCAGGACGTCCTGCGCATCCGTGCTGAAGCTGCGCGCCGCGGGCTGACCGTCGCCGATCTCAAGCAGTTTCCGATCCTGGTGGGCCTCCAGACCGAGACCGGCTATCCCCATGAGGGCCATCTCGACTATGTCGCGCCGACCCTCAACCAATCGACCGGCACGCTCGCGGTGCGTGGCCTCGTGCCCAACGATAATCGGGTATTGCTGCCCGGCTATTTCGTCCGCGTCCGCGTGCCCTTCGACCAGGACAAGAATGCCCTCCTCGTCCCCGACACCGCGCTCGGCAGCGACCAGAGCGGCCGCTATCTCCTGGTGGTCAACAACGAGAACACGGTTGAGCAGCGCAAGGTGCAGATCGGTCAGGTGGACAACGGACTACGCGTGATCGAAAGCGGCCTGAAGCCGGACGACCGCGTGGTGATCGCGGGCCTGCTCAAGGTCATTCCGGGCCAGAAGATCGACCCGCAAGTGACGAAGATCGAGCAGCCGCAGGCGTCTGCCAAGTAGGAGCGCCGGCCATGATCTCAAAATTCTTCATCGAGCGGCCGGTCCTCTCGAATGTCATCGCGCTTCTGATGATCCTGATCGGCGCCGTCGCGCTGTTCAACCTCGCGATCGCGCAATATCCGGACGTGGTGCCGCCGACGGTGCAGGTCACCACGCGCTATCCCGGCGCCAGCGCCAAGACCGTGATCGACACCGTCGCGCTGCCGATCGAGCAGCAGGTCAACGGCGTCGAGGACATGCTCTACATGCAGTCCTACAGCGGCTCCGACGGCACCTATACGCTGACGGTGACTTTCAAGATCGGCACCGACCTCAACTTCGCGCAAGTGCTGGTGCAGAACCGCGTCTCCAGCGCGCTGTCGCAATTGCCGCAGTCCGTGCAGAACCAGGGCGTCACCGTGCAGAAGCGGTCGACCTCGATCCTGCTGTTCGTGACGCTGACCTCGCCGGACTCCAGGTTCGACAGCCTTTATCTGAGCAACTACGCCACCATCAACATCCGTGATGAGCTCTCGCGCGTACCCGGCGTCGGCAATGTCACGGTGTTCGGCGCCGGCCAGTATTCGATGCGGGTATGGCTCGATCCGAACAAGCTGCAAGCCCGCGATCTGGTGCCGCAGGACGTCATCCAGGCGATCCAGCAGCAGAGCCAGCAGGTCTCGGCCGGCCAGGTCGGCGCGCCCCCGACGCCGCCGGGACAGGCGTTCCAGTACACGCTGAACGTCAACGGCCGGCTCGACGATCCCGACCAGTTCGAGAACATCATCGTCAAGACTGGCACGAGCGGCGACGTCACGCGGGTGCGCGACGTCGGCTGGGTCGAGCTCGGTGCCCAGACCTACAGCCAGATCTTTTCGCTCAACAATCAGCCCGCCACCGGCATCGGCGTATTCCAGTCGCCCGGCGCCAACGCGCTCCAGGTCGAGCAGGCCGTCGAGAAGAAAATGGCCGAGCTCGCAAAGGCCTTCCCGCAAGGCGTCAAATACGACACGCCGTTCGACACCACCAAATTCGTGCAGGCATCGGTTCACGAAGTCTACATGACCCTGATCGAGGCCGGCCTGCTCGTGCTGGCGGTGATCCTGGTGTTCCTCCAGGACTGGCGCGCGATGCTGGTGCCGGCGACCACGGTGCCGGTGACCATCATCGGCGCCTTCGCCGCGATGGCAGCGCTGGGCTTCACCATCAACATGTCGACTCTGTTTGCGATCGTGCTCGCGATCGGCATCGTCGTGGACGACGCGATCGTCGTGGTCGAAGGCGCCGCCCACAACATCGAGCAGGGCATGAACGGCCACGACGCCGCAATCCGGGCGATGGACCAGCTATTTGCGCCGATCATCGGCATCACGCTGGTGCTGATCTCGGTGTTCCTGCCGGCCTCCTTCCTCGCGGGTCTCACCGGCCGCATGTATTCGCAATTCGCGCTGGTGATCGCTGCAACCGCGCTGCTGAGCGCGATCAATGCGGCGACGCTGAAGCCGACCCAGTGCGCGCTGTGGCTGCGGCCGGCGGTGCCGCTGGAGCAACGCAACTTCTTCTACCGCGGCTTCAACGCCATCTATAACCGCGTCGAACGAGGCTATGCGCGGCTGATCGGCGCGCTGGTCAGGCATGCGACCGTCTCGGTCGCTGTGGCATTGGTCCTGATCGGGATCGGCGGCTATGGCCTGTCGCGTGTGCCGACGGGATTCCTTCCGATCGAGGACCAGGGCTATCTGCTCGCCGTCGTTCAACTTCCCGACGGCGCCTCGATCGAGCGAACCCAGAAGGTGCTCGAAAGGGCCACCGACCTCATCACCAAGACGCCGGGCGTGGCACAGGTCACCAGCATCGCCGGCATTTCCGCGCTCGACAACAGCGCGAGCCTCGCGAATGCCGGCGTCGCCTACGTTACTCTGAAGGACTGGAATTCGCGCGGCAAGGGCGAGGATCTGCGCTCGCTGGTCTACGGATTGAACGACAAGCTCGCGACGATCGATGAGGCGCGCGCACTGGTGCTGCCGCCGCCGGCGATTCAGGGCATCGGCAACGCGGCCGGCTTCACGATGCAGCTCGAACTGCGTGACGGCAACAGCGATTTCGCAAAGCTGCAGGCAATCACGACCGCGATGGTCAACAACGCCCAAAGCCAGAGCGCACTGCAGCGCGTCTCGTCCTCGTTCCGGTCGGCGGTGCCGCAATTCAATGTCGAGATCGATCGCGTCAAGACGCAGACGCTGCACGTGACGACGGACCAGGTGTTCTCCGCCCTCTCCACCTACCTCGGCTCGTCCTACGTCAACCAGTTCAACAAGTTCGGCCGCGTGTTCCAGGTCTATACCCAGGCCGATCCGTCGTTCCGCGTCACCGAGCGCGACATCGCCAACATGCAGGTGCGCAACCAGAACGGCGACATGATCCCGATCGGCACCGTCGCCAAGATCACGCCCGCCACGGGGCCGTCGCTGATCAGTCTCTACAATCTCTATCCGTCGTCCAGCATCGTCGGCCTGCCGGCGCAGGGCTACTCCTCCGGCGAGGCGCTGCAGCTCATGGAGCAGATCGCCGACAAGACGCTGCCGCCCGGCGCCGGCTATGAATGGACCGCGATGTCCTATCAGGAGAAGGCGGTCACCAACCAGATCTACTGGGTGTTCGGCCTTGCCATGCTGCTGGTCTATCTCGTGCTGGCTGGCCAGTATGAGAGCTGGTACGCGCCGATCTCGGTGATCCTCGCGGTGCCCCTGGCGTTGATCGGACCGACGCTGATTCTGAACGGTTTGGGAATCGACAACAATCTCTATGTCCAGATCGGCCTGATCCTGCTGATCGCGCTGTCGGCCAAGAACGCCATTCTGATCGTCGAGGTCGGGCTTGAGTTGCACGTCCGCGACGGCAAACCCCTGATCGAGTCTGCGATCGAAGCGGCCCGCGCCCGCTTCCGCCCGATCCTGATGACGTCGTTTGCCTTCATCCTCGGCATGGTGCCGCTGGTGATCGCGACCGGCGCCGGCGCCAGCGCGCGCAAATCGATCGGCATCACGGTGTTCTCGGGCATGCTGGCCTCGACCTGCCTTGCAGTGCTGTTCGTGCCGGCCTTCTTCGTGGTGGTGCAGCGCTTCGAGAACTGGCGCGCATCGAAGAAGGCGGCGACTGCGGCGCAGCCGGCTGCGGAAGTGAAGCCTTAAGCCTTCTCCGCGGACGCCTGGCGAGCCTCGCCGCTCGACACCAGCAGGACCGAGGCCTTCGACTGCCTGAGCACGGCATCGGCGACGCCGCCGAAGGAGAGATGGTCGGCCTGGATCCGGTCGACACCCATGACCACGAGATCGACATCGGTGGTAGCGATCTCGCGCAGGATGGCAGCTTCCGGCGCCCGGTTCACGCGCAAGGTCGTGGTGATATCGACTTCATAGCGGGCGGCGAGATCGCTGGCGTCCTTGAGGATGCCCGCCTCCTGGCTCAGCCCGCGGGACGCGCCGCGCTGCGCGCCCTTGTCACGGGTCGTCGCCACATAGATCACGCGGAGCGAGCCTGATCCCGCCTGCGCCAGCGCGACCGCGACCTCGGCGCCGCGCTTGGAGACGCCGCTGCCGGAGACCGGAACGAGGATGTTGAGCGTCTCGAGCATCGGGTCCTTGAGATGCCGGCCCCTGGCCGCGACGATCGCAAGCGGTCCCTCGAACTCCGCGGCGATGGCCTCGATCCTTCCGTCGAAACGATCCTTGGTCGCGGTGACCTTGTCGACGCCGACGACCAGAAGATCAAAACCCTTGCGCGCTTCATCGGCGATCGTCTCGCCGAGTTCCGCCCGCCCGACGCGCGTGATGACATCGACGCTGCCAGTATCGCCGTTGCCATAGTGCGACACCGTTTCAGCCGCTTTCTTCACCACGGCTTCATGGCTTCCCACCTCGCCCCGTCCGATCTCCTGCCCCTTCGCACGACGGCCGATATGCAGCACGGTGATCGGCAGGCCGCGCATGCCGGCAATCAAGCCCGCGATATGCGCGGCAAAGGTTGCGTTGACGCTCTCGTCCACCGCCAGCAAGGGCCGTTCGAGATTGGCGACGAAGCCGCGCCTCTCGAACTCCTCGCGTTCCAGCCGCTCATTCTCCTCCTTGTTGACCGGCAGCTTCGCCAGCGCCGCGCGCAGCGTCGGCGGCATCGCCATCGTCGTCACGATCGCCATCGTCACGATCATCGTGAACAAGGTCTGGCTGAGCACGCCGATGGAGAGGCCAATGGTGGCGATGATCACCTCGGTCGAGCCGCGCGCGTTCATCCCGCTCGCGAGCGCCAGCGATTCCCGATAATTCAAGCCGCCCATCGTGCCGCCGACGAAGGCGCCGCCGAACTTGCCGACGCTCGCGATCACAACCAGCAGGCCGGTGAGCATCAGGAGATGGGGATCGCGCAGTACCGACAGATCGGCGCTGAACCCGGCGAGACCGAAGAACACGGGCATGAAGAAGCTCGAGATCAGGCCGCGTAGGCGCTCGTCGATCTGCCGGGTCAGGATCGGGGACTCGCCGACCAGGATGCCGGCAACGAAGGCGCCGAGCACGGTGTGCACGCCGATCAGATGCGTGATCAGCGCCATGGTGCCCATCAGCAGAAGGATCACGGTGATGACCGGCGCGGTGCTGACGAGGGTGTCGTTGGCCCAGCGGATGAGCTGGAACACCAGCCGGCGGCCGATGGTGAAGCTGACGACGAGGAAGGCCAGCGTGCCCAGCACGGCCTTCGCGACCGAGCCTACGTCGAGCGTGCCTTGGGAGGCCAGGCTGAAGATGATGGCGATGATGATCCAGCCGATGGTGTCGTCGATCACGGCGGTGGCGACGATGATCTGCCCGACATTGCGGCGCATGAAGTTCATCTCGCGCACGACCACCGCGACGATCTTCACCGACGAGATCGACAGCGCCGTCCCCATGAACAAAGAGGCCACCAGGCGGGCTTGCGGATTGGGCAGAATGGCATCCGGCAGGAACTCGCCGAGCACGAAGCCGCAGGCGAAGGGAACGACGATGCCGGCGATCGAGATCGCGATCGCCGCCTTGCCGATCCTCCTGACCAGCTTGAGATCGGTCTCCATGCCGGTCAACAGCAACAGCAGCAGGATGCCGAACTGGGCGATGCCGTCGATCATCGCCTTCTGCTCGGGTGTCTTCGGGAAGATCGCCTGCTGCGCTTCCGGCCAGACCCAGCCGAACAGCGACGGCCCGAGCAGGATGCCGGCGAGCAATTCGCCGATCACCGAGGGCTGCCCGATGCGCTGCATGATCTCGCCGAGACCGCGGCCCACGGCGATCAGGAGCACGATCTGCGCCATCAGCAGGAATTCGGACGGACCGGCGGATTTGCCGCCCTCTGCGCTCGCCGTAATGGTCGTGAGGATAAGCGCCGCGGGGACGAGGCCGGCCGGTCGGAGCAGGCTCCACTGCATGCGGGTGTCGTTCCCCCTTGATCGGCCCCCGGCGAGGTGCCGGTGGCAGCAGGAGTAGAACCCGCTCGAGGCGAAGGGAGTTCCCGCCTCCACGCCAGGGGCTGCGGGCGCTTCGGCAAAAAACGCGAAAACAACCCCATGCAAAACAACCCCATGCAAAGTAGGAAGGTGCCGGCAGGAATGCGTCGAGCTACGCCGGGACGACGTTGACACGTCGGGCAAAACAGCGGCACTATTCCATCATTCCCCTCCTTGCGAGCGCAGCGAAGCAATCCAGAGTCTTTCCGCTGAGACAGTCTGGATTGCTTGGCTGCGCTCGGAATGACGATACGGCGCGAGCCAGCCTGCCCCCTCAAACCGGCTGCGGCGTCCTGATCTCGCGCGGCAGGATGATCGCGGCTGCGATTGCCAACAGGCAGAGGCCGGCAAAGGCGTGCAGCATGGAGACGAAGCCGCCCTGCTCGTAGAGCCAGGCGACCAGGCCGACGGAGGCACCAGCCGCGGTGAAGCCGACGAAATAGCGCACCGCATAGGCGCGGGAGCGCCATTCTTCCGTGGTGTACTTGCCGACCATAGCATCGTTCACCGTGACCTGCCCGAACGCTCCCATGACGATGCCGATCGAGACCACGATCAGCGGCAAATTGGACAGGCTCGCCGCCAGATACAGGAACGGCGCCAGCATGAAGGAGAGCGGCAGCGCCACGGTCTTCAGCGAATAGCGATCGAGCAGCCGGCCGATCGTGTACTGCGTCATCGCACCGAAGACGTAGACGCAGGCGGCGATGACGCCGAGCAGCGCCGGGCTCTTGGTCAGGTCCGCGAGCCGCTCCGCGAACAGCTTTGGCAGCGCGACCGTGACCGCGTTGAACGTCGTCGAGATCGCGATCACGACGATCAATAGCGACAGCACCACGCGCCACATGTCCTGCTTGGCCACCCGCGCTTGAGCGGCCGCCTGCTTGGTGCCCTTGCGGTCCTCGTGGACGACGGTCATCGCGAAGGCAAATCCGATCAGCACGGTGACCACGCCCGGGATGATGAAAGCAAGGCGCCAGCCGAGATACTGGCCGATCACGCCGGTGACCAGCGCCGACGATGCGACGCCGAGATTGCCCCAGACGCCGTTCAAGCCCATCTCGCGGCCGAGCTTGTCGGCGTAGGACACGATCATCGCAGTGCCGACGGGGTGGTAGATCGAGGCGAAGATGCCGATCGCGAGCAGCGCCGCGCCGAGCTGCGCCGGCGTCTGCACGAAGCCGACGGAGATCATGGATGCTCCGATGCCGACGAAGAAGATCAGCATCATGTGGCGGCGGCTCCAGCGGTCGCCGAGCCAGCCGGTGAGCAGCGATCCCGCGCCGAAGGCGACGAAACCGGGCGTCGCGTAAGGCAGGAGCTCGGAATAGGCCATGCCGAGCGCCGGTCCCATGATGATCACGGCGGCGGCGAAGATCAGCATCGAATAGTGATCGATGAAATGGGCGGCGTTGACGAAGCCGATCACCCGGCCGGGGCTGTTCATAGACGAATCCTCTCCTGCTCCAAAATCGGTTATATGTCGGGGCCATGACGGGATGCTGCCAATGACTGTCGTCGAAACGCCAATCAAGGAGGTCCGCGGCAACCACCGCTCGACCGCAGGCGTGCACCTGGTTGCGCGCGACTATCCCAAGGGGCTGCGTCTCGATCCGCACAAGCATCGGGAAGCGCAGCTCGTCTATGCCGCCAAGGGAACGATGCAGGTGACGACGCCCAAGGGACGCTGGCTGGTGCCGCCGGACCGCGCGGTCTGGGTCCCGGCCGGGCTCGAGCATGCCATCGACGTGCTCGCCGACATCGAAATGCGGACGCTCTATTTCGACCTGCCCTGGCTGGAGCGCGAGCAGCGCGATGAGGGCCTGACCAAGGAATTCGTGGTGCGGGTATCGCCCTTGCTGCATCAGGCAATCCTGGCGCTGTTCGATGCCCGCACGACGTCCGAGCGCACCGAGCTCCTGGTTCGCCTGGTGATGGTGGAATTACACCAGGCCGAGGACTCCGCGACCTTCGTGCCGCTGCCGCACGAGCCGCGCTGCCGCCGCGCGGCGATGATCGTGCTCGACGATCCCACCGGCCTGCACGACATCGACGCACTGGCGCGCGAGGTCGGAACCTCCGCACGCACGCTGTCGCGGCTGTTCTCGACGGAAACACAATTGAGCTTCAAGAGTTGGTGCCAGCGCGCCCGGATCGCCGCGGCGATCCAGCGGCTCTCGACCGACGCCGGCATCTCAGTCAAGCAGCTCGCCGCCCAGCTCGGCTATGCCAGCGTGCCCGCGTTCTCGGCCGCCTTCCGTCACGTGACCGGACGAACGCCGACGGAATTTGCGGGGAAGGGTTGAGGTAAACTCGCTGTCATCGCCCGACTTGATCGGGCGATCCAGTATCCCAGAGACGTCAGTTGGATACGGAAAGGCCGCAGCGTACTGGATGCCCCGGTCAAGCCGGGGCATGACAGCGTGCTTTGGGGCGAGCATATTGCTGCGTCCAACTTCGCGCCCGTCGTCGTCCGCCTTCGCGCGGCATGGCGGCTTTCTTGGGGCGCATGACGTAGCTTAAGATGCCAAACTCTTGCGCTTGATTGTGATCGGCTTCCGCCTAAATCCCGTGTAAGCTTCCGCAGCGCACAAACCGGATTCGAAAAGCCCAGATGGCCAACGCCTTCTTCTCCGACCTGCTCGCCACGATCTCCGAGCGCGGCCGCACGCTGCTTCGCCGCGGGGATTCCTCCGACACAAAGCATGACGCCGACGGCCTGGTCGAGCTCTGCGAGGCGCTGCTGTCGGGACGGGGCGAAGCCTCGGGCACCGCCATGGCGCGCGAGGTGCTCGACCTCTACCAGGACCTTGATGCGAAAGGACGCCGCGCTTTTTTCGAGGCGCTGGTGCGCGACTTCGGTCCGGACCCCGAGCGATTGGCCAAGGCGATCGAAAAATGGCGCGCCAAGTCCGGCGATGAGGACGCCAGCTCCCTGCACTTCGCTTCCGAGCCGCGCCGGCAGGAATTGATTCGCCGCCTCAACCGCGCGCCCGGCGGCACCGGCGACCTGGTCAGCATGCGCGCCGACCTGCTCGGCATGATGAACGGGCGCACCGATCTCGCCGCGCTCGACCGCGACGTCGTCCATCTCCTTTCTTCGTGGTTCAACAGGGGGTTTCTCGTGCTGCGCAGGATCGACTGGTCGACCCCGGCCAACATCCTCGAAAAGATCATCCGCTACGAGGCCGTGCACGAGATCAGCGACTGGGACGATTTGCGCCGCCGCATCGATCCGGTCGACCGCCGCTGCTACGCGTTCTTCCATCCCGCCATGGTCGACGAACCCCTGATCTTCGTCGAGGTGGCGCTGACCGAGACCATTCCCGGCGCGATCGCGCCGCTGCTCGCCGTCGACCGCCAGCATCTGCCTATCGAGCGCGCGCGCACCGCCGTGTTCTATTCGATCTCGAATACTCAGCGTGGCTTAGGGGGCATCTCCTTCGGCAGCTTCCTGATCAAGCAAGTGGTCGAGGAATTGCGCCGCGAACTGCCGAAGCTCGACAATTTCGTGACGCTGTCGCCGGTGCCGGGGTTCATGCAGTGGGTGAAGCAGGACAAGGACCTGCCCCTGTCGGCCGACGATCGCGAGATGCTGAAGCAGCTCGACGAGCCGAAATGGTTCGAGCATGCAGACGTCACCGCGCAGTTGCGCAGCGTGCTGGAGCCGCTTGCGGCCCATTATTTCCTGAAGGCGCGTACGCCGAAGGGCCGCCTGATCGACTCGGTCGCCCGCTTCCATCTCGGCAACGGCGCGCGGCTCGAGCGCATCAATTGGCTCGGCGATCTCTCCTCGAAGGGTCTGCGCGAGTCCGCCGGCATCATGGTCAACTACCTCTACCGTCTCGACGACATCGAGAAGAACCACGAGGCCTACGCCAATGACGGCGAGGTCGTGGCCTCCGGCGCGGTGAAGAAGCTGCTCAGGGGCGAAGGGCGGCGGCTCTTGGATATGCGGCTGTCGTAGGAGACTTCCTGCTCGCGCCACATCGTCAATGCGAGCGCAGCGAAACAATCCAGACCGTCTCCGCGGAAAGATGCTGGATTGCTTCGCTGCGCTCGCAATGACGGAGTGTACTGCAGCAGCCGGGCTACTCCGCCAGCGCCCTCATCTCCTTGTAGAGATCCGACTTGCCCTCGAAGCCGATGCCCGGCAGGTCCGGCATGGTGATGTGGCCGTTCTCGACGCGCACGCCGTCGGGAAAGCCGCCATAGGGCTGGAACAGGTCGGGGTAGCTCTCATTGCCGCCGAGGCCGAGGCCGGCGGCGATGTTCAGCGACATCTGGTGGCCACCATGCGGGATGCAGCGGCTCGGTGACCAGCCATAGGTCTTCAGCACCTCCAGCGTGCGCTGGTATTCGCACAGGCCATAGGACAGTGCGCAATCGAATTGCAGCCAGTCGCGGTCCGGCCGCATGCCGCCATAGCGGATCAGGTTGCGGGCATCCTGGTGGCTGAACAGATTTTCGCCGGTCGCCATCGGACCCGGATAGAACTCGGCGAGCGCAGCCTGCAGCGAATAGTCGAGGGGATCGCCGGCCTCCTCGTACCAGAACAACGGATAGTCCCGCAGCATTTTTGCATAGGCGATCGCGGTCTCCAGATCGAAGCGGCCATTGGCATCGACCGCAAGCTGCGCGTCCTTGCCGATCTCCTTGAGCACCGCCTCGATCCGCGTGCGGTCCTCCTCGATCGGCGCGCCGCCGATCTTCATCTTGACGACGTTGTAGCCGCGATCGAGATAACCGCGCATTTCGCCGCGCAGCATCGAGAGGTCCTTGCCCGGATAGTAATAGCCGCCCGCGGCATAGACGAAGACGCGCGGATTGGCTTTGACGCCGTGGCGCTCGGCGAGCAGGCGGAACAGCGGCTTGCCGGCGATCTTCGCCACCGCATCCCACACCGCCATATCGATGGTGCCGACCGCGACCGAGCGCTCGCCATGACCGCCCGGCTTCTCGTTGGTCATCATCGCGGCCCAGACCTTGTCCGGATCGAGATTGTCGCCGGCCGCGTTGAGCAGCGACTTCTGGTCGGCTTCCAGAATGCGCGAGGCAAAGCGCTCGCGGATCAGGCCGCCCTGCCCATAGCGGCCGTTGGAATTGAAGCCGTAGCCGACGACACGCTTGCCGTCGCGCACCACGTCGGTGACGACGGCAACGAGGCTCGTCGTCATCTTGGTGAAGTCGATATAGGCGTTGCGGATCGGCGAGGAGATCGGCTTGGTGATTTCGCGGACGTCGACAATGCGGACGGACATGGGGGGTTAGCTTTCAGTAATCGAGGAGGACTTCCGTCATTACGAGCGAAGCGAAGCAATCCAGACTGTCAGTTCCTCATCCTGAGGAGCGCGGAACGCGCGTCTCGAAGGATGAATGGCCCCGCTGTTGGCCTCGCCCTTGGAGACGCCGCGCAAGCGCGGCTCCTCAGGGTGAGGGTCTTCTGGATTGCTTCGCTTCGCTCGCAATGACGGTGGTTGGACCTTTACTTCTTATCCCTGAAGTACGGCTCCACGGGCCCGTGCACCTTGATGGTGAGCGGGTTGCCGTAGCGATCCTTGGCGTTGCCCGCGGTGACGCGGACCCAGCCTTCGCTGACGCAGTACTCCTCGACATTGGTCTTCTCGATGCCCTTGAAGCGGATGCCGACATCGCGCGAAAGGACGTCCGCGTTGTAGTACGGGCTGTTCGGGTCGACCGACAGGCGGTCAGGCAATTCGTCGCTCATGATTGTCTCGCTCACAACAGTGTTTCGATTTGGTGCCGCAATCCTTCGGGCCGCGCGGTCGGTGCGTAGCGCGCGACCACCTTGCCGGCGCGATCCACCAGGAATTTGGTGAAATTCCATTTGATGGAGGCACCTAAAAGGCCGGATTGCTGGCGTTTCAAGTACTCATACAGGGGATGCGCATTAGCACCGTTGACGTCGATCTTCTCGAACAGAGGAAAAGTGACGTCGTAGTTGGTCGAGCAGAACTCCTGTATCTCGCTCGCCTGTCCCGGCTCCTGTCCACCGAACTGGTTGCAGGGAAAGCCGAGCACCGAGAAGCCGCGCGGCGAGAAGTCGCGATAGAGATCCTCAAGGCCGCGATATTGCGGGGTGAAGCCGCATTTGCTCGCGGTGTTGACGATCAACAGCACTTGTCCTTCGAAGCGCCGCATCGGCACCTCCTCGCCGGCGAGCGAGTTGGCCTTGTACTCGTAGATGGCCGACATCGTCAGCCCACGGGGTCGATCGGCGATGGCGGTACGCCGCCCGCCTCGATCGCCTCGCCCGCAAGCAGGCAGAGGTCCTCACGATAGCGCCCGGACACCACATGCACGCCGACCGGAGCCTTGCCGACGAGCCCCGTCGAGACCACGAGGCCCGGCAGTCCCATGAAGGGAATGGCGATCTGCGGCAGTTGCGCCTCCCAGACGCGCTTGAAGGACTCATCGTCCTTGCGGTCGAGATGATCCGGGAACGGCAATTCGCCGGAGACCGGCGTCAGCACCACCGCATATTTTTCGAAGAACAGCATCCATTCGCGGGTCAGCGTGGCGCGGCGGGTCAGCGCCTTCGCGTAAGCGGCCTGATCGAACGGCGTGACCTTGGCGCGGTTGCCGCGCAGGCATGCAAGCGCGCCGGGATCGCCCTCACGCTCGGCGGCCTCCAACTGCGCCTCGTAGCCGTCGCCGAGCCAGAGCTTTGTTTGCCACTCGACCGCTTCACGCATCGGCGGCGTGTTCTCGATCACATCGACAGTCCAGCCGGCGCGCTCCAGCCGCTTGCCGGCATCGCTCACCGCCGCCTTCACCTCCGGTGCGGTCGCGAGCCCATCGGGGTTGAGGCAGAGCGCGGCGCGCTTCGGCCGCTCAGGGCCTTCCAGCGGAACCGGCACCCACCAGGGATCGCGGATGTCGCGCGCCGCCATCGCGGCTAGCGAAATCCGCAAGTCGTTGACGGTGCGCGCCAGCGGCCCCGACACTGCACTGATCTGCGGACCGATCGGGCGCTCTGGCAGCGCCGGGTTGAAGGCGGGAATGCGGCCCATGGTTGGGCGCAGGCCGTGCACGCCGCAGGCATAGGCCGGATATCGGATCGATCCGGCGATGTCGGTGCCATGGGCGATGTGGCCGATGCCCGCCGCAACCGCCGAGCCGGCGCCGCCCGACGAGCCGCCGGGGGTCAGCGAAGCGTCGCGGGGGTTCCTGGTGTCGCCGTGCACGAGATTGGTGGTGAACCAGCGATAGGAAAAGGCCGGGCAATTGGTGCGGCCGAGCAGGATGGCGCCCGCTTTCCGGAAATTGGCGACCACCGGATTGTCCTCGCGCGCGATCAGGTCGCGCTGCAGCTTGAGGCCGTTGGTGGTGGCAAAGCCGACCTGGTCGACGTTGGCCTTGATGGTGACGGGCACGCCGGCCAGCACGCCGGGGTCCTCGCCGCGGGCGATCGCGGCATCGACGGCATCCGCCTGCTTGAGCACGTCTTCCGGCCGGTGGTCGACCACTGCATTGAGCTTGGGATTGACGGCGTCGAGCCGGGCGAGCCCAGCCGTTGCTGCCTCCCTGGCGGAGACCTTCCTGGATTTGACGAGGGTGGCGAGGTCGGCGGCCGACAGGCGCCAGAGATCTTGCATGACGTGCTCCGTTTGATCGGCGTGTTTTAACGCCGGTCACGCGGCAAAGCCATGCGGATTTCGCAGGGGCGAAGGCGTGCCGCTAAAGCGCGATGGGATCGCGCTTTAGGTTATTGTTTGGGCATGATCTTTTCGGAAAACTGCGGCACACTTCTCCGGATCATGTCTCCGGATCATGCCCTAATGCCTGGTCGCGGAGCGGTCCGGAATATCCAGAAGCGCCTCGGTAAACGGAAACTCCAGCACGATCTCGCCATCGACGTCGGTGACCTCGATGACGGCCTCGAGCAGGGCCGGCTGGGCCCCCTCCGATTTCAACACTTCCAGGATCATCTGACGGGCGACCTCCCAGGCACGATCCGGGTTGCGCAGGTCCTCGCCGTCAGGATCCACGATCAATTCGTCGCCGATGCGGGTGTTGAAGAAGTATCTGGGCATGCCTGATCCAATGGGGTCGCCTGTAGCGGATTGAAAGCCGCCTTGCACTCACAACTGGTTTATCCGGACAGGGATTGCGACCCATCGTCGTTCTTAGCATGAGGTTGTCTTGCTGTTTTTGCGTCATCTCCGCGGCGGGTTCGTGCCTTCCGTGTTTGCGGCGCAGCATCGCAGCCTGCCTACTACCTAGGTCTCGGAAGATTTCACTGGCGAACTTTTCTGCCCGCACTAACTTATGGGCGGGCGGATACGTCCGATTTCTCAGAAAAGGAGAGCCACAATGGCCTGGAAGGCACCAAGGATCGTCGAAGTGCCATGCGGCATGGAAATCAACATGTATGTGAGCGCCACCCGCAAATAAGGGCGGCAATTTCACGTTGCGCGCAGGTGGATCCTTCGGGTGCGCCACGTCCCCGGACGAAGGGATTTGTGTCAGCCTGAGATCCACCGCGACACGTGCTTCCAGGAGACGGATTTATGCTTCGCGTCGTCGTCCTGGGCGCCGCAGCGGGCGGCGGAGTCCCGCAGTGGAACTGCGGTTGCGCAGGCTGCCGTGCAGCGCGCGCTGAATCTCATGGATTGCAGAGAACCCAGGCGTCGGTCGCCTTCAGTGGCGACGGCGCGCACTGGTTCCTGATCAACGCATCGCCCGATCTCAGACAGCAGTTGAACGCCACGCCGCAGCTACACCCCAAGGCAGGTGCCTTGCGCCACACGCCGATCGCGGGCGTGATCCTGACCAACGGCGAGGTCGATGCGGTTGCGGGCCTGCTTTCGATGCGCGAGGGCTCGCCCTTCACGGTCTACGCGCATGAGAAGGTGCTGGCGATCCTGAAAGCTAACAGCATCTTCAACGTGCTGAACGAGAAGAACGTACGGCGGCAGCCGATCGGCATCAGCGAGCCGTTCGAGCCGCGGCTTCCCGACGGAGCACGCTCTGGCATCGAGGTGCTCCCCTTCGCGGTGCCCGGCAAGTCGGCCTGGTATCTGGAAGGCAAGGCGCATCCCGGCGGCGAGGTCGGCGACGGCGATACGCTTGGCCTGAAGGTCACGGACAAGTCGACCGGCAAGAGCTTTTACTTCCTCGCCGCCTGCGCCGAGGTCACCGATGCGCTCAAGTCCGAGATCGACGGCGCAGCGCTGTTGTTCTTCGACGGCACGGTGTGGCGCGACGACGAGATGATCAAGGCCGGCCTCGGCCACAAGACCGGCAAGAGCATGGGACATATCGCGATGTCCGGCGACGGCGGCGCGATCGCCCGGCTCGCTGATCTAAATATCGACAGGAAGATATTTCTGCATATCAATAACTCGAATCCGGCGCTGCTGCCCGGCTCAATCGAGCGCAAGGCCGCCGAGGAGGCGGGCTGGCAGATACCCGCTGACGGAACGGAGATCGTGCTGTGAATGCCGCGTCAATGACAGGAATGACCGCGCTCTCGATCGGCAAGGACTTGAGGCTCAATTCGGCCGAGGAGCTCGAGGCGACGCTGCGCCACATCGGCGCCACGCGCTATCACAGCCTGCATCCGTTCCATAAGTTGCTGCACGGCGGCAAGCTGAACAAGGGCCAGGTGCAGGCCTGGGCGCTGAACCGCTACTATTACCAGAGCACGATCCCGATCAAGGATGCGGTGGTGATCTCGCGCTTCCGCGACCGCGCCACGCGGCTGGAATGGCGCCACCGCATCGAGGACCATGACGGCGACGTTGGCAGCGAGGGCGGCATCGAGCGTTGGCTGAAGCTGACCGAGGGCCTCGGTCTCGACACCGCCTATGTGGAATCGACCGAAGGCATTTTGCCGGCGACGCGTTTTGCGGTCGAAGCCTATGTCCACTACTGCCGCGAAAAAAGCCCGCTGGAGGCGATCGCCTCCTCGCTCACCGAACTGTTCGCGCCGAACCTGCACGAAGAGCGCATCTCCGGCATGCTGGAGCACTACGACTTCGTCAATCCAGACATCATGAGCTACTTCAAGCGGCGCCTGGCGCAGGCCCCGCGCGATGCCGGCTTCGCGCTCGACTATGTCAAGGCACATGCGAAGACGCCGGAGGAACGCGCCGCCGTCTGCAATGCGCTGATCTTCAAGACCAACGTGCTGTGGGTGCAGCTCGATGCGCTCTACCACGCCTATGTCGAGGGCCACATTCCGCCGGGCGCATTCGTGCCCAAAGCGAGCTAAGAGGAACCAGCGATGGCCGGGCCGCGTCACATCAGCGTCAGCGAAACGAGCCGCCCCGTGCTGCCGCGGCATGCCAAGCTGAAATACGACGAGACGCGACAGGTCTGGGTGATCCTGGCTCCGGAACGGGTGCTGGCGCCGGACGAGATCGCGGTCGAAGTGCTGCAGCTCTGCAACGGCGAGCGCAGCGTCAGCGACGTCGCGGACCAATTGGCCGCGAAATACGCCGCGCCGCGCGAGGCGATCCTCACCGACGTCGTCGCCATGCTCCAGGATCTCGCCGACAAGGGCTTTCTCACCGAGGCCCGGGAGAAGACGCCATGAGCGACGTACTCGGCAATCCGACCATTCCCTCTGACGCCAGCGACAGCCTCGCGGTGCTGGAGAAGCAGCGCTCGACGGCGGAGACTTTCGGCATTCCGCTCGCCGTGCTGCTCGAGATCACCCATCGCTGCCCGCTGCAGTGTCCCTACTGCTCCAACCCGGTCGAGCTCGATCGCGCCGGCAAGGAGCTGACCACCGAGGAATGGAAGAAGGTCTTGAGCGAACTCGCCGAGATCGGCGTGCTCCAGGTCCATTTCTCTGGCGGCGAGCCGACGGCGCGGAAAGACCTCGTCGAACTGGTCCGGCACGCCAGCGACGTCGGCCTCTACACCAATCTGATCACCTCGGCCGTGCTGCTGACGCGCGACAGGCTCGGCGAGCTTGCGGATGCCGGGCTCTGCCATGTGCAGATCAGTTTCCAAGGCACCGAAGAGGGACTCTCCGACCGCGTCGCCGGTTACAAGGGCGCGCATCACAAGAAGCTCGAGGTCGCGAAGTGGACGCGCGAACTCGACCTGCCGCTCACCGTGAACGCGGTGATGCATCGCCAGAACCTGCATCAGCTTCCTGACATCATCCAGATGGCGGTCGATCTCGACGCCGACCGGCTCGAGGTCGCCAACGTGCAGTATTACGGCTGGGCGCTGAAGAACCGCGCCGCGCTGATGCCGACAGTGGCGCAGCTCGACGAGACCACCCGCCTCGTCGAGGAGGCGCGCGAGCGGCTGAAGGGCACGCTCGCGATCGACTATGTCGTGCCGGACTATTACGCGCTGCGGCCGAAGAAATGCATGGGCGGCTGGGGGCGGCAGTTCTTCAACATCTCGCCGGCCGGCAAGGTGCTGCCCTGCCACGCCGCCGAGAGCATCACCGGGCTCGAATTCGAGTCCGTGCGCTCCAACCATTCGATCGCGTGGATCTGGCAGAACTCCGACGCCTTCAACCGCTATCGCGGCACCGGCTGGATGAAGGAGCCGTGCAAATCCTGCGAGTTCCGCGACATCGATTTCGGCGGCTGCCGCTGCCAGGCCTTCGCGTTGACCGGCGATGCCGCCAACACTGATCCTGCCTGTGCGCTGTCGCCGCTGCACGAGACCATCTTCAAGCAGGCCGAGCGCGAGGCCGAGGGCGAGACCAACCGCTTCCTCTACCGCAATTTCGCCGGAGGCACGCTGGAAGCAGAGACTTCGGAGAGCGGCGAGAATGGCGCCTGACGCCGACGCGGCCAGTTCGGTCAAACGCGCCGATCCCTTCGCGCCGCTGACCTCCGAGATGCTCGACGTCGGCGACGGCCACGATATCTACGTCGAGAGCGTCGGCCGTGCCGATGGTATCCCCGCTGTCTATCTGCATGGCGGGCCCGGCAGCGGCTGCCAGCCCGACCATCGCCGGCTTTTCGATCCCGAGCGATTCTGCGCCGTGCTGTTCGACCAGCGCGGCTGCGGCCGCAGCCGGCCCAAGGGATCGCGCGCGTACAACACGACGGCGCATCTGATCGCGGACATGGAGATGATCCGCAAAAAATTCGGCTTTCCACGCTGGATGGTGGTCGGCGGGTCCTGGGGCGCGACGCTGGCGCTGGCCTATGCAGAGGCGCACCCCGAGCGCGTCTGCGGCATCGCCTTGCGCGCGACCTTTCTGGGCACGCGAGCCGAGGTGGAAACCGGCTTCACGCGCCGGCTGTCGCAGTTCTATCCTGCACTCAACGAAGATTTTCTGAGCGTACTGCCCGCCGAAGAGCGCAGCCGCCCGATTGAGGCCTATTGGCGCCGCATCCTCGACGCCGATCCCGCCGTGCATGGCCCCGCCGCGCGGGCCTGGCACGACACCGAGCGCACGCTGTCGGAACACAAGCCTGCAAAGACGCGGCTGGACCTCGCCTCGCTCAACGTGTGGCGCACGCTGCCCGCGACGCCGTTCATGGAAGCGCACTACTTCATCAACGACAGCTTCATGACCGAGGACCAGATCTTGCGCAACGCCGGCAGGCTCGCAGGCATTCCCGGCATCATCGTCCAGGGCCGCTACGACCTGTTGTGCCCACCTGAGACATCGCAGGCGCTCGCGAGGGTCTGGCCGGGCTCCGAGATTCGCATCGTGGAAGAAGCCGGGCATTCGCTCTATGATACCGGCGTGAGGGACGCAGTCATGAAGTCGATCGCGGACCTCGCGTCGAAAACCGCGCGATAGAAACTATCCCCTCATCCTGAGGAGCGCGCTTGCGCGCGTCTCGAAGACGCGGCTCCTCATCATGAGGGGCGTGGGAAGAGAAGGACAACAGGAAATGCCGCTGGCCGGAAAGGGCATGCTGCTGACGTCGATGGACATCGACGCAGCCGATGAAGCCGATTTCAACCGCTGGTACGATCGCGAACATCTGGAAGAGCGCGTCGCGATCGAGGGTTTCCTTGAGGCGCGGCGCTATGTCGCGCACGCCGCCCATCCCAAATATCTCTGCCTCTATTCGACCGCGACGCTGGACGTGCTGGACAGTCCCGCCTACCGGGCGCGGCTCGCGAGCCCGACCGACTGGTCGCGCCAGAGCATGGCGCGCTTCAAGAACATGCTCCGCGTGGTGGCGCGCATTACGATCAGCAACGGCACCGGACGTGGCGCGGCGCTCGGCGTGGTCCGGCTTCGTCCGACACCCGACAATGCTGAGATATGGCGTGATGCACTGCGGGAGAAACTTGCGCAGACAACGCGCGACGGCATCATCTCCATGCATCTGCTCGAAACCGAGCCCGGGCTGTCCGGCGCGACCGCGGAGATTCCGGCCGCGCGCAACGAAGGCGCGCGCGACTGGTTCGTGCTGATCGACGGCACGCAAGTCGGCGCCGTCTCGACCCTTATCGCCGAGCGCTTCACGGGACCCGGGGCCGCGCCGTTCCCGCTCCCGGTCTCCGTCGGCACCTATTGCCTGATGTGGGACTTGGCCAAGAGCGATATCTCGCGCGACTGACGCCGTCATCTGCACCGCGAATGCTGCACCGCCGAATGTCGCGCGGCCGTTAATGCCGTGCGCGCGCAGCTCCTATGAAACCTGGAGATCGCGGAAATTTGCCGTTGTGCTTCGGAATGGTTCTAATAAGGTAAGCCTATGATCCAATTTAGAAACCAGATCGCACCTTAAGCGTTCGCCAAGCTCAAGAAGGCCGCCGGGTCTTTGGGCCTGCGCGGACAGGGTAGGAATGAAACCGACTGATATCGCGGCCCCCGACTACTTTCACAAAGTGGTCGATTGCCAGTGGGCCTGTCCAGCGCATACCCCCGTCCCCGAATACATCCGTCTGATCGCCCAAGGCCGCTACAGCGACGCCTACATGATCAATTGGAAATCGAACGTGTTCCCCGGCATCCTGGGGCGCACGTGCGATCGTCCATGCGAGCCGGCGTGCCGTCGCGGACGCGTCGAGGACAATCCGGTCGCGATCTGCCGCCTCAAGCGCGTCGCCGCGGATTTCAAGGACGACATCAAGCAGCGCCTGCCGCACCCCGCTGCGAAGAACGGCAAGCGCATCGCGCTGGTCGGCGGCGGCCCGGCCTCGCTGACGGTGGCGCGCGATCTCGCTCCACTCGGCTACCATTGCACCGTATTCGATGCCGACCCCGAAGCCGGCGGCATGATGCGCACGCAGATCCCGAAGTTCCGCCTGCCGAATTCGGTGATCGACGAGGAGACCGGCTACATCCTCAACCTCGGCGTCGAGTTCAAGGGCGGTCATCGCATCGACAGCATGAAGGCCCTGCTCACGGAGAAGTACGACGCGATCTTCGTCGGCTCCGGCGCGCCGCGCGGCCGCGAGCTCGACATTCCCGGCCGGAAAGAAGCGGCAGGGAACATCCATATAGGCATCGACTGGCTGTCCTCAGTGTCGTTCGGCCATACCGACAAGATCGGCAAGCGCGTGATCGTGCTCGGCGGCGGCAACACCGCAATGGATTGCTGCCGCACCGCGCGCAGGCTTGGCGGCGAAGACGTCAAGGTTATCGTGCGCTCCGGCTTCGACGAGATGAAGGCCTCGCCCTGGGAGAAGGAAGACGCGATCCACGAGGATATCCCGATCCTCAACTTCCTCGTTCCCGTTGCCTTCATTCACGACAACGGCAAGCTCACCGGCGTCACCTTCCAGAAGGTGAAGGCGGAGTACGACGCCAAAGGCCGCCGCAATCTCGTTCCCTCGGGCGAGCCCGACCAGACCTTCGAATGCGACGACGTGCTGGTCGCGGTCGGCCAGGAGAACGCCTTCCCCTGGATCGAACAGGACTGCGGCATCGAGTTCGACAAGTGGCACATGCCCAAGGTCGATCCGAAGACTTTCGTCTCGACGAATCCGAAGGTGTTCTTCGGCGGCGACGCCGCCTTCGGCCCCAAGAACATCATCTGGGCCGTCGCGCACGGTCACGACGCCGCGCTGTCGATCCACAGGCTGCTCTCGGGCGAGGACATCACCGAGCGCCCGCTGCCGGAGGTGCACGTCTCCTCGCAGAAGATGGGCATCCACGAATGGAGCTATGACAACGACATCTCGGTCGACAAGCGCTTCAAGGTGCCGCATCGCGACAAGGTGGTCGCGCTGAAGGACATCCGCGCCGAGGTCGAGCTCGGCTACGACGTCAAGCTCGCGCTCGGCGAAGCGCATCGCTGCCTGAACTGCGACGTGCAAACCGTGTTCTCGACCGCGCTCTGCATCGAGTGCGATGCCTGCGCCGACATCTGCCCGATGGACTGCATCACCTTCACGGCAAACGGCGAGGAAAGCGACTTGCGCCAGCGCCTGAAGGCGCCCTCGCCGCATCCGGACCAGGACCTTTACGTCTCCAGCGACCTCAAGACCGGGCGCGTGATGGTCAAGGACGAGGACGTCTGCCTGCATTGCGGGTTGTGCGCCGAGCGTTGTCCCACCGGCGCCTGGGACATGCAGAAATATTTCATCGAAATGACCCACGCAGGATCGTCATGTCCGACAAAAAGCCGATCAGCAGCGTAAACGACTTCGTCGTCCGCTTTGCCAACGTCAACGGCTCGGGCTCGGCCAGCGCCAACGAACTGTTCGCCCGCGCGATCCTGCGCCATGGCGTGCCGGTCTCCCCGCGCAACATCTTTCCGTCCAACATCCAGGGCCTGCCGACCTGGTACGAGGTGCGGGTGACGGAAGCCGGCCATCTCGGCGCCCGCGGCGGCGTCGACATGATGGTGGCGATGAACCCGCAGACCTGGGACAAGGACGTCGCCGGCATCGAGCCCGGCGGCTATCTGTTTTACGATTCCACCAAGCCGATGCCGTCGACCAAATTCCGAGACGACATCACCGTGATCGGCGTGCCGCTGACCGCGATCACCAATTCGACCTACACCGATCCACGCCAGCGCCAGCTCTTCAAGAACATCATCTATCTCGGCGCGCTCTCCGCTCTGCTCGACATGGATCCGAAGGTGATCGAGCAGCTCATCGGCGAGCAGTACAAGGGCAAGGAGAAGCTGCTCTCCTCCAACGTCCACGCGCTGCATCTCGGCCGCGACTGGGCGCTGCAGAACCTGAAATGCCCGATCGGGCTGCGTGTGAAGAAAGCCGACAAGGTCGGCGACCGCATCTTCATCGAGGGCAACAGCGCCGCGGCGCTCGGCGCCGTCTATGGCGGCGCGACGGTATGTGCCTGGTATCCGATCACGCCATCATCGTCGGTGGCGGAGGCCTTCACCAGCCACTGCAAAAAGTACCGGCACGATCCTGAGACCGGCAAGGCAAAATACGCGATCGTCCAGGGCGAGGACGAGCTCGCCTCGATCGGCATCGTGATCGGCGCGTCCTGGAACGGCGCCCGCGCCTTCACCGCGACCTCGGGCCCGGGCATCTCGCTGATGACGGAGTTCATCGGCCTGTCCTACTTCGCCGAGATCCCGGCCGTGATCATGAACATCCAGCGCGCCGGCCCCTCGACGGGCATGCCGACACGCACCCAGCAATGCGATGTCATCGCCTGCGCCTATGCCTCGCATGGCGACACCAAGCATGTGCTGCTGTTCCCGGAAGATCCGGCCGAGGCGTTCGAGTTCGCTGCCGCGGCCTTCGACCTCGCCGAGCGGCTGCAGACCACGATCTTCCTGATGCTCGACCTCGACATCGGCATGAACCATCGCCTCTGCCGTCCGCTGAAGTGGGACGATGCGCGCCAATACGACCGCGGCAAGATCATGACCGCGGAGATGCTGGAGGAAGGCCGCGACTTCGGCCGCTATCTCGACGTCGACGGCGACGGCATCCCCTACCGCACCTATCCCGGCACGCATCCGACCAAGGGCTCCTATTTCACCCGCGGCACCTCGCGCGACCGCTATGCGCGCTATTCCGAGGAAGGCCCCGTCTACGCCGACAACATGCAGCGCCTGGTGCGCAAATTCGAGACGGCGCAGGACCTCGTGCCGCGGCCGCTGCAAGCCAATGCGGAACGGCCGACCAAATATGGCGTGATCTATTTCGGCTCGACTTCGCCGGCGATGGACGAGGCGATCGGACTGTTGGAAGCGCGCGGGCATCAGCTCGATCGCCTGCGCATCCGCGCCTTCCCGTTCCATTCCAGCGTGGCGAGCTTCCTCGCCGAGCACGATTTCGTCTACGTGGTCGAGCAGAACCGCGACAGCCAGCTCCGCCAGCTCATCGTCAACGAGAACGGCATCGACCCGGTGCGCCTCGTGCCGATCGTGCATTACGACGGCACGCCGATCACCGCCCGTTTCATCGCGAAAGCCATTGGCGACCACCAGGATCACCTCAAGGTGACCCCGCTCCGCAAGGCCGTGTCATGACCTACATTGCAAAGCCGAAGTTTCATCATCCGGGCCTGAAGAAGAACGAGCTCGGCTACACGCATCGCGACTACGAGGGCAAGATCTCGACGCTGTGCGCCGGCTGCGGTCACGACTCGATCACCGCCTCGATCATCGAGGCCTGCTACGAGCTGTCGATCGAGCCGCATCGGGTGGCGAAGATATCCGGCATCGGCTGCTCGTCGAAGACGCCGGATTACTTCCTCGGCAATTCGCACGGCTTCAACTCCGTGCACGGGCGCATGCCGTCGGTGCTCACGGGCGCCAACCTCGCCAACCGCGATTTGATCTATCTCGGCGTTTCCGGCGACGGTGATTCCGCATCCATCGGCTTCGGCCAGTTCGCGCATTCGATCCGGCGCGGCGTCAACATGACCTATATCGTCGAGAACAACGGCGTCTACGGCCTGACCAAGGGCCAGTTCTCGGCGACCGCCGACCGTGGCTCGAAGTCCAAGAAGGGCGTGACCAACACCGACAACGCCATCGACCTCGTGGCGATCGCGCTGCAGTTAGGGGCCACCTTCGTCGCGCGCAGCTTCTCCGGCGACAAGACCCAGCTCGTGCCGCTGATCGCCGCCGCGATCCGCCACAAGGGCGCATCCTTCATCGACGTGATCAGCCCATGCATCGCCTTCAACAATCACGCCGGCTCGACCAAGAGCTTCGACTATGTCCGCGAGCACAACGATGCCGTAAACCGGCTCGACGTGCTGGTCGGCCGCGACCCGATCGCGGTCGATTACGCGCCGGGCACGGTGCAGATGGTCGAGCAGCATGACGGCAGCAGGATCGCGCTGCGCAAGATCGATGCCGATTACGATCCGCACGACCGGCTCGGGGCGATGACCTTCCTGCAGAAGCACGCCGCCAAGGGACAGATCGTCACCGGCCTGCTCTATGTCGATCCCGAGGCGGAAGACCTGCACGAGCACCTCAACACGGTCGAGACGCCGCTCAACGCGCTGGAGGCGGACACGCTCTGCCCGGGCTCGGCGGTGCTGGACAAGATCAACGCCAGCCTGCGTTGATCACTTAGCGGCTGAAACGGGCTGCCTGACGCGTATCGTGATCTTCTCCGACACGACGGGCGGCGCGAACGGATAGTGCTTCGCATCGCCCAGCACGAGCTGCAGCGTGTGCGTCCCAGGCGGAAGCTCGAGGAAGGTCTCGGTCTGTCCCGCCCCGAAGTGCAGATGCGATTTGTCCTGCGCGATCGGCTCCTTGGGATCGATGGGATCGTTGACGTCGACCAATAGATGATGATGGCCGGCGTTCTGATAGTCGTCGCCGGCATGCGTCACGCCCATGTTGCGCAGGCCGAACCGGACCCAGAATCCGCTGCGGACCTTCTGCCCGTCATGCGGGGTGATGAAATAGAGCTTTGCGTCCTTGGGGGCGGTCTTGCCCTGCGAATAGGCGACGCCCGGGAGCAGGGCGAGCGCCGCCGCCAGCGCGACGCAGCGAATGATTTTCATCAAACCTACTCCAGCACTTAAGGACTGAGCGCGACGCGGAATCCATGCGTCGGGTAACGAACATTGGTATCGTAACCATCGCGGTTGGATGGCCGCACATACCGCGAATCGTTCTTCCAGGAGCCCGAACGCAGGACGTGCGAGGCGCAATCTCCACCGGTCCATGCCGTTCCGTCGCCGGGCGCACCCTGATAGGTCCTGTGCCAGCAGTCCTCGACCCACTGATCGACGCCGCCACCCATGTCGTAGAGTCCGAATGGGTTGGGCTTGAAGCTGCCGACTTTCCCCGGCTGCTCGGCGGCGAGGTCACCGCAATCCTTGCACCCGGCCATACCCGGCTGCAGCTTGTCGCCCCACCAATACTTGGTCTGCGTTCCGCCGCGCGCCGCGTATTCCCATTCGGCTTCGCTCGGAAGCCGGTAGGCCTTCTTCGCTGCCTGCGCGAGCCAGGCGGCGTATTGTTGCGCATCGGTCCAGCTCACATTGGCGACCGGCGCATCGTCGTTGCCGGCGGCGGTGAATCCACACGCCTTGGCAGCGGCGCATTCGTTCCACTCCTGCACTGTTACCGGATATTTGCCGATCGAGAACGGCTTGACCGAGACCTGGTGGACCGGGCGTTCGGTCGGATCATCATTGCTTCCCATTGCGAAGCTGCCGCCGCGAATGGCGACCATCTGGGGTTCGCGGAAGGGCGTCGCCGACGCCGGGGCGGGCGACGAAGCCAATGAAGGAGACGGTTGCGGCGTCTGCGTCGTCGCTTCGCGCGGCGAAGGCTGCGGGCTCGGGGATGCGGCCGGCGAAGCGGTCGGCGTCGCGGCCTGTTCGCCCACCCTGCCCGGCTGCGTCAGCAGATACCAGAGCACGCCGGCGGCAATGACCAGCACCATGATGGCCAGGAGAAACATCAAGGCATTCTCGCGCCGGCTTCGCGTCCTGCCGACGGCATCTGCGTCCGGTAGCACGCGATAGATCCGCACGGGATCGGTGATGTTCTTGACCTTGTGATCGCCAAGCGCCTCATAGCCGCACACCACCTTGTGCTTGATCTGCTCGTAGATCGCGCCGGAGATATAGACCTGACCGGGCTCGGCGATACCCTCGATGCGCGTGGCGATGTTGACGCCGTCGCCGTAGATATCGTCCGGCTCGACGATGACGTCACCGAGATTGACGCCGATCCGATATTCGATCCGGGAATGCTTCGGAAGCGAGGCATTGCGGCCGATGAGGTTCTGCTGGATGACGATACTGCATCTGACAGCTTCGACGGGACTATCGAAAATGGCGATGAAGCCGTCGCCCGTCGTCTTCACCAGACTTCCGTGGTGCTCGACGATGGTGGGCTGGATGAGATCCCGCTCGATCCGCTTGACGCGAACATGCGTGCCCTCCTCGTCGGCCTGCATCAAGCGACTGTAGGAAGCGATGTCACCGACAATGATCGCGGCGAGACGACGAGGCATTGCGCCGTGCGGCGGCTCGTCATGACTTCCGGATCTGAAATTGCGAATTTCGCCCACCGCGGGGACTCCACGAACCTACCAGAAGGCAGCCCCAGCATACGACTTCGAAAAGCAATCGTCTGTGAAAGCTATCACATTGATGAACTGAGACAATGTCGCAGAAATCATCCACATCAAGTTCCGGAAGGCGAAAGCGCCATGTCGATTGAACCTTCTCGACCCTGCCGATGACTAATGCGCCGCGTGGAACCATCCATCTCACTCCGCCCTGCGATCATCATGCAGCGACCTTGCGAACGTTGAACGTGTCGCACGCAGCGCGCGTCTAACAGACAACAGCTCCTGCTATGGTTGTCACGCACGCGAGGCCGTCATGAAGTTCTCTCTCTTTGCTGCCCTTACCCTCGCTGCGCTGACCGGCGCGGCCCACGCCGAGGAGGCCGACAAGGTGCGGGAGGCAAACAAGGCGGAGGCGGAGACCTTCAACGCGCGGATGTATGCAGGCGTGCCCGGCAACAAGGCCTATGCCTGCTTCGTCCGCCGCTACGATGCCGAGCACCTGGCGCGGCATCCGAAGCAGAAGGTCGCGTCGATGAAGCTGCTGGTGTCGGCTGAATACGATGAGGAAGACAAACAGCTCCACAACTCATTCCGGCTCGGCTTCAAATACCGCCATCGCTCCGGCGATTTCGATTCCAGCGGTTCATGCCACCATGTGGTGCTCGGGGACTACGGTGACGAAGTCCGTCTCGGCTGCGGCGTCGATTGCGAAGGGGGCGGCATCGAGGTGGCGCTGTCGAAGGACAACAAATCGGCCATCGTCCGGCTCGAGCGTGTCCGGGTCTGGCAGAACAACAAGCCGGACGACGAGGCCGAGCAATCGCTGGTCGCCGGCGCCGACGACAAGATTTTCCGCCTCGACCGTGCCGACAGCAGCGAATGCGCCTCGCTCGTCACCGACCGCAAGGAACTCGCCGCGCTCCGCCACAAGTGATATCTGTCCGGCCATCTCAGACGCATGATCCGCATGGCGGCGCTGCCGCTGTCGCAGCCCATGCGCAGTCGAGGGAGACGTCATGAACCGGCGCAATATCCTCTGGAGCGCGGTTTCCAGCTTGGGCGCGATGTTCGCTGCCCGAGGCGCGAAAGCTGCAACGGAGGCCAATGCGAGCGACAAGCTCAAGGTCGTCTATCACCTGAGCGATGCCGAGAAGGTCAGTTTCGTACTCGGCAACATCCAGAACCATATCGACGGCGTCGGCGGTCCCGAGCATGTGACGATTGCGCTGGTGATCCACGGGCCGGCGTTGAAGGCGTTTCACTCGGCGCACGCCAACCCCGATATCGGCAAGCGGATCGGCGATTTCTCCAAGGACGGCGTCGAGCTCGCCGCCTGCGGCAACACGATGAGGGCGCAGAACGTCACGCTCAGGGATCTGCTGCCCGGCTTCGTCAGTGCGGAGAAAGGCGGCGTGGTTCGTCTCGCCGAACTCCAGTCGCAGGGTTACATCTACTTGCGGCCTTGAAACACGATGAAGTTCGGCCGCTCACCGGGGACCACCTCTCCCCGGCGGGAGAGGTGGTCCGAGCTCTGGGTTCGCATCGCTTCAACAAGAACTCATCCCGCTTGACTCATCCATAACTCTTCGGTTATGGATTATTTCATAACCGATGGGTTATGGATTAGAGATGTCGAGCACCCCCGACCTGCTGTTCAAAACCCTGGCCGATCCGACCCGACGGTCGATCTTCGAGCGGCTATGCCGCGACGGGGAGCAGACGGTCGGGGCGCTGACGGCCCGATCCGGCGTTTCACAGCCGGCGGTCTCGAAACATCTTGGCGCGCTGAAGCAGGCGGGGCTCGTGCGCGACCGCCACGAGGGCCGCCAGACCCATTACAGCGCAGAGCCCGGCGCGCTGAATCCGCTGATCGACTGGACGAGCCAGATGGCCGGATTCTGGCAGAACCGGCTCGATGCGCTCGAATATCTCCTGAAGAGGATGGACCAATGACAGAAGCTGCGACTGAGCTGCGCTCCGTGATCATCGAACGCGAGATGGCTTTTCCGCCGGAAAGGGTCTGGCGCGCGCTGACGCAGCCGCATCTGATCGAGGAATGGCTGATGAAGAACGACTTCAAGCCCGTCGTTGGCCACAAGTTCAACCTTCGCGGCGAGTGGGGCGGCGTGCTGGACTGCGAGGTTCTCACCATCGAGCCGCATAGAAGCCTCGCCTACACCTGGAATTTCACGCACGAGGACGCGAACTTCGATCTCAGAAGCGTCGTGACCTTTACGCTCACCCCGGCGGGCGGCGGCACCCATCTGCGCGTGGAGCAGGCAGGTTTCCGGCCCACCCAGAAGCAGGCCTATGGCGGCGCCCATGCCGGGTGGAAGCAGTTCTTTGCAAAACTCGAGGAGGTGCTGGCGCGGACGGAGTGAGCTCCACGACCAGCATCCCCTACCCCACCATCTTCACTCGAGAGGAGGTCCCATTGACCTGGAATATGCGGATTCGCCAGATCCATCGCTGGCTTTCGATCGCGTTCACGCTAGCCGTCATCGCCAACGTCGTCGCCATGACCCAACAGGTGCAGGCTCTGTGGGTGGGCCTCTTGGCGCTGGTCCCGCTCATCCTGTTGCTCGCGAGCGGCCTTTATTTGTTTGCGCTACCGTATGTGGCCGGCCGCCGCATGGCGGGTGAAACAAGCCAGTGAGTTGGCCGAACGGAAGGTAGAGGCAAGCGAGATCATGAAGAAGATCGCAACAGCAGCCAAGAAGACCGGCAGCGAGGCGGAAGGGGCTTCAGCATCCCATTTGATCGACGCGAAAATCCAGGAGCTTGGCGATTGGCGAGGCAAGATGTTGAGCCGGCTCCGGACCCTGATCAGGGAGGCCGATCCCGACGTCGTCGAGGAATTGAAGTGGCGCGGCGTGCCGGTGTGGTCGCACGACGGAATCATCTGCACGGGCGAGACCTACAAGGCCGCCGTGAAGATGACTTTTGCAAAGGGCGCGGCGCTGGAGGACCCCGCGGGCCTCTTCAATTCCAGTCTCGAAGGGAATGTGAGGCGCGCCATCGATTTTCCCGAGGGCGCGAAGATCGACGAAAAGGCGCTGAAAGCGCTCATCCGCGCGGCCGTCGCCCTGAACACGTCCAAAGCCAAATCCAAGACCAAGGCCAAAGGCAAATCTGCCAAAGCTTCGGCTTAAGAAGCTCAAGCGGGTCGAGAACTCTCCCCCGTACGGAGAGGTGGCGGCGTCAGGCCGCCGCCGGCAGCGGCCGCGGGCTCACGACGTATTCGCGCACAACCTTGTCGTTGGCATCGACCTCGATCAGCGAGACGTCATAGGTCCAGAGATCGGCGAGATGCTGAAGCACCCGCTTGGCGTCGGTCTCGTTGAGCTGCGAGCCCTTGATGACGTGGTGGTGCAGGATCAGCCGGCGGTCGCCGGACAAATCGACGTCGACCACCTCGATATTGGCGTCGATGAAGCCGACATCATGCTGCCGCGCCAGCTCACGCCGCACCCGGCGGAAGCCGCGCTCGTCGTGAATGGCATCCACCCGGATTCCGGCGCGCTCCTCGGGATCGTCGTGCAGGTGGAACATCCGGAAGTGCCGCATCAGGCGCGGACTGAGGAACTGGCCAATGAAGCTCTCATCGCGATAGTTGGCCCAGACGTCGCGCAGCACGCCCATCACGTCGCCTTTGCCGGCGATGTCCGGGAACCATTCGCGGTCCTCGTCCTCGGGCTTGCTGACGATGCGCTCGATGTCCTGCATCACAGCGAAGCCGAGCGCATAGGGGTTGAATCCGGAGAAGCGCGGATCGTCGAATTCGGGCTGGAATACGACGTTGGTGTGCGATTGCAGGAATTCGAGGAAGTTGCCGTCGCTGATGCGGCCCTGCTGGTGCAGCTTGCTCATGATGCGATAGTGGACGTAGGTCGCCGTCCCCTCGTTCATCACCTTGGTCTGGCTCTGCGGGTAGAAATACTGCGCGATGTGCCGGACGATGCGCAAGAGCTCGCGCTGCCAGGGCGCCAGCCGCGGCGCGCTCTTCTCCAGGAAGTAGAGCAGGTTTTCCTGCGGCAGGCCCAGCAGCTTGCGGCGGCGTTCGATGCTGAGCGCGGATCGGCTCTTGGCCGCTCCCTTCGGCACGGTGCGCCAGAGGTCGTTGAAGACCTCCTCCTCGTGCTGGCGGCGCCGCCCTGCCCGCTTCTCTTCGGCGCGCAGGTCCAGCTTCTTCTTGCCGGGATAGCGGTCGATGCCGTGCGACATCAGCGCATGGGCGGCATCCAGCGTGCGCTCGACCTCGATGCGGCCGTGGCGCTCCTCGCAACTCGCGACGTAGTTCTTGGCGAAATCCAGATAGTCCAGAATACCGTCGGCGTCAGTCCACTGCTTGAACAGATAGTTGTTCTTGAAGAAATGATTGTGGCCGAAGGCGGCGTGCGCGATCACCAGCGTCTGCATCGTCGCCGTATTCTCCTCCATCAGGTAGGAGATGCAGGGCGAGGAGTTGATCACGATCTCATAGGCGAGCCCCATCAGGCCCTTGCGATAGGAAGCCTCGTGGAACGCGAAGTGCTTGCCGAACGACCAGTGCTTGTAGAACAGCGGCATGCCTACGGACGAATAGGCATCCAGCATCTGCTCGGCGGTGATGACCTCGATCTGGTTCGGATAGACGTCGAGCCCGAGATCCTTTGTCGCCAACTCCTCGCAGGCGTCGTGAACGCGCTGCAGGGTGTGGAAGTCCCAATCCGCACCTTCGAACAATCGTTCCGTCATGGAGCGGCCTTCTCCTGGGTTTCGCGGCGCTGGAACAGGTCGTGGAACACCGGAAAAATCTCGCTGCGCTCGCTGACCTTGCGCATCGACAGCGGCGCGCCGGTGTTGCGCAGGCGGTCATAGAGAGTCCAGAGCGAGGAATCGGACAGATCGAAGGCACTGCCGCCGGACTCGCCGACTTCGAGATAGGCAAAGAACTGGCAGACAGGAAGGATCTTCTCCGTCAGCAGCATGCCCGCGAGCTCGCCGTCGGAATAGGAATTGTCACCGTCGGAGGCCTGGGCCGCGTAGATGTTCCAGTCCGCCGGATTGAAGCGCTCGCGCACGATCTCGTGCATGGCCTGGAGCGCGCTCGAGACCAGCGTGCCGCCGGAGGCCGGGCCGTAGAAGAAGGTCTGCTCGTCGACCTCCTCGGCGCGGTCGGTGTGGCGGATGAAGACGATCTCAACATGCTTGTAACGGCGCTTCAGGAAGACGTAGAGCAGCATGTAGAAGCGCTTGGCGAGATCCTTCATGTGCTCGGACATCGAGCCGGAGACGTCCATCAGACAGAACATCACCGCCTGCGCGACCGGCTTCGGCACCGTCTCGAAGCGCCGGTAGCGGATGTCGAGCGGATCGATGAAGGGAATGCGCTTGGCTTTCGCCTTGAGCTTCGCGAGCCGGGCGAGGAGCTCGGCGCGCCTGTCCTCATCGGTACATGCGTCGATCTCGGCTTCCAGCTCATCCATCTCGCTCTTGCGCGGACGGCGGAGCGCGATGCGGCGGGCGAGCGCAAGCTGCACCGTCCGGCTCACGGAGATGTTGGCGGGCGATCCCGAGGTGGTATAGCCGGCGCGTTGGATGCCCTCGCTCTCGGTCTCCGCGATCTTGCGCTTGGCGAGATCAGGGAGTTCGAGGTCGTCGAGGAAGAGATCGACGAACTCGTCGCGGCTCAGCACAAACCGGAAGGCGTCTTCGCTGTCGCCCTCGCCGGGACCCGAATCCTTGGCGCTGCCCTGGCCCGAGCGGGGCAGATAGTCGCCCTCGACGAACTTCTTGTTGCCGGGCAGCACCATGTCGCGCGTGCCGCCCTCGCGGCGGAAGCGCGGCTCGTGCATGCCGTCGAGCGGGATCGTGACCTCACCACCCTCCAGGACGTCCCTGATGTCGCGTTCCTGCGAGGTCTTCTTGACGGCGCCCTGCACCAGGGATTTGGCCCGACGCAAGAACCGCTGACGGTTCTCAAGACTCTTGCCGCCTGGATTCAGGCGCCTGTCAATGATGTGAATGGCCACTTTCTCATCCGCCTCAACCGGCTTGCTTCACCCGCATGTACCATTCGACCAGCCGGCGAACCTGACGCTCGGTGTAGCCGCGCTCCACCATGCGTGCGACGAACTCGCCGTGCTTCTTCTCCGTCTCGCCGTCCTTCTTCGACCCGAACGAGATCACCGGAAGCAGGTCCTCGACCTGCGAGAATATCCGCTTTTCGATCACGTCGCGAATCTTCTCGTAGGAGGTCCAGTTCGGATTCTTGCCGCTGTTCTGGGCCCTTGCTCGTAACGAGAACTTGACCACCTCGTTCCGGAAATCCTTCGGATTGGCGATGCCGGCCGGCTTCTCGATCTTGGTCAATTCCTGGTTCAACAGTTCGCGATCCAGGAGCTGGCCGGTGTCGGGATCCTTGAAGTCCTGATCCTCGATCCACGCATCTGCATAGTCGACGTAACGGTCGAACAGGTTCTGGCCGTAGTCTGCGTAGGATTCCAGATAGGCCTTCTGGATCTCGTTGCCGATGAATTCGGCGTAGCGCGGCGCGAGTTCCGCCTTGATGAATTCGAGATAACGCTTCTCGGTCTCCTCCGGGAGCTGCTCGCGGCGGATCGCCTGTTCGAGCGCGTACATCAAGTGAACGGCGTCGGCGGCGACCTCCTGCGGATCGTGGTTGAAGGTCGCTGCCAGGATCTTGAAGGCGAAGCGCGTGGAGACGCCGTCCATGCCCTCGTCGACGCCGGCGGCGTCGCGATATTCCTGGACGCTGCGCGCCTTCGGATCGGACTCCTTCAGGCTTTCGCCGTCATACACCCGCATCTTGCCGAACAGGGTCGAGTTCTCGTGCCGGCGCAGGCGCGACATCACCGAGAACCGCGCCATCGTCTCCAGCGTCGACGGCGCGCACGGCGCCGATGCCAGCTCGGAGCCCTGGATCAGCTTCTCGTAGATCTTCTGCTCTTCGGTGACCCGCAGCACGTACGGGACCTTGATCACGCAGATGCGGTCGATGAAGGCTTCGTTGTTCTTGTTGGACTTGAAGCTCGTCCACTCGGCCTCATTGGAGTGCGCCAGGATGATGCCGCTGAACGGGATCGCGCCGATGTTCTCGGTGCCGATGTAGTTGCCTTCCTGCGTCGCCGTGAGCAGCGGGTGCAGCATCTTGATCGGCGCCTTGAACATCTCGACGAACTCGAGGATGCCCTGGTTGGCGCGGTTGAGGCCGCCGGAATAGCTGTAGGCGTCGGGGTCGTTCTGCGCGTAGGTCTCGAGCTTGCGGATATCGACCTTGCCGACCAGCGAGGAGATGTCCTGGTTGTTCTCGTCGCCGGGCTCGGTCTTGGCGACCGCGATCTGGCGCAGGCGCGACGGCTGGATCTTGGCGACGCGGAATTGCGAGATGTCGCCGCCGAAGGCTTCGAGCCGCTTGTAGCACCACGGGCTCATCAGGCCGGTGAGGCGGCGGCGCGGAACGCCATACTTCTCTTCCAGCACCGGCCCGAGCTGATCGGGATCGAACAGGCTGAGCGGGCTTTCGAACACCGGGCTCAACTCGTCGCCGGCCTTCAGCACGTAGATCGGTTGCACCTCCATCAGCGACTTGAGCCGCTCGGCGAGCGAGGATTTGCCGCCGCCGACCGGGCCGAGCAGATAGAGGATCTGCTTGCGCTCTTCGAGGCCTTGCGCGGCGTGGCGGAAGAAACCAACGATGCGCTCGATCGTTTCCTCCATTCCGTAGAAGCCGGCGAAGGCCGGATAGGTGCGTATCGTACGATTCAAAAAGATACGGCCAAGGCGTGGGTCCTTGGCCGTGTCAATCGTCTGGGGGTCACCGATCGCAGCTAGTAGTCGTTCGGCCGCATTCGCGTACTTCATGGGATCGCTTCGACACGATTCCAGATATTCCGCCATCGACATGTCGTGCTGGCTTCTCGCCTCGAACGACCGAGCGAAAGCGTTGAATAGAGAATCGTTGTACATGATCCCTCTCCGCATGAGTTCCGCTACACAAGCTGAAACGAAAGCAGTTACCGGACCGTTCCTCAGCGCCCGTCTCGAATCAGCGTGAGCACATGACGATCATTGGACACCCTGGCCCCTTCTCCACGCAACGCACAACGTAGGCATTCGGGTGGGTTACGAACAGGCACTTGCCCGTTATTTATGCGAATCTATACCTGTATTCGCTAATTTCCAGCAAATGTCGCCTCACCGCAACATCCGGGCATTACCGGGGATCGTTCATCCGGCACCGCAGCATAGCCGTTCACCAACGGCAGCTTTATGACGCTCGTGCGGCGAAGCTTTGCGCGCCATGACTCCCGCTGCAACGCGGTGCGTGAATCGCTCGCAGCCTGACGGTCGCGACAGGCGCGCAGCAGTGTATCAAAATCGGTCGTCACCCAACCCGGCGACGCAGCCGTTTGGTCAACTGCAGGAGAGCTGCCGCGGCAACAGCGACGTCAGCGTCAGCACAACCATCTTGCGGCCGCGGCATTCATCAGCCGAAACATCCGCGATCAGTCCCAAACCAGACATTCATGACCGCTGCGGGGCGCACGGACGCCGCAGGCGGTGACAAGGCCGTCCGACAAATCGACGGCAAGGCTCGCACCGAGCAAGGTCACCACCGAACCCGCCGCGACAGCCAGCCAAAGCGAGACGCACATCGACCGATTTCGAAATCGCACAATTCATCTGCGTCGGCCGCACCGGCCAATTTGCGAATTGGCAGCGACGGCCGTCCCGATGTGCGTGGATACTTGCCCCAGCGTGGCTGTTCATGACCTAGCCGACGCGGCACGCCTCGCGAGCAAACACCCGCTGACGACACTCCGCTCAGCGCCAAGCCGACGCTACGCAACCAGTCTTCGACCGAACGATCCCGGCCGAGGACTTTCACGCAACATAACAACCCGCCCGGATCGCCATGATCTCAACGGAGTTTACCCAGAGTATGACACCCATACCCTTGATTGGTTCCCTCCCGGGAGCATGTTAGCTAGAGAATAGCGCGTCAGGACCGGCGCGGGAACCCCTCGCCCGCAGGCTTGGAGAGAAATAGACATCATGAATCCCGTCAAAGAACTGGAAAAGCACGGACAGGCCGTATGGCTGGACTTTCTGGCCCGCGGCTTCATTGCGAAGGGCGACCTGAAGCGGTTGATCGACACCGATGGCCTCAAGGGAGTGACCTCCAACCCCTCGATCTTCGAGAAGGCGATCGGCAGCTCGGACGAGTACGACGCCTCGATCGGCAAGGCGCTCAAGCGCGGCGACCGGACGGTGACCGAATTGTTCGAGACCGTTGCGGTCGAGGACATTCGGAGCGCTGCCGACGTGCTCCGCCCGGTCTATGACAGCCTCAAGGGCCATGACGGCTATGTCAGCCTGGAGGTCTCGCCCTACCTCGCGATGGACACCGCGGCTACGGTCGCCGAGGCGCGACGCCTCTGGAAGGACGTCGATCGCAAGAACTTGATGGTCAAGGTGCCGGCAACGCCGGAGGGCCTGCCGGCCATCAGGCAGCTCACCAGCGAAGGTCTCAGCATCAACATCACGCTGTTGTTCTCCAAGGCGGTCTATCTGGAGGTCGCCGAGGCCTATCTTGCCGGTCTCGAAAAATACGTCGCCGACGGCGGCGATCCGTCGCACGTGGCGAGCGTCGCGAGCTTCTTCGTCAGCCGGATCGACACGATGGTCGACAAGCAGCTCGACGAGAAGATCGCACGCGCCAACGATCCCAGCGAAAAGGAGCGGCTCGCCGCGCTGAAGGGCAAAGTCGCGATCGCCAATGCCAAGCTCGCCTACCAGGACTACAAGCGCCTGTTCTCTGGCCCGCGCTGGGAGAAGCTCGCCGCGAAGGGAGCCAAGCCGCAACGGATGCTGTGGGCGTCCACGGGGACCAAGAACAAGGAGTACAGCGACGTCCTCTATGTCGAAGGGCTGATCGGCCCGAATACCATCAACACGATGCCGCCGGCCACGCTGGAGGCGTTCCGCGACCACGGCAAGCTGCGCGATACCCTGGAGGAGAATGTCGACGAGGCGAAGGCCGTGCTGGAAGAGCTGGAGCGCTCGGGCATCTCGCTCGATGCGATCACCGAAGAGCTCGTCAAGGACGGCGTCAAGCAGTTCGCCGACGCCGCCGACAAGCTTTATGGCGCAGTCGCCCACAAGCGCGCCACCGTGCTCGGGCCGGCACTCGACCGCCAGCACCTGTCGCTCGGCGACGGGCTCGGCAAGGCGGTGACCAAGAGCGCTGAAGAGTGGCGCGCTTGTGCCAAGATCCGCAGGCTCTGGCAGCGCGACAAGTCGGTCTGGACCGGTGCCGACGAGGACAAATGGCTCGGCTGGCTCGACAGCGCGGCGAAGGCCGACGTCGCGGACTACGCGGACTATGCGAACCGCGTGAAGGGCCAAAAATTCTCCGACGCCGTCGTGCTCGGTATGGGTGGATCGAGCCTCGGGCCCGAGGTGCTGGCCGAGACGTTCGCACGGAAGTCCGGCTTTCCGAAGCTGCATGTGCTGGATTCCACCGATCCGGCGCAGGTGCGGGCGATGGAGGCCAGCATCGACATCGCCAACACCGTTTTCATCGTCTCCAGCAAGTCCGGCGGCACCACCGAGCCGAACGCGATGAAGGATTACTTCCACGAGCGCGTGGCTCAGGCGGTCGGTTCATCCGTCAAGACCGGCCATCGCTTCATCGCGGTGACTGATCCCGGCTCGTCGCTGGAGAAGGCGGCCAAGCAGCTCGGCTACGCCCGCATCTTCCACGGCGAGCCCTCGATCGGCGGACGCTACTCGGTGCTCTCGCCCTTCGGTCTCGTGCCGGCGGCAACCGCAGGCATCGACGTCAAGACCCTGATCAAGCACGCGCTCTCGATGGTGCGCTCGTGCGGGCCGGACGTGCCGCCGCAAGAAAATCCTGGCGTGCAGCTTGGTCTTGCGATGGGCCTCGCCGGCCTCGAGGGCCGCGACAAGGTCACGATCCTGTCGTCGAAGAAGATCGCCGATTTCGGCGCCTGGGCCGAGCAGCTCATCGCGGAATCGACCGGCAAGGAAGGCAAGGGCCTGATTCCGATCGACGGCGAGCCACTGGGGAATCCCTCGACCTACGGCAACGACCGCTTCTTCATCGACATCCGTACCGAGGGCGAGGCGGATGCCGACCATGACGCGAAGCTCACCGCACTCGAACAGGCCGGCCATCCGGTCGTACGCATCGTCATGAAGTCGATCGACCATCTCGGCCAGGAGTTCTTCCGCTTCGAGATGGCGACGGCGGTGGCCGGCGCAATCCTCGGCATCAATCCGTTCGACCAGCCGGACGTGGAAGCGGCCAAGATCAAGACGCGGGAGCTTACTGCGGCGTTCGAGAAGACCGGCGCGTTGCCGGCCGAAGAGCCAGTCGTCAGCACGGACGAGGCCGATCTCTACACCGACGAGGCCAACGCCGCAGCGCTGCGCGCTGCCGGGGCGAACGGCGACCTCACCTCCTGGCTGAAGGCACATCTTTCCCGCTCCAACCATGGCGACTATGTCGCCCTGCTCGGCTACATCGCGCGCGACAATGCCACCATCGATGCGCTCCAGGCGATGCGGCTGGAAGTGCGCGAGAAGCGTCATGTCGCGACCTGCGCCGAGTTCGGCCCGCGCTTCCTGCACTCGACCGGGCAGGCCTACAAGGGCGGGCCCGACAGCGGCGTGTTCCTCCAGATCACGGCAGACGATGCCAAGGACCTTGCCGTGCCGGGCCAGAAGGCGAGCTTCGGCGTCATCAAGGCGGCGCAGGCGCGCGGTGATTTCGACGTGCTCACCGAGCGCGGCCGCCGCGCGCTTCGCGTGCACCTGAAGGGCGGCCTCAAGAAGGGTCTCGCGGCGCTCAACGCCGCGCTGTCGGACGCGCTCAACTAGGGAATATCGCGATGCAACTCGGCATGATCGGCCTCGGCCGGATGGGCGGCAACATCGTTCGCCGCCTGATGCGCAACGGCCATTCAACCGTGGTCTATGACAAGGACGCCAACGCCGTCGCCGGCCTCGCCGCAGACGGCGCGCAAGGCGCCTCCACGCTGGAAGAGTTCGTCGCGAAACTCGAGCGGCCGCGCACGGCCTGGGTGATGCTGCCGGCCGGCCGCATCACCGAGACGACGATCGACGCGCTTGCGGGCGTGATGCAGGCCGGCGACGTCATCATCGACGGCGGCAACACGTTCTGGCAGGACGACGTCCGCCGCGGCAAGGCGCTGAACACGCGCGGCATCCATTATGTCGACGTCGGCACCTCCGGCGGAGTCTGGGGGCTGGATCGCGGCTATTGCATGATGATCGGCGGCGACAAGGCGGTCGTCGACCGGCTCGATCCGATCTTCGCCGCGCTGGCGCCCGGCGCCGGCGACATTCCGCGCACGCCGGGACGCGAAAACCGCGACCCCCGTATCGAACAGGGCTACATCCATGCCGGTCCGGTCGGCGCCGGCCACTTCGTCAAGATGATCCACAACGGCATCGAATACGGCCTGATGCAGGCCTATGCCGAGGGCTTCGACATTCTCAAGAATGCCAATATCGAGGCGCTGCCGGCGGATCACCGCTTCAACTTCGATCTCGCCGATATCGCCGAGGTCTGGCGGCGCGGCAGCGTGATCCCGTCCTGGCTGCTCGATCTCACCTCGACGGCGCTCGCCGACAGCCCGGCGCTGTCGGAATATTCGGGCTTCGTGGAGGATTCCGGCGAAGGTCGTTGGACCGTGAATGCGGCGATCGACGAGGCCGTGCCGGCCGAGGTCCTGACGGCGGCCCTTTTCGCACGTTTCCGTTCCCGCAAGGAACACACCTTCGCCGAAAAAATTCTCTCGGCGATGCGTGCGGGCTTCGGCGGCCACAAGGAGCCGAAGAAACCGGACGCGTCGAAGCCCGAGTAAGAAGCTGAAGTAAGACGCAACAATACGAAGGCCAGTTGTTCGTGACCAAAGACCCGCAGCCAAAGCGCAAGCCGGAAAATTGCGCCTTCGTCATCTTCGGCGTCACCGGCGATCTGACCCATCGGCTGGTGATGCCGTCACTGTACAATCTCGCCGCCGAGAACCTGTTGCCGGAAAAGTTCTGCGTCGTCGGCGTGGCTCGCAGGGGCATGTCGAATGACGAATTGCGCGACAGCCTGATGAAGGGCCTGCGCCAGTTCGCGACACGCCCCGTCGACGACGTCGTCGCCCAGCAACTCCTGCAATGCGTCACCTTCGTCGAGGCCGATGCGAAGGATCCTCCGTCCTTCGATCACTTGCGCGAACACCTCGACGCGCTCGAATGCTCGCGCGGCACCGGAGGCAACCGGCTGTTCTACCTGGCGACGCCGCCGGCGGCGTTCGCGCCGACCGCGCGCGAGCTCGGCCGCACCGGATTGATGCAAGAGAACGGCGCCTGGCGCCGGCTCGTGATCGAAAAGCCGTTCGGCACTGATCTCGCCTCGGCGCGCGCCTTGAACGCCGAGCTCCTGAAGATCATGGAAGAGCACCAGATCTACCGGATCGATCACTACCTCGGCAAGGAGACGGTGCAGAACATCATGGTGCTGCGCTTTGCCAACGGCATGTTCGAGCCGATCTGGAATCGCAACCACATCGACCACATTCAGATCACGGTCGAGGAAAAGCTCGGCGTCGGCCATCGCGGCGGTTTCTACGACGCCACCGGTGCACTGCGCGACATGGTGCCGAACCATCTGTTCCAGCTCATGTCGCTGGTCGCGATGGAGCCGCCGTCCCGGTTCGACGCCCATGCTGTGCGCTCCGAAAAGGCCGAGGTGCTGACCGCGGTCCAGAAGCCGAGCGAGGAAGAGGCGCTGAGAAGCTCGGTCCGCGCGCAATATCTGGCCGGGCGGATCGGCGACGACGATATTCCGGACTATCGCAAGACCGCGGACGTCAAGCCCGGCAGCACCACCGAGACCTATGTCGCGCTCAAGCTGATGATCGACAATTGGCGCTGGGCCGGCGTGCCCTTCTACTTGCGCACTGGCAAGGCGCTGGCCCACAAGCGCACAGAGGTCGCGATCAAGTTCAAGCAGGCCCCGCTGTCGATGTTCAGCGGCACGGCAGTGGACCGCCTCTCGCAGAATTTCCTCACCATAGGCATCGCACCGACCGAGACCATCGAGCTGCAATTCAATGCCAAAATTCCCGGACCGAGCGTCACGATCGACGGCGTCGAGATGAAGTTCCGCTACGGCGACTATTTCAAGGCCGATCCCAGCACGGGCTACGAGACGCTGATCTACGACTGCATGATCGGCGACAACATCCTGTTCCAGCGCGCCGACGGCGTCGAAGCTGGATGGGAGGCGGTGCAGCCGTTCCTCGATGCCTGGAAGAGGGCCGGCACCAACGGTATCGAGACCTATCGCGCCGGCAGCGAAGGCCCGGCCTGCGCCAATGAGTTGCTGAAGCGCGACGGGCGAAGCTGGCGAAAGTATTCGTGATGGCTGCGGCCGACCAGCCGAAATTGATCGTCGAAGCTGACGCCGAGGCGCTGGCGCAAGCCGCAGCCGAACGCGTGATGGCGCGCATCGCGGCCAACCCCGGCCGTATCGCGATTTGCCTCACCGGCGGATCGAGCCCGAAGCAGCTCTATCAATTGCTCGGGAGCGAGGCCTGGCGCGGCAGAATTCCCTGGGAGCGCGTGCACTGGTTCATCGGCGACGAGCGGTTCGTGCAGGACGGCGATCCCCTCAACAACATGGCGGTGGCACGCGCGATCTTCCTCGATCACAGCGCACCGCCTGGCCACATTCACCCGATCCCGACCGCGACCGAGAATCCCGATCGCAGCGCCGAGGCCTATCAGCGCGAGTTGCAGCTCTTCTACGGCGCGGATCGGCTCGATCCATCGCGCCCGCTGTTCGACATGGTCCTAATGGGCGTGGGACCGGACGGCCACACCGCCTCGCTGTTTCCGGGCTATCCTGCGCTCGATGAGACCGCGCGCTGGGTCGTCGGCGTGCCGACGGCCAATGTCGCGCCTTTCGTGCCGCGGGTCTCGCTCACCCTGCCCGCTCTCGCCTCATGCCGCGAAATGCTGTTCGAGATCGCCGGGCACGACAAGCAGGCGATCTTGACGCGCCTCGTCAATGGCGAGAATCTGCCGGCGTTACGCGCGCGCTCGAATGGCGAGACCGTCTGGCTGGTCGACCAGGCCGCGCTTCCGGAGGGGATTCGTGGCGGGCGTTGAAGCACCTTGTGCGTTGATCGTGATGGGCGTGTCGGGCTCGGGCAAGAGCACGGTCGCGAAAGCACTCGGCAAACGGCTGGGCTGGCGTTTTGAGGACGGGGACAGCTTTCATCCGCCGAGCAATGTCGAGAAGATGCGGGCGGGCCACCCCCTCACCGACGAGGACCGCTGGCCCTGGCTCAACGCCATCGCCGACGAGATTGCGCGGGTGTGCAAGGCAGGCGAACACGTCATCATCGCCTGCTCGGCGCTGAAGCATGCCTATCGTGACGTGCTGTTACGTGGACGCGACGACGTCCGGTTCGTCTTCCTCAAGGGCACGCAGGAGTTGATCGCCGACCGGCTCGCCCATCGCAAGGGCCATTTCATGCCGCCGGAGCTATTGACCAGCCAGTTCAGGACACTGGAGCCGCCGGAAAATAGCGAGCACGCGATCACGGTCTCGATCGACGAAACCGTCGAGGCGATCGTCGGGGATATCGTGCGGCAGTTGAAATTCGACGGCGAGAAGCACGAGGCCATGTCATGACGCCGATCTCGCTCGTGGTCTCCGACGTCGATGGCACGCTGCTGACCAAGGACAAGACGCTGACCGACCGCGCCAGGGCCGCGGTACGGCGGCTGCACGCGGCCGGCATCGGTTTCACCATCACTTCGAGCCGCCCCGCGATCGGCATGCGCTTTCTGATCGAGCCGCTCTCGATCACCCTGCCGGTCGGTCCCTTCAACGGCTCTTCGATCATCGATACACAGATGAACCCGGTCGAGCAGCACCTGATCCCGCGAACGGCGGCCGAGCGCTGCCTGCAGATCCTCCGGGAATTCGGCGCCGACATCTGGCTCTTCACCGCCGACAAATGGCTGATCGACAATCCCAAGGGCAGCTACGTCGCGCATGAGGTGCACACGATCCGCGCCGACCCGACCATCGTTGCGGACTTCACGCCGTACCTCGCCAGTGCCTGCAAGATCGTCGGCGCAAGCGCCGATGCGGCGGGGCTGGAGGCCTGCGAGAAGGTGATGCAGGAGGCGCTCGGCAGAGAGGCGACCGCGGTGCGTTCGCAGACCTATTATCTCGACATCACCCCGCCCGGATTCAACAAGGGCACCTTCGTGCAGGCAATGGCGCAGCGCCTCGGGATTGCGACCGACGCGGTCGCCACCATCGGCGACATGCAGAACGACCTCGCGATGTTCCGCGCCAGCGGCTATTCGGTCGCCATGGGCAATGCCGCCGACAACGTCAAGCAGCAGGCGATGCACGTGACCGCGACCAATGAGCAGGACGGCTTTGCCGCGGCGATGGAGATGATATTGAAGCGGAACGGAAGCGGCTGAACCGCTACTGCGAGCGCTGCATCGCCGGCTTTTCGCTTTCCTGTCGCGCAGCCGACAGGTTGTGGGCAGTGTTGACCAGCGCGATGTGGGTCAGCGCCTGCGGGAAATTGCCGGTCTGGCGTCGCGCGTCGGGATCGTACTCCTCGGCCAGGAGTCCGACGTCATTCGCAACCGCGACGACGCGGTCGAACAACATCTGCGCCTTGTCGAGATCGCCCGCCAGCACACAGGCGTCGGCCAGCCACAGGGTGCAGGCGAGGAACGCACCCTCGAGCGGCTGCTGCTCCTCGGACACTTCGCGCGGATCATGCCGCAGCACGAAACCGTCGCGCATCATGCATTTTTCGACGGCGGCGATGGTGCCGCGGACGCGCGGATCCGTTGCCGGCAAAAAGCCGACCGAGGGCAGCAGCAGCACGCTGGCATCGAGCAGCTTCGAGCCGTAAGATTCGACAAAGGCATTCTCTCCTGCGTCGAAACCCCTGTTGCAGACGTCGCGATGGATGGCTTCGCGCAAGGTGCGCCAATGCAGAAGCGGCGCCTTGAAGCCGAAGGTCTCGGCGCTCTTGATGCCGCGGTCGAAGGCCACCCAGGTCATCACCTTGGAGAAGACGTAGTGCTTCGGCTCGCCGCGTCGCTCCCAGATGCCGTGATCGGGCTGGTCCCAGACCTCCGCGAGGTGGTTGAGCACAGCACATTCCAGCGCCCAGCTCTCCTCGTCGAGCTTCAGCTTGGCCATGCGTGACTGGTGGAACGCGTCGATCAACTCGCCGTAGACGTCGAGCTGGAGCTGCGCATGCGCGGCATTGCCGACCCGCACCGGCTTCGCCGCCTCATAGCCGTCGAGCCAGCCCGCCTCCCATTCGAGCAGCCGCCTTTGGCCCCAAATGCCGTACATGATCTGCATGTTCGACGGCGAGCCGGCCGCCGCGCGCAACAGCCAACTATGCCAGGCCGCGGCTTCCTCGGTGTAGCCCGAATTCATCAGCGCGAGCAGGGTGAAGGTGGCATCGCGCAACCAGCAGAAGCGGTAGTCCCAGTTCCGCGTCCCGCCGAGCTTTTCCGGCAATGACGTGGTCGGCGCCGCGACGATGCCGCCGGTCGGACCGAAGGTCAGTGCCTTCAGCGTGATCAGCGAGCGCACGATGAGATCGTGGTAGTCGCCATCCCGGCTGCACTGGCTGCACCAGCCGTTCCAGAAGGTCTCGGTCTCCTGAAACGCGATCTCGGGATCGATCGGCTCGGGTACTGCGAGATGCGAGGGGCCATAGGTCAGCACGAAGGGCACGGTCGCGCCGGCCTTCACCTCGAATTCGGCAACCGTCGTCAGATCCTTCCCCCTTGTCTCGACCGGCGTCCGCAGCACGGTCATGTCCTGGCCGCAGACGGCCAGCAATGCGCCGTCCTCGGTTCGCCGTACCCAGGGAATGTCGGCGCCGAAGCCGAAGCGGATCACGAGCTGCATCCGCATCTTCACCATGCCATTGATGCCGCGCACCAGCCGCACGATGTCGGACGCCTTGCCCCGCGGCGGCATGAAATCGATCAGCGCGACGCTGCCGCTCTCGGTCTCGAAACGTGTCTCGAGGATCAGCGTGTTGCCGAGATAGCGCCTCGACGTGTTCGTGGCAGGGTCATTTGGCGCGATCAGCCAGCGACCGTTCCTGTACGTCCCGAGGATAGCCGCAAAACAGGCGTCGGAATCGAAGGCCGGCCAGCACAACCAATCGATCGAGCCGTTGCGGCCGACCAGCGCCGCAGTCTCGCAGTCGCCGATCAGTGCGTAGTCCTCGATCCTCACCGACAATTCGTTGCCATCCTGCGAAGGGACGGGAACTCAACTCCCGCCGACTGACGAACGTTCCCGCGTCGCCGCCTTCAAAGCCGCGAGATCGACGCGTGAGGCAATCCTGTCGAGCGCAACCGGCAGCCGCTGGCGCCAGTTCGGGTGCTCATCGATCGTGCCGGGAATGTTGGGCTGGTCGATCACGCCCAGCAGATCTTCCAGCGATACCGCCAACAGCCGCGACGGCGTGCGCGACAGGAAGGTGAGCACCGAATAGAGATCGTTGGCGTGAATGCCGTTGACGCGCAGGATCTCGTCGAGCATGCCGAGCGCATGCCAGCGCGCCTCGTCGTTCTCACCGGGGTCGATTCCGAGCGAAAGCTTCATCTTCAGATCGCTGAAGGAGCGCCAGCCGGCATAAGTGCAGAGATCGTGCGTGTTCAGCGTGACCAGCGCGTTGGGCCTGTAATGATCGACGTTGCGAAAATGACCGGCGTCGTCGCGCTCGAACATCATGACGAGATAGGACCAGATGCCCCAGTCCTGCATGGTCTCACGGAAGCCTTCCGGCACGGTGCCGAGATCCTCGCCGATCACGATGCATTTGTGCCGCGCGCTCTCGCGCGCCACCGCCGCCAGCAGCGCCTCGAACGGCATCTGCACATAGGCACCATTGTCCGGCTTGAAGCCGCGCGGCACCAGATAGAGCCGCTTCAGGCCGAGCACGTGATCGAGCCGGATCGCGCCGGCATGGCGCATCGAGGCGGCCAGCATCGCGGCAAACGGCACGAAGGACTGCGCTTCCAGGCCCCCCGCATTGAAGCCGGCAAGACCCCAGTCCTGGCCGACGGTGTTGAGCACGTCGGGTGGCGCGCCGACGGCGAGATGGCGGGAAATCGCCATCTGCTCGTTCCAGGCATCGAAGCCGTTGGACTGCACGCCGACGGCAACGTCGAGATAGAGCCCGACCTTCATGCCGAGCTGGGTCGCAAGCACCTTGGCCGCCTGCAATTGCGACTCGGCGGTCCATTGCGCGAATTCGACGAACTCAACCTCGCGCTTATCGGGACCATTGCGCAACTCGGCGAGTTTCGTCTCATCCGGCTGCCGCCATTCCCGCGGCCATTCCCACCAGGGGCCGGCGAAGCGATGCCGCAGCACCTCGAAGCAGGCAAAGCGTGACAATAGCGGTGCGCGCTCGGAGCGGAATGCCGCAAACTCCTGCCGGCGCGTTTCGCTCGCCTTCTTCACAAAACTGTCAAAGGCGGCGCGCAGGCCCCGCCATTTCAACGTCGCCATGTCGGCGTAGGGCACGCGGTCGCCTTCGCGCAGGCGCGCGGCAATCGCGGCAGCATCCGGGAGCAGGTCGGACGAAAACTCGGGGATTTTTTCAACGTCGATATAGAGCGGATTGAGGAACAGCCGGCTGTTCGGCGAATAAGGGCTGCAATCGCTCGGATGGTCGTCGAACAACACATGCAGCGGATTGAGGCCGACGCCGTCGGCGCCAAGCTGCCGGGCAAGCCGGACGAGACCGGCAAGATCGGTGAAATCGCCGATGCCCCAATTGCGATCGGAACGAACACTGTAGAGCTGCACCGCGAGCAGCCAGCCACGATCGAAGTCGCCCCCAAAGGCGCGCTCGGGGGCCACGATCATCGGCACTTCTTCCGTCGCGCCGTCAGCATCGGTCAGTGTCAACCGGTGATAACCGGCCGGCAGACCGGCCGGCCAAGCAATCACCGGCTCGCGCGTTTCGCCTTGCGCGATTACGTTGAAATTGCCGGTGATTTTCCATTGCAGCGGCAACGCGCCGGTTGCCGTCAGTTCGGTACGTGCATTCGCCAGGGCGCGAACCACGACCGGCCCATGGGCGAAGCGGTAGACACGCTTCTCCGGCAGGGCGTCGAGGATGGATTTCAAGGCGTCGGGCGCAGTGACCCGCAGCTTTCCCAGGGCGTCGATGAATTCGGACTGGACGCCCTTGATTTCGGCTTGAGCTAAAAGATCCATTCGGCACGCAGTTTGCAGGCCACCCTTTTGCCGGGGGCATCGATTTTGATGAAGCGAAGGAAGACGTTAGTCAGGGGTAACTCGCAGACCGCACCTGCCGTTCCCAGGCGGAACCAATGACACACAAGCGGCTTTCTATATAGGTACCGAGCGTCGGTTCCCGACAAGGGAAGCGGGATCCTGTTTTGTTGTCAATGGCATCACCGTGAACAAGACAATTCAAACCGTCGAGAGCGCCGCAGCCCGCAGCGCTTTCCTCATTGAGGACGTCTATCCGTTGATCGACGGGGGCCGCTTCGCCGTGAAGCGGATCGCGGGCGAGCGGGTCGAGGTCTGGGCCGACATCTACCGCGACGGCGACGCCGTGATCAGCGCCGCGCTGGTCTGGCGCCGCGAGCAGGATCGCGACTGGCGGCACGAGCCGATGAGCCAGCACGGCAACGACCGTTGGTTCGGCGCGTTCGTCCCGACGGAGCCCGGGCTGTATCTCTATGCCGTCCAAGCCTGGACCGACGAATTCGCCACCTGGCGTCATCGGCTGGAGCGGAAGCAGCTTTGCGGCGCCGACATCACGCTCGACGCGATCGAGGGCGCCGGCCTTCTGACCAAGGCGCATGGCGTGCGGCGGGACGCCGCCTCGATCATCCTGAGACAATGCGAGGACTATCTTCAGACCGGCGAGGTCGCGCCGCTGCTCGCGGCCGAGCTGAGCGAGGCCATGGCCGAGAGCCAGTCGCGCCCCGACCTGACCCGCTCCCCGCTCTTCCCGCTGAGCGCCGAACGTGACAAGGCGCGGTTCAGCACCTGGTACCAGATGATGCCGCGCAGCCAGAGCGCTGTGCCCGGTCGGCACGGCACGCTCAGGGACTGCATCGCGCGCGTGCCTGACATCGCCGCGATGGGATTTGACGTGCTCTACTTCACGCCGATTCACCCGATCGGCCGCACGCGGCGCAAGGGCCGCAACAATTCCCCGATCGCGACCGAACACGATCCCGGCTCGCCCTATGCCATCGGCGCTCCCGAGGGCGGGCATGATGCCCTGCATCCCGCGCTCGGCACGATCGAGGATTTCCGGGCGCTGATCGCAACTTGCCTCGAATATGGCGTGGAGCTCGCGCTCGATTTCGCGGTGCAATGCTCGCCGGATCATCCCTGGCTGAGGCAGCATCCGGAATGGTTCAAATGGCGGCCGGACCGCTCGGTGGGCACCGCGGAGGGCCCCTATCCCGATATCGTCATCCCCGACTTCGCCTGCGTCGACAGAATCGCGCTGTGGGGCGCGTTCCGCGATGCAATGCTGTTCTGGATCGATCATGGTGTGACCATTTTCGCCATCGACAATCACGACACCGCGCCGCTCCCGTTCTGGGACTGGCTCATCCGCGACATCCGTCGCCGGCACCCCGAGGTCATCCTGTTCGCAAAGACATTCACCCGACCGAAGCTGATGAAGGGGCTCGCAAAGCTCGGCTTCGCGCAGTCCTTCACCTACTTTCCCTGGCGCACCCAGAAGTGGGAGCTGGAGCAATATCTCGGCGAGCTCGTCAATTACCCGGAGCGGGATTTCTATCGCCCGAACCTGTTCGTCAACACACCTGACCTGTTGCCATATCATCTGCAGAACGGTGAGACCTGGATGTTCAAGTCGCGCGTTGCGCTGGCAGCGACGCTGTCGGGCAATTATGGCATTTACAGCGGGTTCGAGCTCCTGGAACACGGCGCCATTCCCGGCCGGGAGGAGTATCTCGATTCCGAGAAATACGAGATCCGGCAGCGCGACTGGAACCAACCCGGCAACATCAAGAGCTATATCGCCGAGCTCAATCGCATCCGCAGCGAAAACACCGCCCTTCAACAGACGGCCAATCTGCGGTTCCTCGGCATCGAGGACGGCGAAACGGTCGCGTTCGTGAAGCAGGCGGGTGATCCGGCCAGCACCGTCGTGGTAGTGGTCGCCCTCTCGCGCCGTGTGCGCGAATTCTGGCTGCCGCTGGGCGACGTCACGGTTGACGCCGGTGGGCAGCGGCACCACGTTGCGGTCCTCGAAAACCTCCTGACAGGCGAACAGTCCCGCATTGAATGGGGCGGGATCAGGTTGCGTATCGATCCTGACCTTGATCCGGCGCTGCTGTTTCGCTGCCTGGCGTAGGGGCGCACGCCATGAATGTTCTTTCCTCCGTCGACGTCAACAAGAAGATGGAAGCTGCCGAGATCGTGGACGAGCTCTGGTACAAGGATGCCATCATCTATCAGCTCCACGTCAAGGCGTTCGCCGACAGCAACAATGACGGCATCGGCGACTTCACCGGGCTGACCGAGAAACTGCCCTATCTCCAGGAGCTTGGCGTCACTGCACTGTGGCTACTGCCGTTCTATCCCTCGCCCGGCCGTGACGACGGCTACGACATCGCGGACTACGGCGCGGTCAATCCCGATTTCGGGACGATGAAGGATTTCAAGCGTTTCATCCAGGAAGCGAAGCGGCGCGGCCTGCGGGTGATCACCGAGCTCGTCGTCAACCACACCTCCGACCAACACAAATGGTTCAAGCGCGCACGACGCAGCCATCCGGGCTCGAGCGCGCGGAACTGGTATGTCTGGAGCGACACCGACCAGAAGTACCAGGGCACGCGGATCATCTTCACGGACACGGAGAAATCCAACTGGACCTGGGACACCGAGGCAGGCGCCTTCTACTGGCATCGCTTCTTCTCGCATCAGCCGGATCTCAACTTCGACAATCCGCGCGTGGTCAGCGCCATCATCCAGGTGATGAAGCGCTGGCTCGATGCCGGCGTCGACGGCTTCCGGCTTGATGCCATTCCCTATCTCTGCGAGCGCGAGGGCACTTCGAACGAGAACCTTCCCGAGACGCATACGATCATCAAGCGTCTGCGCCATGAGCTGGACGCCTACTCCAAGGGCAAGCTGCTGCTGGCCGAGGCCAATCAATGGCCCGAGGACGTGCAGGAATATTTCGGCCGCGGCGACGAGTGCCACATGGCCTATCACTTCCCGCTGATGCCGCGCATCTACATGGCCATCGCGCAGGAGGACCGCTTCCCGATCACCGACATCCTGCGTCAGACGCCGGACATTCCCGCGAGCTGTCAATGGGCACTGTTCCTGCGCAACCATGACGAGCTGACGCTGGAAATGGTCACCGACGTCGAGCGCGACTATCTGTGGTCGACCTATGCCAACGATCCGCGCGCGCGCATCAATCTCGGCATCCGCCGGCGCCTGGCGCCGCTGATGGACAACGACCGGCGCAAGATCGAGCTGATGAACTCGCTGCTATTGTCCTTCCCCGGCACCCCGATCATCTATTACGGCGACGAGATCGGAATGGGCGACAACATCTATCTCGGCGACCGCAACGGCGTGCGCACGCCGATGCAGTGGAGCCCGGACCGCAATGGCGGCTTCTCGCGCTGCGATCCCGCACGCCTCTACGCGCCGCTGATCATGGATCCCGTCTACGGCTACGAGTCGGTCAATGTGGAAGCGCAGTCGCGCAGCCTGTCGTCACTGCTCAGCGCCACCAAGCGGCTGATCTCGGTGCGCAAGTCGACGCTCGCCTTCGGTCGCGGCACCATGACATTCATCCGCCCCGCCAACCGCGCAGTGCTCGCCTATGTCAGGCAGTATCGCGACGAGGTGATCCTCTGCGTCGCAAATCTTTCGCGCGCAGCCCAAGCGACCGAGCTCGACCTGTCACCGTGGAAGGACCGCATCCCGCAGGAAATGCTCGGCCGTACCCGCTTCCCGGCGATCGGCGAACTACCCTACATGATCACGCTCGGGCCTTACGGCTTCTACTGGTTCCAGCTCCTGGAGCGCGACAAATCCGAGGCGGTGGTGCCGCGCGCGGTGCCGGAATTCGAAACGCTGGTGGTACCGGTCAACTCGACCTGGGTCTCGCTGGCACGCGAACGCAGCGTGTTCGAGCGCGACGTCCTGCCGGGCTTTTTGTCGCGGACGCGGTGGTATCCGGAGCATAACCCCAAGCAGATCCGGCCTACGCTGACTTCGGCGGTGCCGTTCTGCGACATCGGTGACAACCGACCCTGGATCGCGTTCTTCGAGGCCACACAGCACGACACGTCTTCGCGTTACGTGCTGCCCATGCAGATCGAGTGGGTGCGCTTCGACCGCGAACGCTTCAACCCGAGGGCGCTCGCCGCCGTCCGCCAGGGCGCGCGCGAAGGCACACTGCTCGACGTGGCCACCGACCAGATCTTCATCGGCCTGTTCCTGCGCAACCTGTCGCAGAATCTGGTGGTGGAGGAGAACAATCTGCGGCTGGAGTTCAAGTCGACCAGCCTGTTCGCCGACTACACAGTCAAGGAACCCGAACGCATCCGTACGATCGAGCAGTCGAACAGCACCGCCCTCGTCGACAACCAGTATGTCGCCAAGATCTACCGCCAGCTCGAAAGCGGCATCAATCCCGAGATCGAGATCAACCGCTATCTGACCGAGGTCGCCCGCTTTGCCAACACGCCGGCACTGCTCGGCAGCGTCGAGCTGGTCGAAGGCGATCAGCGCAGCGCGCTCGGCGTCCTGCACGCCTATGTCGAGAACCAGGGCGACGGCTGGGCCGTGACCGCATCCCATCTCGACCGCTATATCGACGAGCAGCGTCTGCTGACGGCGAGCCAGATGTCCCACGACAGCCAGGAGCCTGCGTCCTACCTGCACCACCTGGTGCAGACCGGCCGGCGCCTCGCCGAGCTGCATATGGCGCTGGCTGACGCAAAGACCGGCGACCTTGCTCCCGAGCCGATCGACGCCATGCAGGTCAAGCACTGGATCTCCGATCTCAAGACCCGCGCCGACCGGCTTTGCGAGCTCCTGGCCGAGCATCGCGAGGCCCTCCGAGAGGCCGACCGCCCGCTGGTCGACCAGCTCGCGGCGGCGCGCGCGAACCTGTCCGACCGGCTGACGACGCTATTGCCATCGGACCTCAGCGGGTTGAACATCCGTCATCATGGCGACTTCCGCCTCGGGCAAACTCTGATCGTGAAGGACGATATCTTCATCATCGACTTCGATGGCAATCCGTACCTGCCGCTGGCCGACCGGCGGCGCAAGGCGCCAGCCGCGCGCGACGTCGCCGGCCTGATCCGCTCGATCGAGCTTGCCGCAACCGCAGCCCTCCACCGCGCGCTCGCCGGGGCGCACGACGAGCAGGGCCGGCTTGCAGCCGCGCTCGGCGAATGGCGCGAGCGCGCGACAGCCACATTCCTGACCGCCTATCGGGAAGGCATGACAAACCGGCAGCTCTGGCCAAATGATCCGCAATCGGCGGACAGCCTGTTAAGGTTTTTCATACTTGATCACGCATTCGATGAGGTGGAGCATGAGCTGTCGCACCGGCCGGAGGGGCTCAACACACCTCTGACGGGGCTGCTTCGCATTCTGTCCAATCCCGAGAGCGAAGCACATGCCTAAACTGCCCGCCGAAGCCTACGCGATCATCGAGGGCCGCCACTCCGACCCCTTCCACTATCTTGGACTGCACCCCGAAGGCGACAGAAGCGTGGTGCGCGCCTTCCTGCCCGAGGCCTCCAATGTCGAGGCGATCGGCGAGCACGGCGAGGTGGCAAAGCTCGACCGCGTTCACGACGCCGGCCTGTTCGTCGGTGCCCTCCCGAACGGCTCCAGGCATTATCAATTGCGCGCGAAGTTCGGCGACAGCGTCGTCGAGTTCGAGGACGCCTATCGCTTCCCGCCGATCCTGACCGACTTCGACCTCTACCTGCTCGGCGAAGGCACCCATCAGCGCCTCTACGACAAGCTCGGCGCGCATCCGATGACGCTCGACGGCGTTGACGGCATCGGCTTCGTGGTGCTGGCCCCGAATGCGCGGCGCGTCAGCGTGGTCGGCGATTTCAATTTCTGGGACGCGCGGCGTCATCCCATGCGGGTGCGCGGCATCGGCTATTGGGAATTGTTCATTCCGCACGCCAAGCCGGGAGATCACTACAAGTTCGACATCGTCGGACCGCACGGCCACCAACTCCCGCTGAAATCCGATCCGCTGGCGTTCGCCACCGAGGTCCGGCCAAAGACGGCTTCCATCGTCTTCGACGAGGCGCATCTGCCGCGGCCGCGCCCGGCGCCCGACGGCATCAACGCGCTGTCGGCGCCGATGTCGATCTACGAGGTCCATCTCGGCTCCTGGCGGCGCAAGAACGGCAATGAATGGCTGACCTATCGCGAGCTGGCCGAACAGTTGCCGGCCTATGTCCGCGACATGGGCTTCACGCATGTCGAATTCCTCCCCGTGAGCGAGCATCCCTTCGACGGCTCCTGGGGCTACCAGCCAACCGGCCTCTATGCACCGACCAGCCGGTTCGGCTCCCCGGACGACTTTGCCGCCCTCGTCGATGCCTGCCATCGCGAAGGCATCGCCGTGCTGCTCGACTGGGTGCCCGGCCACTTCCCCGACGATCCGCACGGGCTCGGCCATTTCGACGGCACCTCGCTCTACGAGCATGCCAATCCGCTTCAGGGCCGGCATCTCGACTGGGGCACGCTGATCTACAATTACGGCCGCACTGAAGTGATGAACTTCCTGGTGTCGAACGCGCTGTTCTGGCTGGAGCGCTACGCCATCGACGGCCTGCGCGTCGATGCGGTCGCCTCCATGCTCTACCTCGACTACAGCCGGCCGCCGGGCGCCTGGATTCCGAACCAGTATGGCGGGCGGGAAAACATAGAGGCGATCGCGTTCCTGCGCCGCTTCAACACCGAAGTGTTCGCCCGTTTCCCGCAGGCGACCACGGCGGCGGAGGAATCGACCGCATGGCCACAGGTCTCGCGCCCGGTCGAATTCGGCGGGCTCGGCTTCGGCTACAAGTGGAACATGGGCTGGATGCACGACACGCTGAACTACATCAGCAAGGACCCGATCTACCGCAAGCATCATCACGGCGAGATCCTGTTCGGCCTGCACTATGCCTTCTCGGAGAACTTCATCCTGCCGCTGTCGCATGACGAGGTGGTGCACGGCAAGCGTTCGATCCTCGGCCGGATGCCCGGCGACGAGTGGCAGCGCTTTGCCAATCTGCGCACCTATTACAGCTTCATGTTCGGCCATCCCGGCAAGAAGCTCTTGTTCATGGGCGCGGAGATCGCACAAGGCAACGAATGGAATCACGACCAGTCGCTCGACTGGCATCTGCTCGAATACAAGAACCATTCCGGCATCCAGGCGCTGATCCGCGATCTCAACCGGCTCTATCGCGCGGTGCCGGCGCTGCACCAGATGGATTGCGACCAGGCCGGCTTCGAATGGCTGATCACCGACGATGCCAACCGCAACACCTTCGCCTGGATGCGCAAGGGATTCGACGAACACTCGCGCTGTCTCGTGATCGTCAACTTCTCACCCAATGTCTATCGCAACTATCGCGTTCGCGTGCCGTTTGCCGGCAAGTGGAAAGAGGTGTTCAATTCGGACTCCGCCCATTACGGCGGCAGCAATGTCGGGAACGTCGGCGAGGTGCTCGCCGTTGACGGCAAGACGCCCGAGCTTCGCCTCACCATTCCGCCCCTGGCCGCGATCTTCCTCGTTCCGGAAAGCTGACCCATGCGCCTGACCGCCGGATCGTCCGCACGCCTCGGTGCAAGCTGGGACGGACGCGGCACCAATTTCGCGCTGTTCTCCGCCAACGCGCAGAAGGTCGAGCTGTGCCTGTTTGACAGCCAGGGCCGCCGCGAGCTCGAGCGCATCGAATTGCCAGAACGCACCGAGGACGTCTGGCACGGCTATCTCAATGACGTTTCGCCGGGCCAGCTCTACGGCTATCGCGTGCACGGACCCTACGAGCCCGAGCACGGCCACCGCTTCAACGCCAACAAGCTGCTGCTCGACCCCTATGCCAAGCGGCTCGCCGGACGCCTGGTCTGGAGCGACGCGCATTTCGCCTACCGCACCGGCAGCCCGCGCTGGGACCTGTCCTTCGACCGCCGCGACAACGCGCGCGGCATGCCCAAGGCGGTCGTAGTCGACGAGACCTTTAACTGGGGCCGTCGCGAGAGCAGGCCTCACATCGCCTGGGAAGACACCGTCATCTACGAGGCTCACGTCAAAGGCCTGACGCAGAAGCGCGACGACGTGCCGCCGAACCTGCGCGGTACCTATGGCGGCCTGTCGTCGCCCGCGATGATCGAGCACTTGAAGCGGCTCGGCGTCACCACGGTCGAGTTGCTGCCGATCCACAGCTTCGTCGACGATCGTATCCTGGTGGAGAAGAAGCTCGCCAATTACTGGGGCTACAACACGCTGTCCTTCTTCGCGCCCGAGTCCCGCTACGCCCAGGACAATGCGCTCGACTCCTTCCGCACCACGGTCGCGCGCCTGCACGATGCCGGCATCGAGGTGATGCTCGACGTCGTCTACAATCACACCGCGGAAGGCAATCATCTGGGGCCGACGCTGTGCTACCGCGGCATCGACAACGCCTCCTATTACTGGCTGAACCGCGAGAATCCGCGCTACTACGACGACTTCACCGGCTGCGGCTCGTCGGTGAACATCACCCATCCGCGCGTACTTCAGATGGTGATGGATTCGCTGCGCTACTGGGTCGAGGTCTGCCATGTCGACGGCTTCCGCTTCGACCTCGCCACCACGCTGGCGCGCGGCCCGAACGGCTATGATCGCGGCAGCTCGTTCCTGACCGCCATCCGGCAGGATCCGGTGCTAGCCACCGTCAAGCTCGTGGCCGAGCCCTGGGACCTCGGGCTCGGCGGCTACCAGGTCGGTGCATTCCCCTCGCAATGGTCGGAGTGGAACGACCGCTATCGCAGCGCCATGCGCCGCTACTGGAGTGGTGAAGGCAGCCTGATCGGCGACATCTCCAGCCGCATGACGGCGTCCTCCGACCTGTTCAACCACGACGGACGGCGGCTGCGCGCCAGCATCAATCACATCACTGTCCACGACGGCTTCACGCTCGCCGACCTCTTCAGCTACAATGAGAAGCACAACGAGGCCAATGGCGAGGACAATCGCGACGGCTCCAACGACAACCACAGCAACAATTGCGGTGTTGAAGGCCCGACTGACGATCCCAATATCCTCGGTCTGCGCCGCCAGCTCCGCAAGAACGTGCTGGCCTGCCTGATGTTGGCGCAGGGCGTGCCGCTGATCCTCGCCGGCGACGAGGTCGGCAACTCGCAATCCGGTAACAACAACGCCTATTGCCAGGACAACGAGATCGGCTGGATCGGCTGGGACAATCTCGGCAAGGAAGGCGAGGACATGGTCGATTTCGTCGCCCATCTTGCCGAAATCCGCCGGCGCTTCTCGCAGCTCCGCAGCCACCGCTGGCTCGATGGCCGTCCCACGGAGGGCTCATCCTATGGGGTCTTGTGGCTCACCCCGGCCGGCGAGGAGATGAAGGAGAGCGACTGGAATTTCCCCGAAGGGCGCTTCCTCTCTTATGTGATGGGGCCGATGGAACCGGGCGGGCCTGCGATCTTTATTGTCCTGAACGCCGCGCCCGAAGAGATCGCATTCAAGTTGCCCAAGATGACCGAACACAAGAGCTGGCAGCAGATCCTGAACACGACTGAGGCCAAGCTGAACACGATCGAATTCCAGCCCGGAAGCGACAGTAAGGCGCCGCCGCGCTCCGTGGTCGCCTTCGCGGGCGCGCTATGAGGCCCTCCTTCGGTGCAAGATCGACCAAAGACGGCGTGTCGTTCCGGCTCTGGGCGCCCGCCGCCAGACGCGTCGACCTCCTGCTCGACCGCCGACATGCCATGCGCCGGCGCGACGACGGCTGGTACGTGGCCGAGGTCCACGGCCTGACGGCCGGCAGCCGCTACAAATTCAGGATCGACGACGAGATCGACGTGCCCGATCCGGCCTCGGCCTTCCAGCCCGAGGACGTGTTCGGCCCGAGTGAGGTGATCGATCACGCAAGCTTCGCCTGGCGCGCAGATGCTTGGCGCGGCCGCCCTTGGGAAGAGACGGTCCTGATCGAGACCCATGTCGGCACCTTCACGCCGCGAGGCACTTACCGTGCCATGATCGACAAGCTCGATCATCTGGCCGGCACCGGCGTCACCGCGCTGGAGTTGATGCCGCTGGCCGATTTCGCCGGCCGCCGGGGCTGGGGCTACGACGGCGTGCTCTGGTACGCGCCCGACAGCGCCTACGGCCGCCCCGAAGACCTGAAGACGCTGATCGACGAGGCGCATCTGCGCGGCCTCATGGTGTTTCTCGATGTCGTCTATAATCACTTCGGCCCCGAGGGAAATTACCTCAGCCGCTACGCGCCGACCTTCTTCACGGACGCGCACACGCCCTGGGGCAGCACGATCGACTATCGCGTGCCGCAGGTGCGGGCCTTCGCGGTCGAGAATGCGCTCGCCTGGCTCAGCGACTACCGTTTCGACGGCCTGAGGCTGGACGCCGCCAACCACATCATGGCGCTTCCCGGCGAGTCGTCGATGCTGCACGATCTCAGCGTCGCCACCGGCGAGCTCGCCAAGGCGACGGGGCGGCACATCCATCTCGTGCTGGAGAACGGCGACAACCGCGCGAGCCTGCTCGACGCCGCGCAGGAGCCGCCCAACGGCAAGTATCGCGCGCAGTGGAACGACGACTATCACCACGTCTGGCATGTGATGTTGACGGGGGAGCTCGCCGGCTACTACGCCGACTATCAGACGCCGCGCCTCGATCTTGCGCGCGCGCTGGCCTCGGGCTTCGTCTATCAGGGCGAGATCTCCGAATTCTGGGGCAACAAGCCGCGCGGCGAGCCGAGCGGCGCGCTGCCGCCGGCGACCTTCGTCAATTTCCTCCAGAACCATGACCAGATCGGCAACCGCCCGCTCGGCGACCGGCTCGAGAGCCTGGCATCGCCGCAAAAGGTCGAGGCCGCGCTCGCCGTCACGCTTCTCGCTCCCATGATACCAATGCTGTTCATGGGCGAGGAATGGGGCTCGACGGTGCCCTTCCCGTTCTTCTGCGATTTCCAGGGCGGGCTTGCAGATGCCGTGCGCAAGGGACGTCGGCAGGAATATGCCTGGGCTTACGAAAAATATGGCGACGAGGTCCCAGACCCGCTCGACCCAGCAACGCCGCAATCGGCCGTGCTCGACTGGACGTCGCGCACGCCCGAGCAGCAGGCACGACTGGCTCTGGTGCGGGAGCTGCTCGCGCTTCGCCGCAGGGAGATCGCACCACGGCTGAAGGGCGCGGTCTTCGGCAACGCCGAGACCACCGACAATGGTCTTTTGACCGCACATTGGCGCATGGGGGACGGCGCGATGCTGCGCCTCACCGCCAATCTCTCGGACCACGAGATCACGCATTCCAGCGAGAGCGCAGGCACACCGATCTGGGGCAGTGCAGCCGGCGACCGCCTCCCGCCCTGGGCAGTGCACTGGCGTCTCGGAGGTTAGCATGCCTCCCGCTAGCCCCCTTGCCACCTATCGGCTTCAGCTCACCGCAGATTTCGATTTCGACAAGGCCGCCGAGGTTGTCCCTTACCTCAAAGCGCTCGGCGTCACGCATCTCTACGCCTCACCGGTGATGAAGGCCCGCAAGGGCTCGACCCACGGCTACGACATCGTCGATCACAGCCAGCTCAATCCCGAGCTCGGCGGCGAGGCCGGCTTTGCGCGGCTGAGTGAGACGCTGGTAAAGCATGATCTCGGCCTGATCATCGATTTCGTACCCAACCATGTCGGCGTGCATTTTGCCGACAATCCCTGGTGGCTGGACGTGCTGGAATGGGGACAGGCTTCGCCGCATGCGGTCTCGTTTGACATCGACTGGGACCAGTTGCCCTACCGCGCCCGCGGCGGCGTGCTGCTGCCGATCCTCGGCGTGTCCTACGGCGAAGCGCTCGAGCGCGGCGAAATCGAATTGCGCTACGATCCCAACGAAGGCAGCTTCTCGGCCTGGTATTACGAGCATCGCCTGCCGATCGCGCCGGAGCGCTATGGCGAAGTGCTGCGGATGGTCGTGAAGGAGGCAGACGCCGCCGAAACAGACGCCGGCAAGCGCCTGCTCGCGCTCGCCACCCGCTACACGGGGCTGCGCCGCCCCAACCGCAAGGAAGCGCCTGCGTTCAAGGTCGAGCTCAAGGAGAACGCTGATGGCGCAGACATCATCGTACGCGGCCTTGGCGCCTATCGCGCCGCCAAGGATCGCCCGGCGCCGACACTGGCGCTGCACCATCTGCTCGAACGCCAGCACTACAAGCTCGGCCACTGGCGGCTCGCCTCCAGCGACATCAACTATCGCCGCTTCTTCGACATCAACGGGCTCGCCGGCCTGCGGGTCGAAGATCCCGGCACGTTCGCGGCCACGCACCGGCTGGTAAAGCAACTCGTTGCGGACGGCAAATTGCAGGGCTTGCGCCTCGACCACATCGACGGCCTGCGCGATCCCGCGCAATATTGCCAACGGCTGCGCCGGCTTGTGCGCGACGCGCAAGGCACCACAAAGCCGTTCTACACCGTGATCGAGAAGATCCTGTGCGAGCACGAACGCCTGCCGCGCTTTGCCGGGATACAGGGCACCACCGGCTATGAGTGGATGAACGTCATCATCCAGGTGCTGGTCGACGCCAGGGGACTGGAGGCACTGAACGAGACCTGGCGGCAGGTCAGCAACCGCGCGCCGCGGCTTGCGCCTTACGTCAAGGAGGCCAAGCGACGGGTGCTGGAGACGCTGTTGACCAGCGAATTCACCGTGCTGACGCGGCTGCTCGCGCGCATCGCCAACGGGCATTACTCGACCCGCGACTTCTCCGAGGACAGCCTGCGGCAGGCGCTCGAGCTCTATGTGCTGCATTTTCCGGTCTACCGCACCTATCTCACGACGGGCGCACCGAGCGCGCATGATCGCAAGCTGATAGACGAGACCATCGAAAGCGCGCGGGCGGAGTGGTTCGCCGCGGACGACGGCATTTTCGACTTCCTGCGCGACGCCCTCACCATGGACCTGCTGAGGCCGGACCGGCCGCGGCACAGCACCCCGCGCGTGCGCCGCTTTGCGCTGAAGGTGCAGCAATTCACCGGACCGATGATGGCGAAGTCGCTCGAAGACACCGCCTTCTACCAATTCCACCGGTTGCTCGCGCTCAACGAGGTCGGCGGCGATCCCGCGAGCAACGGGCTTGCGCTCCCCGCCTTCCATCAGACCATGCAGGCCCGCGCCAGGGAATGGCCGCACGGCCTAACCGCAACCGCAACGCATGACACCAAGCGCGGCGAGGACGCCCGCGCTCGGATTGCCGCGCTCAGCGAAATCCCCGGCGAATGGACCAGCGCGGTGGCGCGCTGGAAGGTCATGAACGCGCCGCACCTTGCCCTCCGCGGCAACATGCGCGCGCCTTCGGCGACGTTCGAATACATGCTCTACCAGACCCTGCTGGGGGCCTGGCCGCTGCAGGGGCCTGGCGCCGACTTCACCGAGCGCATCCAGGCCTATGCGCTCAAGGCTGCGCGCGAAGGCAAGGAGGAGACGAGCTGGCTCAACCCGCACGAGGCCTATGAGCAGGGTGTGCGCAGCTTCGTCGAAAAGATCCTCGATCCCGCACAGTCCGGCGAGTTCCTGGACACGCTGCAAACCCTGGCGCGGCGCGTGGCACTGCTCGGCGCGTTGAATTCCCTCAGCCAGATCACGCTCAAGGCGACGCTGCCGGGCGTTCCGGATCTCTATCAGGGCACCGAATTGTGGGACCTGTCGCTGGTCGATCCCGACAACCGCCGTCCCGTGGACTTTGCCAGCCGACATGCGGCCCTGGCGTCACTCGAGGCTCCGGACTGGAGCCACCTGATCAAGACCTGGCCGGACGGCCAGCTCAAGCTCGCCTGGACGCGGCATCTGCTCAGGCTGCGCACTGAGCTCGCCGACGTCTTCGGCCATGGCGACTACCGGCCGCTGGAGGTCCGCGGCGCGCATGCGGATCATGTCATCGCCTTCGCCCGCCGGCGCGGACGCGCAGCGGTGATCACTGTGGTCGGACGTCTGTTTGCACCCTTCACCCAGGTGGGACGCGAATGGCCTGCGTTCGAAGGCCTCGACGCGACCGTCGACATGACCGGCTACACCGCACCTCACCTCACCGGCAACCAACTGCCGATCGCGCAGGCCTTCCGCGATTTTCCCGCAGCAGTGATCGGGGCGCGCACCGCCAGCATCGCGAAGCCGGCCCGGCAGCGCGTCCTCGCCTGAACTCTATCTTTTGTCGTCCTTGGTCAACAGCAATTGTCCGCGCTTGCGGATGGTGGCCTGCGCCATCTCGGCGAAGCGCTGCAACAGCCATGGCAGCACCACCTCGACCCGGACATGATCGTCGGCAACGTCGATCTGGCCGCTCGCGATCTGCCCAAGCGCGCGAACGCGGAAGTTCATGCTGTCCCCGCTCCAGCGCTCTTCTTCGACCTGCATCACGGGAATGCTGGCCGCCGCACGACCGAGTCCGGATTTGAGCCGGCGCACCGCCTCCTCGCGGCCGAGACGGTGCGGAATTGAAACGACAAACGGTGCTGACATGGTCCGCCCCGCGCTGAATGATCCTCACGTAGTCATGCCGACCGAAACGGCAAAGGTTCCAAGGAAATCGGCTCTGCGATCGCGTTTCACAACCGGAACGAACAAACTTGCGGCAAGTTGCCCCCAGCGGAGGACAAGTGCAAGCGACCCTTTTTGACCAAGGGCTGGAGGAGATTTGGCATGACGATCGGTACGATCATTCTGATCATTTTGATCATCGCCCTGCTCGGCGGCTTCAGCGGCATCGGCGGCGGCCCGTTCTACGGCACCGGCTATTACGGCGGCGGCGGCCTTGGGCTTATCATCGTCATCCTGCTGATACTGCTTTTGCTGGGACGAATCTAGCCGCACACATGATCTCGTAGGGTGGGTTACGCTTCGCTAACCCACCTACGAATTTCGCAAATACAACGCGAAGGGTGCTGTGCGGCGAGCCCTACTTCACCTTCGCCGTCAGCTTCTTCATCGCCGCCTTGATCGACGTCGCCGCATCCTCGTATCCCTCCCATGCTTTCGAGCGCGCGAGCAAGCCAGGGACGGTGCGCAGCGTATATCGCTTCGGATCAAGATCGCTCTTCACCTGCGCCCAGGTCAGCGGCATCGAGACCGTGGCACCCGCGCGCGCACGCGGCGACAGCGGAGCCACTGCCGTCGACATGCGGTCATTGCGCAGGTAGTCGAGGAAGATCTTTCCATTGCGCAGCTTCTTCGACATATTGAGCAGGTAGCGCTCGGGATCGTTGTCGGCCATCCACCGGCAGATCCCTTGCGCGAAGGCCTTGGCCTCCTTCCAGCTCACCTTGTCGCGCGCGCCGTGCAGCAGCGGCACCACCACATGCAGGCCCTTGCCGCCGGTGGTCTTGCAAAAACTCTCCATGCCGACATCGGCAAGCCGCTGCCGCATCTCCTTTGCCGCCGCGACGACGCCGGCGAAATCGACATCCGGCGCCGGATCGAGATCGAACACCAGACGGCCGGGCGTGTCATAAGCGTAAGGCGCGCAATTCCAGGGATGCAGCTCGACGCCCCCGATCTGCGCCACGGCCGCGAGCCCCTCGATGCGATCGATCTGCAAATACGGCTTGCGATCGCCGGAGACCTTTGCGAGCTCCAGCAGGTTCGAGGTCCCCTGCATGGCGTGGCGCTGGAAGAAGGACTCGCCCTTGATGCCATCGGGCGCCCGGATCAGGGAGCACGGCCGTCCCTTCAGATGCACGATCATCCACTCGCCGACGGCTTCGAGATAGCGCGCGAGGTCCAGCTTGGTGACCGGCTCGCCATCGCCGTCGTCGGGCCAGAGCTCCTTGTCCGGCTTGGAGATGACGACACCCATGACCTCGGCATTCTCTGCGGCCGGCTTCGACCGGACGCCGGATGTCGTCTTGGCGCGCGACTTCTTCCGTGCGCCGGGAGACGGCTCCGCCAGCTCTGTATCGACAGGGGTTTCGGCCTCGACCTCCTCGGCCGGCTTATCCTGCCGCAGGCCCTTGAACGCCGCCTGGCGGATGTTGCCGTCGGCGGTGAAGCCGGCAAACTCGATCTCGGCGACGAGCTCCGGCTTCAGCCAGTGCACGTCGCGACTCTTCTTCGGCGCGTTCTTGCCGCCGAAGGGACTCTCGTTAGAGGTCACCTCCTTGAGGAGCGGCATGATGCGCTTGACCTTGTCGGCGCCGAAGCCTGTGCCGACGATGCCGACAAAGGCGAGGTGATCACCACGATGCACGCCCGCCATCAGCGAGCGGAATTTGCCGTTCGTGGTCTTGTAGCCGCCGATCACGACCTCATGGCCGGCGCGGCATTTCGACTTGGTCCAGCTCTCGGTACGGCCGGAGCGATAGGGTGCGTCGAGCCTCTTCGACACCACGCCTTCGAGCTCGAGCTTGCAGGCGGACCGCAGCACCGCGTCGCCCCCGCTCTCGAAATGCTCGACGAAGCGGATCTGTCCCGACTTCCTCTTGCGCGCCCCCAACAGCTCCTTGAGGCGGGCCTTGCGCTCGCCAAGCGGCAGCCGGCGAAAATCGAGCCCTTCTGCGAACAGGAGATCGAAGACGAAGAAGATGAGATCACCGGTCTTGCCGTCCGACAGCGCCGCCTGAAGCGAGGAGAAGTTCGGAGCGCCATTGTGGTCGAGCGCGACGATCTCGCCGTCGATCATCACGTCCGGCAGCGCACCGGCCTCCTTGACGATCGAGGTGAACTTGTCGCTCCAGTCCAGGCCCTTGCGGGTCTTCAGCGTCGCCTTGCCGTCCTCGACCCGAAGCTGCACGCGATAGCCGTCGAACTTGATCTCGTGACACCAGCCTTCGCCGGCCGCCGGACGCTCGACCGGCGTGCAGAGCTGCGGCGCGACGAAGTCCGGCATCTCCGAAACTTTCCTGACGTCCGCCGTCGTCGCCTTCCTTGCAGCCTTGCCACCTTTCAACGCCGTGCGGGGCGCCGGTTTGACGGTACGCCCCCTGGTTTCTTCGGCACGGTTGGAGTGCCACACCGCATCAGCCTTGCCTTTTGCGACCTTTGCGCCCTTTGCCAGCATGAACGGCTTGGGCGCGCGGCCCTTGCCTTCCGCAATCTGCTCCATGGCGCGCCCGGAAGCGACCGACTTGTCCTCGTCGAGGATGTCGTTGTCGGCACCCTCGCGGACATATTCGTCGCGGTGCTTGATCAGCAGCCAGTTGGTGCGCTTTCCGCCGGTGCGATCGTTGCGCATGCGCACGAGAACCCAGCTCCCGTGCAGCTTGTCACCGTGCAGGGTGAATTTAAGGTCGCCCTTCTTGAAGCCGCCCTCGGGATCTTCGGATTCCCAATAGCCGCGGTCCCACAGCATGACCGTCCCGCCGCCATACTGGCCTTCCGGAATCGTGCCTTCGAAATCGCCATAGTCGAGCGGGTGATCCTCGACCTCGACCGCCAGCCGCTTGTCGTGGGGATCGAGCGATGGTCCCTTGGTCACCGCCCAGGACTTGAAGACGCCGTCGAATTCGAGACGAAAGTCGTAGTGCAGCCGCGTCGCATCGTGCTTCTGGATCACGAACCGCCGTTGCTTCGACGGCGCGACCGCCGTTTCACCCGACGGCTCCGGCGTGATCTCGAAATCCCGTTTCTTTCGGTAGGTGGAAAGGTTTCTCAGCACGACCTGTCCCGCATGTTTCTCAGGCGCATTCAAGCCTATCACGACCTGTGTCCCACCCGGAACCAAAACCCGAAGCACGGGTTGGAGTTCCGAAAAAGCCCTGAAAACGCCGGAGATTGGAATGGCTCCCCGCGCCTACTGGAAAGGGTCGTTGAAACTGTCGCTGGTCAGTTGCCCAGTCGCGCTCTATCCGGCCGCGACTGCAGCCCAGAAGACGCGGTTTCACCTTATCAACCGGGAGACCGGAAACCGGCTCAAACAGCAGATGGTCGATGCCGAGACCGGCGACGTCGTCGAAAGCGATCAGAAAGGGCGCGGCTACGAGCTGCGCAAGGGCAAGTATGTCGAGATCGAGCCGGAGGAGCTCGAGGCGGTCCAGATCGAAAGCAATCACACCATCGACATCGAGAGTTTCGTGCCGAGCGACGAGATCGACCAGCGCTACCTCAACCATCCCTATTACATCGCGCCCGACGGCAAGGCCGCGATCGACGCGTTTGCCGTGATCCGCGACGCCATGGAGAATCAGGATCGCGTCGCGCTCGCCAAGATCGTGCTTACCAACCGCGAGCATGTCATGGCGATCGAGCCGCTCGGCAAGGGCCTGCTCGGCACCACGCTGCGCTACCCCTACGAGCTGCGCGACGAGGACCAGTTCTTTGACGACATCAAGAGCCCCAAGATCACCAAGGACATGGTCGAGCTCGCCGGCCACATCCTGCACACCAAGACCGCGCATTTCGACCCAAGCAAATTCAAGGACGAATACGAGGACGCATTGAAGGCGTTGGTGAAGCGGAAGGCCGCGGGCAAGAAGATCGAACTTCCAGAGCCCGAGGAGCGGCCGAGCAACGTCGTGAGCCTCATGGATGCGCTGAAGCAGAGCTTGAAGGGGCGCGGTGGAGGACGGACGAGAGCCAAGTCCCATGCACGCCGCACCACCGGACGGCATCGCAGCGCGAAGAAAGCGCACCGATCCACGGCCAGGCATCGCAAGGCGAGCTGATAGAATCGTCATTGCGAGCGCAGCGAAGCAATCCAGAATCGTTCCGCGGAGGGACTCTGGATTACTTCGCTGCGCTCGCAATGACGATGTTGAAGGAGATTCGCGCTCCAACCTCAGTCGTCATGCCCGAGGCTTGACCCGGGCATCCATGTCCATCCCCGCGCGGTGACGGCTCGCCTCAGTCCCCCGCCTTCAACCGATACCCGATCCCCGTCTCTGTCAGCACGTATTGCGGACGCTCCGGGTCGGCTTCGATCTTCTGCCGGAGCTGACGGACATAGACGCGCAGGTATTGTGCATCGGTCAGCTCGTCCCAGAGCTCCTTAAGGAGAAGGCGATGGGTGAGCACCTTGCCGGCGTGCTGGACCAGCACGCGCAGGAGGTCGTACTCCTTCGGTGACAGCTTCACCTCGCGCTCGCCCAGCTTGACGATGCGGCGCACGAGATCGACGGAGAGATCGCCGGTGCGGAACACCGGGCGCTCGCCCTTGACCTGGAGCTGGTGGCGCAGCGCCGCACGCAGGCGCGCCAAGAGCTCGTCCATGCCGAACGGCTTCGTAAGGTAGTCATCGGCGCCGAGATCGAGCGCCTGCACCTTGCCGGCCTCGTCGCCGCGGCTCGACAGCACCACGATCGGAACGTCCTCATTGCGGGCGCGAATGGTGCGCAACAGCTCGTGGCCCTGGATGTCGGGCAGGCCGAGGTCGAGGATGATCAACGCCGGCCCTTCAGTGAGCTTTTCCAGCGCGATTTTCCCGTTCGATGCCTCCAATATCTCATAGCCCTGCGTCGCAAGCCCCATCCGCAGCAATTTACGGATCGGCGGCTCGTCGTCGATGACCAGGACCTTGATCGAGGCAGCACTCATGCGGCGGTATCCAATGCGTGGGCCTGTGCCGGAACAGGCAGACGGATGGTCAGGACGGCGCCGCTCCGGTCGCTGCGGTTGGCGGCCGAGATCGTGCCGCGCATCGCCTCGACGAAGCCGCGTGAGATGGCCAGGCCAAGCCCGGTGCCGGGACGGACATGATCCCCCTTCTGCACGCGATAGAACTTGTCGAATACACTCTCGAGCTCGTCGGGCGGGATGCCGGCGCCTTCGTCGGCGACCTGGAGGAGCACCTGATCCGTGTCGCGTTGGCTCCTGATCAAGATCGTGGTGTCCTGTGGCGAATATTTGGCTGCATTATCGAGCAGGTTGAACAGCACCTGCTCGAACAGCACCGCGTCGAGCTCGAGCATCGGCAGATCGGCGGCCAGCAGCAGCTCGACTTTGTGCCCGGTGAGGATCTTGGCTGCCCGCCGCAGCGCACTGCCGACGATCTCGCCGAGATCGTGCAGCGCCGTGTTGGGCACGATGGCGCCGGATTCGAGCTTGGTCATGTCGAGGAGGTTGGCGATGAAGCGGTTGAGCCGCTCGGACTCGTCGATCACGGTGGCGAGCAGATCGCGCTTCTCGGTGGCGGAGAGCGCGCCGGCGAGATCGCGCATGGTCGAGGCCGCGCCCAGCACCGAGGCGAGCGGTGTCTTGAGATCATGCGAGATCGAGGTTAAGAGCGCCGAGCGCAGCCGCTCGGACTCGATGGTGCGCTTGACCCGGTCCATATCCTCGACCAGCAGCACGCGCTCGATCGCGAGCGCGCCCTGGTCGACCAGCGCGTCGAGCAGCCGACGCTGGTCCGGCGTCAGCAGCGGGCCGGTGCGGTCGTCGTCGATGCCGATGACGCCGATCGGCGCGCGCCCGGTGCGCATCGGCAGGAACAGCCGCCTGGCGCCCGGCAGCGTATCGGAGCCGCGGCCGGCGGGACGGTCGTTGCTCCAGGCCCAGTTGGCCGCCGCCAGATCGGCCTGGTCGAGCTGATCCTCGGGCGGATAGCCGGATTTCACCGCGAGCAGACCATCCTCCGGCAGCAGCAGCACCACGCGCACCTTCAGCATCAGCGCAGTCTGGTAGGCGGTGGCCCACAACACGTCGTCGAGCGTGCCGGTGCCGGCGAGCTTGCGGCTGAAGGCATAGAGCTGCTCGGTCGTCCTGATCCGCCCGATCGCGGTGTCGGCCTGCGTACGCACCCGTCCCGCAACGTTCGATACCAGCACCGCAATCAGCATGAAGAAGAAAAATGCCGCAACATTGGTCGGATCGGTGATGGTGAAAGTGTAGACCGGCGGCAGGAAGAAGAAATTATAGGCGAGCGAGGCCGCGATGCTCGCCAGCAGCGACGGCCACAGGCCGTAGCGCACAGCGACCGCCACCACCGCGGTCAGGAACACCAGGTCTACGTTTTCGACTCCAAACCGCGGCTTGATGACAGCCGCCACGGCAAGGCCGAGCGCAGTGATGCCAAGTGCCTTGAGATAGGGCAGCGCTTCGAATTGCTCGACGCGCGCCGCGGTCTGCACCGCCGTTTTCGGCGCGGGCCCGCCGGCGAGCTCGTCGCCCGGAATGACGTGAACGCTGATGTTGCCGGCTCGGCGGACGAGATCATGCACGACGGAGCCGCGCGTCATCTCGAACCAGCGCGAGCGCGTCGACTTGCCGATCACGATCTGGGTGACGTTGTTGCTTTGCGCGAAGTTGATGACGTCGTCCGCGATGCGACGGCCGACGGCGGGAATGGTCAGCGCCTCGCCACCCAGCGATTCGGCAAGCCGAAGCGTATCTGCCAGCCGGTCGCGCTCCTCGTCGGCGAGCTGCAGCGAGCGCCGGGTCTCGATCGAGATGGCGGTGAACGGCGCGTGCAGCCGGTCGGCCAGCCGCTTGGTGTAGCGCACGAGCCCGGCTGCGCGCGGATCCTCGCTGACGCAGACGAGGATGCGCTCGCCCGCAGCCCAGGGGCCAGCGATGGCATTCGCCTGCATGTGGGTGAGCAACTGCTCATCGACCCGCTCGGCCGTGCGCCGCAGCGCCAGCTCGCGCAGCGCAGTCAGGTTGCCCGGCGAGAAGTAATGCTCCAGCGCCCGCTCGGCCTGTTTGGGCACATAAACCTTGCCTTCCTTCAGCCGCTGGATCAGGTCGTCAGGCGTGAGGTCGATCAGCTCGATCGCGTCCGCACGGTCGAACACCGAATCCGGCACCGTCTCGCGCACCCGCACATGGGTGATCTGGGCAACGACGTCGTTCAGGCTCTCGATGTGCTGGATGTTGACGGCGGTGTAGACATCGATGCCGTGGGACAGCAGCTCCTCGACATCGAGGTAGCGCTTGGGATGACGGCTTCCGGCCGCATTCGTATGGGCGAGCTCGTCGACCAAAGCGAGCTGCGGCCGTCGCGCGATAACGGCGTCGAGGTCCATCTCCTCGATCATCTGGCCGCGATAGTCGAGCGTCTTGCGCGGGATCACCTCAAGCCCGCGCAGCAGCGTCTCGGTCTCGGCGCGGCCATGGGTCTCGACGAAGCCGACCACGACGTCGATGCCCGCCTTGCGCTTGGTGTGGGCGCTCTGCAGCATCTCGTAGGTCTTGCCGACGCCGGGGGCGGCGCCGACGAAGATCTTCAGCTTGCCGCTCGCGCTCTCCTCGCGGCGCGCGGTTTCCAGCAGCGCCTCGGGCGAAGGACGTTGTTCGGGATCACGGCGCTCTCGGACCATCAGGCGGCTTGCTATCAAATTACCAGTGCGCCCGCTCATCCCACCCCTCTCCCCGCAAGCGGGGAGAGAGAGCAACGGGCATCGCCTAGAATTATAATCATCAGAGCACCGCGAGCCTAGACCACTACTTCGCGGCAGCACGATCCAGTGAGAGATTCAGCGCCAGTACGTTGACCCGGGGCTCGCCGATCAGGCCGAGCAGGCGGCCCTCGGTGTGGGACGTCACGAGCTGCGTGACCTGATCCTCGGACATATTCCGCGCCTTCGCCACGCGCGGCACCTGGAATTGCGCCGCTTCCGGCGAAATGTTCGGATCGAGCCCGCTGGCGGAAGTCGTCACCAGGTCGACCGGCACAGCAGCCTTCGGGTTCTCCGCCTTCAGCTTCGCCACATCTTCCTTCAGCCGGTCGGCCAGCGCCTTGCTGGTCGGGCCGAGGTTGGAGCCGCCCGAATTGGCAGCGTTGTAGGGCGCTGGCACCGTCTTGGTCGCATCGTTCGGGTCCGGCGCCAGCGTCGCCGAAGGGCGGCCATGGAAATATTTGTCGTCCTTGAACTTCTGCCCGATCAGGGCGGAGCCGACCACCTTGCCGTCCTTCTCGATCAGGCTGCCCCGCGCCTGCGCGGGAAAGAGCGCGCTGGCGATGCCGGTGATCGCGAGCGGATAGGCGAGGCCCGTGATGGCGGTCAGCGCCAGCAAGAGGACGATGGCGGGGCGGATTTCTCTGAGCATGATGTCTCTCCCAATTCTTTCGTCATTGCGAGCGAAGCGAAGCAATCCAGAAATCTCTCCGGTGGCGGCAGTCTGGATTGCTTCGTCGCTTCGCTCCTCGCAATGACAGTTCAAGCCAAATGCAGCGCAGTCACCACAAGGTCGATCGCCTTGATGCCGATGAAGGGAATGACGATGCCGCCCAAGCCGTAGACCAACAGGTTGCGCCTCAGAAGCGCGCCGGCGCCGACGGCACGATAGGCCACGCCCTTCAGCGCAAGCGGAATCAACGCGATGATGATCAGCGCGTTGAAGATGATCGCCGACAGGATGGCGCTCTGCGGGCTCGCCAGGTTCATGACGTTGAGCACGTTGAGCTGCGGGTAGAACGCCAGGAACATCGCCGGGATGATCGCGAAGTATTTTGCGACGTCGTTGGCGATCGAGAACGTCGTCAGCGCACCACGTGTCATCAGGAGCTGCTTGCCGATCTCGACCACCTCGATCAGCTTGGTCGGGTTGGAATCGAGGTCGACCATGTTGCCGGCTTCGCGGGCGGCCTGGGTGCCGGTGTTCATGGCGACGCCGACGTCGGCCTGCGCGAGCGCCGGCGCGTCGTTGGTGCCGTCGCCGCACATGGCCACCAGCTTGCCCCTGCTCTGCTCGTCGCGGATCAGCTTGAGCTTGTCCTCAGGCGTTGCCTGAGCCAGGAAGTCGTCGACGCCGGCTTCCGCCGCGATCGCGGCGGCTGTCATCGGGTTATCGCCGGTGATCATGATGGTACGGATGCCCATGCGGCGCAGCTCCGCGAAACGCTCGCGGATGCCGCCCTTGACGATGTCCTTGAGCTGGATGACGCCGAGCAGCTTGCCGTCCTTAGCCACCGCGAGCGGCGTGCCGCCGGCCTTGGCGATCTCGTCGGCGATGGCCTGGATCTCACGGCCGATATCGGAAAGCGCCGCAGGCTGGATCGCCCGCGCTACATTGCCGGAGGCGATCGCCAGCGGCGCACCGCCACCGACATAGTTCAGCATGGCATCGACCGCCCCCTTTCGTACCGACGAGCCGCCGGCATCGACGCCGCTCATGCGAGTCTGCGCCGTGAACGGGATGAAGCTCGCACCCAGCTCAGCCATGTCGCGGCCGCGGATGCCGTATTTCTCCTTCGCCAGCACGACGATCGAGCGGCCTTCCGGCGTCTCGTCGGCGAGCGAGGCGAGCTGGGCGGCATCCGCAAGCTCGTGCTCGGTCACGCCGCGCACGGGGCGGAACGCGGTCGCCTGCCGGTTGCCGAGCGTGATGGTGCCGGTCTTGTCGAGCAAGAGCGTATCGACGTCGCCGGCCGCCTCGACCGCTCGGCCGGACATCGCCAGCACGTTGAAGCGCACCAGGCGGTCCATGCCTGCGATACCAATCGCCGACAAGAGCGCGCCGATCGTGGTCGGGATCAGGGTCACGAACAGCGCCACCAGCACGACCACCGAGATCGAGCCGCCGGCATAGGCCGCGTAGCTCGGAATGGTGACGGTAGCGAACACGAAGATGATGGTCAGGCCGGCGAGCAGAATGTTGAGCGCGATCTCGTTCGGCGTCTTCTGCCGCTCGGCGCCCTCGACCAACTTGATCATGCGGTCGATGAAGGTCGCCCCCTGCGCGGCCGTGATGCGGACGCGGATCCAGTCGGACAGCACCTGCGTGCCGCCGGTCACGGCCGAGCGGTCGCCGCCGGATTCGCGAATGACCGGCGCGGACTCGCCGGTGATGGCGGCTTCGTTGACCGAGGCGACACCCTCGATCACCTCGCCGTCGGAGGGAATGGTGTCACCGGCCTCGACCAGCACGATGTCGCCGACCTTGAGGCTCGTGCCCGACACGAGCTTGAACGTTCCGCCGGAGCCGGTCAGGAGCTTGGCCTGGCTCTCGGTGCGCGTCTTGCGCAGCGACTCGGCCTGCGCCTTGCCGCGGCCTTCGGCCACCGCCTCGGCGAGGTTGGCGAACAGCACGGTGAACCACAGCCAGAGGATGATCTGGAAGGTGAAGCCGAGATTCGCACTGCCGCTGACGAGGTCGCGCAGGAAGATCACCGTGGTGAGTGCAGCCACGATCTCGACCACGAACATCACGGGATTCTTGACCATGACGCGCGGATCGAGCTTGGTAAACGCCGCGCCGACGGCCGGCACCACGATCTTGGGATCGAGCATCGCCGAGACCGGCATGTGCTTGTTGGGTTTATGAACTGGTTCCATGGAGGTCACTCCGAAAGAGCTGGCTCAGAAGACGTTGCCGGCATTCATCGCGAGATGCTCGACGATCGGGCCGAGCGCGAGCGCCGGGAAGAAGGTCAGGCCGCCAATGATCAGGATCACGCCCACGACGAGGCCAACGAACAGCCCGCCCGTGGTCGGGAAGGTACCAGCCGAGGGCGGGATAGACTTCTTGCCGGCCAGCGAACCGGCGATCGCCATGGCAGGAACGATCATGAAGAAGCGGCCCACGAACATCGCGCTCGCGAGCGTCAGGTTGTAGAACAAGGTGTTGCCGGTCAGGCCCGCGAAGGCGGAGCCGTTGTTGCCGGTGGCCGACGTGAAGGCGTACAGCACTTCGGTGAAGCCATGCGGGCCGGCATTCGCCATCGAGGCGGCCGCCGCAGGATACACCACGCCGACCGCGGTCCAGCCGAGATACATCAACGGCAACACCAGGATCGCGAGCATTGCCATCTTGACCTCGCGGGCCTCGATCTTCTTACCGACATATTCCGGCGTGCGGCCGACCATGAGCCCTGCGACAAAGATCGCGAGGATGACGAACAGCAGCATGCCGTAGAGGCCGGCGCCGACGCCGCCGACGATGATTTCGCCAAGCTGCATGTTGATCAGCGGGATCATGCCGCCAAGTGCGGTGAAGCTGTCGTGCATGGCGTTGACCGCGCCGCAGGAGGCCGCCGTCGTGATCACGGCGAACAGGGAAGACGCGACGATGCCGAAGCGGACCTCCTTGCCTTCCATGTTGCCGCCGGTCAAACCAAGCGCCTGGAGCGTGGACGTGCCATCGGCTTCCGCCCAATAGGTGACGGTGACGCCGGCGACGAACAGCACACCCATCGCGGCCAGGATCGCCCAGCCCTGGCGCTGGTTACCGACCATACGGCCGAACACGTTGGTCATGGCTACGCCGATCAGGAGGATCGACAGCATCTGCACGAAGTTCGACAGCGCGGTCGGATTCTCGAAAGGATGCGCCGCATTGGCGTTGAAGAAGCCGCCGCCATTGGTGCCGAGCATCTTGATCGCGACCTGAGAGGCGACCGGGCCGACCGCAATGGTCTGCCTGGCGCCCTCGAGCGTGGTCGCCTCGACAGAGTCACCAAGCGTCTGCGGCATGCCTTGCCAGACCAGGAACAGCGCGTAGACAACGCAGATCGGCAGCAGCACATAAAGCGTGGTGCGGGTGACGTCGACCCAGAAATTGCCGATCGTCCGCCTCGAGGCGCGCGAGAAGCCGCGGATCAAGGCCACTGCGAGCGCGATGCCGGTCGCCGCCGACAGGAAGTTCTGGTGCGTGAGGCCGAGCATCTGCGCGAGATAGGACACCGTGCTCTCGCCACCGTAATTCTGCCAGTTGGTGTTGGTGATGAAGGAGATCGCCGTGTTGAATGAGAGGTCTTCGGCGACCGCGGCCTGCCCGGCCGGATTGAACGGTAGCATGGCCTGAACCCGCATCACGCCGTAGATGATGAGAAAGCCGCCGACATGGAACAGCAGCATGGCGACCGTATAGGTCAGCCAATGCTGCTCGCGCTTCTCGTCAACACCGGAAATCCGGTAGAGTCCGGCTTCGATCGGACGCAGCACCGGCGACACGAACGTCCACTCGCCGTTGAACACGCGCGTCATGTACCAGCCGAGCGGCTTGGCCAACGCGACGATGATGGAGCAATAGAGAATGATCTGGAGCCAACCGATCGCAGTCATGGAAATCAACCCTTCAGGCTTGGTGCCCGGCATAGCAACGGCAGCAGCACCGCGAGCAGGCAGGCGACGAGCACGGCATCCGCCAGCAACAATTTCACGACGAGCAGCACGGTCAGAACTGCTCGGGCCGCAGCAGCGCGTAGGTGAGGTAGATCAGGAGGCCGAACGAGACGGCGCCGGCGAGCGTATAATCGAAGATCATGATCCGCTCCGTCACAGCCGTTCGCAGGCGTAGGTGTAGCCGATCGCCAGCGCGAAGAAGGCCGCAGCCAGCGCCAGCATCAGGACGTCCATCATTGGATTGCTCCTCGTTGCGCCCTGACGTTGGACGCAACCGCTTCTCGGGGATCCGGCCGGTGGCGGAAAGCGGAAGGGCTCCGCGATACAAGGCGTACAAGCCGGATTTTCACCGCGCTGAAGTGCCATCGCGGACATAGGTTTTCGAGATGGGGGCTATGGCGAAGTTATAGGAATTTCATAAAGCTTGCGCCACAACGACGGCCTGGGGGTATGGGTCCCGGCCTTCGCCGGGACGACAGTGGAGAATGGGCGCGGCCGGTGCCTCCTTCCAGCACAATATTCGCACCTACGACACGACGCCCCATCCCACACTTATGAAATCCCTATATCTTCCGCCCTTCCCTCATCTCGTTTTCAAATGCCCATCCAGCCATCTTGGAGAGGCCGGCCGACTGACCGACGCCGAATTCCAGGAGGCCTGACATGACCACCGCTCTCCGACACTATGATCCGCTCGCGCTGAGCGAGGGGCTGCATCGTGCACATGCGATGACGCGGCCCTTGATGCTCGAAATCATCGACCACGCGTGCCGGCGCTTTCCGTCGCTCGGGCAGAGCGAGCGCATGATGCGGCTGATCGATGCGGAGGCCTGGGCCGACGCTGCGTTGGCACTGATGGCGCTCGAGCTGCCGCTGTGGCAGGTCCGGCGCGTCGCCTATGACGATGGCGAATGGTACTGCGCTCTGTCGCGCGAACGCGAGTTGCCGGATTGGCTGGACGCCGCGATCGAAGCCCGTCACGCCGACCTGTCGCTCGCACTGCTCTCTGCTTTCGTCGAAGCGCAGGTATCGGCTGCGGACGTGCCGCAGCCCAGCGTTCCCTTGGTGCGCCCTGCGCCGGATCTACGGTATCAACCTCTCGTCTGCGACAATTTCGGCTAGGCCAACATGATCGCGCTCAAGATCATCATGCTGGTCGCGTTGATGGGCGCGTTGCAGCTCGGCCTGCGCATCACCGCGACCCCGACCCCGGACGCCTAGCATGCAGCTCCTCAAGGGAAATCTGGAGCACGCGATCACGGTCACCATCCTGACCATGACGCTGACCTTGATCTGGGGCGCCGTCCTGACGCTCGTGATCATGCTTCTGGCACGCGGGCTCGGGGTTTAGCCCCCCTCACCTCTTCGCTTCCAAGCAATCGGGCACCACCCGCTGTCGCGATACCGGCGTGAACCACCTATCCGGCGGAAAAGACCCGGCCGATCTGGCGCAACTTCACGGAACCGTGTAGAGCGGTTTCCATGAGCAGCAGCAACGTCAACGTCGTCACCCACCCCCTGGTCCAGCACAAGCTCTCGCTGATGCGGGAGAAGGACCGCTCGACCAAGAGCTTCCGCGAAATCCTGAACGAGATCGGGATGCTGCTCTGCTACGAGGTGACGCGCGACCTGCCGCTGGAGCTGGTCGAGATCGAGACGCCGATCGCGCCGATGCAGGCGCCGAAGATCGCCGGCAAGAAACTCACGCTGGCGCCGATCCTGCGCGCCGGCGTCGGCTTCCTCGACGGTATGCTGGCGCTGATGCCCTCGGCGCGCATTGCTCATATCGGGCTCTACCGCGACCCCGATACGCTGCAGGCAGTCGAGTATTACTTCAAGGCACCGCAGGATCTGTCCGACCGCACCGTGATCCTGATGGACCCGATGCTCGCGACCGGCAACTCGGCCTGCGCCGGGGCCTCCCTGCTCAAGGCGCGCGGTGCCCGCGACATCCGCTTCGTGTGCCTTCTTGCAGCACCGGAGGGCATCGCCAAGTTCCAGCGGGAGCACGCCGACGTGCCGATCTGGACCGCCGCGATCGACGAACGACTCAACGACCATGGCTACATCGTGCCGGGCCTCGGCGATGCCGGCGACCGAATGTTCGGCACCAAGTAGACAGGTTTGCGCGATCGGGTTACTGCGGTAGCCATGCGCCAGAATGATCGATCGCTGCAATCGCTGATCGGCACCGGATCCGCCGCCGATGCCGCCTTCGTGTTCGACGGCACGCCGGTTTCGCGCGCGGAATTGTCCCGCAGGATTGACCAGACCGCTTCCTGGCTTGCGGCTCAGGGCATCGGCAAGGGCGACGTGGTCGCGGTCTGGCTGGTCAACCGGATCGAATGGGTCGCGCTTCTGTTCGCCGCCGCCCGCCTCGGCGCGATCGTTGCCGCCGTCAATACCCGCTACCGCAGCGCGGAGGTCGCCCATTTGCTCCGCCTGTCCGGCGCGAAGCTGATGGTCGTCGAGTCCGCCTTCCGCTCGATCGATTTCGCTTCCATTCTCGCCGATGTCGCCAAGGCCGACGTGCCCGAACTGCAGAAGCTTGCAGTGGTCGGCGCGGACGCGATCTCCGCGCAGTGGTCATGCGCGCGGTTCGATGCCTTCGACAAATCCTATCCGCCGATAGTGGCGCCGCAGGACGATGTCAATCTGCCGGTGCTGCTCTATACGACCTCGGGCACGACCAGGGGGCCGAAGCTGGTGGCGCATTCGCAAGCGACGCTCGCCACGCACGCGGTCTCCGTTGCCAAGGCGCTGGCGCTCTCGCCGCAGCGCCATTCGATGCTGGCGATGCTGCCGTTCTGCGGCACCTTCGGCATGACCGGCCTGCTCGCCTTCCTCGCCGGCGGCGTGACCATCCATGTACTCGACGCCTTCGAGGCGGCGCCGGCGTTGACGATCCTGGGCGAGCACGGCATCACCCACGCCTTCGGCTCCGACGAGATGTTCCGTCGCATCCTCGCGCTGACTGATGTGCCCCGGCCCTTCCCGCGCGTGGAAGTTCTCGGCTTCGCCGCGTTCCAGCCGGGCTGGCGTGAGCTCGCCGCGGAGGCCGAGGCGCGCGGGCTGCCGCTGTTCGGGCTCTACGGCTCGAGCGAGGTGCAGGCGCTGTTCTCGATCGGCCGCCCGAGCGACACTTTCGCCGACCGCATCGAGGGCGGAGGCTGGCCGATGTCGCCGGAAGCTTTGGTGCGCGTGCGCGACACCGAGACCGGCGCGCTCGCCACTCACGGCGTCTCCGGCGAGATCGAGATCAGCGCACCATCGCGGTTCCTCGGCTATTTCAACAATCCGGAGGCGACGCGCGATGCGATCACGGCGGACGGCTTCTTCCGTACCGGCGACATCGGTCGGCTGCGCGGCGACGGTTCGTTCGTCTATGAGACCCGCGCCGGCGATGCCATGCGGCTCGGCGGTTTCCTGGTCGCGCCGGGCGAGATCGAGGACGAGCTCAAGGCCTGTGCCGACGTCGCCGATGCCCAAGTGGTCGCGGTCGATCTGAAGGGCCAGGCGCGTTGCGTCGCCTTTGTCATTCCGGCCGGAGAGCCGCCACAGCACGACGCACTGGTGGCGCGCCTGCGCGAGCGGCTCGCCGGCTACAAGGTCCCGGCACGGATCTATGTCGTGGATGCGTTCCCCGTCACCGACAGCGCCAATGGCGTCAAGATCCAACGCACCCGGCTTCGCACCATGGCGATGGAACGGATTGCTTCCGAATAGGGCCGACTATTTCAGATAGCTTGCGAGATTCATGCTGAGAATCTTGGAGATGGCCGAATAAGACGCGGTGAGCTGCGCCTGATAGGTCGAAAGCTGCGCCGTGATGGCGGCGACGTCGACGCCGGTGAGATCGCCCGACAGCGTCTCGGCGTAACTCTTGTAGTCGCTCTGGCGGGCGCTTGCGGTCTCGATCGAGGATGCCGCGCTGGACAGCCTTGCCTGTACCGCCGCAGTGTCGTCGAGCGCCGTGCCGGCGAGATCGAGCGCGCTGGAGATATCGGAGGATGACAGCGAGGTGCTGTTGGCCACGAACTTCAGGACCCGCATCACCTCCTCGAACGCGGAGTTGTCCGCGGTGACGCCGTAGGACACGGTTTCATCAGCGGCGACGCGTACCGAGGCAACCTCGTCATCACCATTATAGTAGCTGGTATCGGCCGTGGTCGTGGAGCCCGCGCCGGACGAGAAGCTCGTGAGATCGACCGGCGCGGTGTCCGACTTGCCACCGGCGAAGACGTACTGGCCGTCATACTGAGTGTTCATGAGCGAGCCCATCTCTTCCAGCATCTGCTGCGCCGAAGAGATCACCGAGCTTGTCTCGGTCGCGCTGCCGGTCGAGGCGGCGCTGAGCTGGGAGCGGAGCTGGGTGATGATATCGGTCATCGAACCGACGGCCGAATACATCACCTGCACCTTGCTGTCGGCGAGCGTCGCCGCGTCGATATAGGATTGCGCGCGCGTCACTGAGACTTGAAGGTTGACGACGTGCTGCGCGGTCGAGCCGTAACCGCCGAAGTCCGTCGAGATGACGCCGGAGGATTCCTGGATCTGCTCGTTGGCCATTACCGACTGCACGCGCAGCGCGTCGGCGATCATCGCGTTCGACTGGGCGAAGGTGGCGACACGCATCGCGACCATGGCGCGGCTCCTTATGTCGACTGAACGGCGGTGAGCAGCGCCGAATACATGGAGTTGATGGCCTGGATCAGCGCGGAGGCCGCCGAATACTTGTTTTGCAGCGTGCTCAGCCGTGCCGATTCCTCGTCGAGGTTGACGCCAGATTGCGAGGACAGCGAGTTCGCATAGGTCGACTGCACAGTCTCCTTGGCCGTGTAGTTGGAGGACGCCTGCGACGACTTGCTGGCGACGTCAGCCACGATGGCCGAGGCGTAGTCGGCGAATGACCCGGTGGTGGCGGCGAGCCCGCCGGTCGAGGTAAATGTCCGGGAGGCCGTCAGCGCGTTGTAGAAGGCGTTCACGACGCTGGCCGAGCCCGACGACAGCACCGTGCTGCCGACGGTCAGGCTCGACGAGGAGTCCAGCGTCGCGAGCTGCAACCCGTTGGTGCCGGACAGGATGCTGCTGTTCACGGCGACGTCGGATGCGCTCGTCCCCGTCACCAGGTCGTTGAGGCCAAAATATTCCGAAAACCCCTCGCCCGAGCTGCCGACCGAGCTCGTCATCTCGTTGATCGCGACGCCGTTGCCGGAACCAGTCGCGGTGACCGAGAGATGGCCATTTGCATCGACCGAAGCGGACAATCCGGATATGCCGTTGATGGCGGTGACGAGATCGCCGACCGTGGAATAGGACGACAGATCGAGATCGCCATAGGAGACGAGATTACCGCTCTGGTCGGTGACGGCGATACGCACCGTGCCGGTGGCGGAAAGCGCCGAGGCGCTAGTGACGTCGGTCGTCCCGGTCAGGCTGGTCGGCGCCGGCACCGAGGAGGCACTGTTGGAGACGCTGTTCATCGCAGACGCGAGCTGCTGCGCGAGTTGGTCGAGCTGGGATTGCGCCGCCGGCAGCGTCTTGTCACGCAGCGTGACCAGCGCTCCGATGTCGCCGCCTGTGATCTGCGAGGTTACATCGACGCCATTCACGGTGATCGCGCTGAGCTCGCTCGACGACGAGCCCGCCGTGTAGGTGGTCGACGCCGTGACGTTGGCCGCGGCCGTGTAGCTGATCGTATGCGCCGTGCTGTCGACCAGCGCCTGGCCCGAGGTGGTGTAGATCTGGAGATCGCCGTTCGAGGCCGTGAAATAGCTGATGTTCATCTTGGAGGCTATGTCCTGGAGCGCCGTATTGCGCCGGTCCTCCAGGTCCGCGGTCGACTGGCCCGCCGCCGCCGTCTGCTTGATCTCAGCGTTGAGGTCCGCGATCTGCTGCAGGTCCGCATTGACGTCGTCGATCGAGGACGCGATGTCCTGGTCCGCGTTGGCGCGCAGCTTCTGGATGCCGCTCGAGGTCTCCCGTAGCTGGCTCGCGACGTCGTCGAGCGCGCTGACGACGTTGGATTGCAGGGACGCGCTGCTCGGCGTGCTCGCCAGCGACGACAGGGCCGATTCCAGCGAAGCAATGCTGTTGGCGAGCGAGGTCCCGGTCGAGGAGCTGTCGGAGCTGGAGGTCGAGCCGTAGAGTTTTTCGAGCGACGTCAGATAGGTGTTGGTGGTGTCGGCCGCACCGAGATCGAAGGTCGCGCCGATCAGCGACTTCAGGAGCAGCTTGTCGACGGTCGAGGTGATGCCCGTCACGGTGACGCCGGTGCCGACGCCATTGGTAACGCTGCTCGACTGCGTTGCGGTCTTCTCGGTATAGCCTGTCGTGTCGGCGTTCGAGATGTTCGACGACGTCACGCTGATCTGCACCTGCGTGGCCGAAAGCCCGCTGAAGGCGATCAACCGTGCGATGTCGAGCGACACGACGTGACTCCTCCCCGGCTCGTCAGGCGCTGCGGCTGGTACCGCTGGAGACGGCACGCGCCGCGACGCGGCCGGAGGCGCCGTAAGGCGACACCGCCGCGATCTGCTCGCGGATCGCCTGCATGACGGCCTCGATCCGACGATTGCTCGCCTCGATCGCGGCGCGCAGGCGCGCCAAATTCTCGTCCATCGCCACGCGCAGCTTCAGGATCCGCTCCATGAGCTGTTCGCGCAGGAGTCGGTCGCGCACGTGAAGGCTGGTCTGCCCCGCTGCACATTCGGCGACCGTACGCTCGAACACCTCCGCCAGCCGGTTCTTCTCGTCGACCTGCTTGAGGCGCGAGGCTGGCAGGCCCTTGGCGAGCTCCGCATTCTCCTCCGCGACCAGCATGGTCAGGGTGTCGATGAGTGCGATCAGCGATTTGATCCGCGCGTCGCCTTCGACGGCGTTGATCCTCTTGGTTTGAGCTAGGGTCATGGTCATCGCCTTCTTCTAATTGTGCCGCCGGCCACGGCTGGTCTGCGCGTTGCGCAGGTAGGCGCCGATCGCGGTCGTCCGGACGCTTGCCTGCCGCATCTCGCCCTCGATCGCCGCGCATTCCCTGAGCAGGCCATGGCGGGTGGTCTCGATATCGTCGAGCAGCGCGAGAAGCTCCTTGCGGTCGCTGCCCTCCACGGTGGCGGCGCGCGCCACCAGCCTGCGCAGCCGCCGCAGCAATGCTTCGCCCGCGGCCTTTGCCATCTCACCGCGCATCGCTCACCTCATCGCCGAGATCAAGGTGTCGTACATCTTGTTGACGGTCGAGATGACCTGGGAGGCGGCGGAATAGGCCTGCTGCGCCGAGATCATGCTCGAGAACTGGCTGCTGGTGTCGGTGGTCGATGATTCCAGCTCACTGCCGTAGATCGTGCCAGCACCGTTCTCGCCCGACGCCTGCAACGCGGCGTTGCCCGACGTCACGGTCGCGGAGTAGATGCCGTCGCTGGACGCGGAGAGCCCATTCGGGTCGGCAAAGGTCGCCACCGCGATCTTGTAGATCGCGATCGTCTCGCCGTTGGAGTAGGTGGCGTCGACCACGCCGTTCTTGCCGATCGAGATGCTGGACAGCTTGCCGTAAGACAGGCCGTCCGAATCGATGCTGGTGACGCTGACGGACGGCGTCGTCTCGCCCGAGGCATATTGCGTCAGGCCGTCGGTCTTGCCGGCGGTGCCGAGATCGAGCGTGATCGTGCTATCGGCGGCGCCGTCGATCCAGCCCGTCACCGCGACGGTGGCCGGATCCGGACTGGTGCTGGCGATCGAGCCGTCGCTGTTGAAGGTGATGTCGATGCTGCCGGAGGCGGTGCCCGTGGCGGTCGTCGTGTCTGAAGACGAGGTCGGATTGGCGAAGCTGGCGCTCCAGGTGTTGGAGCCGGTCTTGGTCCAGGTGATCTGCATCGTATTCGCCGCGCCGAGCGAATCGTAGACCGTCATCGAGCTGGTATAGGTGTCGCCGGTTGCGGCATCCGATGGCAGGTTGGCCGCGATCGTGGTCTTGGTGGTGGCGCTGCCGCTGGTCGAAGCGACCTGGGTGTTGATGGCCTCGAGATTGCTCGCCGACTGGCTGCCGACGACGTTGCCGTCCGCATCGGTGCGCCAACCCTCGAGGTAATAGCCGTTGTTCTCGAGATAGCCGGCATTGTTGATCGTGAAGGCGCCGTTACGGGTGTAGGACACGGTGCCGCCCGAGGTGGCGCTGGTCACGACGAAGAAGCCCGAGCCCTGGATCGCGACGTCGGTGGCGTTGGAGGTCGTAGCCAAGAGGCCCTGCTGGGTGATGTTGGCGCGGCCGGAAACGGTGACGCCGCCCGAGGCATAGGAGGTCGTGTTGCTCGAGGCGGTGACGAGCGCGTCGAACATCGCCGACGTGGTCTTGTAGGCGGTCGTATCGGAATTGGCGATGTTGTCGCTGATCATCGACAGGGACTGACTCTGGGCGCTGAGCGCCGAGATCGCCGAGGACAATGCACCGGTGAGACTCATGATGAACTCCGAGGAAATCAGGACGTAAAATCAGGAGGTGACGCCGATGATGTCGGCGGCGCTGACCGAGACGCCGTTCACGGTGAGCGATGGCGTCGAGGTCGAGGTGTCGATGCCGGTCACCGTGCCGGTGACGGTCGTGTAGTTGAGGACCGAGTTGCCGGCGGAATCCGTCGCGGTCACCGAGATGGTGTACTGGCCGCCGTCGGAGAGCTGGTTGCCGGCGGAGTCCTGGCCGTCCCATGTGAAGCTGTTGGATCCGGCATCCCCCGTTCCGGTGCCGGTCCACACCGTACTGCCGGAAGAGTCCTTGACGCTGATCGAGACGTTCGAAGCGGCAGAGGACAGCGAATAGCCGAACGTCGCCGAGCCGTTGCTCAGCGTGGAGGTGTCGGTCTTCGCCTCGACGGTATGGCCGATATAGTTCACCGAGTTGAGCGTCACGAGGCTCGAGAACGAGCTCGCCAGCGAAGAGAGGTTGGTATTGATCGACTGCTGCTGGCTGAAATTCGCGTAGGAAGTGAGCTGATTGATGAAGTCGGTGGTCGAGGTCGCGTTCAGCGGATCCTGGTTCTGCAGCTCGCTGACGAGCAGGCTCAGGAAGTCACTCGACGTCAGCGCAGACGCAGACGACGTGCTCGACGAGGACGTCGTGGTGGTAGCAGTCGAGACGGAGCTCGTTGCGGAAACGGTCATCAAGCACTCCGGTTCTCGTGCGCCCGGTCGTGACGATGTCGGCGGGCGGCACTTGAAATCTGTGTGCTGATGAAACGCGTGGGCCCGCAAATTCAGGCGCGGATTTGCGTAACGGATGCGAGCTGCACGCGATGCCTTCTCCTCGTCGTCCCGGACAAGCGCAGCGGAGCGGAGCGCCGATCCGGGACCCATAGCCACAGGATGCAGTTTTGGCGACGACTCGTGGTTACCAACCTCGCGCAACAACTGTGCCGTGTGGGTATGGGTCCTGGCTTTCGCCAGGACGACAGCGAGGACGAGTGGCCGTCGCGTCTCACTACGCGCAGGCGTGCGCGCGCATTCGATCGTTAAGGCGGGACGGCGATCTGTGCATAGTCAGGACACGCCGGAACCTTTAGCTCCCGGCCGTCTCGCCCTCGGTGCGCGGCTCGGCGGCGTCGCTGTTCAATCTCTTCGCAGCGGCGACGACGCGATCGGCGAGGCCTGCGGGGGCCCGCACGGGGGACGCTTCGAGCGCGCGGCGTAAGGTGCGCGCCTCTTCCAGAAGCGCCTGCGCGGCGGCAGAGCGGGCGAGCAGTTCCTCTGCAGGCAGACGCCGGTCGTCGGGCCAGAGCGAGAGATCCTCGCCCAGCCGATCAATCAGGTCCTCAAACTCGATGACGTCCATCGCCTGCCGGTCCCGTCTTCCGCGGCGCCCGTCATAAAGCATTGCGGGCGCGGCGGAAACCGGATTCCCGCGGGGCCCAGGCGCCAAAAGCGCCGGATGCACTGCGGAAAGCGTCCGAAACCGCGGCCCCAAACGACGGCCCTGCCCTTTCGGGGCCGGTGAGACCAGTGGCTTCAGCGCTTGCCGGCCGAATCGGCCGGGCCCGCCTTGGCGCCCCGCACGGTCGCATCGACATGCTCCCAGGCCTCGCGAAGCTCTGTCAAGCCGGCAATGATGCGCCGGAAACTCTCGCGCGCATGCGGCCGGCCATAGGCCTTCAGGCTCGCCATGATGAGGGCGTTGTAGGTCTGGAACAGCCGCTCGGCCACCGCCCCGCCCTTGGCGAAATCGAGATTGTGGCTGAGCCCGCGCAGGATCGCGGTCGCCTTCATCAGGTGCTCGTGCCCCTCCTCGAAGCGCCGCGCCTCCTGCGCCGCAAGCGACTTCTGCAGGAAGGTGATCGTGCCACCGAGCAGCATCGACACCGCCTTCAGCGGCGGCACGGTGGTCGCGATTCCCCGATAGGCCTGATTGGCCATGTACGCCATCGGATTATGCATCATCAGTCACTCGAGCTGGAGTTGAGCAAGGCCTTGAGATAGGTGAGCGTGTTGTTGGCGCTCTCGATCGCGGCCTGATAATTCGCGTATTGCGTCTGGAGCTGCGTCTGGTAGGCGGACGCGGCGCTTTCGATATCGTCGACCTTCTGCTGGAGCTCGTTGTCGCGGTCCTGCAGGTTGGTGATCAACGTCTGCAATGCGCCCGTGCTCGACGAATAGGTCTTGGCGATCTGGTAGAGCTGCGTCGCGATGCCCGAGGTCGAGGTCACCGTGATCGATTGCGACGTCGTCCCCGAATAGGTGAAGGCCATGCCGGCATAGGCCGTTCCGGCGTTGCCGATGATCGTGGTGCCGCTGACCGTAAACAGCGAGGAATCGCCGCCGACCGAGGCCGAGGTGAGATTGCCGGAGGAATCGACGGTCAGGTCGAGCGTGAAGGATTGCGGCGAGGTTCCGGTGTTGACGACGCTGAGCTGGCTCGACGAGGTCTTGGTCTGCGCCGACAGCAGCGTGGTGACGCCGCTCAAATTGGTGTCGAGGATTTCCGACAGCGTCGAGGTGTCGAGCTCGAGCTCGTTTTTCTCGTTGAAGGACAGGCCGAGGTCGGCCATGGTCAGCCCGCCCACGGTGCTGTTGAGCGCGTTCTGGAGCGCATCCATGATGTCGCGCATGGTGCCATCGCCGAACAGCACGGCGCTCGATGACGCCGTGCCGTCCGAATCGGTCGCCTGCTGGGCTATCACCGCATCACGAAAGGTGTTGTAGTTGGTGACGAAGGTCTCGACCGCAGATTCGATCTGGCTGGTGTCGGGCTCGATGCTGATGTTCAATGTTGCTCCGTCGGGTGTCGCCTGGAGCAGGTTGAAGGTCACGCCGGTGAGCACGTCGGTGATGTCGTTGGTATCCCGGGTCATCGAGATGCCGTCGAGGGAGAATTCGGCGGCCTGCGCTTCCTGCAGCACATCGGTGAAGGCACCAGAGCTGTCGGTGACCCCGAGCTTGTTCAGGATGTCGTCGCCGGACGAGCTGGAATAGGTGATGTCGGCGGCATCCTCGGTTCCCGTCAGCACCATCTCGTAGGAACCGCTCGACACCTGGACGATCGAGGCCTGGACATTGGTGGTCGCGGTCTGGGCATTGATGGCATCGACGATGTCCTGGAGCGACATCGTGCTGGTGATGGTGATGTCGGCAGTGCTTCCGCCCTCGAGGCCGAGCGAAAAGGCTCCGGAGTAGCCGAGCTCGGCGGTCTGGCTCGACTGCGAGGTCCCGACCACCTTCTGCGCGGTGGCGATCTGGCTGATCGTCAGCGTATGTTCGCCGGTCGCAGCACCGTTGCCGACCGACATCGACAGCGCGGAGGACGCACTCACATCGCCGGTCGAACTGATCGTTGCCGCGCGAGTGGCAAAGGCGTTGGTCGCTAGTGAATTGACGACCGAGGTCGCGAGCGAGGAAAGCCCGCTGGACAGTGTCGAGAGGTCGGTCTGCAGCGCCTCGTAGGCGGAGACCTTGGCCTCGTTGTTGGTGATCGTGGTCGAGATCGTGGTCGCCTGGGCCAGCTTGGCATTCACCGCCGAGGTGATCAGCGCGCTCCAGTCGATGCTGGTCGACGTGGTGGTGCCGGTCGTGGTCACCGAGGAGGCGGTCGAACTGGTCGCCGCCGTGCTGGTACTTGAACTGACGCTGGTCACTTTGCTGCCCGCTTCATCCCAGTGAGAACCGGGCCGGCCTCAGGCCGGCCCGGCATGACGGTCGCTAGGCCAAGGGCCTTAGCCAAGCAGCTTGAGCAGATATTGCGGCATCTGGTTCGCTGCGGATTCGGCCGACACCGCCGCCTGGGTCTTCACTTCGGCCGAAGACAGCTTGGCCTGCTCGGCCGCGATGTCGACGTCCTTGATCGCGGAGTTCGCGGCCTGCAGGTTCTGGGTCTGGGTCGAGATCGAGTCGGAGGAGAAATTGAACCGCGACTCCTGCGCGCCGATGCTGGCGCGGGCGGCCGAGACCGTATCGATCGCGGTGTCCAGCGCGGTCAGCGCCGAGGTCGCATCCGACAACGTGCTGACGTCAAGCGAGGACACGCCGAGCGAGGACGCCGTGAGGCTGGTCAGCGTGATGGTGATGGTGTCCGAGCCGGAGGAGCCGACCAGCACCGAGACGCCGGAGGCGAACACGCTGGAGCCGTCGAGCAGGCTCTGGCTGGAATAACGCGTGCCGCTCGCGATCGAATCGATTTCGCTCGTAAGCTGCGAGAATTCCGAGTTGATGTAGGCGCGGCTGGAATCGGTCGTGGTGCCCGAGGCGGACTCCGAGGCCAGCGACTTCATGCGGGCCAGGATGTCGGAGATGTTCGAAGCGCCGCCGTCGGCGGTCTGGAGGATCGCGGTCGCCTGCGAGGCGTTGGTCGCGGCCTGCTGCAGCGTGGTGACGTCAGACGAGATGCGGGTGGAGATCGCAAGGCCTGCGGCGTCGTCGGAGGCCGAGGTGATGCGCGAACCGCTCGACAGTTTTGCGAGCGAGCTGCTCTCCTGCGCGGAATTGATGTTGAGATAGCGGACCGCGGAGTTCGCGGCGGTGTTGGTATTGATTGCAGGCATCGAAGGCTCCTGTGCTGATGGGCAAGACGTGCCGCATCGTGGAAGACGATTGACGACGCGGACCGCAGCCCCGTCCGTTCGCTCAAACGACAGAGCGCAACCAGATCAGGCGGGAAAACTTTCTAGGGCGCGATTTTATGGTTAGCAGTCGGTAAACGCGGTGCGGATGTCGCGTTCGTGCCTGCGCAGGAGTTGACGAAGCTGCTGGCGGCCGCGCTTGAGCAGCGACTCCACCGCGGCCACCGTCGTCTCCATCACCTGCGCGATCTCGCCGTTGCTCATGTTCTCGTGGTACGACAGGATCACTGCGATGCGCTGCTGCTCGGGCAGGCGCTGCATTGCCAGCTCCAGCATGTCGTTCAGCTCGTTGCGCTCGATGATCTCTGCGGCATCGGGCTGGCCGTCGGCGACTTCCGGCACCGTCTCGACATTCTCGGTGCGCGGCTTGCGGCGCAGGTCGATGCAGCGGTTGGAGATGACGCGATAGAGCCAGGTCGAGAATTTTGCGCGGCCGTGCTGCCAGCGGCCGCGATGGCTCCAGACCTTGAGCATGGTGTCCTGCACGACATCTTCGGCGTCCGCTACGTTGCCGATGATGCGCAGCGCGATCGCGTAGGCGCGATCGATATGCCGCTCGACCAGCATGCGGAACGCCGCCTCATCGCCGGTGGCAAGCCTGTCTAGGAGCTCGCTGTCCTCGTCGAAGATGATGTCTGCGACCGGCGGGTTGTCCGGCGCGAGCGTCGCTGATGGCATCACCGGCACGATCGCATCAACCGGCACCGTCGTCGCGACCTCGGCCTCGGCGGGAGCCCAGACATCCGCAATGTAACTCATCCCGCAATCTCCAACCCGCAATGCCGGCGGCGCACATGCCACGCGGCTTCCACGCGTTGAACGCGGCACGAAAGCAATCCAGGCGGAAAATTTTCATTATTTTTCAAGATGTTATCAGGAATCTTTTGCCGGGCGACGGGCAATAATTGCCGACAGCGCGAGTTTTTCGCGTTCGTCCTGCAATCATCGACTTCGTCTCGCACCATTGCGGATCATCCATCCCGAACAGATGTGCTCTTTTGAAAACGCTGACATTACGCGGCACCAGGTGATCGAGCGCAGCACGCGCATCGCGCGCTAGGGGATCAATTGTGTCCGAGTGTGAATGAACGCGAGACCGCTTTCGCACTCGGCAATTTTTTCCGAATCACCTTTTTCGAACCTAGCGATTTTTTTGAATCTGTCAGTCGCGGCGAGCGCGATTTTGAATCGCGCGTGAACTTTTTTCATCGTCGCGGCGCCTGAGTTCGCTTGCGCGCACGTTAATCGCGTATTGGGCGGGGAATCTTGACATGACGATCGCGACGGCCGACGCAAAATGTCGGACGCAAAATGTTTCTGCTTGGTCATTCGATGTTTTCGATACGTTTCTCGTTCGCGCCTGTGCGACACCGGATGGCGTATTTGAAAGGACTTACCAGCTATCGAGCGTTTCGCGATCTTGTCCGAATGTTTCCGCGAGTTTCGTTCAGCATCGAATCCAGGCCGAAGCGCGGGCACGCAAGGCAGTGAAGGACAAGCGCGGCGCGAGCGAAGTCCACATCGGCCAAATCTATTCCTTTTTTCCGTTCAGGCTGTTCGGGCTCGCGCGCCGCGACCTGAACGCTCTGGTCGAGGCCGAGTTCGACGCGGAGCTCGAGCTCTGCCGCGCCAATCCCGACATGTTGCGGCAATATCTGGACATGAAACGTGCCGGGCACCGCGTCGGATTCATCTCCGACACGTATTGGGACTCCGACCGGCTGGCGCGGCTGTTGCGGGCTTGCTGGCCCGGCCTGACATGGGACTTCCTCTACGCCTCCTGCGACCATGGCAGCAGCAAGAGCGAAGCCCTGTTCGCAATATATCTGTCCGAGCAGGGCGTCGACGCCGCCACCTCCTTTCACGTCGGCGACAACGAGCAGGCCGACATCAAGGGCGCTCGGCGCCACGGCATTCGCCCACGCTACTATCCGCAGGCCACGCCGCAACTGGCGTCGACGTTTCAACGTGAGACCGCGCTGCTCGATTTGCTCTGCCAGAGCGCGCCGTCACGGTTAGATGATGGTGCGCGCACCTTGCGCCGCATGGTGGCCGCGCGCAGCGCCGAAAAGTCGCTCGCCTTCCATCTCGGGCTCACCGTCCTCGGACCGGTGATGACGGCTTTCGACGCCTTTGTGGCGCGGCGTTGCGAAGAGGTCGCGGGCCCCGGCCGGCAGGTTGCCCTCGGCTTCCTCGGCCGCGACGGCTTTCTGTCGCACCGGATCTGGCAGAACCTGCACGGCGCGGCTTCTACCTATCTCGAGATCAATCGCCGCGTCGGCCTGATCGCCTCGGCCGACACGATACAGCCGCTCATCGATCTCCTCAGCAAGGTCTTCAAGATCGACGCGCCGACCTTCCACGACATGATGAGGATCACGTCACCGAAAGTCGCGACGTTCTTTGCAAACTTTCCCGGCGGGATCGCCACCGGCGAAGAGCTCGCAGCCGCCCTTCCCGACCTGATGGACGCCGATGAAATCGTCGCGCTCGCTGCAGCCCTGCGCGCACGGCTACTCGCCCATCTCCGTCATGCGATCCCCGGCTTCGACGATTGCACCGATCTCGTGCTCGCCGATCTCGGCTATTCCGGCAGCGTGCAGAAGGCGCTGCGCCACGTCTTCGACCAGGAGAGCATCAACATCCGCCTGCACGGCGCCTATCTGATCTCACTCGACGATGCCTTCGACGATGTCGCCGAGAACGACAGCGCGCAAGGCTTCATCTCCGACCTCGTGGTCACGCCGCATGTCAAGCGCATGCTGATCCGCAACATTGCGCTGCTTGAGCAGGCCTGCTGCTCGGCCGATGGTTCGGTGCGGGACTACGAAGGCGGCACGGTGCTGCGCGAGATCAATCCGCGCCCCGCGAGCCAGATTGCGCTTGCCGCGGAGGTCCAGGCCGGCGCGCTGGCCTTTGCGCAAAACGCCGCGGGCGTCGCGGCCGACTATGGCTTGCATCCGTACGCCACGCCCAACGTCGCAGCGCGCTGGTCGGCGGCGACGCTGGCGCGGCTTCTGCTTCTGCCGGACGAGGACGAGCTGGCGCTGCTCGGCGGATTCAAGCACGACGTCAATCTCGGCACGCATGCGCTTGCACCGATGCTCGACGCCGGCTTCGTCCGCGACCAGATCACCGCGCGCGGCCTCTCCGCCGCCTGCACGTCGGCCGCGCCGCCGATGTGGCTCGCGGGCAGCTTTGCGCACCTGTCGCCGTCCTACGGCTATCTCTATGTGCTGTTCGGCGCCAACCGCCTGCCAGCCGACGTCTTCGAGGAAAGCCCCTGCGGCTCGGTTCAGATTGGACTGTTTCGCGCCGGCGGCGATGCGGCGCTGGAGACGGTGACCATCCATCGCACCGGCCTCGGCGAGTTGCGGCTGCGCATTCCCCTCTCGCGCGCCATGGCGATCGCCATGATCGCACTGCCGCTGGGGAAATTCGCAGCCCAAGGCCTTCTCCACGGCGTGACCGTGCAGCAGGGCGACGATGTTCGCGACGCCGCCGAGAGCCAGGACGTAGTCGGCATCGCCGACGCCAGCCTGGTCTATGCCGGCATGCGGCGGACCGGCGCGCACTATCGCGCCGAGACCGAGGACGGCTGCCTGCTGATCCCGGTCGTCCCGATGACACAGGACTTCGCGGTCTATTCCGTCGCGATCACGCCGCTCGGCACCAGCCTGAAATAGTGCGCCTGATCGCGCCTCCCCGGCCGTTGAAAACCAGGGGCCGGCACGACGCGAGGGGGCACGGAATTGACCGACGAGACGCACGCAAACCTTGATCGTCTGCTGCAATCCGGCGGCATCCGGCTTGGCCGAGCCCAACGCGATCGCCTGATCTGGCTGGTCGGCCAGTACGGTACGCCAACGCTGGATGCTAGCCCTGGGGGACGACACAGCGGCGTCGTCATCCTGAAGGAGCCGCCCAGCGGCGCGGCGGCCGAGCTGTTCTACCGTGCGCTCACCCCTAGCTGCGCCGTCGTCATACCCAGAAGCGAAAATCCGGGCTTCGATTTCCTCAAGTCCAAGCTGACCGAATTCGGCACAGTCGGCCCCTGCGGTGCGGACGGTCCGCACGAGATGTGGTGGGGCGGTATCGGCTGGTCGAAATTCCTGACCGCTGCCGATGCCTCCGCCGTCCAGCCGCGCATCGTTTCCTGCTATCCGCGCGGCACCGACGAGAACCTATCGCTCGCCCTGAGGCAGTCGCTCGAGCGCTTGCGGCTCGACAGTCATATCGAAGCAATCGAGACCCAGCTCGACGACCGCATCCTCTGCTTCGAGAAGGCCGAGTTCATGGTGCGGATGTGGAACAAATATCGCGAGCCGCTGCTGCTCATCGAGGCGGACGCCATATTGCGCGAGACACCGCTGCTGCCGTCCTTCCTCGGCTGCGACGTCGCGCTGCATAAATGGAACCGCTGGGAGATGTCGGCACGCACGCTCTATCTCGGCCGCACCAATCACGCCGAGCGCCTGCTCCGCACCTGGCAACACCTCGCCGCGTCCTATCCCGCGATCTGGGACGGCTATCTGCTCGACCAGGCCTGGAGCCTCACCTCGTCGCAGGTGCCGCTCGACACCGTGTGGCTGCCGCGGTGCTATCACGCGCTCAAGGGCGATCTCGGCGCGAGCCGCGCCGTCATCCTGCACGACCGGCAGACGACGACGCTGGAGCTCGGGCCCGATCCCGGCTTCGCCGGCCTCGTGCGCACCGCTCGCCGCGCCGGCCGCACCGGCGCCCGCGACGCCTTTATTGTGATGACCTCGAAGGCCGAAGCCGGCAACGGCATCGCCGTGATCCTGCGCGACATCTCAGCCACCGATGCGACCGCAGTTGCGGCGACGGTCGAAGCGGTGACTGGCGCCTACGCCGCCGATTGCGGCGGATACGGTCGGCTCGAGCTGTCGCTGTGCGCCTGGCAGGAGGACGTCGGCGCCGCGCGCGAAGCCGCCGCTCAGGCGCGCTACCGCATCCTGGAGATCTCGCCGGGCCAGCGCATCGCCAACGATTTCTTCGCCGCCCACACCTCCGACGATGCGGTCATGACCGCGCGCCACCTTTTCCCCTGACGGACGACACACGATGCTGAACACCATCATCCTGCTCACCAACACCGTGCAACAGCAGCAGCCGCTCGCCAACCTGCTCCGCGAGCACAATCTCAATCTGTCCTTCTGTTCGGCGCTGCGCGCCCGGGACCTCACCGCAATCTCGCCTGAAGTCCTGCGCAACGCGCGCCTGGTGTCCTTTGCCAACGATATCGCCGTCTCCGAAAAGTTCCTACTCCGGCTCGGCCATGGCGCCTACAGGTTCTACACGGCGCCGACGCAATATCCGGGCTTGCCGCCAGCGCCCGACGAGAGCGACGACGATCCGCGCTGCATCTCCGTGATCGCGCAGTCGATGACGATCTGGCCGGATTTCAGGAAGGTGGTCGGGCTCGAGACCGTGACGATTCCGGAAGGAACTGATATCGCCGAGCGCGACCGGCTGGTCTTCTCGCGGCTTGCCCATCTGTTCTGGCGGATGTCGGGCATGATCGCGGTCGAGGCCGCGGATCTTCCTGGCATCATCGACGCCGGCGAGAGCCAGCGGCCATCACTCGCGATGATGAACTGACGCCGCCAACGCGTCGCGGTGCTCGGGGGCGGCGATCGCGATCATGCGGCGCGCGCGCTCGGCAAGGCCGCAGCCGCGCAGCTCGGCAATGCCCCATTCGGTGACGATGGCATCGACGTCGGCGCGCGGCGTCGTCACCGTCTCGACATTGGCGACGATGCGGCTGGTGCCGTCGGACGCGGTTGCCGGCAGCGCGATGATCGCCCTGCCCCCAAGAGACGCGTTGGCGCCGCGCACGAAATCGAGCTGCCCGCCGATCGCGCCGATCGCAACGCCATTCAGCGTCTCGGAATTGACGGCGCCGTCGAGCCCGACCTGAAGAGCCGAGTTGATCGCGACCAGCCGGTTGATCCGCCCCAGCACGCTCTGGCCGTGCGTGTAGGACGTCGGCCGTACGGCGACCTCCCGGTTCTGGTGAACGAAGCGATAGAGCCGCGCTGTCCCGATCACCTGGTTGGTGACGGTGATCCCGTCATCGATGCCCTTCTCCGCATTCGTCACCGCACCGCGCTCGATCAAATCGACCACGGCGTCGTTGATCAGACCGGAATGAATGCCGAGGTTGCGTGCATGGGAGAGCGAGGACAGGATTGCGTCCGGGATCCGCCCCACCCCGAACTGGAGCGTGCTGCGGTCGGAAATCAGGCTCGCCGCATGCGCCGCAATCCGCCGCGAGACGTCGTCGAGCGGTGTTGAGGGCAGTTCGACGGGAGGGCGGCGGGCAGCCACGCGCACATGGATCGGCACGTTCGCTGGCCAGTCCGCGCCGAGTGTGAAGGGCGCATCCGGATTGATCTCGGCGATGACGAGGCGCGCCCCGCGCGCGGCGTCGATGACATAGTCGTTGGAGAGGCTCGCGCTCAGCCCGCCGTCGGCGGCTTCGGCGAGCTGCACCAGCACCACATCGGCTCGGTGACGGCGCGCGGCGAAATCGGCGCAGAAGGCACTGTAGTTGCCCGGGATCACATCGAGCCGCCCGGCTCTCGCGAGCCGCCGCGCATTGCCAATCACGCCATAGCTCAGGAACGACACGTTGGGCGTGCAGGCCGAAAAGGTTTCCGAGAACAGCGGGCCGACCATCATGCGAAAGGCCGGAAGCTGCGCAGCCTGCGCGACGAATGCTTCGGTCAAGGTGACGGGCTCCGCGGTCGCCTGCCCGCACACCACGAGGTCGCCGTCTTGGATCAGGCCGGTAAAATCGATCGGCGCTGGTTCTGCCGGCATTTTCGGCTAGTCCATCGGCGCAAGGCGCGCGGAGGACTCGTTCAGGAGCGTGCGTAGCTCCGTCTTCACGATCTTGCCGTAGCTGTTCTTCGGCAGCTCGCCGGTGACGTAATAATGCTTCGGTCGCTTGAAACGCGCGATCCAGGCATTGCAGATCTGATCGAGCTCGCTCCGCGTTACGCTCTTGCCTGTCACGGGAACGACGACGGCCACGACCTCCTCGCCCCATTCCGGATGCGGCCGGCCGATAACGGAGACCTCGGCAACGGCCTCGTGCCGCAGCAATACCTCCTCGACCTCGCGCGGATAGATGTTGGTGCCACCGGAGATGATGACGTCCTTGGAGCGGTCCTTCAGCGTGAGGAATCCGTCCGCATCGAACGCGCCCATGTCGCCGGTGTAGAGCCAGCCGTCGCGCAGGGTGTTCGCGGTGGCCTCCGGATTCTGCCAGTAGCCGGACATCACGGTATCGCCCCGTACGATGATCTCGCCGATCTCGCCCGGCGCGACATCCCGCCCCGCCTCGTCCACGGTGCGGACCTGCACGACACCCTGCGCGATGCCGACCGACGCCAGGCGTTCTTGGTGGCGCGGATGCCCGGCATCGACATGCATCGACTTGGGCAGATAGGTGATCGTCATCGGGGTCTCGCCCTGACCATAGATCTGCGCGAGCTTCGGCCCAAACACCGCGAGTGCCGCCTTGCAATCGGCGACATACATCGGGCCACCGCCATAGATGATGGTCTTCAGCCCCGGCGCGCTCGCGCCTGCCGCTTCCGCGGCGACCGTCAGGCGCCGCACCATGGTGGGCGCGGCGAAGAAGGAGATGTCGTCGCGCTTCGCCGTCAGCTCCAGAATCTCGTCCGGCTCGAAGCGACCGCTCTCTGGAACCACTTGCGCGCCCATGCCGAGCACATGCGGCACCATGTAGAGCCCGGAGCCGTGCGACATCGGCGCGGCGTGCAAGAGCGACTCGCCAGGGGCGATGGGGTTGATCTCGGCGAGATAGTTCAGCGCCATGGCGAGCAGGTTGCGATGGCTCAGCACCGCGCCCTTCGGCCGGCCTGTGGTGCCGCTGGTGTAGAAAATCCAGGCGGGATCGGTGATCCCGACATCGGCGATGGCGATGCCGTCGGCCTTCTCAAAGCTGCGATGCTCGGCTGAGCCGATCTCGATGACGTGCGGTTTGCGCGCGCCGAGCGCCAACGCCTCTGACGCAACGCTCGCCATGTCCTCGGTCACGAAGACGACCGCTGCGCCCGAATTGTCGAGGATAAACGCAACTTCGCGCGGATGCAGCTTTGCGTTGATGGGAACGGCGACCAGGCCGGCATGCCAGCATGCATAGAGGCAGGCGACATAGTCCGGCACGTTCTTCATCAGAAGCGCAACGCGGTCACCTTTGGCAAGGCCAAGGCGCTGTTGCATCGAGGCGGCCAGCGAGGCCACCGTCGCGGCGAGCCGGCCGTAATCGGCGACCGGCGTCAGTCCCTTGAATAGCGCCGGCGCGGAGGCGTCGGCTCTGGCGGCACGAAGCAGATGATGAGCGAGGTTCATGGCGATCCTGCCGAACGATCCGCGGGCAAGATTAGTACGATTTGGCGAGGCCGAGCACCTTTTCGGCGATAAAGCTGAGCGCGAGCTGCGGGCTGACCGGCGCAATGCGCGGGATCAGGATCTCGCGCAAATAGCGCTCGACGTGGAACTCCTTGGCATAGCCGAAACCGCCATGGGTCATCACCGCCTGCTCGCAGGCCGAGAAGCCGGCTTCACCCGCGAGATATTTTGCAGCATTGGCCGCGGCGCCGCAGGGCATGCCCTTGTCGTACTGCCAAGCCGCCGACATAACCATCAGCCAGGCCGCCTCGAGCTCGACCCAGTTCACCGCGAGTGGATGCTGGATGCCCTGGTTCTTGCCGATCGGACGGTTGAACACCACGCGCGTCTTGGCGTACTCGGTTGCGCGCGACAGCGCGAGCTTGCCGAGCCCGACCGCTTCCGCCGCGATCAGGATGCGCTCGGGATTCATGCCCTCAAGGATGTATTCGAAGCCGCGGCCCTCTTCGCCGATGCGGTCCTCCATCGGGATCTCGAAATCCTCGAAGAACAGCTCGTTGGAATCGACGATCTTGCGGCCCATCTTCTCGATCTCGTGGACCTTGATCTTCTTGCGATCGAAATCGGTGTAGAACAGGCTGAGGCCGTGGGTGGGCGAACGCACCTCCTCCAGCGGCGTGGTGCGCGCCAACAGCAGGATCTTGTGCGCGACCTGCGCGGTCGAGATCCACACCTTCTGGCCGTTGACGATATAGCGATCGTTCTTGGCGACCGCACGGGTCTTGAGCTGCGTGGTGTTGAGGCCGGTGTTGGGCTCGGTGACGGCGAAGCACGCCTTCTCGCGACCCTCGACCATCGGCGGCAGCATGCGTTTGCGCTGCTCCTCGGTGCCGAACACGACGACCGGGTTGAGTCCGAACACGTTGATGTGCACCGCGGATGCGCCGGACATGCCGGCACCGGATTCGGCGATCGTGCGCATCATGATCGCGGCCTCGGTGATGCCGAGGCCGGAGCCGCCATATTCCTCCGGCACGCAGATGCCTAGCCAGCCGGCGTCGGCCAGCGCCTTGTGGAAGTCGTGCGGGAAGCCGCCGTCGTGGTCTTTCTTCAGCCAGTAGGCATCGTCGAAGCCTTCGCAGATCTTGGCGATGGCGTCGCGAATGGCTTCCTGCTGATCGGTGAGCGCGAAATCCATGTTCTTGATCTCCTTGATTGGAGCCGCGGCGGCCCGGACGTGCTAGCGTCCCATCTGCGAGGGCAGCCAGAGAATGATCGAGGGAAACGCCACCAGGATCGCGATCGCGATCAGGTGCGCGATGAAGTGCGGGAAGGTGCCATGGAACACCTCCGCCACGGGCCGCTTGGCATAGCGGGCGACGATGAAGCAGTTCAGCCCGACCGGCGGCGTGATCATGCCGACCTCGGCGGTGACGATCTTGATGACGCCGAACCAGATCGGATCGAAGCCGAGCGTCTTGATCAGCGGCAGCACGATCGGCACGGTCAGCACCAGGATCGCGATCTGGTCCATGAAGGAGCCGAGCACGATATAGCCGCACAGGATCAGCGTGATGATCACCCAGCGCGAGGTCGGCAAGCTACCGATCCAGGCGACGAGGTCCTGCGTGACGTGGGTGAGCGTGAAGAAGTAGCCGAAGATCGAGGCGCCGACCAGGATCATGATGATCATGCAGGTGCCGTGGCAGGCGCGCAACAGCGTCTTGTAGAGGGACGACGGCGTGATCTTGCCCTTGACGATCGCGAGCAGGAAGGCGCCGAACGCGCCGAAGGCCGAGGCCTCCGTCGGCGTCGCAACGCCGAGATAGATCGTGCCTGTCACGATCGAGAACAGCACAACCATCGGCGAGACCTGCCACAGCAGCGCGAACTTCTCGCGCCATGGCACCGACTTGGCGGCGGGCGCGCGCGAGGGATCCTGCCAGACCAGGAAATAGATCGTGGCCATGATGGTGATGGTGACGAGGATCGCCGGGATGATGCCGCTGATCAGGAGCTTGCCGATGTTCACCTCGGCGAGCAGGCCGAAGAGCGCCACGCTGGTCGGAAGCAGCATCGACAGCGTGCCGGAGATGGCGACGACACCGGCCGCCATCTTCGGCTCGTAACCCTGGCGGATCATCGCGGGGAGGCTGGTCGAGGACAGCGTCGCCGCTGATGCCGTCGAGGTGCCGCAGATCGCGCCAAAGCCGGCGCCGGCGAGCGCCGTCGCCATGCCGAGCCCGCCCGGAACGCGGCCGACCCAGGCCGATGCCGTCTTGAACAGATCATCCGCGACACCCGACAGCAGCACGAGGTCGGCCATCAGCAGGAACATCGGGATGGTGATCAGCTCGTAAGACGAGACGGTCGAGAGCGGAGCCGTCTGCAGGATGCCTGACAGCGTCGCAAAGCCGCCGACCATGACGAGGCCGACCGAGCCGGCAAAGGCCATCGCGAAGCCGACGGGCGTGCCGAGTGCGAGCAGGGCAAAGAGAAGGGCGAGAACGATGAGAGGAGTCATGAGTACCCGCCGCTATTCAAAGGTTCGCGCTTCGCCGACGCCCGTGACCGGCGGCAGCGGATAGAGATCGCGGCCGCTGACGAGGCTCAGAAAATTGCCGACGAGCTGCAGCGCGAGCCGCAGCACCAGCACGCCACAGCCAAACGGCACCAGCGCCGCCGAGATCCAGGTCGGCCAGGGAATCGCGCCCGAGAGAACGTCGTGCTGCTCATAGTTCTCGAGCGCGCGCTCGAAGCCGACCTTGCAGATCAGGACGAACACGAACAGGCCGGTCAGTGCGGTGATGATCTCGGACAGCCGCCGCCCCGCCGGCGAGAAGCGCGACAGGAGGATGTCGACGCCGACATGAGCATGTTCACGCAGGGCGTCCGACAGCGTGAAAAAGAACACGCCAGCGAGGAGATAGAGCCCGATCAGGTCATAGGTGAAGGAGAACGGGCGGTTCAGCGCGTAGCGCATGAACACGTCGGTCACGACAAGCACCATGATCACGAACAGGAACACCACCGCGATCACCGTCAGCGCGCGTTCCAGCGCGCCGAGCACATCTGCTGCCCGCTTGATCACCTTTGGCGTCTCCCTTTGGCCGTGTCGTGCTATCAGTTCTTCTTGTCGCCGGAAGCGAGCAAGCCGTCGAACTCCTTCAGCGCGGCGGAGGCCTGCTTGCCACGGCTGTCGAGACCGCTCGCCCATTCCTGGCCGACGCCCTTCAGCTTGTCCCTCATCTCGGCGCGCTTCGCCTCAGGCAGCGGATCGAAGCTGACGCCCTCATCCTGGAGGTGCTTCTTGGTCGCGTCCGTTTCCTTGTCGACCTGGGCGCAGGCGGTCGGCTCGATCGCTTCGGAGGCCTCGTTCATCGCCTTCTTCACGTCGTCCGGCAGCTTGTCCCAGACCGACTGGTTGATGGAGTAGGCGACGATGAAGCTGCCGAAGCTGACGCCCTCGGTCGCATGCTTGACCAGCTTGTCGAGGCCGTAGGCGACGACGCTCTCCATCGGAAAGAGCAGACCATCCATCGTGCCGCGCGATAGTGACTCATAGGCATCGGGCGCGGCCATGCGCACCGGAACGGCGCTGAGCGCACGCAGCGTCAGGTCCTGCGCGCCGCCGGTGGTGCGCAGCTTCAGGCCCTGCATGTCCTTCGTCGCCTCGACCTTCGCCTTGGCGGTCCATACCTGATAGGGCGGCAGCACCACGGCCATCAGCAGCTTGATCTTGTTCGGCGCATATTCCTGCTTGGCCAGCACGCCTTCGCGGGCCGTCTTCCAGTAGGCCAGCGTGCCCTGGCAGCTCGTCTCGAACGCACCCGGCAATTGCGCGACTTCCGACAGCGGCATCTTGTCCGAGACATAGGACGGGCCGATGTAGCCGATATCGACAACGCCGGACTGGGTCAGCCGCAGCATGTCGGCGGCCTTGCCGATCTGCTGGTTCGGATAATAGGTGAAGGTCACCGCGCCGTTGGTGCGCTTGGTAACGTCGTCCATCCACGGCTTGAGCATCAGGCGGACGAGATAGTGGCCGGCCGGGAAGGAGTCGGCGACTTTCAGCTCCAGCGCCTTCGCCGACATCGTCGAGACCGGCAGCGACAGTGCGAGCGCCGAAACAGCCCAGGCCAATTTCTTCTTCATTTGCTTCTCCTTGACGCGTCCCCACGCCGGGGCGGCAGCCCGCTGCCGCCGAACGCCGGCCCTCACTCCATTTTCTTGCTTGAGAGAAATGTACATATATGTGAATTTCTATGTCAAGCATATGAACTATGCATGGAGGATGCGTCCTGGCGTGGAGCAGCGCAAATTGACATCCGCGTTCTATGAACTCTAACTCCACATATATGAATAACTCCGACGAGGCCTTATGGGACCGCTTGCCGGCATCACCATTCTCGACCTGACCAGCGTGCTGATGGGGCCCTACGGCACCCAGGTGCTGGCGGACATGGGCGCTGACGTGATCAAGGTCGAAAGTCCCGAGGGCGACATCGTTCGCCAGATAGGTCCCGGCCGCACGCCCGGCATGGGCGGGATGTTCCACAACGCCAATCGCGGCAAGCGCAGCATCGTGCTCGATCTCAAGAAGCCGGAAGGGCGCGATGCGCTGCTGCGGCTCGCCAGGCGCGCCAACGCGCTCGTCTATAACGTGCGCCCGCAGGCGATGGCCCGGCTCGGCCTCGATTACGAAACGCTCGCCGCGAACAATCCCGCCCTCGTCTATGTCGGCGCGTTCGGCTACGGCCAGTCCGGCCCCTATGCGGCAAAGCCCGCCTACGACGACCTGATCCAGGGTGCGGCCACCGTCCCGACGCTGCTCGCCGCTGCCGGCGACGGCACGCCGCGTTACGTTCCCGTCACCATCGCCGACCGCATCGTCGGCCTGATGATGGTCAACGCGATCATGGGCGGGCTGTTGCACCAGCAGCGCACCGGCGTCGGCCAGCGCATCGACGTGCCGATGTTCGAATCGATGGCCGAGTTCGTGCTGGTCGATCATCTCGGCGGCCTCACCTACGATCCGCCGCTCGACCATGGCGGCTATGCCCGCCTGCTCTCGCGCTATCGCCGCCCCTACCAGACCAGCGACGGCTATCTCTGCGTGCTCATCTACAACGACAAGCACTGGCGCAGCTTCTTCGAGGCGATCGGACGGCCGGAATTTTTGCAGCAGCCGCGCTTTGCCAACCACGCCGCGCGCACCAAGCACATAGACGAGATCTACGAGGAGATCGGCCACATCTTCCTCACCCGCACGAGCGCGGCGTGGCGCGAGCTTCTGGAGCGCGCCGACATTCCGGTGATGCCGATGCATACGCTGGAGACGATTTTGGACGATCCCCATCTCAAAGCGGTCGACTTCTTCACGACAGTGGATCATCCCGCGGAGGCCGCATCCGCCAGATGCGCGTGCCCTCCACCTGGAGCGTCACGCAGCCGGAGCCGGCCGGCCCCGCGCCGATGCTCGGCCAGCACGGCCGCGACATTTTGCACGAAGCCGGCTTCTCGGCGGACGAGATCAAGCAACTCGCAGAGCAAAAAGCAGTTCACCTAGCGGCGCCGCCTTAAGCGGACGCCGCCCAGAATCGCAACGACAGGGAGGAAGCCGCGATGGCCGGACTTTATTTCGAGGACTTTTCCGTGGGCCAGGAGTTCAGGCATCCGCTGACCCGAACCGTCACGGAGATGGACAACACCATGTTCAGCCTGCTGACGCTCAATCCGCAGCCGCTGCACATCGATGCGCATTTCTCTGAAAAGACCGAGTTCGGGCAGCGCATTTTCAACAGCCTTTATACCCTCGGCATCATGATCGGCATGACGGTCTATGATACGACCCTGGGTACCACCGTCGCCAATCTCGGCATGACCGACGTCACCTTTCCGAAGCCGGTCTTCCATGGCGACACGTTGCGGGCGACGACGAAGGTGCTCTCTGTGCGGGAATCCAAATCGCGCCCCAAGGCGGGCATCGTCGAGTTCGAGCACCACGCCTACAACCAGAACGACGAGATCGTCGGCAAATGCCGCCGCATGGCGATGATGCACAGGAGGCCGGTCTGATGCGTTCGATGCTGTTCGTGCCGGGGGATTCCCCGCGCAAATTCGAGAAGGCGAGCGAGGGCAACGCCGACGCGCTGATCATCGACCTCGAGGACTCCGTCGTCACCGAGAAGAAAGACGAGGCGCGCACGCTGACGCTTGAGATGCTGAAGGGCCGGCGCGGCCCGCACCAGCTCTATGTCCGCGTCAATGCACTCGACACCGGCATGACGCTCGCGGATCTCGCCGCGGTGATGCCGGGGGTGCCCGACGGCATCGTGCTGCCAAAATCGCGCGGCGGCGACGACGTACGCCAGGTCGCGACCTGGCTCGAAGCCTTCGAGGCGGCGGCCGGCACCACAGTCGGCTCGACCCGAATCGTCTGTGTCGCAACCGAAACCGCCGCATCGATCTTCGGGCTTGGCACCTACAAGGACTGCTCCCCGCGCCTCGCCGGATTGATGTGGGGCGCGGAAGACCTGTCCGCCTCGCTCGGCGCCACCGAGAAGGCCTCGGGCGGCGTCTTCCACAGCCCCTATCGCCTCGCGCGCGACTTGTGTCTGATGGCGGCGGCAGCGGCCGAGGTCGCGCCGATCGACACTGTCTATACCGACATCGACAATCTCACAGGACTCGAGCAGGAAACACGCGCCGCGCGGCGCGACGGCTTCTCCGCAAAGGCGCTGATCCACCCCAAGCATGTCGACATCGTCAATGCGGCATTCGAGCCGACCGAAGCCGAGCGCACCTGGGCGGAGAGGGTGATTGCGGCGTTCGCGAGCAATCCGAACTCCGGCACGCTGCGCCTCGATGGCATGATGATCGACAAGCCGCATCTTCGCGCCGCGAAGAAGATCCTCGGTCAGTCATAGATCAGGGTAACGCGTCGCGACAGACGGGATCGGATCATGATCGTTCGCCAAGCCGCAAACGTCCTGGAGATCATGGAGTTCTTCGCGCAAGTGAGGAAACCGGCGACGCTTGCGGAGATCGCAGATCATTTCGGCTGGCCGCGTTCATCGACCTTCAACCTGCTCGCGACGCTGTCGGAGAAGGGCTATCTCTATGAGCCGCGGCCGCGCGCCGGCTTCTATCCGACGCCGCGGTGGCTGGCGATGGCGCGCATGATCTCGGAGGTCGAGCCGCTACCGCCCTGGACGCATACGCTGGTCGCCGATCTCTCCGCGGAGACCGGCGAGACCGCCTCGATCGTGGCGCCGGCCGGCGTGATGGCGGTGTTCATCGACGTCGTCGAGTCCAAGGCGGCGATCCGCTATTTCGCGACCATCGGCCACCGCGTGCCGATCCACGCCACGGCCAGCGGCCGTGCATTGTTGTTGCAGTACTCGCAGGAGGAGCGCGACTCGGTCTATCGCAAGATCGAATTCAAACAGTACGGCCCGTCGACGCCGATCAGCATCGAGGCGGTGGAAGCGGAGCTGCGCAACTCGATCGAACGTGGCTATTGCCAAAGTTTTGGCGATTACAGCCGCGACCTCGCGGGCGCCGCGATTCCGCTGCCGATCGGCGACCGCCGCCTCTCCGTCGTCGTCGCTGGCCCCGAATTCCGGATCGGCCCGAAGGTCGGCGAAGTCGCCGCGCTGATTGCGCGGACGGTCGATCGGCTGCGGCCGAAGACCACCGCGGCTTAGGACCGTAGCCTCATTCGAATCCCTGAACCGGCGGCGTCGAAGTCTGCGCCGGCACCGCCGGAGCAGCTTGAACGGGCTCCGCCGCGGGCGCGGCCTGAGCCGGCGGATTGCCGGCAGTTCTCATCTGGCCATTGGCCTGCATCGCCTCACGCGTGGGCTGTGGCGCGCTGGTAGGGATTGCGCGGCTCGACTCGCGACGTGGCGGCTGCCGGTGTCTCGCCGACCGCGAACCTCTCACACCCCATGACCGGGCGATGGAAGGCCCGGCGGTGTAGCCGACCAATGCTCCGGCGACGGCACCGACCGGGCCCAGCACGATGGCGCCGGACACCGCTCCCAGCGCAGCATCGCCCGCGCGTTCCTGCGCAAAGGCGCTCGCGGGCACGCAGGCCAGCATCACGACGGCGGTAATCAGAGCTTTGTTCATCGAAGCGCCTCCCTCACGGGAGATCACTCTTACTCAAATATGGCGGCAGGAAGTTTGTTTGTCGCCCAACAAGCGGCAACGGCCTGCGGAACTCCGGCAATTCAAAGGCCTCCGCCGTGAACCGTGGTTCCGGCGGAGGCTGATCCGCAACGCCGATTAGACGATCTTGATCGACATGTCCGGCAGGCCCTCGAGCTTGCACAGGAGCACGTCGCCCTTCACGACGGGGCCGACGTTTTCCGGCGTGCCGGAATAGATGATATCGCCGGCCTTGAGCTCGAAGGCTTCCGAGAGCTTCGAAATCTGCTCGGCGACGCTCCAGATCATCTTGCTGAGATCCGAGCTCTGCCGCACGGTCCCGTTCACCGCCAGCGAAATCGCGCCTTTCTCGAAATGGCCGGTCTTGCTCACCGGATGAATCGGGCCGATCACCGCGGCATGGTCAAAGCTCTTGCCGATCTCCCAAGGCTTCTTCTCCGCGGCCATGCCGTTCTGGAGATCGCGCCGGGTCATATCGAGGCCGAGCGCGTAACCGTAGACATGGTCGAGCGCCTTCTCCGGCGGAATGTTGGTGCCACCGGACTTCAGTGCGGCGACCAGCTCGACCTCGTGATGATAATTCTTGGTCAGCGACGGATAAGGATGATCGGCAACCTGGCCGATCGCGACGTTCTGGATCGCGTCGGTCGGCTTCTGGAAGAAGAAGGGCGGTTCGGATCCGAGCCGCGCTCGATCGCATGCGCCGCATAGTTGCGCCCGATGCAGTAGATGCGGCGGACCTGGAACACACTTGTCTCGCCGACGATCGGGATCGCGACCATCGGCACCGGGAAGATCGGCTTCGGCCCGGCCTGCGCCGCGGCTGGTGCCGCTTCGGCGATGCCCGCCGCGGTCATCGCGGCTGCGGCAGTGAGCAGGTTGCGTCGAGAGGTCTTTGTCATGGTTCTTTTCCGTTGCTTGGCCGCCCGTTAGCGGCGCGGTTATTCATAGGGCCAAACGTTCAATGGGCCAATGGATTTGGCCGCATCTGCACCTTGTAGACTTTGGGCGAGGCCTCCTTGCCGCCCTCTCCGTGGAAACTGGCGCGCGTTCCCGTCGTGGTCCACAAGCCGCGGCCTTTCCAGCCGGTGTCGGGATCATCGATCCGGCCATCGACATTCTTGGTGAAGAAGCCGAGCGGATATGGATTGCGCATGTTCACGAACTGGTCGTTGACCAGTGCGAGCAGCGACTCGCTGCCGTTGGCGCTTGCGATCGGCACGTTGGCGCCGAGTCCGAACGTGTTGTACCGATCCACCCAGACATAATAGGCGTGGTTGGCACTGCCGCCGGCATCGAGTCCCCTGAACTGCGGTCCGGGCATGCGCCAGGTCTTCCACCCCTCCGGACACTGCTTGCCGTCGGCCGTCGTCGGTCCGTTCAGCGGACCTTTGCACAGCTTGCGATCGAAGCGTGCGAGATGTCCGCTGGACAACACCGTCCACACCACGCCGTCCAGCCCGATGTCGAGGCCGCGCGGACCGAACGTGCCCTCCGGCGGCTGATACACTTCGGCCAGTGCGGTGTTGGCCGGGTCGGGTCCGGGCGTCACGCGAACGATGTAGCCGGGCTGATCGATGCGGGAGAAACCGCGGTCCATCGCCTGGCCCCAGATCGTATCGTCGACCGGGCTCGGCATGATGCCGTAGAAGGATGCGGCGATGCGCTTGTCCTTGGTCGGATCGACGGGATCCTTGTGCTCGACATAGGCATCGCGCTTGCCATTGCCATTGGTGTCGATGATCAGCGGCGTCCAGCCCTGCGATTTCACGTCGTCGAGAGTCTCACGATATTGTTTGGTGTTGAGCCAGCCGACGATGCCGCCGCCGAGGCCGGGACCGCCGGAGCTGGTCCACAATGTCTGGTTGGCATCGTCGTCGAAATAGAGGTGATGGGTCGTGAAGCAGGTGTTGATCAGGTCCCATTTGCCCGTCGCGGGATCGAAGCGCGACAATTGGCGCAATGATGTCGCTTGCGGCGCCACCTTCGCCGACGGCAGATCCGATCCCTGCTTGCAGTAGTCGGGATTGGCCGGCGGACGCAGACGCGCGGTGAACCAGACCTTGCCCTGCTCGTCCATCATGACGTTATGGATGCTGGTGTGGCCATCCCAGATCGGTTCGTCCCCCCAATAGGCCGAGGGTCCGCGCGGGGCATCGGTCGACGATGGCGTGTTCGGATCGAGATAGGGATGCTTGATGGTGCCGGCGACGTTCTTCACGGGATCGAGCGTCGGCACGAGATCGGAGCTCTCTTCCGACGATCCGTAGATCAGGCCATTGGCGTTGACGCGCGGGTTGCGCTTGTCGGTCGAGATCGCATCGTGCTGATAGCGCGTCGGCGCGGCCCAGTCCCACATCGTGAAGACGACATTGCGCTCGATGCCCTTAGGCCGCTCGGGCTTGTCGAACGGCAATTCGCCGGCCGCAATACGGTCGGTCCATTTCGAAAAGAGATCATAGACCTTCTCCGGGCCCACGCTGGCCAGCACCGTCGCCATGTATTCCTGCGCCTGGCCGGCCTGGGTGCGCATCGCCCATGCGGTGTGGGAGTCATAGCCCTCGGTGAACGCCTTCGGGATTTCGCGGATGCCGCGCGTGCCGAGCGCGTGGCAGGATTGGCACATGTTCTTGACCGTATCGACCCACTGGGCCTGCGACTTCATGGTCTCCGGCATCTTGTTGCCCTTGTCGCCGGTGCCCGGAAACTCCTCGGGCCTGGGGATGTCGAGCAGCGAATACCAATACATGCCGGGATAGTTCTGTGCGTCCTGCTTGGGCGAGGCCTGGGCGGCCTTGAAGTCCATCACCTTGCCTGGACGAGCGTCCTGCTGCGCCGTGTCTTGCAGGCCGTAGCCGCGGACCCAGACCTTGTAGTTGGCCGCGGGAAGGTCCGGGATGACGAACCGGCCCTGATCGTCGGTGACCACCACCTTCGCGTATTTGGTTGGCAGGTCCCTGGTCTCGGCAATCACCCAGACCCCGGCCTCCGCGCCCTTGTCGCTGGTCACCTGCCCGCCGATGTCATTGGCGGATATCTCGACAGTCGCCGCCATCGCGGCACCGGCATGCAACAGCGCCGTCGCGCCGAGATAGCCGGCAAGCATTCGCCTCAAGCTCATCGTTTTCTCCCATTCGTTCTACGTTTCGTCCGAGCCTCTTGGCAGGCTTATTCGGACTCGTCTCTCATGGTTTGAGCCGGTCGAAAAACTCTCGAACAATTCGCGCGCAAACGTCGCTCGGCACGCTGAATGGTTGTTGCATCACACGGCCATCAACTTGCCGACCTCATCAAGTCGTTCGAGATCGCCGATCTGTTCTATCAGCTTTTCGGCTCGGTCGGCACCCAGCACCGGCGCGCCCTTGCGATGCCGTCACGGCGGCGGTTGCGACTGCGGATTGCAGGAAACGTCGGCGCGACGGCTTCACTTTCTCCTCGATCAGGCCGGGACCGACATCTTTGCGATATCAGCCGCATTCGGCAGATGCTCGAGATTCCAGCAGGCATCCATGATCCGCCGGGTCGCCGCGGCCGGAAGGATGCCGTCGGCAAGGTCGGAGAACTTGGTCTCGAGCTGCTTGTCGGTCATCGGCACCTCGAAGCTGCCGATCGCGTGTTCGATATAGCGGTTCAGCTTGCGCCCGTCCTTGAGCACGATTGTCAAGTCGACCTGCTCCGGCTTGATGCCAGGGGTAATGACCGGAATCACCTGGTCACGCAGCGCGACCACGGTCGGATCCGTCCCGGCACGGTCGCTGAATTGCTTCTCGCCGCCGGCGCCCTCGACGATCGCAACCGCGACCGCGTGATAGACGCTGAACTTGCCCTCGAGGCCTTGATGCGGCGTCTTCTTGCCGGTGAGCTCGAGCACGAGCGGATGGACCTTCAAATCGACACGCTCGATCTGATCGGCGGTCAGCTTGTTCTGGTTGCGAAGCTGGATCGCGGCGTCGATCGCCGGATGCAAGACGATTCCGCAGGCGAACGGCTTGTAGGTATTGAGTGCGGCCTCGTAGCGCTTGCCGAGGTCGCCCAGGATCTCGCCATAGTCCTGCTTGGTGCTGATCGTGTTGGCCCAGCCGCGCTTGGCCTCGATCATCGCGCCTGACGAGGTGAAATTCTTCGACGCCAGGATCGCCGCGAAGATGCCGTTCGCAGCGGCGCGGCCAGGATTGAAGCTCTTGTTCATCGAGCCGAAGGATTCGCGCAGACCCACCGGCTGGGACGCCGCAAGGCCGAGCGCCCAGGTCATCTGCTGCTCGTTCAGCTTGAGCAGCTTGCCCACCGCGGCAACTGAACCGAACACGCCCGCTGTGCCGGTGATGTGCCAGCCGACATCGTAGTGGTTCGGGTAGACCGAGTTGCCGATCCGGCACTCGGTCTCGACGCCGAGCACGAGCGCGTTCAGGAACTCCTTGCCCGAGACGGCTTGCATCTCCGATATCGCGAGGATCGCCGAGGCGACCGGACCGGCGGGATGGATGATCGTCTTCAGATGGGTGTCGTCATAGTCGAAGATGTGGCTCGACACGCCGTTGATGAAGGCCGCGTTCATGATGTCGAATCGCTCGCGCCGCCCGAACAGGGAGGCCTGCTGCGGACCCGAGAACGGACCGAGCGCCGCGACCGCGATGTCGACCGTCTCGTGACGCGATCCGCCGATCGCGACGCCAACCCAGTTCAACAGTGTGCGGACGCCTTCCTTCCGGACGTTTGCCGGCAGATCGTCATAGCTCGCCGTGACGAGATAATGCGCGAGCCTGCGCGTGACCTCTTTGGGCGGCGCTGCCGCTGGCGCCGCGACCGGGGCTTGCGCGAGAGCGGCATTGGCGCTGGCCGTGGCGAGCGGCAGCGCGGCGGCGGCCTGCAGCAGGGTCCTGCGATCAGTTGGCATAGGCTGCCTCCCGAACCTTCATCGAAACCAGTTTGGCCGCGAGGCGGACAGAGCTTTCGAGCGCGCCGGTGTTGGCCACGCCCTTGCCGACGATGTCGAACGCCGTACCATGCGACGGCGTGGTGAAAACGGTATCGAGACCGGCGGTGACGGTGACACCGCGGTTGAATCCGCGCAGCTTGGTCGCGATCTGGCCCTGGTCGTGATACATCGCGACCACACTGTCGAACTCGCCGGCGAAGGCGCGGATATAGACGGTATCGGCGGGATAAGGCCCGCTGCAGGCGATACCCGTCTTCGCGGCCGCCTCCACGGTAGGCCTGATCATCTCGATCTCGTCGCGGCCGAACAGACCGCCCTCGCCGGCATGCGGGTTGAGCGCGGCGACCGCGATGCGCGGCTTGGCGACGCCAGCCTTGCGCATCATGCGGTCGACCAGCTCGATCGCATCGGTGATGCTTTCCGGATTGATGCCCTCCAGCGCCTCGCGCAGCGATTGATGCCCGGTGACGCGCGACATCCACTGGCCGTCCAGCACGTTCATCTCGGAGAAATAGGAGGTGTGGCCGAGCAGGCTCGCGAACATCTTGTGCTCGTCGGGAAACTTCCAGCCGCCGTCGAACATCGCGCGCTTGTTCAGCGGCGCGAAGGTGATCGCATCGACTTCGCCGGCCTTGGCGAAGTCGATCGCGCGCGACAGCGTCTCGCCGGTCAGACGGCCGGACTCGGCGCTGGCCTTGCCGAGCGGGAATTTCGACGGGTCAGTGTTGCCGAGATCGGCGAGCTGCACCGTGCCGCGGCCCCAAGACGCGGCCTTCGGCGAAGCAATCCGCTCGATCTTCAACTTCACGCCGGCATGCGCCATCCCCATCTCGAGCACGCGGGCGTCACCGACCACGACGAGGCGCGCCACGTCGGCGAGGCGGTCGTCGGAGAGGATACGCACGGTCTGCTCGGGGCCGATGCCAGTGCAATCGCCCGGGGTCAGTGCGATGACCGGGAGTTCATTGGTGTTGGTAGCCATTGATCCTTACTTCACTGCTTGGGTTTGAGCGGCGGACTGGGCCCAGTCCTCGCGGTTGAATTCGCCGTCCCATTTGGCGACGACGATCGAGGCGACCGCGTTGCCGATGGTGTTGGTGATGGCGCGTGCCAGCGACATGAAACGGTCGATACCGAGCAGCAGCGCCAGGCCTTCCGCCGGCAGCCCGGCGGCCACCACGGTGGCCGCGAGCGCGGCAAAGGCGCCGCCCGTGACGCCGGCGGCGCCCTTGCTGGTGAACAGCATCACCACGAACAGGCTCAGTTGCTGCGCGGCGGTCAGCTCGATGCCGTAGACCTGGGCGACGAAGATCGTGCTGAGCGGCAGCGTCAGCGCGACGCCGTCGAGGTTGAAGGAATAGCCGGAGGGGATGACGAGGCCCGCCACCGCACGCCCGACACCCGCCTTCGGCAGCTTTTCCATCATGCCGGGGATGGCGGTTTCCGAAGACGACGTGCCGAGCACGACGAGCAGTTCGGTGCGGAGCAGGCGCAACAGGTCCATCAGGCGTATGCCGGCAAGGCGGCAGATCGCGCCGAGAACGACGAAAATGAAGAACGCCATCATCGCCCAGGCGGTGCCAACCAGCAGCGCCAGCGCATAGAGCGTCGCGGCGCCGAACTTCGCCACCGTAAAAGCCATCGCGCCGAAGGCCCCGATCGGCGCCAGCGCGACAACGACATGGACGACGCTGAAGATGAGCTCGGTAAGCTTCTCCAGCCCTGAGCGCAGCGGCACGGCCTTCTCGCCGAGCAGCAACAGCCCGATGCCACACAGCAGCGCGAGCACGAGAACCTGGAGCACATCGCCGCTCGCGAACGCGCCGACAAAGCTCTCCGGAATCATGTGCTGGATGTAGACCGAGAGCGAGCCGACATGGGCCTGCGAATAGCGGGCAACGGTCTCCGCCTGCTGCGCGGTGGCGTGGGCGACGCCCGCGCCGGGCTGGACCCAGCGCACGACCACGAAGCTGATCAACAAGCAGAGGGTCGTCACCGCCTCGAAGTAGGCGAAGGCCTTGAGGCCGATGCGGCCCACCGCCTTCATGTCGCCGACCTGCGCGATGCCGGTGACCACGACCAGGAAGATCAGTGGCGCGATCGTCATCTTGATCAGCGAGATGAAGCTGTCGCCGAGCGGCTTGAACTCGACCGCCACGGTCGGAAGCAGAAAGCCGAACAGCGCGCCGAGCGCCGCACCGGCCACGACCAGGACATACTGCTCGCGCCAGAGCGGCTTGCGCCGCCGCTCGGCGATCGACCTCGGGATGGGCTCAGACAACGGAGTTGCGGCGACCTGCAATTTGCTTTCCTCCAAGCGCAATCGTCGCGCCATGCGGGATGGCGCCTTGTTCTGGTTTTGCGATGCCATTTACATTGGACCAGCGGCGCATCAGGCGCTAATGCCGTATCGGAATGATTTGAGGACAAAACGTCATTATGGACCTGATCTGGCTGGAGGACTTCCTTGCCATCGCCGAGGAGGGCGGGTTCTCCCGCGCCGCCGAGCGCCGGCACGTGACCCAGCCGGCGCTGAGCCGCCGCATCAGGTCGCTCGAGGAGTGGCTGGGCACGCCGCTGTTCGAGCGTTCAACCCACACGATCACGCTGACGGCTGCCGGCGAAAGCTTTCGTCCCGTCGCCGAAGACGTGTTGCGCCGCGTCCTGGTCGGGCGGGAGGAAGCCCTCGAAGTGGCGCGGCTGAAAGCCGAGACCATCACCTTCGCGGCCACGCACGCGCTGTCGCAGACGTTCTTTCCGGAATGGATCCGCAGCTCGGACAGCGCGCGGGCCGGCTCCGCCGTTCAGCTCGTCGCCTCCAATTTCGCCGGCTGCGAAAAGCTGCTGCTGGATGCACAGGCGCATTTCCTGCTGGCGCACTATCATCCCTCCCTGGTAAGCCGGCTCGACATGGATCGCTTCCTGCGGATCGAACTTTCGACCGACATGCTGATCCCGATCAGCGCGCCCATGACGAAGCCGGGCCGCGGCGGACGGCGCAGCAAGGCAAAGCCGCGCTACGCCCTGCCCGGCGCATCCGGCGCGCCGCTGCCTTATCTCGCCTATCATCCGGGTTCGGGCGTGGGACGCCTCGTCACATCGTTCCTGGCGGCGAAGGATCCCGCCGCCTGGCTCGTTCCGAGCTTCGCAGCACCGGTCATGCTGCTGATCGACATGGCGCGCGAGGGACGTGGCGTGACGTGGGCGCCGATGGGCCTCGTCGGCGCCGATCTCGACAGCGGCCGACTGCTACGTGCAGGCGGTGCGGAGTGGGAAATTCCGATCGGCATCTCGCTGTTCCGTCCGCGCGCCCGCATGACCCGCGCCGCCGAGAACTTCTGGAATGTCGTGCGCAAGGGCCGGCCGGCCGGAAAAGCCGCCGCCGCGCCGCGGACCAGGTGACGGCGTCTCGTCCCAACCTCAGTCCGTTTGCTCCTTGTTTCGACCGTGGCGCAGCAGCGGCCTTGAACATCTTGACACCGACTTTCCGCTGAATATTTTTCTCGCCGAGAAATCTCTTTCTCACCTTCAATAATCAAAGGACTTGAACGCGACCGTCTGGAGAGACGATGATGCTCGATGAGAATTTGGCCCGTATTCGCGCGCACCGTAACAACATCCACCGCTACCGACGACTGCTGAAGACCAGGCTGGCAGAGATAGAACGCCAGTTCATCGAGAGACGTTTCGCAGAAGAGCAGTCGGCGCTTGATAGCCTGACCGCGGCGACCTTTCCCGTGACCTTCCGCTCTTCCAAGCCGCCGATTGACGCGACCGGAGCTGCGCAATGAACACAGACCGAGACCTGCTCATTCGAGGCAGCGAGAAGGTGATCGGGCATTACGAATTCCTTCTTGCAAACGCGAAAGCCGATCATGAACGCAAACTCTATCGCCAGCGGATCGAGCGTGAGCGGCGGCTGATCAGCGACCTACAGGGCGAGGCTCCACATCGCGCGGCTTGAGGCGAAGCTCGTCCCTGCGCGCTGGCGAAGCCTGCAAGAAGAACAAACAGCCCAGGCGCCTGGACTCGGCTGGGCAGCACGATTGCCAGAACGGCCGGCGACAGCGTCACACGCGCTTCCAGTCCGCGGCGGCCCAAGGCCGCCGCAATCGCATCGATACACCGCCGCCGCGCGGCGGGTCGTCGTCATTGTCGCCGTCGAGCTGCCGCAGGGCCGAAAGAATGTCGGCCAGTCGGATCGTGCAACGCATGCCCGGAATTTCGCGCAAGGCGGGATAGGATTCGACGGCGTACATGTCGGACGCCCAGGACGACAGGATGATCCGCTTCTCCGGCGCGGAAAGGTCCGCTGCATTCAGGACGTCGGTGGGGGATTCGTAATGGGCCGCGGGATGAAGCAGCGGGCCTAGGTTGCTGGCATTGGTGTTGATGTCGGTCATCGGCAATGCCTCCCTCAACGCTCCTTTCCAAGGGATGGGTTTGGGTGACGATTGGACGGCGGCGCCGACGCCGCCGTCTGTGATTTGTGCTAGTGCGTGCTGATGGCGATGCGCTTGACGGCTGCCTGCGCCTTCTCCGATTTCGGCAACGAGATAGTCAGGACACCGTCCTTAAACGACGCCTCGGCCTTGTCTTCGTCGACGTCCTCAAGCGGAATCTGCCGCTCGAAGGCGCCGTAGTAGCGCTCGGTGAAGTATTTGCCTTCATCCTTGTGCTCATCCTTCTTCTCGCCGCGGATCGTCAGGACGCCATTGGTGATTTCGATCTGGACGTCCTTCTCCGTCATCCCGGGCAGCTCCGCCGAGATCGTCAGCGTCTTGTCGGTGTCGCTGAGTTCGATCCTTGGCCAGCCGAGGCGCCCCTTCATCAGCGGCAGGCCGGATCCGCCGAAGCCCCGGAACACGTCGTCGAACAGACGGTTCATCTCGCGATGCAGCGTCATGAACGGATCGTAGCTGTCCCGCGCCTGCGCAAGCTCCTGGTTTCTCGACCAGGGAATAAGATCGCGAATAGCCATGGTGTTCTCCTTCGTTCAACGGTCTCGAGAGCGCCGAGGCCACATGCCGTCCACGCTCCTAAGACAACGCTTTGGACGAGCCTAAGCTGCTTTCTGCTGCTCGATCTGCGACGTAGGAGACGTGCCGCTCGCAATCTCGATGCGCCGCGGCTTCATGGCCTCCGGAACCTCGCGGACGAGATCGATGATCAGGAGCCCGTCCTGGAAGGATGCCTGCTTCACCTGAACATAGTCGGCGAGGTTGAACACGCGCCGGAACGGACGCGCGGCGATGCCGTGGTACAGATATTCGTGCGCGCTGGTCTCGGGCTTCTGGCCCTCGATGATGAGCGCGTTCTGTTCCGCCGTCACGGTGATATCGCCAACGCCGAAGCCCGCCACGGCAAGGCTGATCCGGTAGTGATCCTCGCCGGAACGCTCGATGTTGTAGGGGGGATAATTGTCCTCGGTCGCCTGACGCAACGTGCTGTCGACGAGATCGGCCAGATGATCAAAGCCGATGGTCGAGCGCCACAGGGGGGCGAAGTCAAAGGTGGTCCTCATAACCAAGTCCTCCAAAGAGCAAGCTGGATACGAAGGGACGCAAGACAGGGTCTCAGACGGGGTCCGAAGACACCAGTCCGGCGCCCGCGCCGGACCCGATCTGGCGTCCGGCACGCCGCTCTCGCGGCGAAAATCCACTTAGAAAACCGGAAATCGATTTCAAGAGGTCCGGCGAAGATTTTTTTGACGCCAGGTCAGCAAGGAGTAAGCCGATCGGCACCCCGTTGCGGGTCGCCCCCAAGGGCAGCGGCTGGCGGGGGATCGTGCGAAGCCAAGACCGGGAGCAAGAGATGCGCTGCACAAGAAGGCGAGGACAGGGTCTTGCAGCCATCGAGATGACCATCGCGCTGCTGATTGGGGCACGGTTATGTGCGGCGCACGCTGATGAGGTATCGATCGCGCCCGCGGAGCTGAAAGCGGTCGGCACGATCGATTCGCGCTTCCAGTCCTACAACATCGAGATGGTGGAGGTGACCGGTGGACGGTTCTGGAAACCTTATCCGCGCTGGCAGCGCGCATTCGATGCGCGCAATCGTTACAGCTATAGACCACCGACTGATCTCGCCAGCCCGCGTCTGCGCATGCTCGCAGCCGCGCTGTCGCCGGCCTATATGCGCGTCAGCGGCACCTGGGCCAATGCGACCTTCCTTGCCGACACGGAAACCCCTCCCGCGAAACCGCCTGCCGGATTCGACGCCGTGCTCAGCCGCGCGCGGTGGCGCGGCGTCGTCGATTTCGCGCGTGCGGCCGATGCGGAAATCGTGACTTCCTTCGCAGTCAGTCCCGGCAGCCGCGATCGCAACGGCGTGTGGACGCCGGATCAGGCGCAACGCCTGGTCGATTTCACGCATTCGCTCGGCGGCCACATCGCGGCGGCCGAATTCATGAACGAGCCGACGCTTGCGGCCGATAACGGCGCACCGCCGGGATATGACGCGAACGCCTATGGCCGCGACTTCAGGATGTTTCGCGCGTGGATGAAGCGCGCCGCGCCGGAGACGCTGATCGTCGGTCCCGCCTCGGTCGGCGACACCGCCTCACAATCCGCATCGGGCATCACCACGCGCGATCTGCTCGCCGCGTCCGGCCCCGGCGTCGATCGCTTCTCCTATCATCACTACAACACGATCTCGCCGCGCTGCGGCGGCCGTGATGATCCGAGGCAGGCGCTCAAAGAGGAATGGCTCTCCCGTACTGATGCGACACTGGCGGTCTACCGCGCCTTGCGCGACGCGTTCGAGCCGGGCAAGCCGATCTGGCTGACCGAGACGGCGAATGCGGCCTGCGGCGGCGACCGCTGGGACAAGACGTTTCTCGACACGTACCGCTATCTCGACCAGCTCGGACGCCTCGCAAGAGCCGGCGTCCAGGTGGTGATGCACAATACGCTCGCGGCCAGTGATTACGGCCTGCTGGATGAGACGACCTTCCGCCCCCGCCCGAACTACTGGGCCGCGCTGCTCTGGCACCGCCTGATGGGAACGACGGTGCTCGATGCGGGCGCGGCCGCCGCGCCCGGTCTTCACGTCTACGCGCATTGCCATCCCGCTTCGCGCGGCGCGGTCACGCTGCTCGCGATCAATATCTCGCGCGACACCTCGCACTCGCTGGTCCTGCCACTTCCGTCCGAACGCTACACGCTTCGCGCGGCGCGGCTGCGAGGCGCGACGGCGCAACTGAACGGCGGGACGCTCGCGCTCGCGGCAGGCGACCGATTGCCTGATATTGCGGGTCTGCCGACGGCGCCAGGTGCAGTCCGCCTCGCGCCGGCAACCATCACCTTCCTGGTGGTGCCGGGCGCGGCAAACCCAGCATGCCCTTAGCGGCGCTCACGACCTGAGCGAATCGCGCGCCGTCTCCGGTGCTATTAGGGTCGCGATGATGGTGATCACCGAGAGCGCGATGATGTAGAGCGAGACCGCCCAGTACGAGCCGGCCCAGGCGAGCAGCGCCGCTGCGATCAGCGGCGAGAAGCCGCCACTGAGTGCGGCCGCGACATTAGCCCCTAACGAAGCGCCGCTGTAGCGCACCTGGGTGCGGAACAATTCGGGCATGAACGCCGCCTTCGGTCCGAATAGCAGCGCATGCGTCAGCGTCATCGTCACGACGAGGGCGAGTGTGATCAGGGCCGGCTCCCTTGTGTCGAGGAACCAGAACAGCGGAAACGCGAGCGCGACGGAAAAGACGCCGCCGGCCAGGTAGAGCGCCTTGCGGCCAAAAATGTCGGAGAGCCAGCCGGCGAGCGGGAGTGTCGCGAACTCGACGATCGCGGCGTAGACCACCGCATCCAGGATCACCTGGCGCGGCAGCCCGAGCTTGGTCGTGGCGTAGACCACGGTGAACACGGTGAGCAGATAGGCCAGCCCTACTTCCGAGACGGTGATGCCGATCGCGAGCAGGAAGCTGCGCCAGTCGCGGCGCAGCACTTCCCACACCGGCTGCGCCAGGACCTTCTTGCGCTCGACCACCTCCTTGAAGTGCGGGGTCTCCGCGAGCTTCAGCCGCACGATGAAGCCGATGCCGACGAGCAGGATGCTGATCAGAAACGGCACGCGCCAGCCCCAGCTCAGGAAATCCGCTTCTGGCAGTTTCGTCATGAGGGCGAAGATGCCGGTGGAGGCGGCTACCCCGACGGGAAACCCGATCTGAACCAGACTGCCATAGAAGCCGCGGCGGTTGCCGGCATGCTCGATCACCATGACGACCGCCCCGCTCCATTCGCCGCCGAGCCCGATGCCCTGGATGAAGCGCAGGATGACGAGGAAGATCGGCGCCCAAACGCCGATCTGGCTGTAGGTCGGCAGGCAGCCGATCAGGAAGGTGCCGAGCCCCATCGCGATCATGGTCACCACCAGCATGGCTTTGCGGCCGAGCCGGTCGCCGTAATGTCCGATGATGGCGCCGCCGATCGGGCGCGCGACGAAGCCGACCGCATAGGTCGAGAACGCCGCGAGTGTGCCGACGAAGGGATCGAAGCTCGGAAAGAACAGCTTGTTGAGCACGAGCGCTGCGGCCGTGCCGTAGATCAGGAAGTCGTACCACTCGATCGCGGTGCCGAGCGCGCTCGCCCAGACCACATGCGCCGTCGTCGATTTCTCCGTCGCGGCGGCGACCTCCGTTGCTGCCGTCATGCCCTGCCCCAGATTGCCGGCAGGCATCATGGCCAATCACGAAGTTGGTTGCAACTTGCTCAGGCATCGACGTCTGGTCGTCCTAGCGGCAGCCGTCTGCTCGCGCACCCCGGAACCGCCCGATTCGCCATTGACAAACTAATTTGCCAATATCTAATTTACCGCCAACTCCATACCTGCCGCAAGACGCGGACATAAAGAGAGGGAACGACGATGAGAGGGCTTTTGGCCTGCGCCGTGGTCGCGGCCATGACTTCGACGGCGATGACGACGGCGGCACATGCGCAGGTCTCCGACGACGTGGTGCGGATCGGCGTGTTGACGGATTTGTCGAGCTGGGGCCGCGACAACAGCGGGCCGGGCTCGGTCGAGGCCGCCAAGATGGCGGTGGAGGAATTCGGGCCGACCGTGCTCGGCAAGCCGATCGAGATCATCAGCGCCGACCATCAGATGAAGACCGACGTCGGCGTGCAGATCGTGCGCGGCTGGTTCGACAACGGCAAGGTCGATGCGGTCGTCGACATCCCGAACTCCGGCATCGCGATCGCCGTCCACAACATGGTGCGCGAGCGCAACAAGATCGCCCTACTCTCCGGTCCGGGCGCAAGCTCGCTGACGGACGAGCTGTGCAGCCCGAACACCGTGCATTTCACCTACGACACCTACGCGCTGTCGAAGGTGACCGCCTCTGCCGTGATCAAGGAAGGCGGCAAGTCCTGGTACTTCATCACCGCCGACTACGCCTTCGGCCAGCAGCTCGAGAAGGACGCGACGCGCTTCATCAACGAGATGGGCGGCAAGGTGCTCGGCGGCGTGCGGCATCCGACCAACACGGCCGACTTCTCCTCCTTCGCGCTGCAGGCGCAAAGCTCCAAGGCCGACGTGGTGGCCTTCGCCAATGCCGGCCAGGACACCGATAACGCGATCAAGCAGTCCGGCGAGTTCGGCCTGGTGCAGGGCGGCCAGAAGCTCGTCGGCCTCTTGATGTTCGACACCGACGTGCACGCGATCGGCCTCAAGGCCGCGCAGGGCACCTACATGACCACGGCCTCCTACTGGAACATGGACGAAGCGACCCGCGCCTGGTCGAAGAAATTCTATGAGCGCACCAAGGTGATGCCGACGATGATCCAGACTGGCGTCTACGGTTCGGTGCTGCACTATCTGAAAGGCATCAAGGCCGCCGGCACCGACGATCCCGCCAAGGTGATGGCGAAGATGCGCGAGCTGCCGATCGAGGATATCTTCGTCCATGGCGGCAAGTTGCGCGAGGACGGCCGCGTCATCCGCGACATGTATCTCGCCAAGGTGAAGTCGCCCGAGCAGTCCAAGGAACCCTGGGACTACCTCGATATCGTCAAGACCGTGAAGGGCGAGGATGCCTTCCGTCCGGTCTCCGAGTCCAAGTGTCCGCTCTTGAAGAAGTGAGGCCCGCATGACCGGCAACGAGCGCAGCGCAATTGAGACTTACGAGTGCGATGTGCTCGTGGCCGGATCGGGTGCGTCCGGCATGTCGGCCGCGATCACCGCCCGCTCCCGCGGCCTCGACGTGCTGATCGTCGAGAAGGAGCCTCGCTTCGGCGGCACCACGGCCCGCTCCGGCGGCTGGCTCTGGATCCCCGGCACCTCGCTGGCGAAGGCCTACGGCATCGAGGAGACGCCGGAGCAGGCCTGCACATACCTGCGGCACGAAGCCGGCAACAATTTTGACGCCGCGCGGGTCGATGCGTTCTTGAGCGCCGGCCCCGAGGCGGTCGATTTCTTCACCACCAAGACCGCGCTGCGCTTCGACATGCCGCTGGTGTTTCCGGACTATCATGCGGAAGCACCCGGCGGCGCCCAAGGCGGCCGCTCGATGGTGACGCGCCCGTTCGACGGCCGCGAGCTCGGCGACCAGATCAAGACGCTCGGCATGCCGCTTCCGGAGCTCACCGTGTTCGGCATGATGCTCGGATCGGGCAAGGAGATCATCCATTTCATGCGCGTGACGAAGTCGCTGACCTCGGCGGTCTACGTCGCAAAGCGCCTGTCGCGGCACTTTATGGACGTGCTGCGTTATGGCCGCGGCATGACGCTGACCAACGGCAATGCGCTCGCGGGACGCCTCGCGAAATCCGCGCTCGACCTCAAGATACCGATGTGGCTGTCCTCCCCCGTGCGCGAGCTGACGATCGAGAACGGCGCAGTGACCGGCGCGATCGTCACGCGCGAGGGACGCGATGTACGTATTCGCGCGCGCCAAGGTGTCGTGCTCGCCTGCGGCGGCTTTCCGCACGACGTAGAGCGGCGCAAACAAATGTTTCCGCACGCGCCGACCGGCAACGAGCACTATTCGCCCGGACCGGCCGGCAATACCGGCGATGGCCTGCGTCTTGCGGAAAGCGCCGGCGGCCGCATCGAGGATCGCCTGCCGAACGCGGCGGCCTGGGTGCCGGTGTCGCTGACCACGCGCAAGGACGGCTCAAAGGGCGTGATGCCGCACTTCATCGACCGCGCCAAGCCGGGCGTGATCGCCGTGATGCGCGACGGCAAGCGCTTTGCCAACGAAGGCAACTCCTATCACGACTTCGTCCAGGCCATGGTCAAGGCGGCAAAGCCCGGCGAGGAGATCGCCGCCTTCCTCGTCTGCGATCACAAGACGCTGCGCAAATACGGCCTCGGTTGCGTGCCGCCCTTCCCGATGCCGCTCGGCCATCACTTGCGCACCGGCTATCTCATGCGCGGCGATACGCTGGAGGCGCTCGCGGCGAAAGCGGGCATCGACGCCAAGGCCTTCGCCGAGACCGTGGCGCAGTTCAACGCTACCGCGCCGCAAGGCCATGATGGCGCCTTCGGCAAGGGCTCGAAGGCCTATAATCGCTACCAGGGCGACGCGCTGCATGGCCCCAACCCCTGCGTCGCGCCGCTCGAGACCGGCCCGTTCTACGCCATCAAGATGGTGGTCGGCGATCTCGGCACCTATGCCGGCATCGTCACCGACGAGAACGCCCGCGCGCTCGACGCCGAAGGCCGCGTCATCCCCGGGCTCTATGCCGCCGGCAACGACATGGCGAGCATCATGGGCGGTAACTATCCGGGCGCCGGCATCACGCTTGGGCCGGCGCTGACCTTCGGTTACATTGCCGGCCGTCATCTCGCCGACAGCGCCGCCAAGCGCAGCGCGGCGTAACCGAAACACGCGCTAGGAGGCGCATGAAGAGAGAAAGCCGCGGCATCCAGTCGATCGAGGTCGGCGGAGAATTGCTCCGCGCGCTCGCCAGGAGCGGCGAGCCGATGATGCTGCGCGATCTCGCGCGCGAGGCCGGCATGACGCCGGCCAAAGCACATCCCTATCTCGCCAGCTTCTCCCGCATCGGGCTGATCGAGCAGGACGAAACCACCGGCCGCTACGAGATCGGCGCGCTGGCGCTGGAGCTCGGCCTGATCAGCCTGCGCCGGCTTTCCGGCGTGCGCATCGCAAGGCCGAAGATCGCGGCACTCGCGAGCCAGATCGGCCACGCGGTCTCACTGGCGGTGTGGGGCACGCATGGTCCGACCGTGGTGCAGCTCGAAGAGCCCGGCCAGCCGGTTCACATCGTGATGCGCGCCGGTTCGGTGATGGCGCTGCTGGAGACCGCGACCGGCCGCGCCTTTGCCGCCTTCCTGCCGGAGAAGACGATCAGCGCCGCACTCGAAAGCGGCCTCGACCGTCATGGGGTCGGCTACAATCCGAAGCGCGCAATCAAGAGCGCGAAGGTCACTGAGATGCTCGCCGAGGTCCGCAAGCACGGCCTCGCACGCGCGCTCGGCGATCCCCTGCCCGGCGTCAACGCGTTCTCCGCGCCGGTTTTCGATCATTCCGGCCATGTCGCGCTGGTCATCACCGCGATGGGCCCGGAAGGCACTTTCGATGCGCGCTGGGACAGCCCCATCGCCAATGCCTTGCGCGACTGCGCCGGCAGCATCTCGAAGCGGCTCGGCCACGGGGTGACGCTAGCGGCGGAGTGAGCGCAGGCTGCCGCATATAACAACCGCAGTCATGCCCCGCGCAGGCGGGGCATCCAGTACGCCATGGCGCCTCGGTTCAATCGCAGGCGTCACGGAGTACTGGATCGCCCGGTCAAGCCGGGCGATGACACCGGAGGATGCGGAGCCTACTTCTCCTTCACCGGCACCGTATAGTTCAGGATCAGCCGGCCGCCGTCCGGATAGATCGTCTGTCCGGTGATGTAGGACGCATCGTCGCTCGCCAGGAACGCGACGACGGAAGCGACCTCGCTCGGCTCGCCGCCGCGGCCGATCGGGGTGCGCGATAGCACGTTCTTGCGAGCATCCTCGGAAGTGTAGATCGCCGACGCCACCATGTCGGTCAGGATCGTGCCCGGCCCGACCGCCACCACGCGGATGTCGTGCGGAGCGAGCGCGACGGCAGCGACCGACGTGAGCTGCTTCATGCCGCCCTTGGAGATGGCGTAGGTCGCGAGCGTCGGGATCGCCAGCAGCGCGTTGACCGAGGACATGTTGATGATGACCCCGCCGCCGCCTTGCGCGATCATCTGCTTCGCTGCCGCTTGCACGCCGAAGAACGCGCCCTTCAGGTTGATGGCGATGACGTCGTCGAAATCCTGCTCGGAAATCTGCAGGATGTCCTGGTTGCGGGCGACGCCGGCATTGTTGACCATGATGTCGAGCCGGCCGAATTCCTTGACGGCGGTTGCGACGAGCTGGTCGACGTCGGCGCGCTTGGCGACATTGCCAACGACGGTGCGCAAGGCATCCGGCTGTCCGAGCTCGGCGGCCGTCTTGGCGAGGCCATCGGCATCGACATCCGAGATGACGACCTTGACGCCGTCGTCGAGGAATCGCTGTGCGCAGGCCTTGCCGATGCCGCGCGCCGCGCCGGTGATGGCAGCGACCTTGCCGGAAAGTTTCATGGGTCTCACTCCAGAATAGCTGCTCGCGGCGGGCCCACGCCGGGTGAGAGCTCCGACCTAGAGCGCCGCAAAGCCGAGATGAGCACGGAACCGGTTCGTGATAAAGACGGCATCGCGTGAGGGCAGCGAGCGCGCCGGATTTTCCGCCCGCACCTTGATGACGAAAAGGCGCGGCCCGTCGGCGGGCTCGCCGATTTGCGCCGCGAGGAGCTCCACCTCCTCGATCGTTCGCACGGTTCCGGTCGTGGCGAAGCCGCAAGCCGCGGCAATCGCCGTGAGATCGACGCCGCGCCCGGTGTGGCTCGCCTGCATGCCGGTCTCGCCAAAGTGCTGGTTGTCGATCACGACGATGTCGAGATTGCGCGGGCGCGCGACACCGACGGTGGCGATGCCGCCAAGCCCCATCAACTGTTCGCCGTCGCCGGTCAGGACCAGGATTCGCTTTTCCGGTTGCGCCTGCGCCAGGCCAAGCCCGATCAGCGCGGCGCCGCCCATCGCCCCCCAGAGATAGAAATTGTCGTCGCGGTCGCCGACCGCATGCAAGTCATAGGTGGGGGAACCGAGGCCGGCGACGATCAGCGTGTCCTGGCGATGCTTCAGGAGGGTCGCCACGGCGGCGCGGCGTTCGAGCTGGGGTTGGAGCGAGCTAGGCATGTGCAATCACCACTTCTTCCGGCCGATCAGGCGCTGTCCGATCAGCACCGCGATCTGCTGATCGGCGTCATAGGCGAGCGCCGCGGCGGATTGTACGGTCTCGATCAGGTCATCCGGCGTCTCGGCGCGCATCACCGTGACGCCGATCGCCTCCAGCGACGGCTGCGTCGCGCGGCTCATCGGCACCTGCCAGGGATTGAACTCGGCCCATTCGCCGCGCATCGTCACCAGCATCAGCAGCGGAAATCGGCCGATCGCCGACAGCGACAGCATGTTGATGCAATTGCCGACTCCGCTCGACTGCATCAGCAAGACGCTGCGCTGGCCGCCAAGCCAGGCACCCGCCGCGATCGCGACACCCTCCTCCTCGGTCGTCAGCACATTGGTGGTGACGTCGCGGTCGGCAGAGAACAGGCGGATGAGCTGGCTGTGGCCGGCATCCGGCACGTAGGACATCTGCCGGACGTCGGCGGCTTTCAGGACGCGATAGAGCTCGGAAGGCCAGTCATCGCCGGCGCGGGATTCGAGATTCGGTTGAGGGCTGTGCACCGCGGGTCTCCGTTGCATTCGGAAAGCACGCTAGCGATGTTCGGGTGCGATGACTCTAACCGTCTGGCACGACCAGATATCGAGGGATTGTATAGCTCTGTCTTCCCTCTCCCCTTGTGGGAGAGGGTGGCTCGCCGCGCAGCGGCGAGACGGGTGAGGGGTCTCTCTCCGCGTGCGCATCTCGGCTTAGGAATATGCTCAAGCAACCCCTCATCCGGCGCTTCGCGCCACCTTCTTCCAGAAGGGGAGAAGGGTGGGCACCGTCACTGGGGCTTGCAGCTCAATTCGCCGCGGTCTTTGCCGCCGGCATATAAATCTGCGCGTAACCTTCCTTGATCGCGGCGGTGATGCGGTCGAGGCGGCGGTCGATGTGTTTCTCCAGGACCGAGACACAGGCGGCCTCGTCGCGCGCTTTCAACCCCTCGACGACGGCGCGGTGCTCGGCTTGCGTGTTGGAGCGGTTGATGCGGTCCATGTCGATCCAGCGCACGAATCGGATGCGGGCGTTGACGTTGCGCAGGACGCGCAGCATCTCGGCATTGTTCGACATCGCCATCAGCCGCTCGTGAAAGGTCTCATCCAACTCGACCAGCTCGACCGAGGACCGCTCGCCGGGATCCGGACCGGTCGCTTCGAGGAATTTGAGCAGCGCGTCAATGTCCTCGTCCTTGGCACGCTTGATGGCGAGGCGGATCGAGGCGACCTCGATCGACTTGCGCAGCTCGTAGAGATCGAAGATCTCGTGCGCATCGAGCTCGCGGCAGAAAAAGCCCTTGCCGGGTGTGAAGCGCAGGAAGCCTTCGGTGTTGAGGCGATTGAGCGCCTCACGCAGCGGCGTGCGGCTGACGCCGAGCCGCTTGGCCAGCTCGCCCTCATTGAGCCTTTCGCCCGGCTTGAACTCGTAGCTCACGGCCATCGCCTTGAGCTGTTCATAGACGCGATCGACGATGCTATCGGAAGCCAGTTCCACGGTTGCTCTTCATAAGCTGCATTCATGCCCGAACACAGCCGAATATACCGGGGCTGCGTGGACGATGGCAATGCAAACGAAACCCTAGCAGCGCTTGTTCAGAGCTTTGCGACGGCTGGACTTAAGCGAAGGCGCGCGGGCGCAGCCCGGCATGAAACCAGGTGATCATGGAATAGATGTCATAAACCGGTAGACCCACTTCGGCCTGCAAGGCGGCCGCATAAGGTGGCATGTTGGTACATTCGAGCACGATGGCACCGACATCCGGATGCCTGGCGACGAGCTGCTTGCCGGCCTCGACCACGTCGCGCTCGGCCTGCGCGACGTCCATATCGTCCTTCTCGGCCTTGATGAGGACGCGGAAGAATTCCTTGCCGTTCTCGGTGCCGACCAGCGGCGTATCGAGCGGCACGCCGGCACCTTCGAGATGGGCCGGCGACAGCGTCGATCCGGAGACCGTGACAAGACCTACGCGCTTGCCGGGCGGCAGCGTCGCCTGTACCCAGGGCACCTGCATCAGCGATGAGGTTGCAACGGGAACGCCGACGGCGGCCGCGATCTCCTTCTGGAACAGCGAGAGGAAGCCGCAATTGGTGGTGATGGCTTCGGCCCCTAACCGCACCAGGTCCTTGGCCGCGTCGATGAAATCCGGCAGCAGTCCGGCCGCGCCTTTCAGCACGACCTTCTCCGGCGAAGCGCCGCTCACCACGCGATAGAGCACGGGGAACGGCCAGGTCGTGCCGTTGCCCATGTCGCCGGGAATGCGGGGAAAGCGCGCCTCCAGCATCAAGATGCCGAGCGGCGCGCCATAGATCGCCTTGCCGCCGCGGGCGACACGGGAAGACGAGTTGGCTGGATAGGTCATGGTGCGATCTCAGAGGAAACGATTTGGTGCGAAAGGAGCCAGAGAAATCTCCGGCGCCTTGCCGCTCAGAAGCTGCGCGACGAGACGGCCGGTGCGGGCCGACCCGACCAGGCCGACATGGCCATGGCCGAAGGCGTAGACGATGTCACGCGAGGCGCGCGCATAGCCGATGCAGGGACGGCCGTCAGGCATGCTCGGCCGATGGCCGAACCAGGTTTTTATGCGCGAGGCAGGAACGTCCTTGGGCAGCTTGGGGAACATGCTGAAGAGGTTGTTGCGCAAGATCTCGGCGCGCTTCCAGTTCGGCTCGGCATCGAGACCTGCGATCTCGACCGTGCCGGCGGCGCGCAGGCCCTTGTCCGTCCAGTTCACCACCATCTTGGCATCGGATGCCATCATCGAATTGCGCGGACCCGATTCCGGGTTCTCGATCATGACGTGATAGCCGCGCTCGGTCTCGAGCGGCAGCGGATCGCCGACCGATGCGGTCAGCCGCTTCGAGTGCGCGCCTGCGGCGATCACCGCGGCATCGCAAGGAATCTCGCCGGTCGCGGTGACGACCGCCACGAGCTTGTCGCCGGAAAGCTTGAGACCGGTCGCCTTGGCGCGGACGAACTTTGCGCCGCTCGCCAGCGCATGATTAGCGAGGGCCGCGACATAGGCGCCGGGATCGCGGCAGCGGCCGGCCTCCTCAACCACCACGCCAAACGTGTAGCGCGGATTGAGGTCGGGTTCGCGCTGACGCATCTCGTCGGCGGAAAGCTCCATCCATTCGACGCCGACGCGCTTGCGCAGGCGCCAGCCGAGATCATTGTCGAAATTGCCGCGCGACGGGAAGACATGCATCACGCCGTTGCGCTCGATCAGCTCGGGGACACCGGCCTCCTCTGCCAGCTTCTTGTGCAGGAGCGGCGCATCCTTCAGGAGATCGCGCAGCGCGAAGGCCGTCTGCTCGACGCGCGCCTCGGTCCAGCCCGAGAGCAGGTACTTGATCAGCCAGGGCAGCGCCTTTGGCAGGTACGACCAGCGGATCGCGAGCGGCCCGAGCGGGTCCATCAGATAGCCCGGCACTTTCTTCCAGACGCCCGGCTCGGCCGGCGGAATCACCGAATGCGACGACAGCCAGCCGGCATTGCCATAGCTCGCCGCCTGCGTGCCGCCCGGCTCACCCGGATCGATCAGCGTGACGCGATGGCCCTCGCGCAGCGCCTCGATGGCGCTGATCACGCCGACAGCGCCGGCTCCGATGATGGCAACGTGGCGGCCTTGCGACATCAGCTAAGCCTTCACCTCAGGGACAAAATCCTTGCCGACGGAGATCGCGCGCGGATCGATGATGCAATGCAGGATCGACGGCTTGCCCGACGCAAGCGCGCGCTCGAACGCCGGCGCGAATTCTTCCGTGCGCTCGACGCGCTCGCCATGGCCGCCGAACGCCTTCGCATACATCGCGAAGTCCGGGTTCTTGAGCTGGGTGCCGACCACGCGACCGGGATAGTCGCGCTCCTGGTGCATGCGGATGGTGCCGTATTGCGAATTGTCGACGACGATGACGATGAACGGCGCGTCATACTGCACGGCGGTCGCGAACTCCTGGCCGTTCATCAGGAAGCAGCCGTCACCGGCGAACGCGACGACGACGCGATCCGGATATTGTCGCTTGGCAAGCACCGCCGCCGGCACGCCATAGCCCATCGAGCCCGAGGTCGGCGCGAGCTGGGCGGCAAAGCTGTGGAAGCGGTGATGGCGATGGATCCAGCCGGCATAGTTGCCGGCACCGTTGCACACGATCGCGTCCTTCGGCAGGCGGTCGCGCAGCCACGTCATGACCTGGCCGTACTGGAACGTGCCCGGCAGCTCGCGCGCCTTTTCGGTCCAGGCAAGATAGTCGGCATGCGCCTTCGCCGCCTCGCCCTTCCAGGCCGGCGTCGAAGCCGGCTTCAGCGTTTCGACGGCGGCCGCGAACGCGGCGGGCGTCGCCTGGATCGCGAGCGCTGGTTGATAGATGCGGCCGAGCTCTTCGGAGCCCGGGTGAACGTGGATCAGCTTCTGCTGCGGGGTCGGAATGTCGAGCAGCGTGTAGGACGACGACGGCATCTCCGACATGCGGCCGCCGATCAGCAGGATGACATCGGCCTTGGTGATGCGGTCCTTCAGACTCGGGCTGGGGCCGATGCCGAGGTCGCCGGCATAGTGCGAGTGATCGGCGTCGATCAGCGAGGCCCGGCGGAACGAGGTCGCGACCGGCAAGTCAAACCGCTCGACAAAGCGCGCGATGCCCTTGGTCGCGTCAGCCGTCCAGCGCGAGCCGCCGAGGATGACGAGCGGCGCCTTGGCATTGGCGAGCATGGCGCCAAGCTTTTCGACGTCGGCGGGCGCAGGCCAGCTCACCGCCGGTTCGACGCGCATCGCATCGGCGACATCAGCGGTTTCGGTCAGCATGTTCTCCGGCAGCGCGATCACCACGGGACCGGGACGGCCCTGCATCGCGACGCGGAAGGCGCGCGCGACCAGCTCCGGAATGCGATCGGGGCGATCGATCTCGACGGCCCATTTCGCCATGGTGCCGAACACCGCCTTGTAGTCGAGCTCCTGGAACGCCTCGCGCTCGCGCATGCCGGTATCGACCTGGCCGACGAACAGGATCATCGGCGTCGAGTCCTGCATCGCGATGTGGACGCCGTGGCTGGCATTGGTCGCGCCGGGGCCGCGGGTGACGAAGCAGACGCCGGGCCGGCCCGTGAGCTTGCCATAGGCTTCCGCCATCATCGCGGCGCCGCCCTCGGCGCGGCAGATCACGACGTCGATCGGGCTGTCATGCAGCGCATCGAGTGCCGCCAGATAGCTCTCGCCCGGCACGCAGGTGACGCGCTCGACGCCCTGGGCGACGAGCTGATCGATCAGGATCTGGCCCCCGGTGCGGGTGTTGCGAATGGTCATGACAGCTCCCTACAGGCTCTGGCGATGCGTTCCACCGCCTCGCGCAAGTTTTGTTCGGAGGTGGCGTAGGACAGGCGGAAATAAGGTGCAAGGCCGAAACAGCTACCCGGCACCACGGCCACGTCATGCCTCTCCAGAAGGTAGCGGCAGAACGCGCTGTCGCTGTCGATCGTGGCACCGTCGGGTGCACGGCGGCCGATCAGGCCGGCGCAGCTTGCATAGGTGTAGAACGCACCTTCCGGCCGACGGCAGGTGACCCCGTCGATGGCGTTCAGCGCATCGACGACGATGTCGCGGCGGCGCTGGAACGCGGCGCGGCGCTCGATCAGAACATCTTGCGGTCCGGTCAGCGCGGCGATCGCCGCGGCCTGGCTCACCGAGGATGGATTGGTCGTGCTCTGACTTTGCACCACGGCAATTGCCGCAATCAACTCGCGCGGGCCGCCGCCATAGCCGACGCGCCAGCCGGTCATGGCATAGGCCTTGGAGACACCGTTCACGGTCAGCGTGCGGGATTTCAGGCTCGGCTCGAGCGCCGCCGCCGTAACGAACGGCATGCCGTCATAGATCAGATGCTCGTAGATGTCGTCGGCGATCAGCCAGACATGCGGATGGCGCTTCAGCACATCGAGGATCGGGCGAAGCTGCGCCGCCGAGTAGGCCGCGCCGGTCGGATTGGACGGCGAGTTGAGCAGCAGCCAGCGCGTGCGCGGCGTGATCGCGCGTTCGAGATCGGCGGCATCGAGACGAAAGCCGTTCTCCTCGCGGCAGAGCACGTCGACCGGCGTGCCGTCGGCGATCCGCACCATGTCGGCATAGCTGGTCCAGTAGGGCGCGGCGAGGATGACCTCGTCGCCGGGACTCAAGCTCGCCATGAACGCGTTGTGGATCACCTGCTTGGCGCCGGCACCGGCGGTGATCTCGTCCGCGGCATAGACGAGGCCGTTCTCGCGGCGGAACTTCTCTGATATCGCCGCCTTCAATTCCATCGTGCCGTCGAGGATGGTGTATTTGGTCTGGCCGGCGCGAATGGCGCGCTCGGCGGCGTCCTTGGCGTGATCGGGCGTGTCGAAATCAGGCTCGCCGGCGCCTAGCACGATCACCGGCCGCCCCTCGCGCTTAAGCTTCTGCGCGACCGCGCCGATCTTCAGGATCTCCGAGACGCCGATCGCGCTGATGCGCCGCGCGGGGCGGAAGCCGGTAGCTGAAGCCTGGACGGTCACGGGAAGGCCCCTAGCCGCGCGCGGCGATGGCGATCACTTCGATGCGGTAGGCGGGATCGGCCAGCTCGACCTTGCCGCAGGCACGCGTCGGCGCGTTGCCAGGGACGACCCAGGCATCATAGACCGCGTTCATGGCGTCGAAATCGTCCATGGTCTTGAGCCAGACCTGCACGCTGAGCAGGCGCGACTTGTCGGTGCCGGCGCGCGCCAGCATGTCGTCGACCTTCGCCAGCGCCTCGCGGGTCTGCTGGGTAATATCGGCGGTTTTGGTATCCGCCACCTGCCCTGCGAGGAAAACGAGGTCGCCGAACACGGAGGCGCGGCTGCGGCGGGCGTTCTGGTCGATGCGGGTGATGTCCGACATGGCGTGTCCTTAATTCTTGGCGGCAAGTCTTAGCGGTCTGCCGCGATGATGCGGCGGCAATGATCGAGCGCGGCACCGATCAGATTGTCGCTCGCCTCCGGCGTGCGGAACGCCGAATGCGCCGACAGCGTCACGTTCGGCAGCGTGGTCAGAGGATGGCCGGCCGGCAGCGGCTCGACCGTGAAGACGTCGAGGCCGGCATGGGCGATGTGGCCCGAGCGCAGCGCGTCGAGCATCGCGTCCTCGTCGACCACCGCGCCGCGCGCGGTGTTGATCAGGATGCTGCCGGGACGCATCATCGCGATGCGCTCGCGCGACAGGAAGCCCTTGGTCTCGTCGTTGAGCAACAGATGCAGCGAAACGACGTGGCTGTCCGCGAGCAGTTTTTCCAGCGGGACGAATTCGACGCCCGGATGCGTCTTCGGCGTCCTGTTCCAGGCGATCACCTTCATGCCGCAGCCGAGCGCCATGCGCGCAGCTTCCGCGGCAATGCCGCCGAAGCCGATCAGGCCGAGCGTCTTGCCGGTGAGCTGGACGGCGTCGCGCCGCAGCCAGTTGCCTTCGCGCATGCCACGGTCCATCTCGCCAAAGCTTTTTGCAGAGGCCCACATCAGCGCGATCGCGCATTCGGCAACCGCGGTGTCGCCATAGCCCTTGATGGTGTGCACGGAGATGCCGCGCTCGCCAAGCTCTTCCGGATTCATGTAGCTGCGCGCGCCGGTGCCGAGGAAGACGACATGCTTCAGCTTGGGGCACTTGGCGGCGATCGCGGTCGGCACCGCCGTATGGTCGACGATCATGATTTCCGCGCCGTCGAGCAAGCCAGGCAGATCGTCGGGCTTGATCGACGGGTTGCGGTTGATGCCGACCGGCAGCTTGTCGGCGCGCAGCAGCTTCTCGGTCACCGCTGCCAGGGTGTCGTTCGCATCGACGAATAGGGCGCGCACAGGCCTCTCCTTCAGCTCACTTCTTTATTGCGTTCAATTTTGTATTCAGACTTGAATGCGATTTGCAACCCCAGCCAATGCAGAATTTTACTCAATCCTGCCAAGATATTGGGCGCCTTTCCGCCTCGCCGCACAAATGAACAGCAAGCTGAAATACTGTATTGCATTTTATCCTGAATACAGAAATAGTCCAGAGGCCGGACATCATCCGAGCCAAATACAAGGAGGCAAAGTCCATGAATCGCAGGGATGCACTCACCACTGTCGCGCTGGCGGGCGCCGCGATTGCCGCGAGCAGTTCGGTCAAGGCCGACGCCGCGCCGACCTCCACGCTCGATCGCATCAAGAAGAACGGCGTGCTGCGCATCGCGGTCATCGTTGGCCAGGAGCCTTATTTCCATAAGGACCTAGCCACCGGTCAGTGGTCGGGCGCCTGCGTCGAGATGGCCAACGACATAGCCAGCAAGCTCGGCGCCAAGGTCGAGACGCTGGAATCGACCTGGGGCAACCAGATCCTCGACCTGCAGGCCGACAAGGTCGACCTCGCCTTCGCCGTGAACCCGACGCCCGAGCGCGCCCTCGTCATCGACTTCTCGACGCCGATCCTGGTGCACTCCTTCACCGTCATCACCAAAAAGGGCTTTGCCAAGCCGCAGACCTGGGCCGAGCTCAACAAGCCCGAGGTCAAGATCGCCGTCGACATCGGCTCGACGCACGAGACGATCGCGCGCCGCTATTGCCCGAAGGCGACGATCCTCGGCTTCAAGAACCGCGACGAGGCGATCCTCGCGGTCGCGACTGGCCGCGCCGACTGCAACGTCTCGCTGGCGGTGCTCTCGGTCTCGACCCTGAAGAAGAACCCGAACCTTGGCGATCTCGCGATCCCGCGACCACTGCTCACGCTGCCGACCAACATGGGCATCCGCGCCGAGAGCGATCGCCGCTACAAGGATTTCCTCAGCGCCTGGGCCGACTACAACCGCTCGATGGGCCAGACCCGCGAATGGATGCTGAAGGGCTTTGAGGCGGTCGGCCTCACCGCAGACGACCTTCCGGGTGAAGTGCAGTTCTGACGGCGATGTATGTCTGGGAGTTCGCGGCGCTCAAGCCGTATTGGGGCCTGATCTGGCAAGGGCTCCTGGTCACACTGTTCTACACGGTGACCACGGTGGTCGCGGGTCTCGTGATCGGACTGACTGTCGGTATTTTGCGCACGACGGCACCGCGCTGGATCACGGTGCCGCTGCGCCTCTATATCGAGGTGTTTCGCTGCACGCCGCTCTTGGTGCAGCTCGTCTGGGTCTACTACGCCCTGCCCGTGCTGATCGGCGTCGACATGACGCCGGCAATGGCCTGCTTCATCGCGCTGTCGCTCTATGCCGGCTCGTTCTACGCGGAGATCTTTCGCGGCGGCATCGAGGCCGTCGACGTCGGCCAGTGGGAAGCCGGACGCGCCATCGGCATGCGGCGCGGAAAGATCTTCCGCCGCATCGTGCTGCCGCAGGCAACGCAGGTGATGATCCCCTCTTTCATCAACCAGACGATCATGCAGCTCAAGAACACCTCGCTGGTGTCGGTGGTCGCGGTCGGCGATCTCCTGTACCAGGGCTCGGTCATCACGGCGTCGAGCTACCGGCCGCTGGAAGTCTACACCACGATTGCCGTGCTCTATTTCGTCGTGCTGTTCCCGCTGACCCTGGTCGCAGACCAGGTCGAGCTGCGGATGGGAGCGCATCGATGAGCGCGAACGGCGCGACGCTGATCGCAAACAACATCCACAAGGCGTTCGGCGATCACGAGGTGCTCAAGGGCGTCTCGCTCTCGGTCGAACGCGGCGAGGTCGTTACCCTGATCGGCGCTTCCGGCTCCGGCAAGTCGACCTTTTTGCGCTGCCTGAACCTCCTGGAAATGCCGCAGCAGGGCGAGCTTGCGATCGGCACGCACAAATTCGCCTTCGGCAAGGGCGTGCGCGCCGCGACCGACGCGCAGCTCGCGCTGCTTCGACGCAGCGTCGGCATGGTGTTCCAGCACTTCAACCTGTTCCCGCACATGTCGGTGCTTTCCAACATCACCGAAGGCCCGGTGCAGGTGAAGGGCATGGCGCAAGCCGAAGCCAACGAGCTCGGCCGAGACCTGCTCGCCAAAGTCGGCCTCGCCGACAAGGCCGACACCTTTCCGAGCCGCTTGTCAGGCGGCCAGAAGCAGCGCGTCGCAATCGCCCGCGCGCTCGCAATGAAGCCTGATGTGATGCTGTTCGACGAGCCGACCTCGGCGCTCGATCCCGAGCTCGTCGGCGAAGTCCTCTCCGTCATCCGTGGCCTTGCCGCCGAAGGCATGACCATGGTGCTGGTCACGCACGAGATGGCCTTCGCTGCCGACGTCTCCACCCGCGTCGGCTTCATGAACGACGGCGTCATGGCCGAGATCGGCACGCCCGAAGAGACCATCCGCCAGCCGCGCAGCGAACGGCTGAAGGGGTTTTTGAGCCGGTTTCACGAGGCGAACTAGGGTCGTGTACTCCTCGACCGCGCGGCTCGGAATTTTGTGCCGATGCGGCGCTTGGTCGATAAGCCAGCGATTGCGTCGACATTTGTCGAATGATTTCGAGCTAACTGGCTCAAAGCGTAACGGCTGAATGAGCGGAGCGGGACATCTCTACGTCTTCCCCGCCAGCTCCGATAACCATGCGCGCCATCCCATTGGTGGACCGGCTCAGCGCTAGATGATTGCCTCAGTTTCGTCTTGTGATCCCGGGCCAATAAATTACGAGATATGGTCACACCGGGCTGCCTCAGGCGCATCAGGCTATTGACATAGGTCAAGATGCGGTCTTCGCAGCTCCCGACGTTTGCCGAAATCACAAGTCGGTGCCGAATGAGAACCGCGAAACACCCTGCAAACGCTACCCTGCCGTCGATACCAAGCTCTGCCGGGGGGATCGCTCGCCTCGTGTGTGCCCGACTTCGGGATGCGAAAGTTGACCCGGCTCCGATCGTCTCAGCCGCAGGCTTGGCAATCGACGACGTTGAGGACCGCAAGCGCCGCATCGACGCCAGAGCGCAGATGAGACTCCTCGAGCTCGCTGCCAGGAAATTGCAGGACGACTGCTTCGGATTCCATTTGGCTCAAGACTTCGAGCTGGGGGAGATTGGACTTCTGTACTACGTCATGGCCTCATCAGAGCGGCTCGCTGACGCCTTGCAAACTGGAGGACGTTACTGCGCGATCAACAACGAGGGCGTACGGCTGCGGACGTCCCTGGAGCGCGGATTCACCATCGGACTCGAGTATGTCAACATCGATCGTCTATCGGACCGTCACCACACGGAATTTTGGCTAATCGCGCTTGTCCGTATCTGTCGCGGATTGACTGACGGCAGGCTGGCTCCAAGGCAGATCAAACTAAAACACTACAGACGCGAAACGCCCCTGGATGTCCGATCCCAGCTTGGATGCGACATCGAGTTTGCGGCGGATAGCGACGAGGTGTTGTTTCCCTCGCGGATCGGCACGTTGCCGGTCGTTGGGGCCGATTCGCACCTCAATAAGCTGTTGCTTCAATATGCCGATGAAGCCCTGAGCAAACGGACGTCGCCGCGGGCCGAGCTACGGTCTCGTGTCGAAGATCAGATCGCCCAACTGCTTCCGCACGGCAAAGCCAACGCTGCGGAGGTCGCGCGCCGTCTTGGCATGAGCCGGAGAACTCTCGCTCGGGCTTTATCATCCGAGGGCGCAGGCTTTTCGAGCGTGCTCGAAGCGTTTCGAAATGCGCTTGCGCGCCGCTACCTCAGGGAAGAGGAGCTGCCGATTTCCCAGATCGCATGGTTGTTGGGCTACACCGAGGTCAGTTCCTTCACGCATGCCTTCGTTCGTTGGACCGGCCTCACGCCAAAGGCGTATCGGGGCTCGAACGATGTTCCCTGATACGCTGGCACAAAGCCCTGATACGGTGGCACAAAGCCTCAATTCCCTGGCACAGAATAGCAAGACTTGGCGGCTCGTATTCCGCTAGGCCAGTGCCATGCGTTCAAACAAACTCGTGTCTGAGCTCACGTCGTGTTGGTTCAAGCTAGGGGCGCGTTTTTCGGCGCCATGACCAAACACGACTGGCTATTCCTGGCTTGCTCGATCTGGTTCATCGGTCTTTTGGTGACGCTGTTCTGGATCCTGTTCGCGACTTGAAGCGACGACGCCGACCTCGGCGCTCGATGCCGAGCGCGTCCGGTAAGGTGCGCTCCTTCGTCCGCGGCTTTGCCGCCCATCTCGCGAACTACCCCTTTATGAGTACACCCTAGTGGCTGTTGAAGATCACGAGATCAAGCGCTGAACTTCCCTCGCCTAGACCCATAGTTGTGTCCGAGCCTGCACGCTGGACGCTTCGCGAAATTTCAGGCGCCGGCCGGCACGGCACACCGCACTTTAATTCCAGCAAACGCAGGAGGAGCACATGCGCAAGTCTCTCGCCGCTTTCCTTTCCGGCGTGGCTCTGGTCATTGCGGCGTCAACCGCTCTGGCCGGAGAGCAGGTCCTTGAGTTCAAGCTCGTCACCAAGCCGATCGACTACAAGGTAACAGAGGCAGCAAACATCGAAGGCAAGACGGTCGCGTCCGGCAAATTGTTCGGCGTCGCCCTTTTCAAGGACGGCCGCATCGGGGTGAAGGAGTTCGTCAATTCCTCAGACTTGCTCAAAGGCTCGGGCCCCTTCTACGGCTACAGCACCTACACGTTCGAGGACGGCTCGATCACGGCGCGCTACACCGGCTCGGTCAAAGATGGAAAGTCAACGGGCGAATATACGATCCTCTCGGGGACGGGCGCCTATGCGAACGCTACGGGTACCGGCACTATCGAAAGCGCGCCGAACCCATTCAAGGGCGTCAACCTCTTGAACATCAAACTGGTCATCAGAACGCCCGGCACGTAAGCGGCCGTACGCACATAGGCGCCTCCGAAACTCTGGCGTCGTGAGGCGCGGTCTTGCTCATGCGGCGCGCCGCAACACGCGGTCTGCGGCGCGCCGGATTGCGCTGGGGGCTCGCGCCAGAGGCGGAAGCGAGAGCGGGCATTCGCCTGGCCGATGGGATAACGGCTGATCGAAGATCGCGAGCGGTTCTATTCCGAGGTTGAACTGCGGCCGGGCGCTGAGCATCTTTGGTGTCCCTCTATGCTTCGGGTCGATGGCGAGATGCGAGGCATACGCCGAGAAAGGGCAAAGTTGCTTCCGCTTGCGACGCCTGAACCAAGATCAAGTCGCTGAAGACGAATCTTCATCGAGCTTGAACTGGAGGTTCGCCCCTCAAACATCGCTCGATACATGCCTCTTGGACATTTTACACAATGGTGGAGGTAGCCCCATGCCGATCGTTCAATTTACTCGCTTCAAAACCGACAAGGCCGAGGAAATGGTCCAGATTGTCGGGCAGGCGAAGAAAATATTCGAGAAACACGGCGCCGAATTTCTTCGGCTCTCCCGTTTCCACACCGGCCAGTGGGCGGGACAGTTGTTGGTCACGACGCGCTACGCCAATTGGGAAGTTTACGGCAAGGTGCAGGAGGCCGTGGCAAAGGATCCCGAGTTCGCGCAGGTGCTGGCCAACGGCATGAAGATTTCCGAACTGCAGGGCCGTAACATCGCCGTCAGCATCGATCTCTAGTCAGGCGGCCCCGCACGCACCACGTCAAGCGCGAAAGGCCGCCGGACATAGGCCGGCGGCCTTTCAACTCTGATGATTGCACTGGCCATAAGCGGACATTGCACCAACTGGCGCATGAATGGTTCCCAGCGTAAGCTGCCAACGTCGGCCCCCAAGAGGCCGAGTGTATTTTGGGAGGATGCCAAGATGTCAGCCAGCCGTACCGTGAGCCTGTCGTTTGCGACCGCGATCCTGCTGAGTACAAGCCTACTTGGCTCCGCGCACGCAAAGCCGCTCATGATCGTCGGCCTCGACGAGAAGCTTTTGTGGGACGACAACGGCAAGCCGATCCTGGCCGCGCCGGGCAAGGATCAGGTCCTGATCGTGGATCTCGCATCCCCTGAGAGCCCGAAGATCGTCGCTTCTCTGCCGCTCAAGAACTCGGTGGTCGGACCACCGGTGAACGTTGCGATCAATCCAACCGGAACAGTCGCGCTCGTGGCTGACTCCGTCGATGTCGTCAAGGATGGCGATGCACTAAAGCAGGTGCTGGACAACAAGATTTACGTGATCGATCTGCAGGCCAACCCGCCTAAACTGACTGCCACGCTGACTGGTGGAAAACAGCCCTCCGGGCTGAGCTTCAGTCCAGATGGCAAGATGGCGCTGGTCGCCAATCGCGGCGACAACTCCATCAGTGTCCTTTCGGTAAGCGGCAGCGACGTGAAGATCATTGACAGCGTGGCGATGCCCGATAGCGTATCGCACGTGACATTCACGCCCGACGGCAAGCGAGCGCTCGTCGCCCGCTTTCCTGCTCACAAGATCTCATTGCTGGACGTCGGGGGCGACAAGGTGACGTATAGCAAGATAGACCTGCCGACCGGCCTGTGGCCCTACAATGTCGCGGTGGCGCCTGGCGGCAATATTGCGCTTACATCCGACAACGGCAACGCGGGTGCCTCGGACGGCAGCGTCGACACGGCAAGTGTCATTGATCTCGAGGCCAATCCGCCGCGCATCATCGATCGCGTGGTGGTTGGCGACGGACCGGAAGGACTAGCCATCAGTCCCAAGGGCGACGTCGCTGTTTCTGTCATTCTCCGCGGCTCCAACACGAAGAACGCGTACTTTTATGAAAAGAACGGCAGCATTTCGGTGCTGAAGATCGATGGCAAGAAAGTCACTAAGACCCAAGATATCGAGGTCGGTGGTTTGCCAGAGGCCGCGGTCTTCACGCCCGATGGCAGATACCTTCTCGTCGGCAACTACCTTACACAGGACTTCTCGATATTGAAGGTCGATGGCGCCAACGTGACGGATACCGGCAAGCGTTTCCAGGTGCCGGGACATCCCGCCTCAGCGAGGATGGGACCGTAGCGGCGGGTTGAGCAGGAGAGAGAGAGAGAGAGAGAGAGAGAGAGAGACTTTTACGGCCAAGAATTTTGTCTGGACCTGCAACAAGGAAACAAAAGAACAGGCGTACAATGAGAGAATGTAGCCGCGATCATGCGAATCGCGGACCTGAAGGTTTGCGGCTCGCTTCTTCGCAAGAGATCGATGGTAGGAGCGGATGGCGCGCGCGACGAACGCGCCCTCCGCGCGGAGCCGATCACCTGGTCCCATGTATAAATGCTTGCATCTCCTCTATGGTAAGCTTGCCATCCCTATTGCTGTCCATTGCCTTGAAAATCCGTTCGTGAGCTGCCTGAAACTCCTGCAGCGAGATTGTCCCATCACCATCGGCGTCCATCAGAGCGAACATCATACGCATCATAAAAGGTGATCCCATCGCCCTCCCACCCATCATGCCGCGCCCCATCATATGTCCTCCCATCATGCCGTGCCCCATCATACCGCCTTGCCCCATGGTGCTCGCGCCTTCCTGGTTCATGGAATGGGATTGCATTTGTTGCTGATCTGGCTGGGGCGTCATTCGGTCCTGTGCAATCGCACCGGCAATACCGCACGCCACAATGAGAGCAGATGTCGTGAGTCCCAGAACGCGCATGTACATTCGAACCTCCTCGGAAACATGCAGCCCGTCCCACTAATTCCGCACGAGCGGTATTGATCCTCCGGTACATGGTTCGAGACGCGCCGTAAGGGGGGCTCCTCACCATGAGGGTCCAAGATTTCGCCGCAAAGCAAGACCTCATCCTGAGGAGCCCGCCAAAAAGCGGGCGTCTCGAAGGATGGCCGCAGGGAATCCGCTCACGTAGGATGGGTTGAGCTCTTGCGAAACCAACCGCTCCCTACCTGTGTTTCAATAGAGTTGATGGGTTTCGCTTCGCTCTACCCATCCTACGAGCTGGCCCGGAGGTCTATGAGTCCACAACTTAGTCCCGCGAGACCCGCGGCGTCGACGGCGTGACGTTCGCCGGCGTGTGGAAATCGAGGCGCGCGCGATTTTCCTCGCGCACGCCGGTGTCGTCGCCAAACTCCAGATAATTTTGTGCGTCGAGCGTCCATTGCGGCCACGCCACCGCCGGCGTGCCCGGGTCTCCCGTGCGCGCGAAGGCGATGAGAGTGGCCATCATGCGATCCGACAGCGCGCGATCGAACTCGGTCCAGACACGCGTAGTGCGGAACTTGTTGAAGGCGTCCTGCGTGCCAAACCAATAGGGCACGTCGGACGTGTGATACGCGCCGATCTTCTGCGGATTGTCGAAGAATTCGACGCCGGGCGCAAAGGGATGCACGCGCGAGAACATGTACATGTAGAACGGCGCCTTGCCGGTCTTCTTCTGCGCCACGGCCCAGTTGCGTGTGCCAGCCTCGACTAGCCCCTCGCGCGCGGCAAGCAATCCCATCGCCTTGGCTTCGCCGTCGGTCTTGGCAGGATAGAGCGCGAGGAAGCGGTCGGCCTGATCGCCATAGAGTTTTCCTGCAGCCGCCATATAAGCTTCGAGATTCCCCGCAGTACGCAGATCGTTCGAGCTTTCGTCGCGGGTGAAGCCGGCCACCGTGGCGACGTCGTTCTGCTTTCCGGCGGCAAAGATATTCGGCACGGTGTCGGGCAGGACATGGCCGTCGATATCGAGCGGAACAGAGATCGTGCCGGCACAGCCGAGCTGGCAATCCTTCTGGATCGCCAGGATCCTGTCGGCCTGAATCAGCCGCATTTCGGCGAGCGAAGACGCGCCCAGCGCCGACTGCACTTCGAGGCCGATCTTCTCGGCGTCCGGCAGCTTCGGGAATTTGAAGCGGTTGTCGAACATGCTCAGGCTCATCGCAAAGCCGCGATTGAACAGACCCTTCGCCAGCGGGCTCGCTTCGAGCGCGGATACCGACATGGCACCCGCCGACTGCCCAGTGATGGTGACGTTATCGGGATCGCCGCCAAATTGCGCGATGTTGCGCTTGATCCATTGCAGGACCGCAACCTGGTCCATCAGGCCGTAATTTCCGGAAGCACGGTGCGGCGATTCCGCGGTCAGCTCAGGATGGGCAAGATTGCCCAAAATGCCGACACGATAGTTGAAGCTGACGAAGATCGTGCCCTTCTTGGCGACGTTCTCGCCGTCGTACATCGCCATACCGCTGGAGCCGAGCGTGAAGCCGCCGCCGTAGATCCAGACCACGACGGGGAGCTTTGCGCCTGGCTTGGCCTCGCCGCTCGCCCAGATGTTCAAATAGAGGCAGTTTTCGCACGTGGCCTCCTCACCAAAATAGTGATTGAGATTGTGCCGGCGCAGCACCTGAATGCATTCAGGCGCCAACCGATCGGCATGATAGACGCCCTTCCACGCTTCGACCTTCTGCGGCGCACGCCAGCGGAGATCGCCGAGCGGCGGCGCGGCATAGGGGATGCCGAAATAGGCCTTGACGCCCGACGCCAGCATCTTGCCGGAGACCGCGCCGCTGTCGATGCTGACGGGATCGCCAGGAATGGGCGTTACGACAATCTGCGCGGATGCCGGCGCGACGACTGAGGCCGCGAGCATCGCGAGGCTCGCGCCCAACAGGACCGATTGCAACACGAGGTGTGCGAATTTGCGATTGACCACCTTCATCTTGCCTCCTTCGTTCTTCTTTTTACGCCATCGCGGCGCGATGGGACCGTTTGGTCAACTCCGCCCAGAGGCAGAAGCGCTCGCCCTGGTTGAGGGCGGCAATATGAAACGACTGGCCGAAGATCGCGAGAGGCTCGCTGCCGGACTCCAACCGCGGCCAGACTTCCGCGACGTCGGGCCGGCCGGTCGCAACGAAGCGCAGCACGCTCGCCTGAAACCGCACCGCCACCTCGACATCCGCCGGCGTCATCGGCCCGCCCTTGCGCCGCAGGATCGGGCGATCGATGAAATCAGGCAGATGCGCCCAGAGGCAGGCATTGTCGGCGCCGTGGGTCGGCCCTTGCGACAGAAACGGCTCCAGCGCCGGACGATGATCGAACCGGCTCAGCCACACCGCACCGCCGACTGCTGCGTGAAGCCGCGCCAGATCGGCCATCGGGCGGTGCCAAAACGCATCCGACAACAGCGCCTCGTAGGGATCTTCGTCGGCGCGCGCCGTCGCGCGGTAGCAGGCAGCTAAGCGCTCCCAGCCGGCATCGCCGAAGGCGGCGCGCACCTGCCGCTCGGTGATGCGGATCATCGCGGCCGGCGGGGTGCTCTGCAAAAACATCACCATCTCGTCGCGGCAGGAGCCGAGCCAGAGCGGAATGTCGCGCAAGGAGCCGTCGGCGAAGACGTCGCGCGGCTCGCGCGGGATCACGGCGCCGTCAAGCACCGGGCCGAACACGGTGCCTGATTCGGTCTCATCCGCGAGCCTCCGACCGACGCGCTCCACCGCCGCGAAGAGCTGCGGCAACGGCACATCCGCGATCGCTGCGGGATGGTGCGCAAGCTCGAGCTCGGCGAGCACGCGGACGGCGACCTCGTCGGCATGATCGACGCTCGTGATGTTTCGGCCGGGCGCGCTGAGCGCAAGGGCGCGAATGAACTTGCCCTTGGCTTGCGGCAAGGTTGCCAACGCAATCACCATGGACGCGCCGGCCGATTGGCCCGACAGCGTCACCGCGTCCGGATCGCCACCGAAATTCGCGATGTTGGCTCGCACCCAGTCGAGCGCTAAGAGCGCGTCCGACATCGCGAGATTGTTGGCCTCGTCCAGTCCGTGGCGATGGAGCTGCAGGAAGCCGAGCGGACCGAGTCGGTAGTTGATGGTGACGATCACCGCCGGACCGTGCACGGCAAGGAAGGCGCCGTCGTAATCGGCGCCGCCACCGGTGACGAAGGCGCCGCCATGAACGAAGAACAGCACCGGCAACGGGCGATCGGCGCCTGCCGGCGTCCAGATGTTCAGGCTGAGACAGGACGCCTCGTCAGCATGATCGAGGTGACCGGGCTGCGGCGCGTAGGCGCCGTAGTCCGTGCAGCGGTGCGGCTCCGTCCAGGCGCGAGGCGGTGCTGCCTTCGCAAAGCGCCGTGCGACCGCGAACGGCACGCCCTTGAAGGCGCGCACGCCAGCCCGCTCGGTGCCGACAATGAGCCCGCTCGTCGTCGGAACTACGTCGGTCAGCATGCGATCGTCACCCTGTCTTTCGCTTCAGCCGCGCGGCTTGCCGAGATCGGCGATGTCGACGGTGTGGGTTTCGCGCGCGGTCGCCGCGGATGCTGCCGAGATCACGCAGCAGCAGGCGACGAAGATCGCGACGGGGATCCAGCCATTGGGCCCCTCACCGACCAGGCTCGCGCTCACCAGCGGCGTGAAGCCGGCGGCGAGGAAGCCGAGCTGGGTGCCGATCGCGGTGCCGGAGTAGCGCACGCGCGCCTCGAACATCTCGGCATAGAAGGACGGCCAGATCGCGTTCGGCGCGGCGTAGATGATGCCGGACAGGATCATCGCGGCGGCGAAGATCGCGAGCGTATTCCCCGAGGTCACCGCGATGAAGTACGGGAACACCAGCACTGCGCAGCCGAGCACGCCGCCGATGAACACCGGCTTGCGGCCGATACGGTCGGCCAGCAGCGCCCATAGCGGCTGGGTGATCAGCGCGGTGACGTTGCCGAGCACGCCGGCCCACAGCATGGTCGGACGCGCCACGCCGAATTTGCTCGTTGCGTAGCCGAGTGCGAACACGGCGGTCATGGTGCTCACGGTGGCGATCAGCGCGCAGACGATCACGCGCAGCACATCCGACCAGTAGTCGCGCAAAAGGGCGACCACCGGGAAACGGGCGACCTTTGCCTTGTCCTTGATCGCGTTGAAGACAGGCGTTTCGGGCATGGTCCGGCGCACGAGATAGGCGACCAGCAGCACGAGCGCCGAGAGCAGGAACGGAATGCGCCAGCCCCAGCTCAAGAGCTGGTCCTCCGGCAGTCTCGACACCGGGATGAACACCAGCGTCGCCAAGATCGCGCCGGCCTGCGTGCCGCTGAGCGTCCAGCTCGTGAAGAAGGCGCGGTTGGAGTTGGCGGAGTGCTCCAGCGTCAGCGAGTTCGCCCCGCTCTGCTCGCCGGCCGCCGACAGCCCCTGCAAGAGGCGGAGCAGCGTCAGGATGATCGGCGCGGCGTTGCCGATCGCTTTGGCGTCCGGCAACAGGCCGATGGCGAGCGTCGAGCCGCCCATCAGGACGAGCGTGAATAGCAGGACCGTCTTGCGGCCGATGCGGTCGCCGAAATGACCGAGGATGATGGCGCCGACCGGCCGGGCAATGTAGCCGATGCCGAAGGAGAGCAGCGCGAGCAGCGTTGCGGTCGAGGGATTGACATTGGCGAAGAACACTTTTGGAAAGATCAGCGCGGCCGCGGTGCCGTAGATGAAGAAGTCGTAGTATTCGAGCATGCTGCCGACGAAGCTGACAAGCGCGGCGCGCTTCGGCAGCTTGTTCTCGGTGGCCTCAGTCGCGGATGGCGCGTGCAGCGACGCGGTTGACGTCAACGTCATGAAATCTCCTCCCCAATCACAGCGCTTGCTGCGGCTCGCGTCCGGCAGGTCGTCCGCCTCGCGCGTTTTATGGTTCTAGTTGCCGCAACCTCGATTTGGGACGATAATGTACGAACTAGTACGTTTATGCAAGATCGTGCCGAAGCGACGTCTCGACAGGCGAAATTTGCCTTCACGTTCAAGGTGATCCATAGGACTGGCGGGAGAAACAGTGATGCTCGAGCGCATGCCGCCCCCACCCAAGCGCACCAACGACCCCGAGCGCACCAAGCGCGACATCCTCGAAGTGGCGACGGAGGAATTCGCCCGCGAGGGCTATTCCGGCGCCCGCGTCGATGCGATCGCGGCGCGAACCCGCACCTCCAAGCGGATGATCTATTACTATTTCGGCGGCAAGGAGCAGCTCTACCTCGCGGTGCTGGCGGAGGCCTATCGCAGCATCCGCGCGCTGGAGGATCAGCTCGACATCGCGCGCTGCGACGCTCGCGAGGGACTGCGCCGGCTGATCGAGGCGACCTTCGACCACGACGAGCGCAATCCGAACTTCATCCGCCTCGTCAGCATCGAGAACATTCACTACGGCAAGCACCTCAAGCAGACGCCGCAACTGCGCCAGCTCAACGCCAGCGTGATCGCAACGCTCAGTGGCATCCTCGCGCGCGGCCGTGCGGAAGGCGTGTTTCGCGACGACGTCGACGCCATCGACCTGCATCAAGCCATCAGCTCCTACTGCTTCTTCCGCGTCGCCAATCGCCACACCTTCGGCGCGCTGTTCGACCGCGACCTCAGCGACCCGAAGGTGCTGGCGAAGAGCCGGCAGCAGATCGTGGAGATGATATTGGCCTGGCTGGCGGTGGGCAAGTGAGGGAAGCAGTCAGGCGGACGAAACCGTTCGGCACACACCGCTGTCATGCCCCGGCTTGACCGGGGCATCCAGTACGCCGCAGCTTCTCCGTATCCTCGCGCTGCCTCTCGAATACTGGATCGCCCGCCTTCGCGGGCGATGACACCAGAGTACGGAATGCTCGTGCCGCAAGCTCGTCATTGCGAGCGCCGCAAAGCGTCGAGTCCGCTCGTTGACGCGCCCGTTTCGCTGATTTTCCCGTCCCGTCAATGCCTTACGCCGCGCAAGGTCTCCTTGCCCGCGGACAGTGGTTCTACTTTGCATGGGGTTGTTTTCGCATTTTCGGTTGGAGGCCCCCGATGGGCGCCCTCACCCGCTCTTGCGCTGCCTTGCGCTCGCCAGCAGCACCAGCATGAACGAGGCTGCCGTCATCAGCGTCGAGATCGCGGCAATGGTCGGATCGATCTCGTCGCGGAGCGCGGTGAACATGCGCTTCGTCAGCGGCTGGTACTGACCGCCGGAGATGAACAGCGCGACGATGGTCTCGTCCATCGCCGAGATGAAGGCGAAGATGCCGCCGGCGACCACGCTGGACTTGATCTGCGGCAGCGTCACCGCGAAGAAGCTGCGCAGGCGGTTCATGCCGAGGCTGCGCGCCACCATCTCCTGCGCCGGATCGAAGCTCTGCAGCCCCGCAAGCACCGAAATGACCACGTAAGGCAGGCCCAGCATCACATTGGCGAGCAAGAGGCCGGGCATCGTCGCGACCAGGCCGACCCTGGCATAGACGAAGAAGATGCCGACGGCTGTGATGATGATCGGCACCACCAGCGGCAACAGCAGCATCATGTGGATCAGGCGCATGATGCGCAGCTTCGACTGGCTGATGGCATAAGCGGCGGCGACGCCAAGCGGCGTCGCGATCAGGACGGTGAGAAGCGCGAGCGTGAGTGTCACCCGCGTCGCCTGCATCCAGGCAGGGTTTGCGAAATACTGCTGGTACCAGCGCAGCGAGAGAGACGGCGGCGGGAAGGTCAGGAAGCGCGCGCTGGAGAACGAGATCGGCACGATGATCACGACCGGCAGGATCAGATAGACCAGCACAAGGGCGCTGATCACGTACAGGGCGATCCGGGCGGGCGAACGTCGCATCACTTCTGCCCCAGCACGCGATCGAGCGAGATGAAACGGCTTACGACGAAGAAGATCAGGAGCACGCCGACGAGAAGCACGACGGCGACCGCGCTCGCCGCGCCGAACTGATTGTAGAGTTCGACATTGCGGCTCACCAGCATCGACACCATCACGGTGCGGCCGCCGCCGAGCAGCTCGGGCGTGATGTAGAAGCCGAGGCAAAGCACGAACACCATGGTCGAACCGGCGAGCACGCCCGGCAGCGACAGCGGCAGGAAGACGCGAAGGAAGGTCAGCGCGGGACTCGCACCCAGGCTGGCGCCGGCCAGCATCAGATCGTTCGGGATCTTCTGCATGGTGGCGTAGAGCGGCAGCACCATGAAGGGCAGCAGGATGTGCACGGTCGCGACCACCGTGCCGAAGGTGTTGTGGACGAGCGCAAGCGGTTCGCCGATCACATCGAGGTAGCGCAGGAACTGGTTGATCACACCTGTGCGCTGAAGTAGCGCGAGCCAGGCATAGGCGCGGACCAGCACGCTGGTCCAGAACGGCAGCACCACGAGCGCGAGGATGACGATGCTCCACCCTTTCGGCACGGCATTGGCGAGATATGCGACGGGATAGCCGAGCAGCAGCGCGAGCACGGTAACGGAGAGGCTGATCTCGAAGGTCAGCGCGAAGCTGCGCCAGTAGACGTCTTCGGTGAAGATGCGCCGGTAGTGTTCCAGCGTGAAGCCATCATGGTAGACCGACTGCCAGGCGAGCCAGCCCACCGGCAGGACGATGAGCAGGAGGATCACGAGCAGCGCCGGCGACACCAGGGCCAGCATCAGGCCGTGCTCGCGGCGCTGATGCTTTTGGGCGGGAGGTGGCACGGATGTCGTCAACGCTGCCTCGCTCGTCTCACTTCTGCATGAAGGACGCCCAGCGCTTCTCGGCCGCCTCGCCCGCCGGCGACGACCACCAGGCGTAGGACATCAGCGCCTGCTTGACCGCATTGGCCGGTTCGCTCGGCAATTGCGCGGCGCGCTCCGGCTTGATCACGCCGGTCCCGAACGCCTTGGGATTGCCGGGACCGTAGTCGATGTTGAGCGGCAGATTGGCCTGGTGCACGGGGTCGACCGCCTCGTTGAGGAACTTCACCGCTGTATCGAGGTTCGGCGCGCCCTTGAGGATGCACAGCGAGGTGCTCTGCAGGATGCCCTGATTATACGTGAAGGACACTTTCGCGCCCTCCTTGGCGACGGCGCTGACGCGGCCATTCCAGGCCATCTCCATGTCGACCTCGCCGTCGTTGAGAAGCTGTGCCGATTGCGCGCCGGAAGTCCACCACACCGTGATGTGCGGCTTGATCTCCTCGAGCTTCTTGAAGGCACGGTCGACGTCGAGCGGATAGAGCTTGTCGGGCGCGACGCCATCGGCCATCAGCGCCGCTTCGAGCGTAGCGATCGGGTGGTTGCGCAGCGCGCGGCGGCCGGGGAACCTCTTGACGTCCCAGAAATCGGCCCAGCTATTCGGCGCGTCCTTCGGGAACGTCTTCTGGCTGTAAGCAAGCACGCTGGAATAGAACTCGTAGGAGATCGAATAGGGGCTGCGATAGGCCTCCGGCATCGCCGCGGCATTGGGGATCTTCGAGAAGTCGAGCTTCTCGATCAGCCCCTGCTCGCCGCCACGCAGGCAATAGCCGGTCGGTGTGTCCACCACATCCCAGATCGGCTTGCCGCTACCGACCTGGGTCTTGATCGCAGGCCAGGCGTCGGGAACGGAGTCCTGGTTGATGGTGATGCCGAGCTTCTTGGCGGAGGGATCGAGGATTGCCACCGTCTGCGCCTGCTGATAGGCGCCGCCTTGCGAGACGAAGGTGATCTGCTCGGCGGCCCTCGCCGCGGTGCCGGTCAGCGCAATCGCGCCGAGAGAAGCGCCCAACAGGGCGTACCCAAGTCTGGCGTCCATTTTCGTTTTCATCCTCGCCTCCTCCATCACCAAACGGGATCTCATTGTCCGATTGCATCCAGGAACTGGTACCAGCCGGCGACCATCCGAACGGCCGGCTCGCGCAGCGGATAGAACGGAATGGGCCTGAGCCAGCGCGCATCGAGCAGCCCGACGTCAGGCCTCTCGCCGCGGACGAAGGCGGCGAGATAGCGTCCCATCAGGCTCGACATTGCCACGCCCGCGCCGTTGTAGCCCATCGAGAACAGCGTACGATCGTCGAGCCGGCCGATATGCGGCACGGAGTCCAGCGTCATGCCGACGAGGCCCGACCATCTGAATGCCAGCGGTACATCGGCCAGATCGGGAAAGATGCCGACCATCGCCCTGCGCAAGGCGTCGAAAGCGGGTTCGGAGTCGTGCTTGCCGAAGGCGCCGCGGCCGCCGAAGACGACGCGGTTGTCGACCATGCGGAACCAGCGCATCATGCGCTTGGTCTCGGTGTATGTGCGCCCCGTCGGCATCAGACGCCCGGCGAGATTGCGCGGCAGCTCGTCGGTCGCGATGATGGCGCTGCGAAACGGGATTAGCGTGCGCTGCATGTGCGCCGTCGCATCCGTCAGGTCGGAATAGCTGTTGGTGGCGATGATCGCTTGCTTCGCTCGCACCGCGCCTTGCGGCGTCTCGGCGACGACACCGTCCTGCTCGCGCCGCAGCCTTACGACCGGAGTTTGCTGGAAGATCGCGACACCGCGGCGTGCGACGCCGTCGGCGAGGCCGCGCACATAGTTCAGCGGATGAATGCCGCCGGAGCCGGGATTGAGGACGCCGCCGACGAAGATATCGGAACCTGTCTCGTCGCGCACTTCGCGCTTGTCGAGGATGCGGACCTCCGCATCACCCATCTCGCGCTTCATCCAGTCGGCTTCGTCGATCGCGGCTTTCAGCGTCGTCTCGTTATGCGCGGCCTTGACCTGGCCGGTGCGCGTCAATGCCGCGCTGGTGATGCCGAACTCCGACACCAGCTCCTCGACGAGATCGGTCGATTCATGCGCGATCTCATACATACGCCGCGCCATGGCGCGGCCATGAGCGGCGTCGATCTGGCGGAACGACAGGCGGAACTTTGCGGTGATCACCCCGCCATTGCGTCCGCTCGCACCCCAGCCGGGACGGTTGGCCTCGAGCACGACCGGCGCGAGGCCGCTTCTGGCGATGTGGTGCGCAGCGGACAGGCCGGTATAGCCCGCGCCGACGATCACCACATCCGCCTGACGCTCGCCCGACAGGACCGGAAAGTCGCGCGCCGGCCCAGCCGTGGCGGCCCACAGCGAGTTGGCAAATGGTAGCGCGCTCCAGTTCCGCGTCATGCCCGCGCTCACCAGTTACGCCGCTGGGCCGATCGCCGCGTCGGCGAGAGCGCTCAAGGTCGGAAAGTGAAAGTCCGGCTTGGTCAGCGTCTCGACGGCGGGCGTGCCACCGAAACCGGCCATGCCCTGGCGCCGCTCGATCCAGCACACCTTGTAGCCGAGTTTCCGCGCGATCCCGATGTCGTGATACTGGCTCTGCGCGACGTGCAGGATATCGGACTGCTTGTAGCCGAAGGCCGACTGGCGGCCCTTGTTGTAGGCGAAGAACTCCGGATTTGGTTTTGCAACTCCGGTGTCGTCGGCGCACACCGTGTCGTCGAAGGGATTGCCGAGCGCGTGGGCATAGCAGGACAGCGCGACACGGTCGGCGTTGGTCATCGCGACCAGGCGGAACTTCGTGCGCAAGCGCTTCAGCGCCTCGACGGAATCGGCAAACGGTGCCCAGCGCAGCACGGCGAGCTGGAAAGCGTCGCACGACGCGTCGTCAGCGGGCAGCCCGAGCTCCTTGGCGAGATGGCGATAGACGTGGAACATCACCTCGCTCGAGCGCTCATAGTGCTTGTCGCGACCGCGCTTGTAGGACTCGAAGATTTGGTCGTCGCTGAGCTCGGCCGGTGACCTGCCCGAGATCCTGCGCACAGCGGAAAGCACGCCGGTCTCGAAATCGATGAGGGTGCCGACCACATCGAAGGTGAGGACCTTGAAGTTGCTGAACGAGGCTGCTGTCGACATTTTGGCTTCTTCTCTCGGGTTGGACAAGGCGGGGATCAGTCGTCCCTGGGCACGACGATAGTGTCCTCGGGGTGAAGGGTGACGGTGAGGCTGCCGCCAAGCGGCGGTATGCGGCGATAGGCCTGGTGATAACTCGGCTGGCGCAGGCTGAGCGCGATCCCATCGGCGAGCGCCAGGAAGATGCGCAGGCTCTCGCCCTGGTAGACAATGTCGGTGACGATGCCGGTCAGCCGGTTGCAGGCGGCATCCTGCGCGCCATCCTCGATCAGAAGCTTCTCGCTGTGCACGGCGAGCATCAAGGCGTCGCCTGATGGAATGGCCCGCGCGCTGCGCAGCAAGGCATTGCCGAGCGCGACGCTGGAACCATCGACACGCCGGACCGGCAGCAGCGTCGCCTCGCCGATGAAGCTGGCGACGAAGGAGTCCGCGGGATGATCGTGCAGACGCTCGGGCTTATCGATCTGGATCAGCCTGCCGTCCCTCATCACGGCAACGCGGTCGCTCATGGTCAGCGCCTCGCGCTGGTCGTGAGTGACATAGATGATGGTCGCGCCGATGCGCCTGTGTAGTGCGCGCAGCTCGATCTGCATGGATTCGCGGAGCTGCTTGTCGAGCGCGGAGAGCGGCTCGTCCATCAGGATCAGGCGCGGCTCGAAGATCATGGCGCGCGCGAGCGCCACGCGCTGACGCTGACCGCCGGAGAGCTGTGCGATGCCGCGCTCCTCGTAGCCGGCAAGCCCGACCATCGTCAGCGCTGCGCGCACCTTGTCCGGCCAGATCGATTTCGGCAGACGCCGTGCGCGCAGCGGAAAAGCGACGTTCTCGCCGACGCTCATGTGCGGAAACAGCGCGTAGTTCTGGAACACCACGCCGATGTCGCGCTTGTGCGGCGGCATGTAGGTGACGTCGCGCCCACCGAAATGGATCGAGCCGGACGACGGCAGAATGAAGCCACCCAAAATGCCCAGCAGCGTGGTCTTGCCGGAGCCGGATGGACCGAGCAGCGAGACGAACTCGCCGGCGCCGACATTGAGGGACACGTCATCGAGGGCGCGAACCGGGCCGTAAGCCTTACTCGCGGATTTGATCTCGACGCTTTCCGCTCGTTTGTCCAACGATCGACCTCGTCTTCCGTCCGTCCCTTTGGCGTGCCTCTCTGCGCGCCATAAGCTTGTTTTATAGACAGGGCGGGCGAGCACCTTGCGATTGCGGCCTCACGAGCACGCAATCTTCTCTCCCGAGCCTTGTTCCCAAGCTGTCATGTCGATGACATCAGACTTGGCAAAACTCGGCAATTGCCAAATTCTTACCCACCTCATAACATGGCGTTATGCCCGAGCTGCGCCGGATGCTGCCTTCCAGTAACGCCCTGTTCGTCTTCGACGCAGCGGCGCGCAACGGCAGCTTTACCGCGGCGGCCGCCGAACTGAACGTCACGCAGCCGGCAGTGAGCCGGATGCTCGGCCAGTTCGAAGAGCATCTCGGCGTTCGCCTGTTCGATCGCACGGCGGGGCGCGCGGTGCTCACCGAGGAAGGCGAACTCTTGTATCGACGCGTGCTCGAAGGCTTTCGCAGCATCGAGACCGGGCTGGTGGAGATCGAGCGGCGCCGCAAGGGCACCGAGACCGTCACGCTCTCGGTCTCCTCCGCTTTCACCACGCATTGGCTGATGCCACGCATCGACAAGCTGCAGCGGCAGTTTCCGCAGGTCGATTTGCGCTTCCAGCTGATCTCCGGCGCGCTGCGCGGACCGGTGGACAATGTCGATCTGGGCATGCGCTTCCGCGACCGCGACGAGCCTTCATCCGGCGGCACGCTGGTAATGAAGGAAGTCACGTTGCCGGTGTGCAGCCCTGCCTATCTCGGCGAATCCGAGCCTGCCGACGGCAACACGATCATCCGGCTCGCCGAGACGCCCGGCGATTGGGCGGCGGATTATCCATCGTTCCTCACCCGGCGCTGCGCTCCGGCCAAGACGCTGAGCTTCACGGACTATGCGGTGGTGGTGCAGGCCGCCCTGCTCGGCCAGGGCATCGCGCTCGGCTGGCTGACGGTGACCTCGCACTGGCTCTTGACCGGTGCGCTGGTGCCGGCATCCGACACGCTCACCACCACACGGCGCATCTGCGAATTCCTGCCGCCGCGCAACCGGCCGATGCGCCCCATCGCGACCGAGATTCGCGACTGGATCATCGCGCAGATGAGAAGCGAAATCGCAGCGATCGACCGGCTCTATCCGAAGCTCGGAGCGATGGCCGCCTGCTACTGATGCCCGATCGCGCGGATCGCGCCGCGCAGCTCGGCAAGGCCGCGCAGGCGTCCGATCGCGGTGTAGCCGGGATTGGTGCGCTTGGTGGCGGCGAGGTCGTCGAGCATGCGGTGGCCGTGATCGGGGCGGAAGACGATCTGCCGGTCCGGCGAACGCCGCGCGTTCTCCTTCAGCAGTGCTTTCAGCACCGCAACCATGTCGACGTCGCCGTCGAGATGATCGGACTCGTAGAACGAGAGACCGTCGGCCTCGCGCTTGGTGGCGCGCAGATGCGCGAATGCGATGCGCGGGCCAAAGCGTTCGGACATCTCAGGCAGATTGTTGCCGGGACGAACGCCGAGCGAACCCGTGCATAGGCAGATGCCGTTGGCCTTCGACGGCACGGCATCGAACAGCGCCTGATAGTCGCCCGCGGTCGAGGCGACTCGCGGCAGGCCGAACAGCGGGCGCGGCGGATCGTCGGGATGCAGCGTCAAGGACACGCCGAGCTGCTCGGCGACCGGGGCGACGCGCGCGAGGAACTCGACGAGATGCTGGCGCAGGACATTTGGCGTGATCTCGCGATACTGCTCGAGCCGGTCGCGGAATTGGGGGATGGTCATCGGCTCGGTGGTCGAGCCCGGCAACGCGCTGGCGATGACCATGACCAGATAATCGATATCGGCCTGCGTCATCTGCTCGAACAGTCTTTTCGCGCGCGCTTGCTGCTCAGGTGAGTATTCCTGCAGCGCCGCGGGCCGCTTCAGGATGTGCAGCTCGAAGGCAGCAAAGCGGTCCTGGTCGAAGCGCATCGCGCGGGCGCCGTTCGGCAGCTCCCACTCGAGATCGGTGCGGCACCAGTCGACCACCGGCATGAAATTGTAGCAGATGATCTTGATGCCGGCCGCGGCCACCGCTTCGAGGCTCGCGATCCACGCCTCGATCGATCGCGTCGCCTTGCCCCCTAACCGCTTGACGTCGTCGGGGATCGGAATCGATTCCACCACCGACCAGGTCAGTTGCGAGCGGCCGGGCTGGCCGCGCTCGATGAAGTTCTTGCGCTCCTCGACCGCCTTGCGCGTCCAGGCCTCCCCGATCGGGATCTGGTGCAGCGCCGAGACGATGTCGGTCGCGCCGGCCTGCCTGACATCGTCGAGCGACACGGGATCATCGGGCCCGTACCAGCGCCATCCCTGCAGCATCATGCGCATTCTCTCCAATCAGTTCGCGGTCAGCACGACCTTGACGCTCTGCGAGCGATCGAGCGCGAGGCGGAGCGCATCGGGTGCCGTCGACAGCGGCCGCTCGGCCGTGACCAGCGACAGCACATCGACGCTGCCGGCGGCGATCAGTTCCACTGCCGTCATGAACTCGAGGCCGAAGCGGAACGAACCGCGCAGGTCGATCTCCTTCGCCATCACGGCATTCGCCGGCACCGAAATCTGGCCACCCGGCAGATTGCCGATCTGCACCACCGTGCCGCCGCGCCTGACGATGCCAATCGCGCTGGCAAGGCCCGCCGCCGTGCCGGACACCTCGAACGCGACATCATAGGGACGCGCTGCGGCCTGCGCCTTCAGGCCATCCTCGCCGCTCGCGACATTCTCGACGTGATCCGCACCGAGCCGGGTCGCAAACGCGAGCGGCGCCGGCGCGATATCCGCAACCGTGATGTCGGCGATGCCGGCCCGGCGCGCGGCGAGCATGGTCAACAGCCCGATCGGCCCGGCGCCGAAGACAATGCCGCGCTTACCCTCGATGTTGCCGGCGCGCGCGACCGCGTGCAGGCAGACCGCGAGCGGCTCGGCGAGCGCCGCCGCTTGATAGGAGACGTGATCGGGAATCTTCGCGCACTGCGCCGGGATGGCGTCGAAATAGTTGGCGAAGCCGCCCTGCATGTGCGGGGTCTTCGAGGCCGAGCCCATGAAGAAGATGTTCTCGCAAAGATTCGGCCGCCCCTCGCGGCAGGCGACGCAATGTCCGCACCAGCGCGACGGATTGACCGCGACGCGGTCGCCGACCTTCAGGCTGGCTGCGGATCCGGCGATCTCCACCACCTCCCCCGAAATCTCGTGTCCGAGCACCAAGGGCGACTTCACCACGAAATCGCCGGTGCGGGCGTGACGAAAGTAGTGCATGTCCGAACCGCAGATGCCGCCGGCACCGAAGCGGATGCGCACCATGCCTTGCGCCAGTTTCTCGAGCGGGTGCTCGATCATGCGCAGGTCTTCGGGGCCGAACAGGGTTGCGGCGAGAGCTGTGGTGGTCATTTGGACAGTCCCATGTATTTTGGCAGCCAGAGGGTCAGGTCGGGGATGTAGGTGATCGCGATCAGCGCGAGCAGCAGCGGCACCAGCCAGGGCAGGATCGCGACCGTGGTGCGCTCGACCGAGAGTTTTGCGACGCGCGCGAGCACGAACAGCACCATGCCGAGCGGCGGATGCAGCAGGCCGATCATCAGGTTCAGCGTCATGATCAGGCCGAAGTGGATCGGATCGATGCCGAGCTTGAGCACGATTGGCAGCAGGATCGGCACCAGGATGGTGATCGCGGCTATAGTGTCGATGAAGCAGCCGACGAACAGGATCAGAATGTTGGCGAGCAACAGGAACACCCATTTGTTGTGGGTGACGCTCAGCATCCAATCCGAGAGCGTCTGCGCAGCCTGCGACACCGTCAGCAACCAGGCGAAGATCGACGCGGCGGTGACGATGAAGAGCACGGACGCCGTGGTCTCGATGGTGTCGAACGTCGCCTTGGCGACCGTCTTCAACGTCATGGTGCGGTAGCGCACGAGGCCGAGGAACAGAGACCAGATCACCGCCGCGACCGCGGCCTCCGTCGGCGTGAACCATCCGAGCGTCATGCCGCCGATCAGGATCACCGGCGCCATCAGCGCCATCACCGCCGAGAAGTCGAAATACCAGTCGAGCGCGAGCAGCGCGCCGAGCCCGATGACCACAGCGAGGTTAGTGGAGAGGCCGGCGAGAGTCATCAGCCAGATCGCAAGCGGGAAGCTGAGCACGATAACGATCTCGAGGCCCGCCGAACCGAGCTGCGGCCACGAGAACGGGGTATCGCTGCCCCATTTGTTCTTGTGCGCGAAGTAGGTGACGGTCGCCATCATGAGCAGCGTCATGACGACGCCGGGAATCACACCGCCCAGGAACAGCGCCCCGATCGAGACGTTCGCCATCATGCCGTAGATCACGAAGGGCAGCGAGGGCGGGATGATGGGCCCGAGCGTCGCGGACGCCGCGGTGACGCCGACCGAGAACTCGGTGGAGTAGCCGTGGTCCTTCATCGCCTTGATTTCGATGGTGCCAAGACCGGCGGCATCGGCGATCGCGGTGCCGGACATGCCGGAGAAGATCACCGAGCCGATGATGTTGACGTGGCCGAGGCCGCCGCGCATCCAGCCGACCAGCGCGACCGCGAATTTGTAGATGCGCCCCGTCACGCCGGCAATGTTCATGAGATTGCCGGCGAGAATGAAGAAGGGAACGGCGAGCAGCGGAAAGCTCTCGACGCCGGCGATCATGCGCTGCGCCAGCGTGACGTCCGGCGTCACGCCGCTGACCAGAATATAGAGCAGCGATGAGGTCGCCATGGCGAGCGCCACGGGCAGGCCGAGCAGCATCAGGATGAGAAAGCCCCCAAGCAACAGCAGCATGTCAGCCCTCCGTTCCGTCGTAGGCGCCCGGGCGTTCGAGGATCGAATAGCCTTGCCGCCAGTTCTCGATGGCTACCTGTACCGAACGCGTGCACATCAGTGCGAAGCCGAGCAGCGCGGCGTAGTAGACGTAGTTCTTGGGAAAATTGATCGTCGTCATCGGCTCGTCGCCGATCACCTGGATGTAGATCCAGACCAGCCGGGTAGCGTAGGCAAAGAAGGCGATCCGGATCAGGTCGATCACCGTCGACAGCGCGCGCGCCATCACGTGCGGCAGATAGCGATACACCAGATCGACCTGGATGTGCCGCGACAGCCGCACACACATCGACGAGCCGACGAACACCACTCCAATCAGGCAATAGGTCGCGATCTCCTCGGTCCAGGCGTAGCTGTCGTTGAGCACGTAGCGGGTGAAGAACTGGAGGAAGACGGCGAGCGCCATCACCCAGAAGATCGCAAGCGCCAGCCAGTCCTCGAAGGCATAGATGCCGAGATCGACCTTCGGCGTCGCCTCTTCCTCGAACGTATGGGCGATCTCGTCCGCGGTGATCTGCCGGTGCATTTCGGCGGTCGACATGTGGTTACTCCCCTAAGAACTGCACGTCATTCCGGGCGACGCGTGAGCGTCGAACCCGGAATCTCGAGAGTCCGGATTCTCGCTTCGCGAGCCCCGGAACGACCGTCGGCTATTTCACCGCCTGAATCCGCTCCCAATCGGCCTTGCGATAGCCGAAGGTCTCGAACGGGACGTTCTTCATGACGATGTCGCGGAACTCGTTCTTGTCGACCTCGGTCACGGTCAGGCCCTTCTCCTTGAAGAAGCCGATGAGCTGGGCTTCCTTCTGCTTGATCTCCTCGGTCGCCTTGGCGGCGGCTTCCTGGGCGACATCGGTGAAGATCTTCTTGTCCTCGTCGCTGAGCTTCTTCCAGAGATTGCCGGAGACCACGGTGTTGAGATGGTCGACGATATGGCCGGTCAGCACGATGTGCTTCTGCACCTCGTAGAACTTCTTGGCCTCGATCGTGGTCAGCGGATTTTCCTGCGCCTCGACGGTGCCGTTTTGGAGCGCGAGATAAACTTCCGCGAAGGCGATGGGTGCGGTGTTGGCGCCGCAAGCACGCGGCATCGCGAGATAGGCGGGCACATCGGGCACGCGCATCTTGAGGCCCTTCAGGTCGGCACAGGTCTTGATCGGCTTGTTCGACGAGGTCTGGCGCACGCCGTAATAGGTGACCGCGATGATGTGGTGGCCGCTCTTGTCCTCGTAGCCCTTGGCGAGCTCCTTGAAGATGTCGCTCTTGGTGTAGGCGAGCAGATGATCGGCGTCGCGGAAGGTGTAGGGGTAATAGGTCACGCCGATCGGCGGGAAGCTCTTCGCCGCGAAGCTCGAGCCAGAGATGATGATGTCGACCGAGCCGAGCGAGAGGCCCTGATTGATGTCGGCCTCCTTGCCAAGCTGGGACGCCGGATAGACGTCGACCTGGTAGCGCCCGTTAGTGCGCTTGCCGATCTCCTGCGCGGCCCAGACCGAGGCGGTGTGGAACGGCTCCGAGGTCTCGTAGACATGGGCCCATTTCAGCTTGGTCTGCGCCGTCCCGGCAGCCGTAGTGGCAAGCATAGCGGCGATCAAGACCGCCAGCATCGCCGTCATTTTCCTGAACATCGATTTTTCCTCCATCGCTCAAGTCTGTTTTTGATCACCCGGCCCAAAGCGGGCCGCTCAACGCCATCGCCGCCGCACGCCGCTGCGCGCGGCCTGCTTTTTCGGCCGTCGTTTTGATCTTGCCGGCTTGGCGGCAGGGTGTGCCGTCCGGCTCTGGCCGGACGTCGCCGCCGCAATCTCGACGCCGAAATTCTGTGCGAACCGCTCCTGCGAGCGGGCGAGATGATTGCGCATCGCATCGCGCGCTGCGCCCGGATCACGCGCCGCGATGGCGTCGCGCACCGCACGATGCTCGTCGAGCGCAACGCGCCAGGTGCGCGGGTTCTCGAAATAATGCGCAAGCTTCGCGAAATAGGGGTTGAGGCGCTGGTCGAACAGCTCGCCGACCACACGCACCAGAACGGCGTTGCCCAGACTTCCGGCGATCGCGACGTGGAAGGCCCGGTCATGGACCATCGAGGCTTCGCCGGGATGCTCGACGTTTTCCATCGCGAGGAGCGAGGCGTCGATGCGCGCGAGGTCGTCCTTCGTCGCCATCCGCGCCGCCTGCTCGGCGATCGCGCCTTCGAGGAATTCACGGGCGCGCAACAGTTCGAACGGCCCCTCGATGACTGCAGCCGCAGCCACGGGAGCGCCCGGCCCCGCAGGCTCGATGACGTAGATGCCTGAACCAACGCGGATGCGAACGCGGCCTTCGACCTCGAGCGCGATCAGGGCTTCGCGCACCGTCGGCCGCGACACCTTGAGCTGCTCGGCGAGCTCGCGCTCGGTCGGCAAGCGGCTGCCGACCGCGTATTCACCGCTGTCGATCAAGCTTCGCAATTGATCGGCGACCTGGCGATAGAGCCGTCTCGCCTCCACAGCTTCCAGCGGCACGCTGGCCTCCCCGAAAGGGTCGCGCCGGACAGCTCGCGTCCGGCGGCCCGCCAATTTTGGAAAATTGGTCTTACCAATTGACCGGAGCATTGACCGAGGACGGGCGCCATGTCAAGCACGGGCAAAGCAAGGGGGAGACGATCATGCTGCTCGGCCGCGCCAATCTCGACCGGCTGCCGCCGGCCATCCGCCGTCCGGCCTATGACAGTTCGCGCGTCATCCCCGGCATCGTACATCTCGGTTTAGGCGCGTTTCATCGCGCCCATCAGGCCGTCGTCATCGACGACTGTCTTGCCGACGGCGCCACCGCCTGGGGCATCGTCGGCGCGAGCCTGCGCAGTCCTGACACGCGCGATGCGCTCGCCCCACAGGATCATCTCTATACGGTCGCAATTCGTGCAGCCGAAGGCCCCGAGCATCGCGTCATCGGCGCGCTGCTCGATAGCGTCGTCGCCCGCGAGAACCCGGCCCGGCTCGTCGACAGGATGGCGGATCCCGCCATCCGCATCGTCTCGCTGACGGTCACCGAGAAGGGTTATTGCCATACGCCGCAGACCGGCGATCTCGACGAGCGGCATCCGGACGTTGTGCACGACCTGAACAATCCCGACGCGCCGCGCTCGGCACCGGGCTTCATCGTCGCGGCGCTTGCGCGGCGCCGCGCGCAAGGCCTCTCGCCCTTCACCGTGCTATGCTGCGACAACCTCGCTGCCAACGGTCACACCGTGAAGCGGATCGTGACGCAGTTCGCGGCGCTGCGGTCGAAGGACCTCAGCAAATGGATCGCTGATACCGTCGCCTTCCCCTCGACCATGGTCGACCGCATCGTGCCGGAGACGACTGCTGCCGATCGCGAGGCCGTCTCCGCTGCGCTCGGCATGCGCGACGCTTGGCCGGTGATGACCGAGCCGTTCACGCAATGGGTCGTCGAGGATCGCTTCTCCGCGGGCCGGCCCGATTTCGCTGCCGCGGGCGTCGAGCTCGTCACTGATGTCAAGCCGTTCGAGCTGATGAAGCTGCGGCTGCTCAATGCCAGCCATTCGGCGCTCGCCTATCTCGGCTATCTCGCAGGCTATGAAACCATCGCCGACACCATGACCGAGCCGCACTTCGCGCGTCTCGCCGCGCAAGTGATGGAAGAGGCCGCGGTGACGTTGACGATGCCCGCCGGCACCGATCTTGCCGCCTACCGCGCCTCGCTGCTGAGGCGCTTCGCCAACCCGGCACTGCATCACCGCACCTGGCAGATCGCGATGGACGGCTCGCAGAAGCTTCCGCAACGGCTGCTCGGCGCAATGCAGGATCGCCTGGGCAAGAACCTGCCGATCGAGACGCACGCACTCGCCGTTGCCGGCTGGATGCGCTATGTCACGGCGATCGATGAACAGGGCCGTGCGATCGACGTACGCGATCCCTTGGCCGGTGAGCTTGCGGCGCTCGCGCGCGAGGCAGGTCCCGTCGCAGAGCGGCTCGCGCCGGCGCTGCTCGGCGTCGGAAAAGTGTTCGGCCCCTTGGGCAACGATCCGCGCCTGTGCGAGGCCGTGACCACCGCGCTCGACCGGCTCTATGCAGAGGGCGCACGGCGCGCGGTGGAGACGCACATCGCCACGTGACGGCCATTCGCGCCGCCGCCACGCCGATGCTGCACTGCGGTCAAATCAGCAGAAGTCGCGCTTGATTTTTCCGCGACATTGGCTCACCCCGGAGGCATGACGAAAGACAGCAAGGTCATTGCCGCCAACGCAGCCTTCTACGCCGCCTTCGCGACCGGCGACGTCGCGGGCATGGAGCGGATGTGGGCGGACGACGACACCATTTCCTGTATCCATCCCGGCTGGCCGGCGATCGTCGGGCGGGCCACCGTGATCGGGAGCTGGCGCGACATCCTGCAGAACCCGGAGCGGCCGCAGATCGTCTGCGCCGAACCGCGGGCGATCGTCGACGGCGACAGTGCGCGCGTGCTCTGCATCGAGATCGTCGACGGCACGGCGCTTGCGGCGACCAACCATTTCAAGCGCGTCGCCGACGGCTGGCGTCTCGTTCACCACCAATCGAGCCCGATCGCGCAGATCGTTGAGCAGTCCCATGAGGATGCACCGGGCCCGAGCCGGCGGTTTCACTGAAGCGCAATCGCACACGCAGCTTCAGCCTGGACGTTCCAGCTCCGACAAATCGTCCAGCACCAGGTGCGCGCCGGTAAAGTCGTCGTCCCGGAAGTACATGCTGCGTGTGATCAGGACGGGAATGCACGCGCGAGAGGCCGCAATCAGGCCATTGGCGGAATCCTCGATGGCGACACAATCGGGCGCCTTGAGCCGCAGCCGCGCCAGTATCTCCAGATACACGTCCGGCGCGGGCTTCTTGTAGCGGACATCGTCGCCGGCGACGATCGCGTCGAAGTCCGCAGCCCAGCCGTTGCCCAGCGCCCGCGACAGCAGCGCATCGATATTGCCGCGCGAGGTTGTGGTCGCGATCGCGAGCCGCTGGCCGCGTGCCCTCGCCGCGGCAAGCAGCGCCGCAACGCCGGGGCGCAGCGGACAGGAGCCCGTTTCGACCAGTTCGGCATACTGTGCGGTCTTGACGCCATGAAGCTTTGCGATGTCTTCATCCGACAATGGCGGCAGGCTGCCCTGCACCACGTCATGGGCACGGATGCGTTCCTTGCCGCCCGTCACCCGCAACAGATTCTTGTAGATGGTGCGGTCCCAATGCCAGTCGAGCCCGCAACGGACAAAGGCTTCGTTGAAGGCCTGCCGGTGCAGCTCCTCCGTCTCCGCGAGGGTGCCGTCGACATCGAAGATCAGCGCGGCGGCGCGCCGGACCAGCGCCGCGGCGGGCGCCTGGTCCGGCATGATCGAGGTCTGCAGCAAGATCCTTTCCAACGAATGCTCCCGGTCGATCGGGGTCCAACGGATTTCGAGCATGGCCGGCACTGGCAGACGAGTAAAATTGCAATATCTTTTGCCGGACCCAAAAATCTCTTATGAGCGGCTGCGCGCGGCAGCCCGGTCGGGCTCGCCGGCGATTTGGCAAGGAGACGCATGCGGCTCTTCATCTTTGGCCTTGGCTATAGTGCCCGGCGCTTTATCCGCAGATGCGGCGGCGCGTTCTCGCACATCACCGCCACGGTGCGCGATCCTGCGAAGCAGGAGAGCCTTCCCGGCATCGAGCTCCATCCGTTCCTGCGCAACGATCGCGATCTGATCGAGCGGTTGCGCAACGCCGATATCCTGCTTGCATCGATTCCGCCTGATCGCGCCGGCGATCCCGTGATCGCGGCCTTCGGAGATGCGCTCGCGGCGCGCCGTGGCCGGACGACGATCTATCTTTCCACCGTGGGCGTGTACGGCGATCATGGCGGCGCATGGGTCGACGAGAGCACCCCCGCGCGGGCCGGCCTCGAGCGCACGCGGATGCGAGTGGCCGCCGAACAGGCTTGGGTGGACGCGACACGCGGCGAAGCCGCCATCCTGCGGCTTGCCGGAATCTACGGCCCCGGCCGCAACGCGCTGGCGACGCTGCGGGCGGGATCCGCCCGCCGCGTCGTCAAGCCGGGGCAGGTCTTCAACCGGATTCACGTCGACGATATCGCCAGCGCGATCATGGCCGCGGTTCATCACCAGGGTGGCGGCACGTGGAATGTCTGCGACGATGAGCCCGCCCCGCCGCAGGACGTGATCGCCTATGCGGCGAAGCTGATGGGCGTTCCGCCGCCGGCGGAGGAAGCCTTCGAGACCGCCGCGATGTCGGAGATGGCACGCAGCTTCTATGCCGGCAACGCTCGCGTCTCCAATGCGAAGGTGAAGCGCGAGCTCGGCGTTGCGCTGGCCTTCCCGAATTATCGGCAAGGTCTCGATGCGCTGTGGGCCGCAGGCGAAGGACGCTAGGACGCGGGTTCCGCTACATCGAAAACGCGCGCCCCTGCTCCGCTTTCCCCGCAGTTGACTTCAATCCGACGCAGACGCGATCCTGAGGGCTCAGCGGCCATCTATCGTATAACGAGCCCGCCTTGGGAGGATTCAATGAAGAAGACGATCGCCATGATCGCGGCGGCGGCTGCCGTCATCACATTCAACGCGGCCAGCGCCGCACCACTGCCCGAGGCAAATCCCGACGAGGTCGGATTCTCGAAGCAAGGCCTCGCCCGGCTCGATGATTTCTTCGCGCGCGAGATCGCCGCCAAGGGCGTGCCCGGCGCAGTGGTCGCGATCGCACGCGACGGTAAGCTCGTCCACTACAAGGCTTACGGCATGCTCGATCCGGCCAAGGACACGCCGATGCCTGTTGATGCGATGTTCGCACTGGCATCGATGACCAAGCCGATGGCCGCGGTGGCGGGCTTGACGCTGATGGAGCAAGGCCGGCTGCCGCTCCAGGCCAAGCTTGCAGATTATTATCCGGGCTTTGCCGACATGAAGGTCGGCGTGATGCAGGGAGACGGCTCGCTCAAGCTCGAGCCGCAGGCCTCGCCGATCTTCATCCACGATCTCTATCGCCACACTTCCGGCCTGATGTATGGCGGCCGCCCGGACAGCTCGAGCCCGGTGGCGCGGCAATATCCCGAGGGCGTCGCACCGGCGCTGGAAGGTGACACGCTGGCCTTCATCGAACGCATCACCAAGCTGCCGCTGGCGCACCAACCGTCGACCGAGTTCGAGTACGGCTTCTCGATCGACGTGCTCGGCGCCGTGATCGAGAAGGTAAGCGAGCAGAAGCTCGGTGACTATCTCGCCGCCAATATCTGGCAGCCGCTCGGCATGAAGGATGCAACATTCCATCCGACCGAGGCGCAGCGCCAGCGCCTCGCGCGCCCCTTTTCCAACGATCCGCTGACGGGCAAGCCACAGGCCATCAAGCTGCTGGATGAGCCGACCAAATTCGACTGCGGCGGCGCCTGTTCCTTTGCGACGATCGGCGACTACGTGCGCTTCGGGCAGATGCTGCTCAACGGCGGCGAGCTCGACGGCCAGCGCATTCTCGGACCCAAGACCGTGCATCACATGACCAGCAACCACCTCGGCCCCGAGATCAAGAACAACGTGGCCAATGTCGAGCCGCATCGCGCCGGCTTCGGCTTCGGCCTCGCGGTTGCGGTCCGCACCAGCGAAGGCCTGTCGTCGGTCCCCGGCAATCCCGGCGAGTTCACCTGGAATGGCGCCTACGGCACGCAGTTCTTCTGCGATCCAAAGGAACGTCTCGTGGTGGTGGTCGGGACCGCGGCGCCCGGCGAGCTGCGGAAGTATTACCGCGAGCAGGTCCAGGACATCGTCTATGGCGCGATGGTGAAGTGAGCGGGCGCCCCGGCGCCTTGCTTTGTCCTAATCCTGAAGGCGACGCATTCGTCAATAATTGCCGGCGAAACGCAAATCACCAGCCTGCGAGCGCACGCCTTCGGGCCAGAGCCTGCCCTTGTTTCACCGGCGCGGTCTCCGGCATCAGGCTCATCGCGACAAGTCCGACGACCGCCGCGAGCAGGAGGTACCAGGCCGGCGCCAACGGATTGCCGGTGACGTGAAGGAGCCAGGTGACGACGAGCTGCGCGGTGCCGCCGAAGCTCGCGATCGCAACCGCATAGACGGTGGCGAACACGCCGCCGCGGATCCTCTGGGGCAGCGCCTCGGTGAATGTTGCGTAGAACGCGGTGAATGGCAGCGCACCGATGATCGAGAGCACGCCGAAGCCGACCAGAAGCGATAGCGCGCCGGGCGCATGGACGATCCACAGGAAGGTCGGATAGGTCAGCGCAAGCGTAGCAAGTTGCGGCCAGACCATGATCGGCTTGCGGCCCAGGCGATCCGCGAGCCAGCCGCCGAAGAGCGCACCCACGAATTGAAGACCGTTGCTGACGAGGGATACGGCGAAGGCCAATGTGGGCGTCACATGCAACGTGTTCTGCGCGTAAGTCGTCATGTACTGCGTGACGTAGGTCGAGATCGTGCCGCTCGCCAAGATCATCAACGCAAGCACGATGACGCCGATGTAACGGCGGGCGAGCGAGAGGTGGTTCGTGTGCTCGTGGCTGCCGACGGCGGCCTCGCCTTGCTGGATCGTCTCCGGCAGCGTCCGGCGCATCCAGAACCCGAACGGCAGGCAAATCGCGCCGATCAGGAACGCCACCCGCCAGCCGTAGGAATCCAGCATCTCCGGCGCCATCGTCTTGCTGAGGACGACGCCGACCAGGGCGCCCGCGGTCGCGGCAATCTCCTGGCTGGCCGGCTGCCAAGCCACCACCAGCGCCCGATGCTCCGGCGGCGCGATCTCAATGAGATAGGCGGTGGTCGGCCCGACCTCGCCGCCGAGGGCAAACCCCTGCGTCATGCGCGCTGCAATCACGATGATCGGCGCCGCAAGGCCCACTGTATTGTAGGAGGGGGTCAGCGAGATGGTCAGGATCGCCCCGCCCATCAAAGCAAAACTCAGGAGCATCGCGGGCCGCCGGCCGATCCGGTCGGAATAAATGCCGAGCACGATTCCGCCGATCGGCCGCGTGACGAAGCCCGCGCCGAAGGTTGCCAGCGACAGCATCAGGCTGCCGTACTCGCTCTGGGTCGGGAAGAAGGTGTGGCCGATCTGGATCGCGAAGAAGCTGTAGGTGATGAAGTCGTAGAACTCGAGCATGTTGCCGACGGTGGCGGCCAATGCGGCGTGTCTGACGCTGACCGGTTCGGCTTGCACGATTGCAGACGACAATTTCTCATTCCCTGGCTCTGATCGCCGCTCCGATTTAACCGTCTCTCCGCGCTGCATCGCAATATCCATTAACCGAGAAGAGCGGTTCTATTGCCGCCGTTCGCGCCTTCGCGCCCTGGACACCTTCGACGCCGTCGCACCGTTCGAGGGCTTCCATGGCAACAAATGGGTCGTTCGGTGGCGACGGAGACACATCATATCGCCTCAGCATCGCGAACTGGTCCTCAAGGTGCTGCAAATTCGCGCGCGAGCGCCGCCCATTTGACTGAAATTTTCAGAAGACTTGAGCCGCGCGATTTACCCGAACTTTCTTCGTGACGCTCTAGTTCCACTCGCGAAAGTTCCATCTCCAGAACGGAGAGGCGTCACGCGCGGCAAGTCCCTTCTTGCTTTGAGCCGACTGATCGCTCGAGAGCTTCATTCTGACCCACCCGGATTGCGCTACCAATGGCTCAATTGAATAAAGCTTTATCCGACTTGGAATGGAAATGAATTTAGCACGCGAGTCGATCGAATTGCTGGAGCAGGTCGCGCGGATCCTGTGGTTCGAAGGGACCAAGCATGGCTTGCGCGATCGCGAGTGGATGGCACTGCGCTTCCTCTCCCGCGCCAACCGGTTCTCCAGGACGCCCTCGGCGCTGGCAAGCTACGTCGGCACCACGCGCGGCACCGCCTCGTTCATCATCGGCGAGCTCGAGCGGCTCGGATATCTGGAACGGAAGCGCTCCGCCAAGGACAAGCGCTCGGTGATGCTGAGCGTCACGCAGCAGGGTAAGAAGTTCCTGGTGCGCGATCCCGTCAACGTTCTCGTCGATGCGATTACCGTTCTCGACGACGACGGCAAGATCCGCTTTCGCGACGCGTTACGGCACGTGCTTGATCAGTCGGACGCGGCCGAGCAGCGGCACCACACCGATGTCTGCAAGCGCTGCATCTTCCTCCGGGAAGATCGCACGGCCAGCGACAGCAAGACGACCGTCGAGTTCACCTGCCGCCTGTTTCGCGCAGCGATCACCGAAGCCGAGATCGATTTGCTATGCACCAGCTTCGAGCATCACCGCCAATAGAAGGCTGCCGCGATCACGGCGTTCCCTTGCGCGAGGAGTAGACGACACCTCCGCTGGCCTCGACGACCAGGCGTCCGTTCTCGTTTCTGATCTCCTCGATGCGGCCGAGGCCCGGCACTTGCTGGCCCAGCACCGCCTCGACGACTCCGTTCGGTCCTTGCAGGATCGCAATTCCCTCATAGGCTTGACGAACCGACCAGCCCTTGACCGGCTTGCGAACGACCGATGTACGTTCGGACGGCGACACCGACCCCGTGACCTCGGGCGCAGCGAGCGAAGCCATCATCGGCGTTGGCTGTGCCGAGGGCTGCGACTGTGCCATCGCCGGCGCCTGAGCCTGCGCCTGCGCGAGCTTGTCGAGCTTTGCCGTCGAGGACGAACTCACCCGCTCGATGCGATCCAGATTCTCCGCAAACCGGCCGAAGCGGTCATTGGTCGCCTTGCTGGAGAGATCGACTGCGGTGCGCAAGCCATCGAGGTTTTCGGACACGCCGGACACCTGCTTGCGCAACTGCGCGACCGTCTCACGCAAGTTCCTGATCTCGGCGTTGGCTGCGGCATTGGTCTGGACCGGTTGGGTGGTGAGATAGGCGATCACGCCGGTGCAGCCGCAGACCACGAGGCCGACAGCCGCTGCCAATGTTGCGAGCGGCGCGACCCAGGTCGGACGGGGGGGCGGCGGCTTGGCCACGATCATGGCCGGGCGGACGACGGCCGGCGCGGGCTTGGGTATCGCCATCTTGTCGAGCCGCGCCTTGGCGCGAATACGCTTGAGGCCCTCGAGCGCCTCTTTCGCCAGAGCTTCATCGTTTGCCGTCGCGGACGCGGGCCTTGTGCCCGCGGCCGGCTTGGCTGCACGCGCTGCATTGTCCTTTGCATTGCGCGTCTCCGGCGCCGGCTTGGCGGCGGCGGAGATATCCGCGGTCTCGTTGGGACGAGCTTTGCCATCGGACAACATATGAAAATGCTCCGTTCGGTTCGACACTCCGAACGAAGCTAATTGCCGAAGCTTGCCTGAAACGTGCGCACGGAAAAATCTTCCGTCACGCAAGATGCGACGTCGATTGAGTCCAATGCGTCATGCACGAGGCGAGAGTGCGACTCGAAAGCCACACACTCGCCAAGATTTCGCCAAGCTGGAGTCGCGTTGCCAAATGTGAGTCGGGTTGTCGCAAGCGAATGCACGTCAGTAGGAGTCAATCCGGGGTTGAAAGCCCCTCAATGTACCCACCCCGCAACACTACCCAAAAGGCCTGTAATTCTACAGGGCTACGGAAATTTAGAACTGCCTTAGGAAAAATATAGTTCGAAATTCAAATCAACTGATACGTTTGTATATAGCAAGAAACAACTCGAAACAAACCAACAGCATCAAGGCCGCGTACCAACAGCTTTGTTCCGCGCGCTTGATCGGGAATCGGCAATTGTTACGGTCCTAGTCAAGTGATTCTCGCCAACTGGCGAGGAGATCGACACAGTTCAGTGGTGTTCGGACGCGATGAGCAACTTGGCGCAACTGTACTAGGTCGCTTTCTCAATCCGCTCCGCGAGGTGATCCCTCAGGCACCCGCCGAGCCCAACGTCGTAGCGTTCAGTATCGAGTCGAAGTAGCAGGCCTGCAGGCGCAGGCGCTGAATGCGTAAGGCTGCCCGCGAATATCTCAACCAGAACAACGGTTCGCGGGAAGGAATGTCGTCAAACAGCATGGTTGCCGAGCCGGCGCATCACAAAAAAGCAACCGGCCGCAACAAGTGCGAAACAGGGGCGAAAGACTGATGTATATTATCGTTGATGACCGCGAGAGCGTCACGAACAGCTACGTAGGAGGGCTCGTTCGTGAAGGCGTATCGTCGATCGGCTTCTCCTGCGGGGAATTCTGGGACTGGCTGCAATCCGCGAGCGACGCGGATCTCGCAGCGGTCGACGCGTTCCTTCTGGGAGATTCCGATGCTCGCGGAAGTCTGCCTCGGGCGGTGCGCAAACGATCCGCAGCTCCCATCATCGCCGTGAGCGGCCAGAAAATGCTCAAGAACACGCTGGAGCTGTTCGAGGCGGGCGTGGACGACGTCGTCCACGTGCCGATCCATCTACGCGAAATACTCGCCCGGACGGCCGCGATCGCGCGCCGCCGGGCGGGCGACCTGCCGAGGCCGTGCGAGACCAGGATCCAGGTCTTCTTCAACGGGCGCGATCCGGAGATCGCCGGCCGCGCCCTCACCCTGCCACGCCGCGAGTTGCGTATCCTCGAATACATGGTCGGCAATCACGGAAAATGGATCACCAAGACGCAGATCTTCAACGCGGTCTATGGCATCTTCGAGTCCACGTTCGACGAGAGCGTGATCGAGAGCCATGTCAGCAAGCTGCGCAAGAAGCTCCGTGACCGCCTCGGCTTCGACGCGATCGTGGCGCGGCGTTACGTCGGATATCGGCTCAACATTCCAGCCAGCGAGGCGATGGACGAGCCGATGCAGGAGCTGGGCGAGGTCGGTATCCTGCTCAACAGGGCGCACGCCGCTCCGGCGGCGTATCCGGCCGGAAACTGACGCCGCAAGGCATCGACACGACAGCGACACCGGCCTCTGCGGCAAGACAGCCGCAGAGGCCGATGCACTTTAAGCTACAGCCTGGACGCGATGCCGGCACGTCTCGGCCGAGGCGTCACGTCACGGCTTCTGCTGGAATTCGTCCTTCGAGACGTAGTTGAAATCGTCGACCAGGACGTCCTGGACGACGTCGGCCTGCATGCGCTCATTGACGCGCTGCTTGATCGCGGCCGTGAGAACGGACAGGTCGTAGCGGGCGAGCTTCCTGAAATCCAGGCGGTCGTCCGCATAGATCCTGCGAAAAGCCTCGTCCACGACGAACGGCTCGGGCGGAACGGTGAGCTGGTGCATGGTCCGCGCCTCCACGGTGTAGACGAACCGTGCGACGATGTAGCCCTGCACGCCGCCATTCTCGACCATGGGCACGCTCAGCGCCCTCGTCTTCTGGTATTGCAGCCCGTCGAGATATTCGTCCTTGGCGGACAACAGGCTGCCGTTCTCCTTCCAGTAGGCCACGGCATAGCTCGTGCCCGCAGTGAGGATGCACACCCAAAGTCCGGCCAGCACCAGCCTGATCATTTGCGGTCCTGCGCTGCGCGACCGCTATAGGTGCCGTCCGACTCGGAATCCCTGATCGCCTTGATGATGATGGTCGCGACTTCCCGCACTGCGTCGTAGTGCATCTCGAGCAACGCACGATTTCGCTCGAGCTTCTGGCGCAGCCGCTGAATCTCCTCGGTGATCTCGGCCTCGCCGCCGGGAGGAATCCGCGCCCGCATCAGGCGGACGAACTCCAGCATGCTCCGGCTCTTGCGTGTGCTGAAGTCGTCGAAGTCGACCTTCTTTCCTGCGGCGAGTGCAACCGTCTCCTCCTCCACGATGCTCTCGAGGCGCCGGATCGCCGCCAAGAGGCCGCTGACCTGATCCGACTTCACGGCATCGGCCGCGCTGACCGCTACCTCGCCGCCGGCATTCGGCACATGCACGGGCAGCAAGGCCTCGTCAGCCACCGCGTCGGCCATAGCCTCGGCCTGTGCCGCCAGCGATTCCATCAGTTCCGTCGCGCCGTCATCTGCCTGCATGAGAAGTCCACCCCTCGACTGTCGTCACCCGTTCCAAAATCCGTCATCCGGCCTTGCCCACCTCGTCGCGAACCGCCGGGTGCGCAGCGGCGAGCTGCTTGGCAATGCCGATCCCCTTGCCCGCCGCGAGCTGATTGCCGAGCTGCTCCGCCAGCATCGACTTCCAGACGCTGCCGGCGGTTCCCTTGCCGAATACCTCCTCCGAGTCCTTCGGCAGCATCGTCTCGACGAAGGTCTGGAGGATGAAGGCCTCGAACTTGCGATACACGTCGCCCGACGCCGGCGCCTTGATTACCTGTACCGGCGCGGCATTCGGCGTCTGCACTTCCGTCGCCTTTGCCGCCGCTTGCCCGCCGGCCGCAGCCTTGCCGACCTCGGCTTCCATCGTGGCGGCAAAGTCGACATTTGACGATTTCAGAGCGTCCAGCTTCGCAGTCGCAGAGCGCTGCGTCACGGGATCGGCTGCCTCCAGGACGTCGAGCACGAGGTCGGGTGTCGCTGTCACGATCATGTTCGAATCCGGCTGGTTGGCATGGACGTCCAATCAGGCGCGGCGGGGCGTGTGCCGGCCATGTCCTCGAGCGAGCGCTTCTCGGTCTCGCGACGCTTGTCCGCGAGCGCCGCCCTCGCGACCTGCTCGAGCTGCTTGACACGCCGGCTCTCGGACCGGACCTGATCGAGCTGGCGCGAGGCCTGCGCCTGTACGGCGCGAGCGCCAATGCTCGTATTCGTCAGGCGCCGCGCGATCGACTCGCTCGATGACCCCGCCGGCAGCTCCGCACGATTGAGCGCCGCGACCAGCCAGGCCTGCTCGTCCTGCATGCTCTTCTCCTGCTGCCGAATCTGCGCGAGCCGCCATTCGGCCAGCCGGAGCTGAAGCTTGACCAGCGAGACCATGCGACCGAGTTTTTCCGCGCGCGACGTCATGGCCGATCATTCCGCCAGCCAGGACGAGACGCCGAGCATGAACTGTGTCAGCAGCTCGTCGCTGGTGAGGTAGAGCAGCAGAAAGCCACCGAACAGCACGAAGGGCACCGAGATGAAATAGACGGGAATCGCCGGCGTCAGCTTGTTGATGAGGCCGACCGACAGATTGACGATGACGGAATAGACGATGAAGGGGCTGGTGATCCTGAGCGTCAGCACGAACGCTTCCGATAGGCGGCTGGCGAGCTGATCCAGCGCCATGCTGCCGCCGAGCCGGTCGCCGGGATGCCAGACGTCGTAGGAGTTCATCAACCCGCGCAGCACCTGCCAGTGCTGGTCAGTCATGAAGAACAGCGTGGTGACGGCGGCCATGATCAGCGGCACAAGAGCCGGCGCCGGATCGGTGTCGGCGACCGGTGTGCCCGGGATGTTGCTGAGCCCGATCGCGCTCGCCATCACGGTGGCCATGGTTTGCAGCGCCAGAAAGAACACGCGCCCGCCGAGCCCGATGACGCTGCCGATCACGAGCTCGGAGCAGATCAGGAGCGCAAGGGTCAGCGGCGGCGCATTTTCCAACAGCGGCTTCAGGACCGCGATCAGGATCGGCGTCAGCGCAAACGTGGTGACGAGCGCGACGAACAGGCGAACCTGGGCCGGAACGTTGACGCTGGAATAGCCGGGCACCAGCATCAGGCAGGCGCCGATGCGGCAGAACACGATGAAGGTCACGAGCACGCTGTCGGTGAGACCGCCGATCACGACACGGCTCCGAGCGGCCTGATCTCGGCGCTGCGCGCGACTTCGACATGCGACAGGATCGGCAGGGTCGGAAACACCCTTTCCAGGATCATACGGACATAGGGGCGCGCCTCAGGAGTCACCGCGAGCACGACGCTGGTGCCGTTCTCCGTGAACTTCCGGACTGCGGCGCTGGCTTCGGTCGCGAACTGCTCGATCAGGCGCGGATCGGCATCGAACTCGACGACGTCGCCCTTGGCGTCGCGCTTCAGGCTCTGATGGAACGCGAGGTCCCAGCGATTGCCGAGGCGCACGACATTGAGCACGCCGTTGTCGGAGAGATCGCCGCAGATCTGCTGGGCGAGACGCATCCGCACGTGCTCGGCGACCTGCTCCGAGCGCCGCACGTGGGGCGCGATTTCGGCGATCGCCTCCAGGATGAGATGAAGATTGCGAATCGAGACCCGCTCGCCGAGCAGGATCTTCAGGATCGCGAGCAGGCCCGAATAGGAGATCTGCGACGGACAGAGATCATCGACCAGGCGCTTGTATTCCGGATCCAGCCGGTCGAGCAGTCCTCTCATGTCCTTGTAGGACAGGAGCTGGGCCAGGTTCGCCCTGATCACCTCGCTCAGATGCGTCAGCAGCACCGAGAGATTGTCGACCGGCCTGCAGCCCTGCCGCTTGACCTCCTCGGTGAAGGCTTCGGTCACCCACAGCGCCTTCATCCCGAAGGCCGGTTCGATCACCTCGTCGCCGGGCACGTCGGGCTTGCCGTCCTTGTCGACGAGCACCATCACCTCGCCGAGCCGCAGCTCGCCATGGGCGACACGGGTGTCGTGGATCCGGATCTGATAGCCCTTGGGATCGATCGAGAGGTTGTCGGAGAGCTTGATCTCGGGGATCACGAAGCCGTACTGTTTGGCAAACTTCTTGCGGATCTTGCTGACGCGATGGGCGAGCTCGTTGCGCGAGCCCAGCAGGTGAACGGCGAGCTGGCCGCCGAGTTGCAGCTCAATCTCCGCAGTCTTGAGCTGCTCCTTCACGGATTCCTTGGCCTCTGTCTGCGCCCGCTCGTCAGCCTTGCGCGCCTCCTCCTTCTGCTTCGCCTCCGCCTGCCGTTTCGGCAGCGAGTAGCCGACGAAGGCCATGACACCGCCGAGCAGCACGAACGGCGCCATCGGCAGTCCCGGCATCAGCGCAAGCACGAACATCATCAGCGCCGCCGCCGATACGGCGCGCGGATAGCCACCGAGCTGGCGGAGCACGGCCTGCTCCGCCGAGCCTCTGGTGCCGCCCTTGGAGACCAGGAGGCCCGCCGAGAGGGACACGATCAGTGCCGGCATCTGCGAGACCAGTCCATCGCCGACGGAGAGTTTCGTGTAGACGTCGGCGGCGCGCGCCAGCGTCAGCCCATGGTGGGTGACGCCGATGACGATGCCGCCGAAAATGTTGATCGCGGTGATGATCAGGCCGGCGATGGCGTCGCCGCGCACGAATTTCGAGGCACCGTCCATCGCTCCGAAGAACGCGCTCTCCTCTTCGAGCTCACGGCGCCGGCGCTGTGCCTCCTTGTCGTCGATCAGGCCCGCGGACAGGTCGGCATCGATCGCCATCTGCTTGCCGGGGATGGCGTCCAGGGTGAAGCGGGCGCCGACCTCGGCGATGCGGGTCGCGCCCTTGGTGATCACGACGAAATTCACCGTGACCAGGATCGCGAAGATGATCAGGCCGATGACGAAGTCGCCGCCCATGACGAATTTGGAGAAGCCGGCGACGACGTAGCCGGCGGCCTGCTCCCCCTCCCCGCCGCGCGACAGGATCAGGCGAGTGGTCGCGATGTTGAGCGCGAGCCGCAGGATCGTTGCGATCAGCAGCACGGTCGGGAAAGCCGAGAAGTCGAGCGGCCGTTGGATCCACAGCGCGACCATCAGGATCAGCGCCGACAGCGCGATCGAGACAGCGAGGCCGAGGTCGATCAGGATCGGTGGAATCGGCAGGAACAGGATCGTGAGCATGACCACGATTCCGCCCGCGAAGAACGCGTCCGCCCCCAGTCGTCGCGGGGTCGGCAGGCTAGCAGCTAACGTATCGGCCATGGTTCACCGGCAGCAGATTCCGGCCTGCAATCTGCCGCGCAAAGCTTACGCGGGGATGGTGGCCGGACGCTTTGCGGATCAGAAGCCGTGCTCGATCCGGGAATAGACCATCTCGGTGAAGGTGGAGAGATGCGCGCCGATGAAGGAGCCGGAGATGGCGACAACCAGGAGGATGACGATGATCTTCGGCACGAAGGTCAGCGTCACTTCCTGGACCTGCGTGAGCGCCTGAATCAGCGCGATGATGGTGCCGACCAGCATCGCCGCGCCGACGGCGGGCCCGGAGGCGACGATGATGGTCCAGATCGCCGCCTGGACGATGTCGAGGGCGTCCCTCTCGTTCATGCTAGCTGATCGTGAGCCCGGGCCCGACCGCGACCTTCGTCCCGTCCTCGAGGGTCGCGATGGAGCCGTCGCTGTTGATCGAGATCGACGCGACCTTGCCGGTGAATCTCGCCCCGGTCGAGTCGGTGAAGCTGACGGTCTTTCCGATCAGCCCGTCGGCCTGCGACAGCGCCTGCGAGGACAGCAGCGCATCGAGCTTCGTGTTGGTCTGCATGGCCTGCTCGACGGTGGAGAGCTGCGCGAACTGGCTCATATATTGCGAGGTATCCATCGGATTGGTCGGATCCTGGTTCTTCATCTCGGCGACGAGAAGCTGAAGAAAGGTGTTGTAGTCGACGCTGTTGCTGGCCGTGGTGGTGGATTGGGTCGAGCTGGATGTCCTGCTGGTCGCGTCGGTCGCGCTGGTGACGTTCATGTGTCTCTCCGCTGTCAGGCAGCCTCGAATGGAAATTCGGTCGTCGTGCCGGCCAGGATTGCCTGCTCGACCGGGAACAGCGCCCGGATCCGCTTGAGCGCCTCGTAGTAGCGGCTCGCCCCGACCAGCTCGTCGATCGCGGCGAGGCCCTCCAGCATCTGCTTGTTCTCGCACACCGCAGACAGAGCCGCATGGTGCTGCCCGTAGAGCGCGGATGCGTCGCGGATATCCGTCGGATTCATCAGCATGAGCTGCACGATGAAATAGAGCTGGCGCATCGCCGTGGTGGCGTCGGACGCCTGCATGACCTGGCCTTCGAGCAGGAACATCACGTCGTTGACGAGCTCGACGGAAACCTTGCGGTCCACGCGCAGCACCGCGCCGTTGACGTAGATCCGCTCGCCGGCGCGCAGGGATATCCTCATTGCAGCGCGTCTCGGATCAGGCGGTTGATTTCGATGAGCTGCATCACGTCGTTCGATTTCTCTTCACGAAGACGGTCGGCTTCCTTCACGACCCATATCCCGATCGAGATGATGTCGGCACGCAGCTTGTCGGGGAGTCCGTTGTCCGGATGGGAGAGATCCTCGATGAAGATCGTCCACAGTCGCCGCACATAGAGCAGGCTCTGGACCAGCTCTTCGATACTGAAGCGACCCTTCTGGATCCGCTCCAGGCGGTCGATGCCGAGGCTGAGGGCCTGGCGCTCGCGCCCGCGCGCCTCGTGGCCGCTGTCTTCGACGACCGCTTCATAGGCTTCAAAAGTCATCAGAACCACTCTGCGCACGAGACCGGATAACGAAGCAAGGCTTGCGAGCCCGACTCAGAGATAGTTGATCAAGCTGATCTTCTGGAGCTGCGAGGTGAGCGCGAGCGCCGTCTGGATCTGGGTCTGCAAGGTATTGACGCGAACGGAGGCCTCGGTCGGATCGACCTGCTCCATCTTGACGATCTGCTCGTTGAGAATGTCGTGCTGGATCTTCAGCTTGTCCGTCGCGGCGATGACCCGCTGCTGGGTCGAGCCGACGCTGCCCCCGAGCACGGCGAGATCGTTGATCGCACCGCTGACGAGGCTGATCGCCTTATCGACGACGACCTGGAACGTATCCCTGCTCAGGCTCGTGTTTCCGAGATCGGTCATCATGGTGTAGGCCTCGGCGAGCTTGCGGAAGCCGGGTTGGTTGGCGCTGACTGAGCTGTCGACGATCTCGGTCGTGGAGATGCGGCTCGACAATGTCTGGTCGGTGGCGGACGACCAGTTGGCGTTCCAGGCCGGACTGGCGAATTCCGCATCGAAGCTCGTGTTGAGGAAGGTCTGCATCTGGGCCGGGGTGATGCTGTTCACGCCCGCCGAGGACTGCGTGACGCCGAAGGCGGCCAGGAAGTCCGCATCGACCTGATTCTTGCTGGCAGAGCCGGTGGCGTAATTCGTGACCGGCGCATTCTGCGTGTTGAGGCCGGCGAACAGGTATGAGCCGTTGTAGGAGACGTTGAGCGCGCCAATCAGGTCCTGGAGATTGGCGGATGCGCTCGGCAGGATGATTCGCGCGCCGCTGTCGGCATCGCGCGCAGCGATCAGGTTCTTGAGGAAGTCCTGGGCGGTGGTGCCGAGCTGGGTGATCCGGTTCTGAGTCACGTCGAGGCGTCCCGCGACGAGCTCGTTGGTATCGACGAGTTGATCGGCGAAACTCATGTCGGCCCGCAGGCCGACGTCGCTCCCCGTTGCGGTGCCGAGCTCGAGGCCGACATCGGCGAATCGGCCGGTGGTCGCCTCCTTCGAGGCCTTGCTCAGGGCGCTCTGGTTGTTCGTGATCGAGTATCTCAACGATGATGACAGCATCAGGGTCGAGATGTAGTTCGCGCTCATCATTACGATGCTCCCACTGCGGCTAGCAGGCTTTTCAACATATCGTCGACCGTCGAGATCAGCTTCGACGACGCCGAGTAGGTGCGCTCGACTTGGAGCATCAAAGACATCTCGTCGTCCATGTTGACGCCGTTGACGTTCGACAGCGCCGAATTACTGCGGTCGAGCAGCGTGTTCTGGTATTGGGCGTTGTCGTCGGCGGCTTTGCGCTGGCTCTCGATCCAGCTCGCCGAGGACGAGGCGAAATCGATCACGCTGCCGCTCGGCTTGCCCTGTGCGGCAGTATCGAACGGCTGCGACGCATCCATGTTGCCGATCAATTGCTGGAGCCGGGTCGAGAAGCCGGCATTGCCGGCGGTGTTGTAGTTGTAGGCCGCATTGCCGCTGATTGCGCCGTCCCGCAACAGGTTCGGGTTGCCGCCTGCGGCTGGATCGACGGACGCCGCAACCATGATCGTGCCGGCGAGACCGACCGACACGGTCGCGCTCGCAGGCATGGCCGTCGCGCCAGGATAGGTGAAGAGGCCGGGTACGTCCGGCAGCGCCGCAGCGGACTGATCGCTCTCCTTGAAGGCGCTGATCAGGCCGCGCGCGACTTCGTCGAGCTGGCTCTGATACGTGACCGCGGCATTGTCGCGCAGCTCGGCAAGGCCCGCGAGCTTGCCCGACTTGAGCGGCATTACCGAATTGGCGCCGGTCACCGGTACGCCGTCGATATAAACCGCATTTCCGGTCGTGCCGGGCGTATAGATGTTGGTTGGTGCAAAGCTCACGGACCGTGCCGTCTTGTCGAACAGCACGACACCGCTGTCGGTGTAGAGCGCCGCATCGCCGTTGGTGCGGATCGACATGGTGACGCCGACCTCCTGCGACAGCTTCGAGACGATGCTGTCGCGCTGATCGAGATAGTCGGTGACGTCGTCGCCGGCGATCGTTCCCTTCACGATCGCCGTGTTGACGGTGTCGAATTGGGCGAGGAGCTTGTTGATATTGGCGACCGAGGTCGCCATGTCGGCATCGGCGCCTTCGCGGATCGACTGCACGGTCTTGGTCGCCTGATTGAGCGAGGCCGCCATGTCCTTGGCAGAGGAGACGGCCGCCTGCGCCAGCGTGGCGTTGTCGGGCGCGTTGGCGTATTGCTGCAACGCCTGCTTCAGCTTGTTGAGCTGCGCGGTCGGTGACTGGTCGAGCTCGGGATCGTCCACCGTGGCGGCCGCGATCTTCTGGAGACCGTCATAGATCGCGCTTTGCTTGGCGGATCCCGACGTCGCGGTCAGCACGTTGCTGAACAGGCCCGAGCTTGCGGCGCGCTGGATCGCCGCGACGTAGACGCCGGCGCCGGGGAGATTGTCCAGCACGGTGATCTTGCGCGAATAGCCGGCTTGGCTGGCGCCGGCGATGTTGCGCGAGATGACCGACGACTGGACACCCGACGCCATGAGCGAGGAGCGGGCGTTGTCGAGAGTGGCAGTGAGGGACATGAGGTGCTCTTCGGCGTGCTCTCGGCAGGTATCAGCGCTTCAGGTTGACGACGACGTCCAAAAGGTCCGCGCCGGTCTGGAACGATTTTGAGTTCGCGGTGAAGCCACGCTGCGCCTCGATCATCGAGGTCAGTTCGTCCGCGAGATCGACGTTGGATTCCTCAAGCGCGCCGGACTGGATGGTGCCGAGCCCGCCAGAGCCGGCACTCCCGATCTGCAGGTTTCCGGAGTTGAGGCTCACCGAATAGACGTTTCCGACTTCGGGAGTGAGGTTGTCCGGGCTGGGGACATCGGCGAGCGCTACCGTGTAGATCTGTATCTGCGTCCCATTCTGAAGGATCGCGTTCACCGCACCCTTGCTATCGATATCCACCTTCTCAATGGAAGACGGAGCGTTGCCGTTGACGGTGGCCTTGAAGTTGAAGCTCGAGGCCACCTGCGTCATGGCCGACAGGTCAACGTTGAGGGACGAGCCGTTGGGAACGGTCACCGAGAAATTCGGTTGCGGCGCCGGTGGCGCCGACGTGATGATCGCACCCTTTCCGGCCGCAGTTGTATCGAAATTCAAAGTGGTACCACCAAGCGCGTTATTCGCCGGATCGTAGACTTCGACCTGCCAGGTATCCTGGCCGGGAGCCGTTGCGGTCCTGGTCATGTAGACGTCGAGCGTCACAGCCCTACCGATATTGTCGTAGGCCACGATCGAGCTCTTCGCCGAGTATGACGTCGGACCTGGAACCGGAATCGGAGCTGCAGGGATCGTCGCGCTGGGGTCCAGATTGCCGGTGACGGTCGCCGTGGTCGAAGGCGTGGCCTGAAGCTTTGCCTGATTGACATTGACGATCTGCATCCCCGCGGTGCTGTTCGAGGAGATATTCGATACGGCGCCAGGGTAACCCATGAGATAGAAGCCGGCCGCATTGACCAGATTGCCCTGGCTGTCCGGCACGAACGAGCCGGCTCGTGTCAGGAACTGCTGTGTGCCCGTGGCATCCGACACGACAAAGAAGCCATTGCCCTGAACGGCGAGGTCAGTCGTCGACGTCGTGAACTGCATATGTCCGGCATCCGTGATCGCGTATCGGACATGCGTCTCGACGGCGCCGGAGTCGTAATTGCCCGAGCCGCTCTTCAGGATCAGCGACGAGAATTCGGTCGAAGCCCGCTTGTAGCCGGTGGTGTTGACGTTCGCGATGTTGTCCGAGACCGTCGACAGCTTGTTGGACTGCGCGCTCATGCCGGACACACCGGTGCGCATAACACCATACAGGCTCATGGATTGGGCTCCTTTGGTAGGTTGGAACTACAATGAGGGGTCTTGCTTGTGCGGGGCTGATGGTGAGTGCCGATCCACAACTTCACGTCGTCGCTTCACGTCGTCCTGGGCTGACAGAAGGAGCGCGCCTTGTCGGTCCACGCGCCGAAGCCGCTGGAGACGAGATGCGCGACGATGTGGCAGACGTAACGCTTCTGCGCCGGCTGGTTGTTGGGCCCGGCATTGTAGCGCGCCACCGCCATGGTCCAGCTTCCCTCGCGCTGCTTCAGTTCTTTGAGGAAGCGCGCGGCGTAGTCGACGTTCTTGGCTGGGTCGAACATTGCCCGCACCGAGGCGAACTTGTCGCCGTGGTAATAGTGGTTGATCTGCATGCAGCCGAGATCGATCAGCTTGATGCCCTTGTGCCGCATCGCCTCGAAATTCGCGATGGCGTCGTTCATGTCCTTGGCGAAAACCGTCTGTCCTTCGGCGCCGAGCGCATAAGGATAAAGCGCGCCGCGACGACCGGTCTCGGTCAGGCCGACCGCATAGAGAATGCCGAGCGGAATGCCGTGCTGCTGGGCCGCGCGTGCCATCTCGCGCTCGCAAGGGCGCGCGCTGTCGGCCGCCGCGTGCGCTGCGGCCGCGCTACAGATAAACAGGGCCGCGACGAATATGCGGCGCCACGTCCTGATCATGACGCGTCTCCTGATTGGGCTGCCGATCCTGCCGGTCCTGTTTCGCTCCGCCCTCCGATTGACCGGACGACGTGCTGGAGCCGTTGAAGGCGCCCTGCGATTGCGACGAGTGCTGTTGTTGTCCTGGGAGCTGCGGCTGCGACTGACCGGAGCCGGCCTGGAAACCATCGAGCGAGCCGTGCTGGACCGGCGCGACATCCGCGATGTAACCCGCCGACTGCATGAGTTCGCGGATCGAGTCGCGCTGCTGATCCAGCATCTGGCTCGTGTCCTTGCGTTCTGCGGCGAGATGGACGGAGACCTCCGCGCCGACGAGACGAAGCCGTACCGTGACGTTGCCGAGCGCCGGCGGCTCGAGATTGATGGTCAGGATCTTGAGCGGCTGGTCGGGCGCGCTGCCCAGCGACGATGCGAGATCGGGCGCGGCCGATGACGCCGGAGCGCCCTTCAGCTCCGACACGACCGCATCGGCAACTTGCTGGGTCGCGCTGAACTGCGGGACCGGCGGAAGATGGGTTTCCTGCTGAACCACAGTGACTTTGGTCGCCTCGGGTAGCGCCTCGCGCACCGCAACTTTTGCTGCACGCTCGACATTGGCGGTGACGGCTTCGAATCCGGATGCCGCGGATGTGGTTCTTGGCGGAGCCGCGCTGCTTTGCGGGGCCGTGCTCGGCGAGTTCGCCTGCGGAGCAAGTGCCCGCGCGTGCGGCCCGGATGGATCGACATCTGCCATCGTCGCCTTCGCAGCACTCGTGCCTTGGATCTCGCGCTTCGCAAGTGACCGCTCCTCGCGCGCGGACGCATCGCTCTTGTCGTTGGCCGGCGGCTGTAGCTGCGGGGTCACAGTCGGCACGGCTGCGAGCTCCTGTCCGACGATCGCGGAAAGGTTCACCCTGGCCACCACGTCCGTCTTCGCCGCAAGATCGAGCGGCACTTGCTTGTCCTGCGATTTCGGCTCCTCGCCGGCCCTGCCGTCTTCGTGAACAGTCTCGTCGCCGGGCTCGTCGCGTTCGGCCAGGTTCGCCAGATGCATCCGCAGCGTGCCCGCCTTCACCGTCGCGTCGCTGTCATGGTCGTTCAGGGCCCGTTTTGCCAGGTTCGAGACGGTGTGGAGCAGGTCGTGAAACGAGGCATCCTCGGCCGACTTCGCCCCCGTGGTCTTTGCGGAGCGGGATGCGCCGCGCGTGTTGAGGCTCTCAGCGAGGCCAGCAAAGAGCTGCCCGGATGTTCCGTCGAGCTTGGTCATGGGCGGCGATCCTTGGTAAGGAGTTCCAATTCGCCGAGCTGCTTCTGGGCGCGCGCAAGGGTGGCGGTCGACGATGCGAGATCGAGGCGCGCCGGCGCCGGCGGAGGCTTGTCGGCGGCAATCTCAGCGGCCGGAGCTGCGGTCGGCTTGCGGACATCGAGTGCGAGCTGAAGCGTTGCGTTCAGGAGCAAGCCATCGCGCTCCGGCAGCTTGGTTCTGTCGAGCGCCTTCAACTCGGCGAGACCGCCGTCATATTCGTCGGTCAGCACGCGTGCCGCGCCGCGGAAGAGGTGCGCGCGCTCGCGATCCGAACCGACATCAGAGCTCAGCGCGAGCGCCCGCTCGCCGGCAAGCCGGGCAACTGTGAGCCGGCCGCGAACCAGTCCGGCGCGCGCGATCACCAGATAGAGCTTGAGGCGACTGGTGCGATCGATCTGCTCCAGCAGGGCGACGATCCGCGCAAAGCGGCGCTCGTCCAGCGCGAGGCTCGACTGCGTCAGGCCGGAGGAAAAGCGCTGCCAGAAATCGCCGGCATAGATGGAGTTGCGATAGTGGCGGATATAGGCCAGCGTCAGGAACTCGAACTTGTCGAAATCCTCCGCCTGCCCGACCAGGAGGATCTCGCGCCGCAGCGCCGCCTCCTCGACCAGCGTGCCCGGCAGCAAAAGGCGCGCATCGTCGAGCCGCTCGATCGCCACCGACGCATCGGAGTGCGCGAGCAGTGCGCCCTGCACCAGCGCGACCTGCCCGGCCATGCTCGACGGAATCGCGCGCGGCCTGAAATCCTTGAGCAGCTCCCGCGCCTCGTCCTGTCGTCCTTCGACATAGGCGAGCGCGCCGTTGAACAGCCGCTCGTCGACATTGAGCTTGTCGCGCGGCAGCTTGCGCACGACCTGCGGCGCGCCGCCGCTGAGCAGATAGACGACGATCGCCTGGCCGTTCTGCGGACTGCTCCAGACGCTCGCATCGGCGGCGAGGAATTTTTCGCCGATCTGCCGGATCAGCGCGAGGTGGTTGCCATGTGCGGCAGTGTCGCCGTTGGCGATGCCGTCCTGAACCGCCTGCAACGACCGGACGAGCTCGTACGGCTCGCCCGACGATAGTGGCGCCGGCTCGGCAAGTGCGCCCACTGCGACGAACGTTTGCAGCAATACGAGCGCGGTCAGGAATCGCGACCTGATCAAGGGCGCTTCTCCCGGATCAGGATCTCGATCCGGCGATTCTGCGCGGCCGCCGGATCGTTCTGGAGCTTTGGCCGCCGGTCGGCATAGCCTTCGACATGCTCGATGCGCTGCGCGTCGACGCCGGAGCGCACCAGCATGTAGTAGGCCATCTGCGCGCGCGCCGTCGACAGCCGCCAGTTATCGTAGGTGTCCGACTTGTACGGACGGTTGTCGGTGTGGCCGCGGACGATGATCGTGCCGGGGCGCTTGCTCAGCAGCGGTCCGATCTTATCGATCACGCGGATCAGCTCGGGACGCGGCTCGGCGGAGCCGACCGCGAACATGCCAAAGCTCGCATCATCGGTCAGGCTGACCAGCAGGCCCTCTTCGACCTGGCGCACCTCCGCGACAGGTCCGGCGCCGGCCTTGATGTCCGAGAGCGCATCCGCGATCGCGGCCTGGAGCTGCTTGGCCGTCGGCTGCTGGGTCTCGGCCGGGTTGCGCGGGTCGGTGTCCTTTGCGGCATCGGCCGGGCGCGGCTGCGCCGTGGCACTCGTTTGAGCGTTTGCCTGTGCACTGCCCTCGCGCGCCGGCGATGTGGGCGCCGGCCCCGGCGGCAGCAGCGGTGACATGCTGGCGGACGGGGCCTGTGCATCGATCGCGACGCTTCCGCCGGCATCATCGGATTTGGCGCGGCGCGCTGCTTGCGGCTCGCCCCGATTTGTGCCGGACGGATTTTCGCGCGCGTCAGCGATCGGCTTGGGTTCGCTCTCGATGATCCGGTCCGCGTCCTTCGCTTGCGGAGCCAGCTTCCAGTAGCCGGGGTCGAACGGATCGCGATAGGCGTCGCCGCCCTTGAGGCCGTCCTCTTCCGCCGAGGTCAATGCGCCGGCGCGCCGCTGGCCCGAGGCCTGGTTCGAGCTAGCTGCGATCTCCGCCAGCGTGACGAAGGGATCACGAAACAGGACTTTCTCTTCATAGAACGGCGGCTTTTCGGCGGTCGGCGAGTCGCCGCGGCGCTCTTCGCTCGGCCCCGCCGGCTGGCGCTTGCCGTCCTGGCCGTCATGCGGTGTCGGCTCTTTCTTCGACAGATCCTTGAGGCCCTTGGGCGCCGGCGCGTTCTCGGCGAGCTTGATCGGGTTGAAGTAGCTCGCGACGACCTGCTTTTGATCCTGGTTGAGTGCATTGAGCAGCCACATCACCAGGAAGAACGCCATCATCGCCGTCATGAAGTCCGCATAAGCGATCTTCCAGACGCCGCCCTTGTGCGGCGCATCGTCGAACGCGCTGCGCCGCCGGATGATCACGAGCTCTGGCTTGACCTCATTCATCTGACGTTACCGGCGCGCTTCCTTCAGACGCTCGGCCCAGGTCGAGATCTGGGTCTCGATCACGGTCTGGTCGGCGACGACACGGATTTCGAGGGTGTCGGCGGCCTGGTACTCGATACCGGTACGGCGGGCCGCTTCGAGCTGTGTCCTGACCAGGTCGAGCAGCTCGCCTGGACCTGTGATCCTGAACACCGGCGCCGGCGAGTTGGAGGTCAGCGCGGTGATCTGCTCGACCAGCGCGGCGACCGCCTTGTCGCGAACCGCATCGGTCAGGAACGGCAGCAGAATGCGCGCGACGGAACTGGCGATGTTGGTCTCGATCTCGCGGCAGGCCGCAGCAAAGCCGTTCACGATCGCAATCGCCTGCTGGTCCGACCACTTGGCCCGCTCTTCGCCGAGCCTGATCGCGCTGCGGACCCGCTCTTCGGCAAGCTTGGCATCGCCTTCGGCGAGACCAGCGGCATAGCCGCGCCGATAGGCGTCATCCAGGAGATTGACCGGCGGAGCCTCGGCCTTCGGCGCAGGGAGCGGAGATTGCGGCTGCGATTGGGGCTGCGGCTCGCGCCGGACCTCCTTCGGCCGCGCCACCGGCTCCTGAACGCGCGGCATCTCGGGCGGCTTGGCCCGGCCGTTCGCGTCGAACTGTGTGAGGAGTTTTCCGATTGCCGCGTTCATGCCGCCTCCTCACGCCGCATCCAGTCTTTAAGAATCGCCGCTGCCTGCATCTGATCGAGACGCACGATCTGCTCCAGCCGCTTCTGCGGCGTGCGCTGCATCTTGCCCTCGAGGTCTTCGACGAGGTTGAGCTCGGCCTCCTCGTTCTCCGGCAGCGCGAGGGCAGCAGCGGCCTCGAGCTGGGCGATCTCTGCGGCCTCGGCCTGCTCCTGCTGTGCACGGTGGGTCAGGATGCCGTTCACGGCGGGCCTGAGGCCAAACCAGACCAGCATCGTTGCAACGGCCAGAATGGTCGCAGCGTTGATGAAACTTCCCATCTGCCGGTTGAGCATCTCGACGAAGCCGATCGGCGGCACCGGCGCCATCTCGCGCGAGCCCTCGATGAAATCGACCGCGGTCACCTGGATCTGGTCGCCACGCTGCTTGTCCAATCCGCCGGCCGTCGCCGCAAGCTGGCTAATCTCGGCGATCTTGCTGTCGATGATGGCCTGGTTGGTCTTGTCGCCGAGATCGGCGGCAAGGCGCGCGCGATTGATCAAGACCGCGATGAAGAGCTTCTTGACGGAGTAGCCGTCGCTCACCGTGGTCGTGGTCTTGGACGAGACCTCGAAATTGGTGACGTCCTCGCGGCGCTGCTTCTCCTCGTTGGAACTCTTGCCGCCGCCGGCATTCACCTGCTGGTCCGGAAGATTCTGCTGCACCGTGGTCGGCGTCGAGCGATCGGCGTTCTGCGAGGATTCCTTCTCCCGAACGTTCCGGACCGAGCGCTCGGCCCGCGTCTCCGGATCATAGACGGTCTCGTTGATCTGCCTTTTGTCGGTGGAGAGCTGCGGAGCGACGCTGACCTCGAAATTGTCGAGGCCCAGATACGGCGTCAGCGCCTTGCGGATGTTCTCCTGCACCATCGCGCCGACCATCTTCTGCAGGCTCGCCATCTTGGTCGGCGCCGCGCTCGCCTCATCCTCCTCGGCAAGCAGCATGGAGCCGTCGGCATCGAGCACCGTCACCTTGTCGCGGCTCATGCCGGGAATCGCCGCCGCCACGAGGTGACGGATCGACTGCGCCGTGCGCGCCTCGATCGCGCCGTCGGTGCGCAGCACCACCGAAGCCGATGGCGGCTGCTGGGTCGCACGAAACGAGCCGCGCACCGGCAGCACGATGTGAACCCGCGCGGCCTTGACGCCCTTCATCAATTGAACGGTGCGCGCGATCTCGCCTTCGAGCGCCCGAAGCTTCGTGACCTCCTGCATGAACGAGGTCAGGCCGAGCGAACCGATCTTGTCGAACAGCTCGTAGCCGGAATTGGCGCTGGTCGGCAGCCCCTTCTCGGCTAGCAGCATGCGCGCCTGCATGGTCTGGCTCGGACGCACGGAGACGGCATCGCCGGCCGCGTTGACGTCGAATGTGATGTTCTGCTCGCGCAGCGCGGCGCCGATGCGGGTCACGTCTTCGCGGGTCAGCCCCGTATAAAGGGTCTCGAATTCGGGTCGGCTTAGATAGTAGGCGCCGCCGACGACGGTGACGAGAACGGCGAAGCCAATCAGCCCCAAGGCCATCAAGCGTCGCGGCCCAAGCTCCAGCAGATTGTTGAGCAGTTGCTGTACCTGCGCGCGACTGAGCATGAGACCTCGTACCAATGCGAATACCGAGGACACTCCGCTGCGAACCTTGTCTGAAGGTTGCGCAAAAACACCAGCGCGTCATGTCGCGCGTGCCGCGTTGCAATTTTGCAAGGAGATCGGGGGGAGAGTCACGGCCGCACCAGCGGCAGTCGCGCACGATCGGCAAATGCCGACGCGTCATGATGCGCCGGCGACGGATCGGGAGACGCTCTGAGCAAATCGAGCGATGCGAGACGTCGCCTGGTCGCCGCTTACGGCGGAGACCGTGCTCCCGGGGGAGCACGGCCGCTTTCGATGTTTCCGCTTAGCCGCCGCGGAACAGCGACAGGATGCTCTGGCTGTTCTGGTTGGCGATCGAGAGCGCCTGAACGCCGAGCTGCTGCTGGGTCTGGAGCGCCTGGAGGCGGGTGGATTCCGCGTTCATGTCGGCGTCGACGAGCTGGCCGATACCGCGGGTCACCGAGTCCATCAGGGACTTCACGAAGTCCGTGTTGTTCGAGATGCGGTTCTTGATGGCGCCGAGGTTGGCGGCGGACTGGCTGACCGTGTTGATCGCGGCCGTAACCTGGGTGATGTAGCCATCAAGCGTGGTTTGGTCAGCCGCCGAGTCGGTCAGCGCGGCGATGTTGATAGTGTCGACCGACGCACCGCCGCTCACCGTGTCCAGGAAGCCGGTCTGCGTGCTGGTGTAGAGCGAGTAGTTTGCCACAGTCACCTGGATCGTGTTGATCGTGGGCGTACCGCCAACGCGCGAGAACGACGACACCAGGTTGACGGTGGTCGGCGTCGTGGCGGTCGTGCTCAGCCAGTTCACGCCATTGAACGTCGCCGAGTTGGCGGTGTTCTTCATGTCCTGCTGGATCTGGGTGATTTCGGACTGGATCTTGGTCCGATCGATACCAGCGGTCTTGGCTTCGACCAGCAGCGACTGGAGCTTGGTCAGGCCGGAGTTGCCATCGCTGCCCAGAACGGAGGTCAGCGCGGTGTATTCCGTGTCGACGGTCGCAGCCGACAGACCGAGCGAGTCGGAGACGGCGGAGAGCGCGGCGTTGTCGGCGCGCATCGAGGTCGCAATCGACCAATAGGCGGAGTTGTCCGAAGCGGTCGCGACGCGCTGGCCGGTCGAGATGCGATTTTCGGTGGTCTGCAAATTGGAGCTGACAGACCGGAGGGTCTGGAGCGCAGTCATCGCAGCCGAGTTCGTGAGCAGGCTTGACATTGAGAATGTCCCTTTGAAAGCAGATTGAGTTTTTGTCTGGGGGACATACCGGGCTTGCACCGGTACGAAAGGGCGGCGTCATGCCTTTAGGCCAAGGAGCTGCCCTGGGCCCAACCTGTCGTAACGGCAAGGATAGCGCCTGAAGCTTGTGCGAGGCTTGTGGCCAGTTGGCCGGAGGGCAACACGGCGGGCTCGGATCCGACTCCGAGGAGCGCGACGCCCAATAGAAAGGGCCACGCTCGCGAGAGCGCGGCCCTTTCCCGATGGTGCGAAGCTTAGCGGAACAGCGACAGCAGGCTCTGGCTGTTCTGGTTGGCGATCGAGAGCGCCTGAACACCGAGCTGCTGCTGCGTCTGAAGGGCCGCCAGACGGGTCGATTCCGCGTTCATGTCGGCATCGACGAGCTGACCGATACCGCGTGTCACCGAGTCCATCAGCGACTTCACGAAGTCCGTGTTGTTCGAGATGCGGTTCTTGATGGCGCCGAGATTGGCGGCGGCCGAGCTGACCGAGTTGATCGCACCGGTGACCTGGGTGATGTAGCCATCGAGCGTGGTTTGGTCAGCCGCCGAGTCGGTCAGCGCGGCGATGTTGATGGTGTCGACCGACGCACCGCCGCTCACCGTGTCCAGGAAGCCGGTCTGCGTGCTGGTGTAGAGCGAGTAGTTGGCGACGGTCACCGAGATCGAATTGATTGTCGGGGTGCCGCCGGTGCGCGAGAAGGACGACACCAGATTGACGGTCGTCGGCGTGGTGGCGGTCGTGCTCAGCCAGTTGACGCTGTTGAACGTCGCCGAGTTGGCGGTGTTCTTCATGTCCTGCTGGATCTGGGTGATTTCCGACTGGATCTTGGTGCGATCGATACCAGCGGTCTTGGCTTCGACCAGCAGCGACTGGAGCTTGGTCAGGCCGGAGTTGCCGTCGCTGCCCAGAACCGTGTTCAGAGCGGTGTACTGCGTATCGACGGTCGCAGCCGACAGACCGAGCGAGTCGGAGACGGCGGAGAGCGCGGCGTTGTCGGCGCGCATCGAGGTCGCGATCGACCAATAGGCGGCGTTGTCCGAAGCCGTCGCCACGCGCTGGCCGGTGGAAATCCGGCTCTGCGTGGTGGAGAGGCTCTGGCTCACAGACCGCAGGGTCTGGAGCGCAGTCATGGCGGACGAGTTCGTGAGCAGGCTTGACATTGCGAATGTCCCTTTATGTACGCGTTACATTTTCATGAGGGGACATACCGGGCTTTCACCGGTACGGCAGGGCGGCATCATGCCTTTGGACTGATGTGGGTGAGGTCCAACCGGCCGTGACGCCTTGCTAGCACGCCGAACCTTGCTTCCAGATTAAGGCCGACCTGAATTTCGCAGTAATATCATATGGTTAATATTACTTTCCGCTAACCATAACCAACCGGTCGGCCGACGATCGCGGCCCTTACGAGAACGACCGCACCAGTCCGGAGGCGAGCAGATTCCAGCCGTCGATCAGCACGAAGAACAGCATCTTGAACGGAAGCGCGAGGATCGTCGGCGGCATCATCATCATGCCCATCGACATTGTCAGCGTCGCGACGATCATGTCGATCACGAGGAACGGCAGGATGATGAGGAATCCGATCTCGAACGAGCGCCGCAGCTCGGAGATCATGAACGCCGGAATGATGACGCGCATGTCGATGCGCTTGTCGTCGAACTTCCTGCGGAAGCTCTCCGCGGCGAGCGCCTCGAAGGTCTGAAGATCCTTTTCGCGGACATGGGCCAGCATGAATTCGCGAAACGGATCGGTGATTCGCAAATAGGCCTGCTCCTCCGAGATCTCGTTCTTCATCAGCGGCTGAACGCCGGTCTCCCAGGCCCGGTCGAAGGTCGGCGCCATGACGTAGAAGGTCATGAACAGTGCGAGGCTGATCAGCACGAGATTGGCCGGCGTGGTCTGGAGGCCGAGACCGGCGCGCAGGAACGACAGCGCGACGGCAAATCGCGTGAAGCTCGTCACCATGATCAGCAACCCAGGCGCCACCGACAGCACCGTGATCAGCGCCATGAGCTGGATGATGCGGCCGCTGGTCGAGCCGTTGCCCGGCGGCAGCAGTGAGTTGAGGTCCGGAATCTGGGCGAACGCCACCTCGGGCAGGACGACCAGCAGCAACGCCAGCAGCAGGACTCTCACTCTCACTGGATCACCAATGTCTCAATGATCAATTCGCGCACCTTGCCGGACGACCTGATATTGGCGCGCTCGGCGAGATCGTCGCGCAGATGCTGAAGCCCGCGCGCGCCCTCGAACTGCGCAACCGAGGCGGATCTGAGATAGATGACGATGTCCTCGCTGATATGGGCGGCCAGGATGCCGGCGTCCTCGTCACTCATGCTGTCGGTCACCATGGAGGCCTCCACGCGCGCCCAGTTGTTGGCCGGCGCCGCGAGATTGGTCACGATCGGCGAGAGCTTTCTGAGCCGCGCGCTGCCGGCGTAGCTCGCAGCAATCGGCGGCGGGGTCGCACTTTTCTTCGCGTCGGCCACGCGCTCGGCGGCTGCCAGCAGATGCAGGCCCGCGATCGCGCCGGCGCCGATCGCGATCAGGGTCAGGGCCACAATGGCTCCAATCAGGCGCATGATACCCCTTGTCCCTGCGGCGCGGCCCGGCTTGCCTGCGCGTCAGAACGGCGCGACGGCGTCATAGATGCGATGCCCCCATCCAGGCTGCTGCACGTCCGACAGATTTCCGCGGCCGCCATAGGACACGCGCGCCTCAGCGATCTTGTCATAGGTGATCGTGTTGCCACGCGAGATGTCCCGTGGGCGCACGATGCCGCCGACGTTGAGCACGCGCATCTCCGTGTTGACGCGGAATTCCTGCGAACCGCTGATCATCATATTGCCGTTCGGCAATACGTCGGTGACGATCGCGGCGATCGAGAGCTTGATGTCCTCGGCGCGGTCGATCTGGCCGTTGCCCTTGATCTGGGTGTTGGTGCTGAGATTGGCGTTGGCCTGGCCTTTGTCGTTCCATCCCGCAACATCCATCAGCCAATCGAGGCCGAACTTGATCTGCGAATCGCGCGAGCGACCGGTCTTGTTGTCGAGCTTGGCTTTGTCCTGCATCGAGATGATCACCGTCATCACGTCGCCGACGCGCCGGGCACGCGGGTCGCGGTAGAGATCGGTGCCGTCGTCCCAGGTCGAACGATAGCTGACGGGCGTGCGCAAGCGGGGCGTCACCGGGATAGGATCGGCCGATGTCCTCAGGCCGCTGCCGACGGGCGACATTTGCGGGCCGGTCAGCAGCTCGGCCGGATCGTGGGAGCATCCAGCCAGGAATACGACCGACAGGATGAGGATCGGCTTCTTCATTTACTGCTCTTTCCGTCATCCACGCGACGCATTCCGCCAAGCAGATCGGCGAGATGCGCTGCGCGTGCCGAATCCATCTCATTGAAGATTGCGCTCGAGCTCCTGGGGCTGAGCTTGGCGAGAACGGCTGCGGCCGTCTCGTCCGCCATGCCCGCGATCTGGGTGGCTGCCGCTTCCGGCTTCATGCGCGAATAGATCTCGATCACGCTCGCTTCGGCCTTCTTGAGGAACTCGTCACGCAGCTCCATCCACTTCTCGTATTCGGCCCGCTTGGCCTCGACCTCGGCGATCCGCTCGCGGAGCTGGTTCTCGGCTTTCTCCAGCTCCTTCAATTGCCAGGCGAGCCTGGCATCGACGGCCGAGTCGGCGACGTTGCTGCAAAACAGCGCGACCTCGTTGTCCGGTGTTGCGGATGCCGCGGGCGGCGCCGGCTTCGGCGGCGCGGTGACGCTGCCGGGCTTTGCCGTCCGAACCGGCGTGGGCGTGGGTGCCGGCGGTGGAGTTTCAGGAGCTGGCACCGCACCGGTGATCGCAGGTCCAGTGTCTTCCGCCGCCCAGGCGGTCGCCCTGGCCGAACCGGCGTCGCTCACTAACGATGTGGCTGGCGGCTTCTGGGCGCCCGGAGCACGTGCGCGCGCGAAGGAGAGCAGGTTGAGCGGCTTCGACGGCTTCGCCTCATCCAGCGCCAGCACGGGCGAAGCGCTCGCCAGCGCGGACACCGCGACCAGGAGGAGGACTTGCGCTTTGTGATCCATCTTCAGCATCGGGCCGCGTGCGATTCTCGGTCGAGATGAGAGCATTGGGTGACCAAGCTTGCACGACGCTTATGCATCATTGGACGATGACATCGGCCTGGAGCGCGCCGGCCGTCTTGATCGCCTGGAGAATGGCGATGATGCCGGACGGCTTCAGTCCGATCTGATTCAGCCCGCGCACCAGGCGCTGCAGATCGACACCGCTGAGGATCGCAACCTGCGCGCCAGCCTCGTTGGCCTCGACGACGGTCTGGGGAACGACGACTGTCTGCCCCCGCGAGAACGGCGCCGGCTGCGACACCACCGGCATCTCCGTGACACGAACCGTCAGATTGCCGTGCGTCACCGCCACCGTCGAGATCCGCACGTCGCGCCCAATCACCACCGTGCCGGTGCGCTCGTTGATCACCACCCGCGCCGGAGTATCCGGCTCGACCGTCAACTCGCCGATTTCGGCGAGGAAGCGGACCGGGCCGATATAGCGCGGCTTGGACAGCACGATGGTCCGGTAGTCACGCTCGAAGGCGATCTGCGCGCGGTAGCGCCCGCCGGCGTAGCGGTTGATGGCATCGAGGATTCGCGTCGCGGTGACGAAATCGGGGTTTTTCAGCTCGAGCACCAGGAATTCCATCTCATGGAGACTCCCCTGCACTTCCCGCTCGACCAGCGCGCCGTTCGGAATCCGCCCGGCGGTCGGCGTGCCCTGGCTGACGTTCTGCGCCTGGCCTCCCACGCTGTAGCCCGCGACGGTGACGGCACCCTGCGCCACTGCATAGACGGCACCATCGGCGGCCCGCAACGACGTCATTACCAGCGTGCCGCCGAGCAGTGATGTCGCGTCGCCGAGCGACGACACCGTCACGTCCATGCGTTCGCCCGCCGCGATCGAAGGCGGCAGGTCCGCGGTCACCATGACGGCGGCGACGTTGCGCGTGCGCAGCGTCGTGGGCCGCGCGGTGTTGTTCGTGCTGGTTGTGTCGTTCCTGACGTTGATGCCCATGTTTTCGAGCATCGACTGGAGCGACTGCTCCGTGAACGGCGCATTGCGTAGCGTGTCGCCGGTGCCGTTCAGGCCGATGACGAGGCCGTAGCCGACGATCTGGTTTTCGCGCAATCCCTTGATGTCCGCGATGTCCTTGATGCGGACCGCGGCCTGGGCATCGGCCGTGGAGACGACGAGAATCAGCGCGAGCAGAAATCTGATCATGACCCGTCCACGACCTTGACGGTGCCGTCCGGCTGGACGATGCCTCGGATGACCACGCCGGTGTCGGTGTTTCGTACCGGGATGAGCGCCCCAGCCGCGCCCGATTGCATCGCCGAGCCATACGTCACGATCGACAGGCCGCTGTCTTCGACGACGACCTTGACCATGGCGCCGCGGGCGACGGTCCAGGGATCCTCCACCGCGTTCGTGGGTATGGGCTGGCCGGGCAGCAGCGTGCGCCGCGCCATGCGTCCCACCAGGACCTGGCGTCCCTCGATGAACATGGCGACCCCAAGCAGGTTCGACGCGAAGGCCCGCTCGGTGATCATGTCGTCCTTGATCACCTCGCCGGCGCGGATCGACACGGCCGGCACCGGAAGCCGCCGCTCCTCGGCCAAAGCGACCCGCGCAGAGAAGAGAAGGAGGAGCGCGGCGGCCAACCCACGCGCGATCAGGCCCACCCTGTTCAACATGGATACACCGAAACTAGCGAAGGCCCTTCGACACCGTCGAAGCCATCTCGTCCGAGGCCTGGATGACCTTGGAATTCATCTCGTAGGCGCGCTGGGCGGAGATCAGTTCGGTGATTTCCTTGACCGGATCGACGTTCGAGGCCTCGAGATAATGCTGATTGATCTTGCCGTAGCCGGAATCACCGGGCAGCCCGACCACCGGCGTACCCGACGCGGTGGTCTCACGATAGAGATTGCCGCCCAGGGGCTCTAGCCCCGCCTCGTTGGCGAAGTTCGCGAGGTTGAGCTGGCCGATCTGGCGCGGATTGATTTCCGTGTCCAGTTTGGCGAAGACCTGGCCGGTCTGGTTGACCGTGACCTCGACAGTTCCTTGCGGCACCGTGATTGCGGGATCGATCAGGTAACCGTCGAGCGTGACGAGCTGACCGTTTGGATTGGTGTTGAACGATCCGGCGCGGGTGTAGAGCACCTCGTTGTTCGGACCGAGCACCTGGAACCAGCCGCGGCCGTTGATCGCCATGTCGTAGGTGTTGCCGGTCTGCGTGAGCGCGCCCTGGATGTGCAACTTGCGGATCGCCGCCGACTTGACGCCGAGACCGAGATTGGCGCCTTCCGGAATCGGCGATGCGCCCGAGACGTTCGAGACACCCTGCATGCGGTCCATCTGGTAGAACAGATCTGTGAATTCCGCGCGCGCCCGCTTGAACGACGTGGTGTTGATGTTGGCGATGTTGTTCGCGATGACCTCGACATTGGTCTGTTGCGCGTTCATACCCGTGGCCGCGATGGCGAGCGATTTCACAACTTCACTCCTTCAGATCAAATCGACATCCGAACGACTTCTTGGTAGGCCTGCACGACCTTGTCGCGAACCGCGACCGCCGTCTGCAGGGCCTGCTCGGCCGACATCAGCGCCTCGACGACGCGCCGCGTCGATTCCTTGCCCTGCATTGCCGAGATCGACGCCGCTTCGCCCGCCTTCATCGTTCCGATTGCGTCCGTCGTCACCTGCTTGAGCACGGAATCGAAGCCGAGGTCGTCGCCCGATTGAATCGCGGTTGCCGCGGGCGAGATCGCCTGCGTCTCGGTCGCGCGAGTCGCCGCCTGGCCTGCGGAAATCGCCGTGGATGAAATCGCCTCAAGCATTGTCAGCTCCTCAGGAGATCGATGGTCATGCCCAGCATCGACCTCACCTGTTTCACGACCTGGAGATTGGCCTCGTACGACCGGTTGACTTCCCGCATATCGGCCATCTCGATCATCATGTTGACGTTGGGAAGCTTGACGTAGCCGGCCTTGTCGGCGGCGGGATGCCCCGGGTCGTATTCCACACGGTACGGCGTGGTATCGACCCCGATTTCCTTGACCTTCGCAAGCTGCGCGCCCGAGGCACGGTCCATTGCGGCATCGAAGGTGATCGTCTTGCGCTGATACGGATCAGCGCCGGCGGTGCGCCCCGTCGAACTCGCATTCGCAAGGTTCTCCGAGACGATGCGCATGCGCGTCGACTGCGCTTCGAGCCCGGAGCTTGCGACCGTCAGTGAGGCGCTCAGTGAGTCCAGCATGTCAGTTCACCTCAGGTCTTCGCGCTCGACAGCAGCATGCGGTGAAACGACCGCACGATCGCGGAGTTCATCGAGTAGTCGCGATTGACGTCGCTGCCCTTGATCATCTCCTGCTCGAGACTCACCGAGTTGCCGGAGTGAACCACCTCCCAGCTATCCTTCTTCGCGATCGCACGCGTATCGGTCTCGGCTGCGGAAAGCTGCATGTGCGAGGGCGACGTCATTGCGAGCCGCACCGGCGTTCCGTCGAGCACCTTGTTGAACGGCTCGACGTCGCGGGCCTTGAAGCCGGGCGTATTGGCGTTGGCGACGTTGGTGGCGATCGTCGACTGACGGAGTTCGAGCCAGCGCGCCTGCGACGATGCGAGTTCGAAGAGATAAAGCGGTCCCACGACAGTCCCATTCTGGTCTATTCGGGAGAATGTTAGAATCGTAAGCTTTCCTCAGGCTGATGGGCGGGGCGTTATCCGCACAAATTCACTGAACCTTTTCGGCGCGCGGTGACTGCTTCGACTGCAGGAAGTAGATGATCTCTGCTACGGGTCGGAAGAATTCGGGCGGAATCACCCGATCGACCTGAACCGCCTCGTAGAGCGCGCGCGCCAGCGCCTTGTTCTCGATCACCGGAATTCTGTTTTCCTCGGCGACCTCGCGAATCTTGAGAGCGATCGCGTCCATGCCCTTGGCGAGCACGAGCGGCGCCGGATTCTCTTCGCGCTTGTAGCGCAGCGCTATGGCAAAATGCGTTGGATTCGCGATCACCAGCGTTGCGCGCGACGCCGAGGCGATCATGCGCTGACGCGAGCGGTCGCGCGCCAGCGAGCGCAAGCGCGCCTTGACCAGCGGATCGCCCTCCGCCTGCTTGTGCTCGTCCTTGATCTCCTGCCGCGTCATGCGCAACTCGCGCCGCCAGTGGAAGCGCGCCCAGGCGAGATCGATCGCGACCAGCACGATCGTCGCGATGCAGATCGCCGAGACGATCCGCATTGCGATGGTCAGAATCATCTCCGGCAGCGCCACGGGATCGGTGTACATCGCCTCGAAGGCCTTCGCTTCGGATGAGCGCAGCACGAAGCCGACGACGAAGCTCACCGAGACGAGCTTGAACAGCGACTTTGCGAACTCGACGAGCCCCTGCGTTCCGAATATCCGGTTCCAGCCCTTGGCCGGAGAGATCCGGGACAAGTCCGGCTGGATACGCTCCAGCACCAGGCGCGGTGCGTTTTGCAGCAGCGACGCTGCCAGCCCGAACACAGCCAGGATCGCCACCAGCGGAATCAGGAAGCGCATCGCCTGCAGGCCGACCACGGTGAGGAGGTTCTGCGCGTCGGCCGCGGTGCTCAGCGGGAAACCCTCGGGATCGTCCAGGAAGCTCTTAAGGGTCGGCGTGAGCTGCTGCACGCCCTGACCGATCAGGAATGCCTGGATCACCATCAGCGCCGCCATGGAGGCGAAGATGGATGCCTCCCGAGAGACCGGAATTTTGCCCTGTTCGAGCGCATCGCGGACTTTCTTCTCGGTCGGCTCTTCTGTCTTGCTCTCCTGGTCGGATGTTTCTGCCATGCCTGCTCAGCGGTCAGCGGAAGACCAGCTCATCCTCCTGCTCGGGGTTGAGCTCGATTTCGCCCTTCTCCGCGAGGTCAAGCGCGAGGTCGGTGATGACGCGCCGCGCCTCCAGGACATCGCGCTGGTTCGACGGCTCGCCGATGGCAAGCTCGTGCTCGACGACGCGGCGCACGCGCGAGGCGACCGAGGACAGGATCAGCTCGCGGAAGCTCTTGTCGGTTCCCTTCAGGGCGACGACGATGCGGTCGGTCGGCACCTGATCGAAGATCATGGTGCGCGCCTTCGGCGTCAGGTTGACGACGTCGTCGAAGGTGAACAGCAGCTCCTTCAGCACCTCAGCCGATTTAGGCCGCTTCTCCGACAGGCTCTTCAGCATGTCCTCGATATGGCCGCGCTCCATCTTGTTGATGATGTCGGCGACGCGCGCATAGGTATCGGCGCCGAGATTGCGGGCGAAATTCAGGGTGAGGTCCTCATGCATCGTCTTCTCGATGATGCGCATCGCGTCGTCGACGATCGGCTTGAGGCTGAGCACGCGCCGCATCAGCTCGTTGCGCAGGCTCGAGGGAAGCTGGCTCATGACCTTCGCGGCGCACGCGGGCTTGACCTTGGACAATATCAGCGCTGCGGTCTGCGGATGCTCCTTGGTGAGGTAGCTCGCGAGCGAGTTCTCCGACACCGACGACACGCGGTCCCAGACCGAGCGGCTCGAATTGCCGAGCAGGTCCGACATGATCTGGGAGACCTGATCGGCCGGAAGGACGTCGCCGAGCACGGCCTCCAGGCCGCCGAGCGTGCCGAGGATGTTGGCGCCCATCGAGAACTGCTGGGCGAACTCCTCGACAATCCCCTCGAGCTCCTGCGCCGTGATCGGCCGCAGCTCCGCCGCGGCCTTGGTGACGATGCGGATCTCTTGCGGCTCGAATTGCTGAAGCACGCTCGCGGCCGCCTGCCGACCCATGGCCAGCAGGAGCGCCGCGACCTTTTCCGTTCCGCCCAGCGTGGCAACGCCTCGCTGCTTGACGGGAGCGATGCCGACCGGTGCCGCCATGATCAGGTATCACCTTGCCCCAGCGGTCCAACGATCTCCGTCAGCGACACGCCGAAACGAGAATTATCCTCTTCGACCACCACCACCTCGCCACGGGCGACGATGCGGCCGTTGACCACGACGTCGACGGGCTCGCCGACCCGGTGATCCAGCGGTACCACGGCGCCGCGACCGAGTTTCATCAGGTTCGCCACGGGAATTGTCGCCGAGCCGAGCACTACCTGCATGGTGACGGGAATGCGCAGGATCGCGTCGACATTGGCGAACTTTCCGGTCTCTTCCGCCGTGCGCGCGGCGATCTCCGCCAATCTCTCCAGCGGAGAGGTGTCGGCATGCCCCTCGGGCGCCGATGCTCGATTGGAAGACTCGTAGTCGAAAGATTGCGCCATCGTGTATCGCCTCTTGGTAATCCGCTCCCGGAGCGCGGCTCCGGAATCATTCCCCTGCTTGCGCGTCGACGTCGGCTGACGTTCCCGTCATCCGCGCCTGACCGGCCCCCGCCTCAATGCCTGTCCGTATCGCCGCCCGTGGTCGCCGCCGGCATAAGTCCGCGCCGCGCGTCCAACGCCGCGATCGCCTCATGCGCCTGATCGATCTTCGCCGTCAGAACGTTCGCGAGCCGCCCGAGATTGGCCGTGGAATCGTGCGCAGCGGTAATGACCGTGTCGAACGCGCCCGCGGTCTCGTGTACGATCGTCGTGAACTCGCCCTGGTAGCTGCGCAGCCGCGCCAATTCGCGGTGCATCCTGGTCACCCGCATGCTGGTGAAGGCGAGTGCGACGAGCAGCACGGCGTCAACGAGATAGGATATCATCGACAAACTCCCGCTTCTGATCGACGGGATCCGCCACCTGCATGGCATAGTAGCCGTCAAGCTGGCCGATCTGGCACCAGAACAGCACCTGGTTGTTGCTCTCGAGCCGGGCCAGCGTACGCGGCGTGGCTTCGAGCTCGAGCACTTGCCCGACATGAAACTTCACGACGTCGCCGAGGGGCAGTATCCTCTCGTCCAGCACTGCGCTCAGCGTTATCTCAGTCCGATGGACCTCGCTCTCCATCTGCTCTCGCCAGTGCGGATCGGCCGCGCGGCCGTCGCTGACGACGACATGGGCGAGTTTCTGCCGCAGCGGATTGAGCGCCGAGTGCGGAATGATGAGGAACATCTGGCCGCCGCGGTAGAGCGCCTGCAGCATGATGTTCGCGCAGATCGACATGTTGCCGCTCCGCCCGATCGCGAGCGAGGCCATGGCAGTCTCGACCCGCTCCAGCCTGAACGTGACTTCCGAGGTGCCGGCGAAGGCGGATTGCAGCGACTTGGCGAAGCGCTCGAACAGCGCCTGCACCAGGCGGAGCTCGATGTTGGAGAAGGATCGCTCGACATCGATCGGCGGTTCAGCGCCGTCGGATCCGAACATCGCCTCGACCATGGTGAACACGAAGTCGCGGTCAAGCATGATGATGACGCGGGAATCCCACTGCTCGGCATAGAGCACGGCGGCGACCGCGTTGGCCTCGTAGTCTTTGATAATGTCACCGACGCGATCATTGGTGATGCCATTGACCGAGAAATAGCAGGGCGTCCCCGCCATCGGCTGCAGGCTGTCCGTGCACGATGCCGCCATGCGATCGAAAATCACATTGAGCATCGGCATCCGCTCGATCGAGATGCCGGCGGCATCGAGCAGGTAGTTCGGCAGCCGCTTCTGCTGGTCGACGTCGAGACCATCCATCATCATGCGCGGGCAGCCTTCGGTTCGGCATCGGCAACCACCACCTTCGGCCCGGCGATGGTCTCATTCTCGACGACATCGATCGAGGGCCGCTCGGTGCTCGCGATCATCTTGCGGCCATGCTCCACCGCGATCTGCGGCATGGCGCCGTTCATGAAGGCGAGCAGGGTCTGCTTGACGATGATATAGGGCCGGCACCGCTTCTCGCGCGTCAGCTTGATCTTCAGCGCGAAGGGCGAAATGATGCCATAGGACAGAAAAATGCCGGCGAATGTGCCGACCAGGGCGGCGCCGATGAAGCCGCCCAGCAGCTTCGGCGACTGGTCGAGCGCGCCCATGGCCTTGATGACGCCGAGTACCGCAGCAACGATACCGAGCGCCGGCAACGCCTCGGACACCACGACCAGCGCGTTGTAGGGCGTGAGCTTGCTCTTCACGATGGTGTGAATCTCCTCGTCCATCAGTGCCTCGATCTCGTGCGTGCGCGCGTTACCCATGATGATGAGGCGCACGTAGTCGCAGATGAACTGGAGCAGCGCCGCATCCCCCAGCACGCTCGGGAACGCCTTGAAGATTTCCGAGGACGAGGGATCGTCGATATGGGCTTCCACCTCGTTGCGACCCTTGCCCCGCAGCTCGCGCATCAGGGCATGGAGCGCTCCGAGCAGGTCGAGATAGTAGCGTTCACCTGGCACCGCGCCAGTGACGGCCTGCATGGTCGCGAGACCCGTATCCACGACCACCTTCCACGGATTGGCCACGATGAAGGTGCCGATCGCGGTGCCCATGATGATCACGAACTCCCACGGCTGCATCAGCACGGCCAGATGCCCGCCCATCGCGGCAAATCCGCCGAGCAGTGCCGCGACCGTGATGATGATCCCTACGAAACTGCCCAACGCGCCGCTCCATCGCCGATCCCATCGGCAACATCTATGCGCCGACGCTTGCGCGAGGCTGGCTTGCCCGCCGTCAGCCCCGCGCAAGCAATCCGCGGCAGCTTGAGATCCTGTCGCAACTGCGGCCGGAGAGGTGCCATGCTGTCCACGATCGCGGACTACACGAGAATAACCAAGGACATGGGCAAGTCGCTGACGCTCGTCGCGAAGGAGCCGGATGTCAGCCGTGAGACCGACTATTACCTTGCCAACATCGGCAAGGTGAAGACCATCGACGATTTCCTGAAGGACTATCGGCTCTACTCCTATGCGATGAAGGCCTATGGCCTCAGCGACATGACCTATGCCAAGGCGTTCATGCGCAAGGTGCTGACCGAGGGTGTCGCGAACAAGAACACCTTCGCCAACAAGCTGACCGACACCCGCTACCGCGAATTCGCCACCGCTTTCAACTTCGCCGCCCTCGGCAGCAACGCGACCCAGACCACCCAGGCCACGACCGGCACGGCGACCCAATATGTCACGCAGACGATGGAGCAGAAAGCCGGCGACCAGAACGAGGGTCTTCGGCTGGCGCTCTATTTCACGCGCAAGGCCTCCACGATCACCAACGCCTACCAGATCCTCGCGGACAAGGCGCTGACGCAGGTGGTTCAGACGGCGCTCGGCCTGTCGTCGACCGTCAGCTCGGCCGACATCGACGCCCAAGCCAAGATGATCACGAGCAAGATCAAGCTCACCGATTTCCAGGACCCGACCAAGGTGAACAAGTTCGTGCAGCGCTTTGCCGCAATGTGGGATGCGACCCAGGCCCAGACCGACAACTCGACCAACCCCGCGCTGGTCCTGATCGGCGGCGCGTCGTCGATGACCAGCATGGATACCGACATGCTCTCGAAGCTCCAGTCCATCCGGTTCGGGAAGTAAGTCATGCAATCGGCTCTTTATGTGGGACTGTCGGCGCAGGTCGCGCTGGAGAAGCGCCTGCAGACGATCGCCAACAACGTCGCCAACGTGAACACGGCGGCCTTCCGCACCGACGTGGTGAAGTTCGAGACGGTGCTGTCGAAAGCGGGCGCCAATCCCGTCGCCTTCTCCTCGCCCGGCGACAACATCATCTCGCGCGAAGCAGGCAATATCACCGAGAGCGGCAACCCGCTCGACGTCGCCGTGGTCGGACAGGGTTGGCTCGCCTTCGCCGGTCCGAACGGCACGGTCTATACGCGCGACGGCCGCCTCCAGATCGCCCCGAACGGCGACCTTCAAACGGTGAGCGGTTTCCCCATCATCGATGCGGGCGGTGCACAGCTCACGCTCGACCCGAATGGCGGACCGGTCGCGATCTCGCGCAGCGGTGCGATCACCCAGGACAACAACGAGATCGGCACGATCGGCCTGTTCAACATTCCCGCGGACGCCAATCTCGACCGCTACGGCAATTCGGGCGTCGTCCCCGACCGGCCTGCGACCGCCATCTCCGATTTCACCCGGGACGGCTTCAAGCAAGGCTATGTCGAAGGCTCCGGCGCCAATCCGATGCTCGAATTGACCCGGCTGATCTCGGCCTCGCGCGCCTTCGACGGCACCAATTCGCTGCTCGAGGGCACCGAGAGCTCGTTGCAGAACGCGATCCGAACGCTGGGCGAGCCCGGAAAGTAGACTGCACCTCGCGCGCCATGATTGTGGACAATTTCCTTGAACGCTCTCCGGCAACTTGAGTGGGCACTGCTGGAGCTTCAGCAGAGCACCCCCCTTGCAAGCGTCAGCGGCGCGATCTCCGAGATCGCGCCGACGCATTTCCGCGTCTCCGGCCTGTCGCGCTTCGTCAGGCTCGGCGAGTTGATCGGCGTCAATTCGGCGGGCAAGCCCCAGATCGGCGAGGTTGTCCGGATCGATAGCGACGGCATCATCGCCAAGCCGTTCGACCGGCAGTTCGCAGGCGGCCTCGGATCGATCGCATACCGGATGCCGCCATTGTCCTTCGCGCCCGATCCGAGCTGGAAGGGCCGCGTCATCAACGCGCTCGGCGCGCCGCTGGACGGACAGGGTCCTCTCACGCCGGGATCGCGGGCCGTGTCGGCGGAGACGGAGGCACCGCCGGCGATGAAGCGGGCGCGCGTCCACAAACCCTTGCGTACCGGCGTGCGGGTCATCGACCTGTTTGCGCCGATCTGCGCCGGCCAGCGCGTCGGCATTTTTGCCGGATCCGGAGTCGGCAAATCCACGCTGCTGGCGATGCTCGCCCGCAGCGAAGGCTTCGACACCGTCGTGCTGGCGCTCGTCGGCGAGCGCGGCCGCGAGGTGCGCGAATTCATCGAGGACGTGCTGGGCAATGACCGCGCGCGCGCCGTCACCATCGTATCGACGGGAGATGAAAGCCCGATGATGCGGCGGCTGGCGCCGAAGACGGCGATGGCGGTCGCCGAATATTTTCGCGACCGGGGCGAATCCGTCCTGCTCGTGATCGATTCGATCACGCGCTTCGCTCATGCCGCCCGCGAGGTCGCGCTCGCCGCCGGCGAGCCCGCGGTCGCGCGCGGCTACGCGCCGACCGTCTTCACCGATCTGCCGCGTCTCCTGGAACGGGCTGGCCCCGGCGAGGAGGGGTCCGGGAGCATCACCGGCATCTTCTCCGTGCTGGTCGATGGCGACGATCACAACGAGCCGATCGCCGACACCATCCGCAGCACGCTCGATGGGCACATCGTGCTCAGCCGGCACATTGCCGACCAGGCACGCTATCCGGCCGTGGACATGCTGGCATCCGTCTCCCGTCTCGCCCATAACGTCTGGGATCCCGAGGAGCGCGAACTCGTCAGCAAACTGCGCGCCATGATCGCCAAATACGAGGACACGCGCGACCTCCGCCTGATGGGCGGATATCAGTCCGGACGCGATTCGAGCCTTGATCAGGCGGTCGACATGGTCCCGAGGATCTACAGCGCAATGCGGCAAGACGCTTCGGCTCCACCAAGTGCCGATCCGTTCCGCGAACTGCGCGACATGCTCAAGGGCGACTAGCGGCCAATTCCGCCGCGCGGCGAGGCCATGCATGCGCTTCGGCGTTAATCGCAGAAGAGCTGCGGCTTGGCTGCAGCGGAACACAGCCTGCAAATGCGGCACTGTTTCCCTCGCAGCAGCGTTAACCGTTCGGATGACTACCCTTAGCGGGACGCGAACAACCGCTGCGTGCAATCCCTACACATTCCCTCGCTGATTCTGCAGAACCGATTGCGCAAGTTGTGGATGACGCGAGGACGTACATCTTCGTCATGCACAAACTCTGATCAACTTGCATCGAACGGAGCCAGCAACATGCGTGCAAGTAAACCGTCGTATACTTTACCGCAGCTCGCTTGATACATAGAGCACACCGTTCGCCATCATGTCTTCTCCGTAGCGAGATCGAGTTGAATGTCGTGAACGTCTGCAACGACATTCCGTCTCCGAGGGCGTCTCTACTTGATTTTATTGAGAAGCTCATTCATCGTTTCGGCGGAATATAAGAAACGTGCTTGTGACTTGAACTCAGGGGCTTCGGTTGACCAATTCCGATCCATCGTCCGGTCGTGACGGCAACCCATCGGATGTCGCCGGCTATCCAGCTTCTCGCGAAGGATTCGTGCGCCAAGGCGGAAAGCGGCTTCGGGGCGCCGCAGGCGAATTTCCCGGGGCGAGGTAGACCCATGCCGTTGGCACGCGAAGCGGTCGAGCTGCTGATTCAGGCGGCGAGGGCTTGGTATTTCGAAGGCGATCAACACGGATTGCGCGACCGGGAATGGATGGCACTGCGCTTCCTCGGCCGCGCCAACCGCTTCTCGCGCACGCCGTCTGCGCTCGCCGGCTTCATCGGCGCCACCAGGGCGACGGCATCGCAGATCGTCAAGACGCTCGAGAGTAGATCCTTCCTGGTGCGAAAGCCGTCGCACGAAGACAAGCGCTCCGTCGTGCTCCACGTCACCGCGCAGGGCGAGAAGTGCCTGAACCAGCACGATCCGATCAATCACGTGCTGAACGCTGTCGCCGCGCTCGGCGCCGATAAGTGCATGAGGCTGCGTGACTCGCTGACGAAGATTCTCAATCACCTCGATGCGACGCATCAGCGGCTCGATGCCAGCATCTGCCGCGACTGCATGTTCCTCGCCGAGCGCAGCCCGGCTACCGGCAAGGCACCTGCAAACGCGGAGTTCATGTGCCGGCTGTACCGCGCGCCCATCTCGCTCGAGGAGACCGAACTCCTCTGCACGAGCTTTGAGCGCACCCGCGACCGTCCGAAAATCGAGGACCATCTCGATCGCGCCCGCGTCGCCAGCCAGGGTTGACGCGAGGGACTTGGGCTTGATGCGTCGTCGGCGTGTGCAATTTCCGAGTGAATGTTGCAGACATCGTGCACACCGTCTCTACGGACTCGTCATTGCGAGCGCAGCGAAGCAATCCAGGCTGCTGCCGCGGAGGGATTCTGGATTGCTTCGCTGCGCTCGCAATGACGGAGTGTGGGCGGCAGTTCCTCATCCCGAGGAGCGCGGCACGCGCATCTCGAAGCATGAAGACCCCGCTGTGGCCTCGCCCTTCAAGACGCGCGCAAGAGGCGCACTCCTCAGGGTGAGGGTCGCCAATTTTGACCGCCGCAGCATCTGATTTCCATTTCGACAAAGACACACCTTCGCCTTCTCGCGGCGGATTTTCGCCCGAGCTTTGCTTCATCTCGTCACCCCCTTCTAGCCAAGAGGGCGCAGGGAAGGCCGGGTGCCGGCTGGCACCCGCAGGTCCGCTGTGCGCATGTAGCGCAAAAAGAACTGCACAGCGGCAGACAGGTGAAGCCCAACACACGGCCTTCCCTGCGCAGTGGTTTGACGGCTTATGCCGCGCTCTCCCGGGAGCCGATTTCCCTCTGGCCTCCCTCGCCCTGCGAATTGACGGTGCCGTCCACCCGGTTGGGCTCGCGTGCACCTTCGCGACAGGCTTGACCGTAGCAACGACGGCCAGGACCACACGGTTTTGCCGTACGCGCGTTCGCTGATCGCCACAAGTCACCGGCAGTGTGCACACGCGCCGGAGAGTGTTGGCGAGACGAATCTTGCAGCGCCGCTCGTCTGCACGTGGCCTCGGGCTCACAGGGACGACCCGCCCTGCCCGCGCCTCTCGTGCCGACGCTGCCGCGTCCACCGCAACCCGGTCCGCGAAATCGTGACGACGTACGATCGCCCCTCTTGGTGGACCGGGATGGGAGACCATACGACAAATCCGAATTTCGGTAAAGCGGAATATTTTAGGCGTCCGTTCTTGACAAGTTTTGCGAACGGCGCAGGTGTTTTGCCCGTCGGGTAACATGGGACCTCGTAGCCCGGACGGCAGCAAACGCGAACGAAGCGGGAATGCGCACCAACCTTGTATGCATTATACCAGTTGCCATCGTGACGGACTTCGCTTTACATGCCGCCCCAATCCGTCCCGGACCACGGCCGGGCCAAATACGGCGTGATTTGTCGGAGGAAAGAGCATGGCGCGCAACATTCTGATCTTGGGGGCTTCTTACGGCTCGCTGCTGGGCTCGAAGCTGTTGATGGCGGGGCACAACGTGACCCTGGTCTGCCGCGCCAAGACCGCCGAGCTCATCAACCGCGACGGTACCGAGGTGCGCATCAAGCTGCGCGACGAGGCGGTGCACCGCGCGATCTTCTCGCGAGACCTGCCCGGCAAGCTGGATGCGGTGACGCCCGCCAATGTCGACGTCTCGCGTTACGACATGGTCGGCCTCGCGATGCAGGAGCCGCAATACACCAACCACACCGTCCGGACTCTCATGGTCAAGATTGCCGCGGCGAAGCTGCCGTGCCTCTCGATCATGAACATGCCGCCGCTGCCCTACCTCAAGCGGATTCCAGCACTCGCAGACATGGACCTCGAGGAGGCCTACACCAATGCACAGGTGTGGGAGCGGTTCGAGCCGGGCCTGGTGACGCTGTGCTCACCCGATCCGCAGGCATTCCGTCCGCCGGAAGAAGCGGCGAACGTGCTGCATGTCGGCCTGCCGACGAACTTCAAGGCCTCGGTGTTTGCGGACGAGAAGCACAACAAGGTGCTGCGCGAGCTTGAAGCCGACATCGATGCGGTCACGCTCGACGGTCACGACGTGCCGGTGAAGCTGAAAGTGTTCTCTTCGCTGTTCGTGCCGCTGGCGAAATGGTCGATGCTGCTCACCGGCAACTATCGCTGCATCACGCCGCACGATCCGCAGTCGATCCGCGACGCCGTGCACGGCGATCTCGCACGCTCGCAGACGATCTACGATCATGTCGACGCGATCGCCCGGCGCCTCGGTGCCGACCCGCAGGACCAGGTGCCGTTCGCAAAATACGCCAAGGCCGCCGAGAGCCTGCTCAAGCCGTCATCGGCGGCGCGGGCGGTGGCGGGCGGCGCCCCCTTCATCGAACGCGTCGACCTCCTGGTGAAGCTGATCTCGCATCAACTTGGCACGCCCAATGCCGAGATCGATCGCACGGTCGAGATCGTGGATCAGAAGCTGAACGAGAAGATCGTGCAGGGCGGATCCGGCGCGCAATGATCAAGGTCGGCGCGGTAGGCTTGGCCGCGCCGAAGCTAACTGGACCTCATCGGCCCGGCTTCTTGATGCAGACCGGGTCGCCCTTGGGCACGGCCTTGCAGTCCCAGTCCGGGCCGAAACCTGTTGCCTGATGGAAGTTCGGAAAGCCGACGACGACAAAGACGAAGATGCACGTCACGGCGAGCGCGATCGAAATTCCGATGATGTCGGCGCGCGTCGGATACCACTGAAGCCATTTCATCGGGACCAATCCAGGTCGCAGTCCTTCGCGTATTTCTTCATCTCAAGCATAATCGCGCCGGGCCGGGCGCGAAAGCGCCCGGAAAATCGACCCTTCCCATCGTGATTTGGCCCGAACCGGACCATTCCCGTGGCCCCCATTTGCGCAAACATCGCATACATGCGACTTGTAGCCGTACGCAGGTTGCCTATCACGGGCTGCGACGGGCTGGATGCCGGTTTCCCCGGCCTCGGTTCCGGGTCCGCCGCGACAGCCGGTTAGAAAGCGGAAGAACAAGTAGAAGACGATGGATCAGGCGACGTTGCAGGTCGTTCGCGCGGTGGAGGCGGGCGCGACGACGATGAAGGGGATCCTTGACGCGACCGGATTGTCCCGCCTCAAGGTCGAGCGCGCGCTGAACGCCCTGGAGAAGCAGAAGCTTCTCGTTCGCGATGGCCAGGGCTTCAAGCCCGTCGGTCGACAGGCACCGCCGCCGCCTTCCCGACAATGCGGATCGTGCAATGCCTGCTGCGACATTCTCGAGGTTGCTGCCGTCGACAAACCGGTGAACCAGTTGTGCAAACATTGGCAGACGGGAACGGGATGCACCATCTATGACCGCCGTCCGCAGATGTGCCGTTCATTTGTCTGCGCCTGGCTGCAAGGCCATCTCGACGATGACTGGTTTCCCGAAAAGGCGGGGCTCGTGGTGCATTTCAGCCAGGACGCCGTCAACGTGACGGTTGATGACCATTGTCCCGATCGCTGGCGCGAAGAGCCCTACTTCAGCAAATTGTCCGAGTGGTCACTGAACGGGATCAGGCGGATCGGAAACCGCGGCTATGCGACCCTCGTCGTCTCCGGGCCCGACAGATTCCTGCTGCTCGGCCGCACCATCGTCCCCGATCCCACGCTGTTCGGCACCGCGTTCCTGCCCCTGACGTCGGACACGTTCCGTTTCTGGAGAGCGAAGTCGCCCGAGCATTTGCAGCGGCTGCACGAGCGCGTCGCCGAGATCGAGCGCATCCGGCAGGAATTCGGCTCCTGCGCCATCCCTGAAAATGAGGATGACGATCCTCACCCGCCCTACCGGCCCGCCCTGCTCCGATTGTCGAATCTGGCGGGCGCCTGAGCGGCGCGGCCAGCCTGAGCATGCATCGACGTGTTCCCTGAACGCCACCGTGGGCAACGCAGCGTGATTCGCCATGCACCGCTCGACGGGCCGCGATCGGATTGATAAGCCGCTTGCCGCGAAGGAAGGCTTTGAGTCGGGACATGACGGTTGCGATCGAGATGGGGCAGACCACGGCGGGCGCCGCGGCAGCCATGGACCTCGAGGAGCTGCTCGCCACCCGCCTCCTGGTGCAGGGCAATTCCGGCTCCGGCAAATCGCATCTCTTGCGGCGCCTCCTGGAGCAGAGCGCGCCCTGGGTACAGCAGGCCATCATCGATCCCGAAGGCGATTTCGTCACGCTGGCCGAGCACTTCGGCCACCTCGTGATCGACGCAGAGGATCATACCGAGCGCGGGCTTCAGGTCGCCGGCGAGCGCGCGCGGCTGCACCGCGTTTCCACCGTGCTCAATCTCGAAGGGTTGGATGCCGAGAACCAGATGCGGCGCGCGGCGGCGTTTCTCGGCGGCCTGTTCGACATCGATCGCGACCACTGGTATCCGATGCTCGTGGTTGTGGACGAGGCGCAGCTATTCGCGCCGGCGGTTGCGGGCGAAGTATCGGACGAGGCGCGCAAGCTTTCATTGGGTGCCATGACCAACCTGATGTGCCGCGGCCGCAAGCGCGGACTTGCCGGCATCATCGCGACCCAGCGGCTGGCGAAGCTCGCCAAGAACGTCGCGGCGGAAGCCTCGAATTTCCTGATGGGCCGCACCTTCCTCGACATCGACATGGCGCGCGCCGCCGACCTCCTCGGCATGGAGCGGCGGCAGGCGGAAACCTTTCGCGATCTCGAGCGCGGACAGTTCATGGCGCTGGGACCGGCACTGTCGCGCCGGCCCTTGCGCCTCAATATCGGTCCGACCGACACTAAGCCGCGCAATGCCACGCCACGGCTATTGCCGCTGCCCGAGGCGACGCTGGAGGATGCACGCGCGGTGATCCTCGCCGCGCCGCCGCCGGAGGCGAACCGCCCACAGCGCCGGCCCGCGCCGGATCTGCTGGAGCAGCTCAGGGCGGCGAAGTCCGCTGCGACGGAAGCCCGCCCCGAGGCGATCGAGCTGCCGGTCAGCGCGGAGGAGCTCGCGGAGCGGCGCGAACGCGTCGACCGCACCTTGCGCGCCGTGCTGGCCGAACCCGACGCCGGCTTCCGCGCCATCGGCGTGCTCTATCAGGAGTTCGTGGTCCGCTGCCGCATCGAGGGGCTCGGCTCGGCCGTGCCCGACCTCAACGAATTCCGCCGCATGCTGACGCATGCGCGCGCCGGGCTCGGCACCGAGCTCGCCGAGGACGACGCATGGCAGGAAGTTACGCTGCGCGCCTCGATCCTGCCTGACGACATGCAGGGCGTGTTCATGATGATCGCCCGCGCGGCCAAGGAAGGCTGGCCCTGCCCGGGCGATGCCGCGATCGCACGCGCCTATGGCTCGCATTCGCTGCGCCGCGCGCAGCGGCTGCTCGGCTACATGGAGGAGCAGGGCCTGATCGTCTGCCAGCTCGACGGCGGTGGACGCAGGATCGTGACTCTGGTGGAGCTCGCCTGGGCGACCGCGCCGGGCGATCCCAACGGCGATGACTTGCCGGTAGAGCAGGCTCAGAGCGCAGCGTCTGCTTGAGCTTGGTTGTCCGTAAAGACTCGGCGATAGAGCACGATCGAGACCAGCCAGGCGATTGCGAACAGCGCGATCACTGCGAAGCCGACATTCGCAAGTGACTGATTGAGGCCGTCGATCAGCGACCACACCCCGCCGGAGCGATCAAGGCGGTCGCCGATCAGGCCAAGCGCCTCGATGCCGCCGATGAACAGGGCAACCGCGACGGAGGCGCCGGTGATGGTGAGGTTGTACCAGAGCTTTCGCAAGGGATCGACGAAGGCCCAGCGATAAGCGCTCACCATCAGCGCCGAGTCGGCGGTGTCGACCAGCGCCATGCCGGCGGTGAACAGAGCGGGGAATACCAGGACATGCGCAAGCGAAACGCCGCGCGCGGCCTCGGTGGCGGAGATGCCGAGCAGCCCGATCTCAGTCGCGGTGTCGAAGCCGAGCCCGAACAACAGTCCGAGCGGATACATGTGGCAGGGTTTCGTCACCAGACGGAACATCGGGCCGAGCAACCGCGCCAGAAATCCGCGATTGGCGAGCAGCGCATCGAGCCCTTCGGCGTCATGAATCCCATGCGTGCGCGCCGCGCGAAACGTCCGCCACAGGCCGATGAAGATGACGAGATTGAGGATCGCGATCACGAGCAGGAAGATCGCGGAGACCGAGCTGCCGATCAGGCCGCCGATGGATTTGAGCAGACTGTCACCGCCAAGACCGACCACGCCGAGCGCAAGCAGCATGGTCGCGACCACCACGACCGTGGAATGGCCGAGCGCGAAATACAGTCCCGCGGATCGCGGCACCTCGCCCACATGCATCAGCTTGCGCACGACATTGTCGATGGCGGCGATGTGGTCGGCGTCCACGGCGTGGCGGAGGCCGAACACCCAAGCAAGCAGCGCGGTCGCCATTACCGCGGGCCGGTCGGCGAACAGCGCGAAGGCCCAGACCCATGCGGCGATATTGGCGATGACGAGCCCGCCGAACAGCAGCACCGCTTTGGGCTCGACCACCCGCAAAGACCACTTCGTCACGAACACATTCCCGCCAATCGCACTGTAGTATGATATTTCTATAGAATGATCACACCGGCTAGCGCAATCCCGGACTACCGAGATGGATCCCGTAGCAAGACCGCGAGTTGAAGTGCCTTCGTTGCGGCCCATCCTTCGAGGCGCCCGCTTGAGCGGGCTCCTCAGGATGAGGTCTTGGTTTGCGGTCGCTGCTCCCAGCAGCGTCATTGCGAGCGCAGCGAAGCAATCCAGGAGCCTGTCCGCGGATGCATTTCTGGATTGCTTCGCTGCGCTCGCAATGACGGAGTTTGGGCGGCGACGTAGCTCTTTCAATTCAGGTCTGAAGCGGCAATCAAAGTTCACATCCTCCCCAGGATGAGGTCTTGTTTCGTGGCAAATTCGTCGACCCTCATGATGAGGAGCCCGCGCGTGCGGGCGTCTCGAACCATGAGGCCGTTATGCGGCCTCAGAGCCGCCCAGATAGGCGTCGCGCACGCGGGGATCGTCCTTCAGCGTCCGCGCCGGGCCGGAGAGCACGATCTTGCCGGTCTGCAGGACATAGGCTTCATGCGCGATCTCGAGCGCGAGGCTGGCGTTCTGCTCGACCATGAAGACCGACACGCCTTCCTGGTTGATGGTCCTGATCAGCTCCAGCACGCGGTCGACATAGAGCGGCGACAGGCCCATGGTCGGCTCGTCCATCACGATCATCCGCGGGCGGCTCATCAGCGCGCGGGCCATGGCGACCATCTGCTGCTCGCCGCCCGACAACGAGCCGGCGCGCTGCGACAGCCGCCGGCCGAGTTTTGGAAACAGCGTCAGCATCCGCTCGAGGTCCTGCGCCACCGCGGCTCGGTCGTTGCGCACGAACGCACCCATCAGGATATTCTCCCTGGCGCTCATTTCCGAAAACAGCCGCCGCGCCTCCGGCACCGAGGCGATGCCGCGGCGGACGATCTGCGGCGTGGAAAGTCCGAGCAGCGGGGCGCCGTCGAAGGTCACCTCGCCCGAGCGCGGCTTCACCAGACCAAGGATGATCTTCATCGTGGTCGATTTGCCGCTGGCGTTACCGCCGAGCAGACAGACGATGTGGCCGCGCGCGACGCTGATCGACAGGTCGAAATGCACCTGCGCCTGGCCGTAGAAGGTGTTGACGCCCGACAGCGCCAGCAACGGATCGGCGGTGCTCGTCATGCCGCTGTCTCCTGCTCCTCGCCCTGCGACAAGCCATGACCGAGATAGGCCTCGATGACCTTGGGATCGTTGCGCACGTCTTCGCCCAGGCCTTCCGCGATCTTCTTGCCCTCGTCCATGACCATGACGCGGTCGGACAGGCGCATGACCATTTCGAGCTTGTGCTCGATCAAGAGGATGGTCAGGCCCTCCGCCTTCAGCTCGGCAATCAGCGCCTGCATCTCCGCGGTCTCGGTCGGGTTCATGCCGGCGGTGGGTTCATCGAGCAGCAACAGGTGCGGCTTCAGCGCAAGCGCCCGCGCGATCTCGACGCGGCGACGGTTGGCATAAGAGAGGCTATAGGCCGGCTGATCGATCCGCGGCAACAAACGCTCGCCGAAGCGCGCGAGAATGACCTTCACCTCCTCGCGCAGGCGCTCCTCCTCGGCCCTGACGCTCGCCGGGCGCAGCAGCGCCAGCCCCAATTCCAGGAGCGGGCCGATCACCGGCACCGCCGGCTTGACCGCGCGCAGCCGCGTGTGGGCACCGATCAGGACGTTGTCCATGACGCTGAGATTGCCGAAGACACGGCCGAGCTGGAACGTGCGCGCGATGCCCTGCCCGGCCAGCGTTTCCGGCGCAAGGCCGGTGATGTCCCGCCCTTCGAGACGAACCTCGCCGGCATCGGGCCGGTCGTGCCCGGTCACGAGGTTGAACAGAGTCGTCTTGCCGGCGCCGTTCGGGCCGATGATGCTGACGAGCTCGCCCTTGGCGAGGTCGAGATCGATGGCGTCGACGGCAGTCAGGCCGCCGAACCGCCGCGTCAGTCCGCGCACGGACAGCATCGGAGCGCCGGAGGCAGTCGTGAGATGCGCGTCCATCAGATCGTCCCCAACAGGCCCTGCGGCCTGAACCGCACCAGCAGCAGGAGCACGATGCCGTAGATCAGGATGCGGTATTCCGCCGCGATCCGGAACACCTCGGGCAAGCCGACCAGCGCCACCGATCCGACGACGGCGCCGACCACATTGCCAAGGCCGCCGAGGATCACGACCGTCAACGCCAGGATGGATTGCTGCGTGTTGAAGGTCTCGTGATTGATGTAGGAATAAAGATGCGCGGCGATGGCGCCGCTGACGCCTGCAGCGAAGCCGCCGAAGATGAAGGCCAGCGACTTGTAGCGGTTCAGGCTGAGGCCGTAGGCGCGTGCAGCGATGTCGTCGTCGCGAATGGCGCGGAAGCTGCGGCCAAGATGCGAGGTGAGCAACCGCCCCTGCAGCAGTGCCAGCACGATCATGACGGCAAGGCTGAACCAGTAGACCGACGACGCGCTGATCAGGTCATAGCCGAACAGCGACAAGGGCGGAATCCCGGAAATGCCGATGGGACCGCGCGTCACGCCCTCCCAGTTCAGGATCACCAGCGACACGATCTCGCCGATGGCGAGCGTCGCGATCGACACGTAATGCCCGCGCAGGCGGAATGACGGCGAGATCAGCGTCGTGCCGAGCGCGGCGCTCATCAGGCCGCCGGCGATGACGGCAAGACCGACAGGAACGGACAGGCTCAGCGACAGCAACGCCGACGTATAGGCGCCGATCGCCAGCAGCGCCGCGTGTCCGAGCGAGACCTGGCCGATCGTGCCCGCAACCAGCGTCAGGCTGAGCGCGAGCATGCCGAGCAGCCAGGCGTTGATCAGGGTCTGCAGCACGTAGAACGACACCGGAAACAGCGGCAGGATCGCAAAGCCGCCGACGGCGACAGCCAAGGCCCAACGGGGAATGCGAACGGGACGGCTCGGTGCAATGAAAGTGCCGGTGAGCGGCTCGGGCGGCGCCTGCCGAGCACTTGCGAACAGGCCGTTCGGCCGCAACACGAGCACCAGCACCAGCAGCAGGAATGCAAACAGGTTGCGATAGCTGGTGCCGAATACGGCGACGCCGTAGCTTTCGACAAGTCCGAGCAGCAGACTGCCGACCACGGCGCCGGGGACGTTGCCGGCACCGCCGACCACCTCGGCGACGACGCCTTTCAGCGTCGCCTGCAGGCTCATCGCCGTGTCGATCTGGTTGTAGTACATGCCGACCAGCATGCCGGAGACGCCGCCGAGCGCGGCGGCGATGCCGAACACGGCCTGGTTCACGCGGTTGACGTCGACGCCCATCTGCATGGCCGCGTCGCGGTCCTGCGCGGTGGCACGCACCGCCCAGCCGAGCTTGCTGTAGCGCAGGAACACGAACAGCAGCAGCGCACTGGTGATGCCGACGCCGGCGATCAAGAGGTCGAGCGGGCCGATCGTTCCATTGCCTACCTGGAAGCGGACGTCGGGGAGCTGGCTCGGCAGCGCGCGCGGGTTGGGCGAAAAGGTGAGCATAACGATCTGGTCGAGCACGAAGCTGATGCCGATCGTCGCGAGCAGCGGCGCGATGCGCGCCGAATTCTGCAGGGGACGCAGGCCGAATCGCTCGATGATCAGTCCGACGAGCGCGGCGGCGACCGCGACCACGATGATGGTGAGGGGAAGCGGCGTGTGGAGCTGCACCACCGCCACCCAGCCGATATAGGCGCCGACGAGATAGATCGAGCCCTGGGCGAAATTGATCAGGTGGCTGACGCCGAAGATCAGCGCGAGCCCGACCGCAACGAGGGCATACACATTGCCGACGATCAGCCCATTGATCGTGTAGTCGAGCCAGGAGGACACGCGGGGTTCCTAGTGAAGGGAAAACGGGCCGGAGTGACCACTCCGGCCATGATGTCAGGTCGGCTTGCCATCCCAAAGCGCGAACTGCCCCTTGCGGACGACGAGCTCGGCGTTCATGGCGCCTTTGACGCGGCGGGTCTCGACGTCGAACGTCGCGGCCCCGAAGATGACGCTCGAGACATCGCGGACCTTGGTGAAGGCGTCGCGGATGGCGCGGCGATCGGTGCCGCCGATCCGCACGACGGCAGCCGCCATGTTCATTGCATCATAGGCATAGGCGTTGAAGGCGTCGGGCTCCTGCCCGCTGTATTTCGCCTTGAAGCCCGCGATGAATTTCTTCACCTCCGGCCGCGGATCCTCGGGGAAATAGCGGGTGCCGAGATGGACGTCCTCGACCGCCTCGCCGCCGAGCTCCAAAAATTTCGGCGAGTAGACCGAGCTAGCGGCGCAGATCGTCTGCTTCAGCCCGACCTGGCGGGCCTGACGCGCGATCAGCGCGCCATCGGAATAGTAGGAGATCAGGATCAGCCCGTCGGGACTGGCGTCGCGGACGCGCACCAGGGTGGAGCGGAAATCGCGCTCCTCCGCAATATAGCCCTCGGTGATCGCGACCTCAGCACCATACTCCTTGGCCGCCTTGACGAAATAGTCGCGGCTGGTGCGGCCCCAATCGGTGTTGAGGTGCAGCACGGCGAGCTTCTTGAGGCCCAAGCGCTTCACGGCATATTGCGCCAGCAGCGGCTGCTCGTCGGCCTGGCTGACGGAGGTGCTCCACATGAAATCGCCGCCCTTGGTGAAGTCGGGATGCGAGTTGGTGAAGCCGAACTGCACCAGCCCTCCCCGCTGATAGATTGGAGATGCCGCCATCGACGCCGGGCTGGAGAAGTCACCGAGCTCCATGACGATCCTGGAATCGGAGACGAACTTCTGGGCGATCGCCACCGACTGGCGCGGATCGCTCTGGCTGTCCTCGAAATTGTAGGCAAGCTTGCGGCCGTTGATGCCGCCGGCCGCGTGGATCTCATCCAGCGCGAGATCGAAGCCTTGCTTCCACTGCGTGCCGTATTGCGCGTTCGGCCCGGTCAGGGGACCGCTGACACCGAGCAAGATCGGCTCGGACGATTGCGCGAAGGCCGTGCGCGAGAAGGCCGCTCCCGCCATCATGGTGGCAAGAGAGCCCTTGACCAGGGTACGACGATCGATGTTGCTCATACTCGGCTCCACCCGTTCACATATTGGAGATTGGTCGCAAGTTCTGTGCCAAAGAATCGATCAAGCAAGATGCCTATTTTGTCGGCTCGCCGAGCGAAAGCATTAGCCTGTTGGCCCAGTTGAAGAACGACGCGCCGTTGATGACGTCGACGATTTCAGCATCGTCGAGACCAGCGCTGCGCAGCTCTTCGATGTTGTCTTTTCCGAATGCGATCGGCGTCGTCGCCAGCGCGACGGAAGTCTTCACCACCGCATTCCAGCGCTCGCCGAGATCGGCCTTGATGCCCTCGTCGAGCAGGCGCTGCACGTCGTCGCGGCGCTTCGAGTAGGTGCTGGCAAAGCGCGCATGCACGGCGGCGCAATAGATGCAGCCGTTGTAGCGCGAGGTCGCTGCCGCCGCGAGCTCGCGCTCGGCGCGCGGCAAGCCGTCCGCCACGTTGTAGAAAATATCCTTGTCGGTCTTGGTGCGGGCTTCCAACACTTCGGGATCGCGCACCAGGAGACGGAAATATTCGGACTTGGCGCGGGCGCGATCGACGAGGCCCGCGAAGTGCCGCTCAGTCAGCTCAGCCTCGGGCAGCGGATCGATCCATGCCACCCAGCCGAGCTCATCCTGGGTGAACACGACCGGTGGATTGACTGTGTTTGCAGCGCTCATGATACAGCCTCCTACGCGCTCGCCGCGGCAAGCGTGCGCAGGCCGCTTACGACGCGCACCTGAAACGACAGGAACGCGACGAGTTGGGACAAAGTAACGATGCCGGTGTTCGACCAGCCGGCGCCGAGCAGCGCCTTCACGTCGGCAGACGCGGCATCGCGCGGCCGGAACACCAGGAGATGCGCATGTTCGAGCGCCGCGGCGAGCCGGGCGCCGAGGACCGGCTTGCGATCCGCGCTCACACGGTAGATCAAGCCGGCCTTGTTCTCGATCGACAGCGGGCCGGCCGGAAAGGCGCCATACGGCCCCGAGGTCTTGCCGTGGGCGACTTCCGCCTCGATCGCTTCGACAAGGCCCGCTCCGTCGGTTGCCGCAAGCTTTGCGCGATAGAAGGCGGTCACATTGGGCTCACCGTGGAGGCCGATCACGAAGAGCGCGACCGCCGCGCGCTCCGCGATGGAGAAATCGCTGGCGTCAATCGGCTTGAACAGAGCGAGGTAGCTCTTCTGCGCGTTCTCGCGCGCCTGCGCCCGCCGCGCGCGGATCGCGTCCAGGCTCGATCCGGGCTCGATCCCGGCGAGCGTGTCGATGATATCCGTCGTGCTCATCATTCAGCCTCGTGCAACGCGATTTGTCCATTCCGGCTAGCCTGCCAACGCGACGTCGGCCGCAGCCGTTCGGGTCCAGCCCAGCGCCGGTGCAACCTTGTCCGCGACCAGCTCGATCGATCGGAGGATATAGGGGTGCGGTGGATCGACCGAATGCGCCTGGAAGACGAGGTCGGTCACCCGCTCCAGCGTGGCGTCGGCTCGGAGCGAGGCGACGACGTCGTCGGCCGCGCCCACATGGGTGTCGAACGCCGTAATCATCTCCTCCAGCGTCTCGCCTGGCGCGGCGTGACCGCCCTTCATGAACTGCGGGAGCGCGCGCCGCAGCCCGATATCGGCGAGGCGCATCGCTTCGCGACGGTCCTCTGCGACGAAGACGCTGCGCGATGCCATGATCCGCGGCTCGCATCCTGGCGGCAGCGCCTCAAGATAAGCATCGATGATCGGATTTTGGATCTCGGCGAGCGTGGCCTTCGGCGCCTCCTTGGTGCGGGGCTGGGTCCGCGACAGCAACAGGCCATCGCCAGCCTTGCCCGCGCGCGCGCCACCCGTCACCGAGAATGTCGCCTGCCAGACCCGGTCGCACAGTTGCGGCCGCTGCGGATAGAGCGTATCGCCGCCGGTGAGTGGCTTGCCGGCCAGCGCGCTTCGGACGACCTCGAGATTGCGGGCGAAAATCTCGTTGCGCTGGGCGCTGTCGAGGCCGAAGGCGGCAAAGGCCGACGGGTTGCCGCCGGTGCCGACGCCGAGCTCGAACCGGCCATTGCAAAGAAGATCAAGAACCGCGGCGTCCTCCGCCACCCTCACGGCATTCTCCAGCGGCAAGGTGACGATGCCGGTGCCGAGGCGAATGCGCGAGGTCTGGGCGGTGACGTAGCCGAGCAAGGTGAAGGGCGACGGCAATCCGCCCTCGCGCTCGTGAAAATGATGCTGCGCGATCCACGCGGAATCGAGGCCTGCCTTTTCCGCGTGCACGATCTGCTCCGCCGCGAAGCGGTATCGCTCGGCCGGCGGTGCCTCATCGAGAAGGCGCGTGAAGAACCCCAGTCGTTTCAGGTTTGCAAAGCGTTTCATACGACCCCTGTCGGGCGAGGATTGCCACGGCTCCGATGATGTCGGTTGCCGCGGCCGGAGACAAGCGGGCATTGCGCAAGGCTGCCACGTCGCCCCGATCGCGCCTCCGCCGGAGTTTGGCTGGGCAGTCTGCCTACCAGCTCGGCAGCACCGCGCCCTTGAACTTGGTCAGGACAAACTCCTTGACCTCCGGCGTGTGATAGCTGTCCACGAGGATCTTGACCCAGGGCTTGTCCTTGTCGGCGGTGCGGACCGCGATCAGGTTGACGTAGGGGCCCTTCGGATCTTCGCGCAGGATCGGATCCTTGACGGGATCGAGGCCAGCCTGGGTCGCGTAGTTGGTGTTGATCGCGGCGGCATCAACATCGTCGAGCGCGCGGGGCGCCTGCGCCGCGTCGACCTCGACGAACTTCAGCTTCTTGGGGTTTTCGGCGATGTCCAGTACCGACGGCTTGAAGCCGACGCCGTCCTTCAGCTTGATGACGCCCTTGTCGCGCAGGAGCAGCAGCACGCGCCCGCCATTGGTCGGATCATTCGGGATCGAAATCTTGCCGCCGTCGGGAATGTCGGCCCAGTTCTTGTGCTTCTTCGAATAGACCCCGATCGGGAAATTCACGGTGAGCCCGACCGAGTCGATCTTATAGCCACGGTCGGCCTTCTGATTGTCGAGATAAGGTTGGTTCTGGAAGGAATTGGCCTGGATGTCGCCGGCATCGAGCGCGGCGTTCGGCACGACATAGTCGGAGAACTCGATGAGCTGGATATCGAGCCCGTTCTTCGCCGCGATCGGCTTCACCGCTTCGAGGATCTGCGCGTGCGGCCCCGGCGTCACGCCGATCTTGATGGTCTCGGCCATGGCACCCGCGGACCAGACGGCGAGCAAGGTTGAAAGGATCAGGGGGAGGCGAAACGACATCTTGGTCTCCATGGAACCGGCAATAGCTTGTGTCGTCTTGTCCCGTGTGCAGCACGAAATCAATGAAATGGAAATTCAAATTTGGCCCCGTGGAGGCACGCTGCTTCTCTCTGCGTGGCCAATCGGGAAATGGAACGCGTGGCACGGCCTGAGCATGTGCGCGAGACGAGCCCGCAGCCCCGATCACTCGGGACGCCAGGTCGATGGCGACAGCATGATCAGGGCGCAGATCACGGCATAGGTTAGGAGCGAAACGGTAACCATGCCGGCAACCCCCGCCATTCCCGCGCCAAAGCTGGCGACGGCGATCCAGCCTCCGCCGGCCGCGATCAGGATCCGCGCGACGGATGAGGCGAGCGGGCCCATCGCGCGGCCGGTGCCCTGGGCAGCGAAGGACGCGACGAAGCCGAAGCCGAGTGCGGCATAGGCCGGGGCTACGATGCGCAGATAGACCGTGCCCGCGCGCACCACCTCGGCTTCATGGCTGAAGAGATGCAGCCAGCCCGTTGGAAAGATCGCAACCGTGATGCCGATCGTGCCGGTCATGATCATGCCGAGGACACCGCTGATCCAGCCGATCTTTCGCGCCCGCGCCGTCTGCCCTGCACCCATGTTGACGCCGACCATGGTCAAGGTCGCGGTGCTGATGCCGAACAGGAGCGGGATCATGATGTAGTCGAGCCTCGAGGAGATGCCGTAGCCCGCGAGCGCGGAGGTCCCGAACAGGCCGACCGCGCCGGTGACGAGGATGACGGTCAGATTGGTCAGCACCGCGTTGAGCGCGGTGGGAATACCGACCTTCAGCATGTCGGCGAAGATCGCGGCCCGCAGGCGCACGATGCGCAAGGTGAGACCCGATTGCCCGGAGGCCATGTAGCGCAGCAGGACCAGCATCGCCGCCCCGTAATAGAGGCCGAAAGCGACGCCGGCGCCGCCGATGCCGAGCCGCGGAAACGGACCGAAGCCGAAGATCAGCACCGGCGAGACCGGGATGGTCACGATCGCGCCGATCAAAGTGACCAGCGCGGGCACCTTCACGTTGCCGGAGCCGCGCAGCGCCGCCGCCTGGAGATTGACGATCCAGACTGGAATGGCACCGGCAAAGAGATAGTCGGAATAGGTGATGGCGGCAGCGAGCGCCCCGTCCTGGCCGCCGAGTAGGCTATACAGACGCGGACCGCCGACGATCGCGCCGAACGTGAAGAGCGCGCCCGCGACGACAGCAAGCACCACGGCATGAAACAGCGCCGCATCGGCGTCATCGCGGCGGCCGGCACCGACCGCACGTGCCACCGAGGACGCCACGCCGCTGCCGAACCCGCCGTTCGACATCATGGTCATCAGCATGAAGATCGGGAACACCAGCGCGGCGCCTGCCAGTGCGTCCGTGCCGAGGAAGCCGACATAGTAGGCCTCGGCGATGTTGACCGCCGTCTGCGCCACCAGAACGGCCACGGTCGGCAGCGCGAGCTTGATCAGGGTGGGCAGGATCGGCGCGGCCAGCAGCGCGGCCCGCCTCCGCGCGCTCGCGCTCTGGGCGGGCGGCGCCTCGCGAAGCGGCGCCGTGGCCCGGACCGGGCTTTGCGCTGCTGACAAAGCCGGCGCCGCGGCGTCCTCGACTGACATGCGTTCGATCCTGTGTGCCCCTCATGGACCGCCGCCTATCGGCCGCCCCTATTGTATTATGGCCATAATGTCTTATTATGAGCGTAATGCAATAGGTCCATCCTCACGATTTTGTGGCCGGGTCCGGTCTGTACGCAGGAGGCAGTATTGGCGCGCTACGACAAGGGACAGAGGGATGCGACACGCCGGCATATTCTCGACGTCGCCTCCGCGCAGTTTCGCGAGAGCGGCATCGCCGCAGTCGGCCTTGCCGGGATCATGTCGGAGGCGGGCCTCACCAACGGCGCCTTCTACACCCACTTCGCCTCCAAGGAAGAGCTGGTGCGCGAGGTGCTGCTCGACGCGCTGTCCCGGAGTGAGCAACGGCACGAGGACAATCTCGAGAACGGTATCGCGCTCGAGACGACGATCCGCGACTATCTCTCCCCGCATCATCGCGACCGCGCCGGCACCGGCTGCCCGACCGCCGCCCTCGTTGCCGAGGTCGCGCGGCATCCGAAGGCGACCCGCGACGCCTTCACCCGGAAATTTTCGGACATCATCGCGCTGATGGCGGCGCAAATCCGGCAGGGTTCGCCGGACGAGCGGCGGCGCAGGGTGATCGCGATCTACGCCACCATGGTCGGCGCTCTGCAATTGTCGCGCGCGATCAACGACAGGCAGTTGTCGGAGGAGATCCTGAAAGATGCAGCGGAGGCGGCGGTCAATCTCGCAGGCCCGAAGAGGGCTACAGGAATCGATTGAGTGGCGAAACCTACAGTCGAGGGGATTGCCATCTTAGCTGGCAAAAGGTTCAGCACGCTACGCGGGCGACCTGTTTTCATCCACCGCCAGCCTCGGTCGCCGTCACTGGCGGCAACGCCGATCCAACACCGCTTTCCGCCAGCGCACTATCCACGAGCACAGCAATCAACCAGCAGATCCCAAATCCGTTGAGTCTCTGCGCTCTTGTGCATCTCCAATCGTTCTTCTGTGTTCGGCTCCGAATAGCTGGCAACCGGAATAATTTCACGCGGCACAAACCATCGCTGCGTGATCGGATCGTACCATTTTCCGATGTTCATGTCGCTCACGTCGATCAGTCCACATCGTTGAACCCGTTAAGCCTGGGGCTTGAAGCTCCAGGCAGTTTGCCAACCAAGTGCTTTCGCAAACGTTCCCGATTCCGCACAATTCGTCGTGCGGTATCACGCTCCGTCTATGATGTTCGGAAGCGGCAATCTGCAGTCAGGATGACGGCACTATGGCAACAATGTGCCTGTGGTCGCGACTAGCGCGCCCTCGCCGGATGCAGCGTGCGCGGATGACGCTCGTGCAGCGGCCGCGCGAGGTCTTCGCGCTGGGTGTCGCGCCCCTTCATCGCGGCCTCGAACAGCGCTTCCTGGATATCGCGAGGCATGTCGCCCCAAACCTGCATGGCCGCACGTCCCAGCAGCTTAGCGAAATAGTCCGCTCCATCGCTCATTCGATTCTCCCGATCCATCGCTTTCCCGGCCGGGAACAGGCGCGCATCAAGCCAAGGCAACGCCCATTACTTGGCAACTTTCCCCGGACACGCGCATTAACGGGTAGAAATGGAACAGGACGCGCTCTCACACTCGTGAGCAGCCGGATTTATTTCCCAGCCATGCCGCATGCGGAACACGCGGCGCTTGCGCGCATAATCGTCGCGTTTGCGCGCCGGACACTTTTCGGGGCGCAGAACCCAAGCACCTCTCCCGCGCGAGCCGGTAGAGCCCCGCCGGTCAGCCCCGCGCGAACTGGCTACCGCCGCTCCGGAGCAACATTTGCGCTTGTTCGATTTCGGGAAGAGATCGCTCTGCATCAAATTCGGCGATGATGCCAGCGAGCACCTCGAGTGCCGCTCTGCCTTTCGTATTGCGCATGCGTGTAAGTCCAAGTGCGCTGCGGAGCTCGAATGTTCTCGTCTGTTGATGTCGGGCGATTTCCAGAGCTCGGTTGAAGGCATCTTCCGCACCGGAAAGGTCCGGCGGCTCGTGACGCAATAGAAGTTCGCCCCGCACGCGATGCAGTTCGGCATCGAGCCAACGCTGACCGGAACGCTCGGTCCATCCAATCAGCTCGCTCAACATGTCCAAGCCGGCCTGGAGTTGGCCCGCCTCTGCCCCTGCCACGGCAACATGCATGACCCAAAACGGCTCACAAAGGTAGCAGTCATTCTCGTGCAGCGCGGTCAGCCCGAGGCGCATGTCTGTGAGCCCCGCCATTCGGTCATCGGCCCGCCACTTCGCCAGACCGTTCAGGTAGGTTCCGGCGGCCACATACAAGGGCATCGTGTGGTCGCGAGCCAACCCCAGTGCCAGGATCGTCTCTGTTTGCTGCAACATACCCCCGCATAGTCCGTCGAAAACGGCCCTGTGAACGAGCGCATTGGCCTGGGAAAGCGCCCGCTTCTCTCCTTGCGCACTCACCGCTTCTGCGGCGAGCCGGCGCGCGCGGTCTATCTTTCCAAGCGGCCATAGCACGAGCGCAAGGAATCTCATGATGACGAACGGAAGATCCAGCGCCGACATCCTGAACGTCGCGGGATCCGGCTCGGCATCATAGATCGCAAGTGCCTGCTCGAGATGCGTTCTCGCGTTCAAGTAATCGCCCCCGAACCAGCAGGTCACCCCACTCGTCCAATGCGCGACAACGGCGGCCACCGGCGATTCCGGCCGTCGCTCGGCGGCACTCATGACGGCATTCGCCAGCTCCCGCATCGGAGCGATCTCGCCATGCGTCAGGCAGGCATTGAAGAGGCCCGAATGGATCGGCGCAAGTTCGACCGGATCATTGATGTCGGCCGCGAGCTGGCGGGCGCGCGTCCATGCGGCCACCGTTTCGGGCGCGCTGTGCCCGAGGCTGCCCCGCAATGCACGGCCATATGCGATCTGAAGGTGGAGCCTGCTCATCATGCGGCCGGGCTCATCGGGCAGCTCATCGGCGATGGCAATCGCTTTGCGAAGATGCGCAATCGCTTCGGAATAGGCCGAGCGCTTCAGCGCCTCTTGGCCCGCCTTGCGCCACCATTCGAGGGCGACCTCGCTCAGTCCCGCCTCACTGAAGTGGTGTGCAAGTATCTCCGGCTCAGTCGCGGCGACGACTGGAAACTTGTCACGCAGAACGTCGCCAATCTGCTTGTGGAGCACCTGCCGTCTGCTCCTGAGCATACTCTCGTAAGCCGCTTCCTGAACGAGTGCATGCTTGAAGCTATAGTTCGCTTCCGGCGGGACGCCGCGGCACACCAGCAATTCCGCCTCTTCGAGCTGCCGTAGTGCGGCGCTCAGCGTCAAGTCATCGCGCCCCGCCACATACCTCAGCAATCCGTAAGAGAAGTCGCGGCCGATCGCGGCGCCGATCTGCGCCACCTCCTTGACTGGAGCCAGCCTGTCGAGCCGTGCCATGAGGGAGTCCTGCAGCGTCGCGGGAATGGCGAGCGGCGGAAGCGGACTATCGAGGCGATAGCGCCCGGCGTCTTCGACGAGCAGTCCGGACTCCAGCACCATCTTGGTCAATTCCTCGACGAAGAGCGGGATTCCGTCGGTCTTGTCGATGATCTGCTTCATCATCTCGCGCGGAAGTTGGCGGCCGACGGTCACCTGCTCGACCAGAGCGCGCGTATCCTGCCGGTCAAGCCGGTCGAGCCGCAACAGGCTGACATTGGCGAGCCCCGCCCAGGACGGTTCGAACTCGGGCCGCGACGTCATGAGGACGAGTATCGGCAGACCCCTGATCCGGTCGACCGCGAGATCCAGCAGTTCGAGCGTCGTGGCATCGGCCCAATGCGTGTCCTCGCAGATAATCAGCACAGGCTGCTGCCGTGCCAGCCCCTCGAGCTGATCGAGAAGGGCGGCGAACGTCTGTCGCCGCTGCTGCGCCGGGCTCAGGCCGAGCGGCGGATAACGGTCGCCGGTGGGAATCGAAAGGAGCGCCGCGATGAGCGGCGTCGCTTGAGCCACCGACGCTGTTCCAAGTGCCAGCATTGCCTCAAGCTTGTCGAGTTTCTGCGCAGGCGTGTCGTGCGACCGGATGTCGGCGGCGCGCTCGAGCTGCGCGACGAAGGGATGAAGCGCGCTGTTGGTGTGGTAGGGCGAGCATTGATACCGCACCCGGCGGTGCGGACCCAAAGTGGGGCTTTCCGCGAGCGTTGCAACCATGCGCGATTTGCCGATGCCTGCTTCGCCGCAGATCAGCATCATCTGGCCTTGCCCCTGCCACGCCAGGCGCTGGCGCGAGAGCGCGAACTCGATCTCCTCCTTGCGACCGACAAAGCCGATCGAGCGCGCCGCGCGGACCGCCTCGAAGCGGCTCTCCGACGCGGACGCACCTTCGACCGCCCAGGCCGCGATGGGCTCGGAGATGCCCTTGACCTCGCGGCGGCCGAGATTGCGAAACGCGAAGAGATCACCGAGCAGCCGCCGCGTCGACGCGGCAACGACGACCGCGCCAGGCTCGGCCAGCCCCTGGAGCCGGGCGGCGAGGTTCAACGCATCACCGACCGTCGCCTGCTCCTCCGACGCAGTTCCGCTGACGAGATCACCGACCACCACAAGTCCGGTCGCAATCGCAATCCGCATTTCGACCTGCTCGCGTGTCTTGAGCTGCCTGACAGCGGCTATGACGTCGAGTCCCGCGCGTACTGCGCGCTCCGCATCATCCTCGTGAGCGCGGGGATAGCCGAAATAGATCAGTATTCCATCGCCCACGAACCGGGCGACCATGCCGTCATAGGCGGCGACGACGTTGGCGCAGGCGGCGCGATAGGCCCGGATCACTTCCCACATGTCCTCGGGATCAAGGCGCGCGGAGAGCGCAGTCGAGCCGACCAGATCGCAAAACATGACGGTGAGATGGCGGCGCTCAGCGCCGTGCAGAGGGGCCTGCGACGGGATCAATGCGGCCGGGTCGAGTTCGGCGATGGCGCGCAGCATTTTGCGACGATGGCCAAGCAGAACTCCGAGCTTGTCGAAATCCTCGTCCCTCAATTCGGGAAGGACGCCTATGTCGATCCCATTCTGAGCAAAGCGCTGTGCGTATTGCCCAAGCCCCAGGTTCTCGAGCCACTCCGCAATCTGCTGCATAGGCTCCACCGATACTCTGGTTGGCGGTTAGCAGAATCTTGGATCACGGCGTGCGGGGACGATATCCCAACATCAATGCGATGGCACGCCTTGTCTACGACCATAACGACATAGGTTGCTCAGTACCGATGCCGCTTTGAAGCCACCGAGGTTGAATGATTCACGAGTTCTCGCTTTCTAACCGAGATGCGACCTCAGCGAGGTGACCTTCGCATTCACGCTACGGAAGTCTTTTGCGAACGCGGCTTTCATCAGCTCTTCTCCGCAATGTCGTTGTTGCGAGCCAAGGTGCCTGCGATAACTTGAAGTGAAGAGCCCGCGAACCAGCAGCCAGCGACAACGGCGATCCCTCCGCTGGGGACATTTTGGTCAAGGACAATGATGCTGACGGACAGAGCCGCAGCAATCGCGGCGCCAAACGTTCCGGCTGCGCTGATGATCTCGGGTGCATCGGAGGCATCCCATTCTTCGGAGATGCCCGAATTCGATTTTCGCGCTTTATTGCCGGCCAAATCGATCCCGACATAGTAGCTCAGGGCTCCGTAGAGCATCGCCAGCAGCACGATCCAGCCGCTCTCGAACAATCCGCTTTCCTGACGCAACAGGATTGCACCCACGTAAAGACCGCAAGAGCCCCCAACGGCAGCGAGGCCGACCCTTTCGAGCAGATGGGCCAATTTGATCAGACTGGAACGGGCGATCCGGACACTGCCGCTGCGCCTTGTCACCAACGAACCGCGGAAGACCTCATTGCTTATTTTCATGAGATGCTCCTCTTAAAGTAAGTAGCGGCCTACCGGTCGAGCCTGAAAAAGGCTCTCGTGGCCGACGCCATTCGCAACGCGCTCTATTCCAATCTTCGAAAAGTACTGTGCGGCGGGCGAGCAGAAGGCGTCGCCGGCCTTGGCGTGCGTGTGAGCAGAGTTGCTCGGGGCACGACGATCAGGTGTGAGAATGCTTGCTCTTAAGGAGTCGATTCAAATATGAGACGGTTCACACGCGTGCTGCTTTTTCCCGTTGCTGCTACGGGCGCAAATGTGAGCACCTCTCGTTGAGCTTTTGCAAACTCTCACACCATAAGCTGCCGTGACGTTGGCGAGCGTAGGCGCACCGCGAACGTCGTGCACCCCATCACTTCATGCGGCATCTCTCGTTCGATTTGCTGCGCGCAAGTACGCGTGCATCGGCGCGCGATCGCGCCGCGTCCGTTACACCGGATCGAACGCGCGGATCGGCGGCAGGTTGCCAGTGAAGCGCTCCACGTCGACCGTCGTGAGCTGGCCGGTGCAGCCTTGCGCAAGTGACGATGTGCCGATGTCACGGGTGAGCACGTTCGGATTGCCGTGAACGCAGAGCGGCGCCTCGTCCTCGGGATCCATCGGATCGTACCAGGCGCCGGTCGGAAGCTGGACGACACCGGGCGCGATGCCGTCGGTGACATGCACCGCGGCAAGGCAGGCGCCGCGGTCGTTGAACAGGCGGATGATGTCGCCATCCGCGATGCCGCGCGCTTCCGCATCGCGCGGGTTCATGCGCGCGACCTCGCGGCCGCGATGCTTGGACGCAAGCGAATGTCCGCCGAAGTCGAGCTGGCTGTGCAGGCGCGTCACCGGCTGATTGGCAACGAGGAAGCACGGCGCACCTGGCTTCGGCACATCGGTCTTCTCGAGCCAGACCGGATGACCCGGACAATCCGCATCGCCATGGCCCGCGATCTTTTGCGAAAAGATCTCGATGCGTCCGCTCGGCGTCGGCAGGGCATGAGTGATCGGATCCTCGCGGAAGCGGCGCAGCCGGCCGCCGTCATCGGGCTGTTGCGGCACGACGAGGCTGCCGCGCCGCCAAAACTCCTCGAAGCTCGGCGCCTCGATGCCGCGCGCGGCAAGCGAGGCGCGGGTCGGCTCATAGAGATGTTCCAGCCATTGCCGCGATGTGCGGCCTTCGGTGAAGGGTTCGCGTGCGCCAAGACGCTCGGCGAGATCGGCAAAGATCTCATAGTTGTCGCGCGCAAGGCCAAACGGCTCGGCGATCCGGTGCATGGCGACCATCAGGGGATCGTTGGTGGAATAGCCGATGTCCTCGCGCTCGAGCGTCATCGTCGAGGGCAGGACGATGTCGGCATGCCGGGCCGTGGCGGTCCAGGCAAGCTCATGCACGACCAGCGTGTCGACACGCGCGAAGGCCTTGCGCAGGCGGTTGATGTCCTGGTGGTGGTGGAAGGGATTGCCGCCGGCCCAGTAGACGAGACGGATATCCGGATAGACGCGCGTCTCGCCGTTGTAGCGATAGGTGGTGCCGGGATTGAGCAGCATGTCGGCGATGCGCGCCACCGGAATGAAATCGGCGACGCCATTGCGGCCCTGCCCCAGTGTCGGCCCCGGCACGTCGTTGACGCGGCGCCCGTAATAGCCGATCGCGCCGAGCGAATAGGCGTAGCCGCCGCCAGGCAGGCCGATCTGGCCGAGAGCTGCCGCCAGCACCATGCCCATCCACACCGGCTGCTCGCCGTGCTCGGCGCGCTGCAGCGAATGCGAGACCGTGATGAGCGCCCTTTTGCCGGCAAGGCGACGTGCCAGCTTGCGGATCATATCCGCATCGACGCCGCAGATCGCTTCGGCCCACGCGGCGCTCTTGGATTGCCCATCCGTCTCGCCGGTCAGATAGCGCAGGAAGACCGGCCAGCCTTCGGTGTAGCGATCGAGGAAAGCCTGGTCGTGCAGGCCTTCGCTCACAAGCGTGTGCACGATGCCGAGCATCAAGGCCGTGTCGGTGCCGGGCACGCACGTCATCCATTCGGCACCGGCCTCCTGAGGCAGATCGTCACGCAACGGGCTGACCAGGATGAACTCGCAGCCGCGCCGGCGCGCCGCTTCCATGGCGCCGCGCTCGACGTGCTTGCTGATCGAACCGCCGGCCACCATGGAGTTCTTCAGCGCCATGCCGCCGAACGCCAGCACGATTTCGCTCTCGGCCGCGATCTGTTCCCAGGTGACGTTGCGCTTGGTGATGTCTTCGTAGCCCGCCAGGATCTGCGGCAGCAGCACCGAGGACGCGCCCGAAGAATAGGTGTTGACCGAACGCACATAGCCGCCCATCGCAATGTTGAGGAAGCGGTGAACCTGGCTCTGTGCGTGATGGAAGCGGCCTGCGCTCGACCAGCCATAGGAGCCGCCGAACACCGCGCCGGGGCCGCACATGTCGCGGATGCGCGCCAGCTCGCCGCCTAAGAGGTCGAGCGCCTTCTCCCAGCTCACGGAGACGAATTCGTCGCGGCCGCGACGGTCATCGGGGCCGGGACCGCGCTCGAGCCAGCCGCGACGGATCGCCGGCTGGGCGATGCGCGCCTGGTGGCGCAACGCGCCAGGAAAATTGTCGATGATGCCGTTCGGATCGGGATCCCCTGCATAATGCCGAACCTCGAGCCCGGCATCGCCATGACGCGCCGAGAACACGCCCCAATGCGAGGTGTGCGGCTTGAAGCCGTCGGACAGGTCGAGGCCGGGCTCGGGGCAGCCAATTGCGTCGTCCATTGCGTGTTCCCTATGGTGGAGTGCCGATCGCCCCGCTGCCGTCGCAATCATCGGGACGATATATTGATGCGCTGTTCCGCATTACCAGAGAAGCCCGCCCCGACAAATGACCGAGGAAGCGAGGACGTCAGATCGCAGATGAACTCTCCGGCGACGGTGCTAGAATCAAGCCATGACTGAGATGATTCTCTTCATGACAACAGCCGGCGTCGCTCTCGTGGGACTGATCATCGGCTTGTTCGAGGCCCGGGCTGCGCTAGAGCGCAGGCGTCTCAAAAGGTAAGGCCGCCCCGATTGGCGCCCTGGCCGAGCGATCGAGCGGGCCCAGGACCAAGACGACCCAAGCCTCACCGGTACTGGTTCCGGACGCAGGGGGCTGTTCAGCGAATGCGCCTGCCGATTGCCGGTTTTCCCGGCTCCTGCCAATCGGTCATCGTTAAGAGACGTTCCAATCCGCAAATCTGAAGAGATTTCGCGAGGCATTGAACCTTGGCACAGCTTATGCAGACCAACCTTTACCGGGATTTTGCATTCCCTCTCGGGGCTGGAAAGCCGCCGCCTGCGGTCATTTAAGCAGGCGGCGTTTTTATTTCGGGAGTGAAAAAAGCCCCAGCTCCTTGGGGGCTATGGGGACGATGAGCTGGGGCCAACGAGCTGCCCTTGGGGAAGGGCACCGGGAAAACCTGGCAACAGCTCCCACGTTCCTGTCCCAATTCGATTCAGCCGACGCCCAAATCAGGACAGCACCAGCGCCTGAGTCCTGTCCCATTTCGGCGCTCTGCGCTCGAAGCTATTTGCGCCGCAGCATTCAAAAATGAGACTACCCGTCAAACCGAACGAGGTGCCCACGCATGCACCGCATCCGACTTCGGTTAGCCTCCCGGCAAAACCACGAGCCTCAAGAGCCACAGGCGGCGCCGGTTTGGCGCGGCGACAAATCGACGACACAGGGAGGAGCACAATGTCGAAATGCAGTGTGGGACTAATCGCGCTGAGCGGCCTGTTTCTTTCAGGCGCCGCACTCGCTCAGGAAAAGATCAAGGTGGGCGTCACCGCGACCCTCGAAGGCACCTACACGGTGCTCGGCGAGGACGGCATGCGCGGCCATCAGACGGCACTGAACGTTCTGGGCAAGAAGGTCGGCGACAAGGAGCTTGAATTCATCGTCGCCTCCACCGATGCAACGCCGGATTCGGCCGTGCGCGCCGTGCGCAAGCTGATCGAGCAGGACAAGGTGCAGATCCTGCTCTCGCCGCTCTCCGGCGATGAAGGCATCGCGGTGAAGAACTTCGCCAAGACCCACCCCGAGCTGACCTTCATCAATGCGGCATCCGGTGCGCAGGAAACCACCTATGTCGATCCCGCCCCGAACTTCTTCCGCTACAACATGGACGGCGCGCAGTGGCAGGTGGGCCTCGGCAAATATGCCTACGAAACCAAGGGCTACCGCAAGATCGCAACCGTCGGCGAGGACTATTCCTTCATTTACACCCAGGTGTTCGGGCTGGTGCTCGAATTCTGCGGACAGGGCGGACAGGTCACGAACCGGCAATGGGTGCCGCTCGGCACCAAGGATTTTGCCTCCGTCATCGCCGCTTTGCCCGACGACGTCGATGCCATCTATCTCGGGCTCGGCGGCGCGGACGCCGTCAACTTCCTCAACCAGTACCAGCAGGCCGGCGGCAAGGCGCATCTGATGGGCGGTTCCATCATGATCGACCAGACTATCCTCTCATCCAAGGGCAACGCGAAGAACGCGCTGATCGGCACCATCGCGGCGAGCGGCCAAGCCGATACCTGGGAGGATCCGGGCTGGCAGAAGTTCGTGAAGGCCTATCAGGACGCCTTCCCGCCCAACAAGCGCTTCCCGAGCCCGTCGCTCCTGGCCACCAACTATTACGGCTCGACCATGGCGCTGATCCTCGCGCTGCGCGAGGTCAATGGCGATCTCAGCGACAATCAGTCGAAGTTCAAGGCGGCCCTGGCGAAGATCGAGATCGACGCGCCGAACGGCAAGATCAAGCTGGATTCCAACCGCCAGGCGATCGGCACCAACTTCGTCACCGAAGTCGTCGACGACGGCAAGGGAGCGCTGTTCAGCAAGGTCGTGAAGGTGATCCCGAACGTAAACCAGACCCTCGGCTACGATCCGGCGGTGTTCTCGAAGATCGGGCTGCCGAGCCGCACCGTACCGGAATGTAAGAAGTACTGACGCATCACGTTTGCAACAGTGCAACCGGGGAGCGACTTGCTGACGCGGACGCTCTCCGCTCTTGCAATCTCTTCCCGGTTGTTGAACGCTGACGGAAAAGACAAGAACATTCGGGAGGGGAAGGCATGAGCCGGGCGCTCGCCGTCTTCCACGGCCGGTTCGGTCGGGCGACGGTTTATCAGTTGAACCGCCCTTTCAACATCCACGCGCATCGCGAAGGTCATCTGATCTTCCATGTCGGCGGCATGCCGGCATGCATCGATGTCTCCGACGGACATTACGATCTCACCGAGTCCTCCGTCGTCGCGGTCAACCCCTGGGAGCCGCACAATTTCCTGCCGAGCGACCTCGAGAGCGGCGCGATCTTCTTCGTGCTCTACGTCAACGCCGAATGGTTTGCGCCCGACGCATCCGGCGCCGACCGGCTGCGTTTCGGCCGCACCCAGTTCAAGCGCACGGTCGCACTCGACAAGCACATCAGGCGGACCGCCGCGCTCGTGTGCGGCGCACCATCGCTCTCCAGCCTCGATTCCGAGCTGCGGCGGCTGATCGACATCTGCTACGACGAAAGCTGGCAGCAGGCCGAGGTCACGCGCGATGCGCGGGCGAACGGCGCGGTGACCGATTTTCGCGTGCGCAAATGCATCAAGCTGATGTCGGAGAGTCCCGGGGCGGAAATGGAGCTCGATACGATCGCGCGGGAATCCGGCCTGTCGCGGCCGCATTTCTACCGGCTGTTCCGCGTCCAGACCGGCGTCACCCCGCATCTCTATCTCAACACGCTGATCATGGAACAGGCGCTCGAAGCGCTGGTGGCCGGTGAGACGCCGATCGCCGATATCGGCTTCGATCTCGGCTTCTCCTCGCAGAGCGGCTTCACCCGCTTTTTCGCCGCCAATGTCGGGATGGCCCCGACAGATTATCGCCGCGCAGCCAAGGTTTTGCGCGCCTGAGCTGTACGCGAAAAGATACTGACGATCAAACGCCTCCCTTGCCGCCCCGCTAGGATGTTGGCAACGCGATCCCAAGATGGTCGCGACCGACAGGGAGCGCATGTTCATGGCGAGGCTTGCAGCCGCCGCGAGGCTGTCTGACCTGCATTCGATTGGCCTTCAGCGTGCCGCCGGGACAAGCGGGCGGCTGCCATGACGCGCTTTGTCGAACGCCATCCCGCCTGGGCGCTGATCGTCATCATTGCCATCGTCATCGTGCTCTGGCTGATCTTCGCGGTCTGGCCGCCAGGCCTCGAAGAGGCGATCGGCCGTAAGCGCGTCTTCCTCAACGCCGTCTTCAACGGCATCACGCTCGGCGGCCTCTACTTCCTCGTTGCCAGCGGCTTTACGCTGATCTTCGGCCTGATGCGCAACGTCAACCTCGCTCACGGCTCGCTCTATCTGTTCGGCGGCTATGTCGGCTACGCCATCAGCGCCTCGACCGGCTCCTGGCTCCTCAGCTTCATCGTCGCCTTCATTCTGACCGCCCTGGTCGGCGTCCTGCTCCAGGTGATCGTGTTCCGCAGGATGGAGGGACAGGATCTCAGGCAGACCATGGTGACGATCGGGCTCTCGATCGTGTTTGCCGATCTCATGCTGTGGGCATGCGGCGGCGATTTCTATCAGATCCAAACTCCGAACTGGCTGATCGGCCCCGTGGATCTGCCGCTGATCACGGCGATCAAATCCTCGGGCGAGCCGGTCTATCTCCGATATCCGCTGGTGCGGCTCGTGATCTTCGCCGCTTCAGTGCTCATCGGTGTAGCGATGTGGCTCGCGCTGAACCGCACCCGGGTCGGCATGATCATCCGCGCCGGCGTCGACGATCGCGATATTCTGGCCGCGACCGGCGTGCGCATTCAGCTCGTCTTCGTGCTGGTGTTCGCGTTCGGCGCAGGGCTTGCCGGCATCGCCGGCGTCGTCGGCGGCACCTTCCAGTCGTTGTCGCCCGGTGAAGACATCCGCTTCCTGCTCGCCTCCCTCGTTGTGGTGATCGTGGGTGGCATGGGCTCGATCCCCGGTGCCGCGCTCGGCGCGCTCATCATCGGCCTCGCCGAACAGCTCGGCTCGGTCTACATCCCGACCTATGCCATCGTCGTGACCTTCCTGATCATGGTGCTGGTGCTGGCAATCCGGCCGCAAGGCCTGCTCGCGAGGCGATGAGATGTCGCTCGCTCACGACGCCCGCGTTGCCGTTCGCCCCGCCGCCATGGCACAGCGTCCCGCACGGGCATGGCCGGAGATCAACAATCCCGCCGCCTGGATCGTCGCGGCCATTCTCCTGATCATGCCGCTGATCGCCAACGGCTTCTTCCTGATCGAGATCTTCGCCACCACGCTGATCCTCGGCATCATGGCGCTGAGCCTGATGTTCCTCGCCGGCTATGGCGGCATGGTCAGCCTGATGCAGCTCACCATCGCGGGCTTCGCGGCCTACATGGTCGCCGTGTTCGGCGTCAGCGGCAACGCCAATATCAGCCTCGGCTGGCCGTGGTGGCTCGCAGTCCCGATGGCGCTGGCGCTGGCGACCGCCTTCGGCACGCTCGGCGGTGCGCTGGCGGTGCGCACCGAGGGCATCTACACCATCATGATCACGCTGGCGATCGGCGCGGCCTTCTACTATTTCACCAACCAGAACTGGGCGATCTTCAACGGTCACACCGGCATCAACAACGTTGCGACGCCGCATTTCTGGGGCGTGAACTGGCGCGCCGACATTCCTTTCTACTATGTCGTGCTCGCGGTCGCCGCGCTGTGCTACTTCGCCGTCGAGTACATCTCACGCGCTCCGTTCGGCCTGGCGCTCCAGGGCGTGCGCGACAATCCGCGGCGCATGTCCGCGCTCGGCTTCAACGTCAATGCGCATCGCGTCGCAGCCTACGCCTTCGCCTCCTTCGTGGCCGCACTCGCGGGCGTCCTGCAGGTCTGGAACTACCGCCAGATCTCGCCGGGCTCGGTCAGCGTCGGCGCCTGCATCGACGTGCTGATCATCGCCGTCGTCGGCGGCATCACGCGTCCGATCGGTCCCTTCATCGGCGCGCTGATCTTCGTGCTGCTGCGCACCTTCGCGCTCGACTTCCTGGTCAAGCTCGGGCTCGATGGCAACCGCTTCCGGCTGCTGATCGGGCTCGGCTTCCTTGCCATCGTATTCTGGTCGTCGGACGGCGTCATTGGCCTGTGGCGGCTCTGGCGCCAGCAGCAGCGCCGCACCGCCGACCGTTCCGGCGGAGGGCACCGCCATGGATAGCGTCGCGCAACGTCTCTCGGCCGTCGGCGCCGGGGCCGCACTCGAGCTGCGCGGCGTGACGCGGCTGTTCGGCGCGCTGGCGGCGCTGACCGACGTCACCATCACCGTGCGTCCCGGCGAGCGGCGCGCGGTGCTGGGCTCGAACGGCGCCGGCAAGACAACGCTGTTCAACTGCATTACCGGTGACTTCCCGCCCACCTCCGGCACCATCCGCTTCTTCGGCGAGGACGTCACGCACTTCCCGCCCTATGAGCGCATCCGCCGCGGGCTGCGACGGACCTACCAGATTTCGGCGCTATTCCCCGGCCTCACCGTGCAGGACAATGTCTATCTCGCCTGCCGCGGGGTTTCGCGCGGGCGCTTCTCGTTCCTGCGTCCCGGGCAGAACGATGCCTTGATGCATGCGGCCAACAACCTCGTGCAGGCCGTGCATCTGGCCGCAGTGAAGGACCAGCGCGTGGCCGAGCTCGCGCACGGCCAGCAGCGCCAGCTCGAGATCGCACTCGCGCTCGCCGGCGCCCCACGCTTCGTCCTGTTCGACGAGCCCGCCGCGGGCCTCTCGCCGACCGAACGGCTGGAGCTGATCGAGATCCTGACCTCGCTGCCGGCGCATATCGGCTACATCATCATCGAGCACGACATGGACGTCGCCTTGCGCGTGGTCGAGAGCGTCACGATGATGCATAACGGCCGCGTCTTCAAGGAAGGCCTGCCGCAGGAGATCCAGTCCGATCCCGAGGTGCAGGAGCTTTATCTCGGGGGCGGCCATGAATGAGGTCCGCCGCACCAATGCCGCGCTCGAAGTCCGCGGCCTCGACGTCTACTACGGTCACTCGCATGCGCTGCAGGGCGTCGACCTCGCGCTGGAGAGCGGCGTGTTCTCCGTGGTCGGCCGCAACGGCATGGGCAAGACCACGCTGTGCAAGGCGATCATGGGGCTGGTGGGCGTGAGCGGCGGATCGATCCGCGTCCGCGGCGAGGACATCACGCGGCGGCCGCCCGCCCACATCGCGCGGCTCGGCGTCGGCTATGTGCCGCAGGGACGGAAGCTGTGGCGCTCGCTCAGCGTCGACGAGCACTTGCAGCTTGCCGGCGGGATGCGGCCAGGCGCTTGGACCGTCGAGCGCATCTACGACACCTTCCCGCGGCTCGCCGAGCGCAAGGATCATGGCGGCGGTCAGCTCTCCGGCGGCGAGCAGCAGATGCTGGCGATTGCGCGCGCGCTGCTCACCAATCCGCATCTCCTGATCATGGACGAGCCGACCGAGGGACTTGCGCCCGTCATCGTGGCGCAGGTCGAGGAGATGCTGCTGCGGCTCGGCGAGGACGGCGACATGTCCGTGCTCGTGATCGAGCAGAACATCGGCGTCGCCACCGCGGTCTCGCGCAATGTCGCGATCATGGTCAACGGCCGGATCAACCGCATCATCGATTCGGTGCGTCTTGCCGCCGATCGCGAGCTCCAGCAGCGCCTGCTCGGCGTCGGGCTTCACGCCGAGCTCGAAGGCGACATCGACATGGCCGCCTCGGCCCCCGAAACGAAACCGGCGCCGCCACGCTCCAACGGGCCGATCCGCATCTATGTTTCCAACCCGACGCCGCCGACACGTTGGTCGCAGCCGGTCCCGATAGCCCGCATCGAGGCCGCAGCCCGCACAGTCTCGACCCAGATCGCGCGGCTCGAAGAGACGACGCGGCACAAGCGCGAGCCGGTGGCGGCGCAGACCGCAGGACCGCCTGTCGTGCTGGTGGTCGGTACGCTCGATACCAAGGGCACCGAGCTACGCTTCATCCGCGACATCATCGCTGCAAGCGGCCTGCGCACGCGCCTGGTCGACGTCTCGACCAGCGGCCGGCATTCGACCTGTGATGTCTCCGCGCAGGAGATCGCTCTCAACCACGGCCGCGGCGGGGCGGCCGTGTTCGGCCCCGATCGCGGCGCCGCCGTAAGTGCGATGGCCGATGCGTTCGCCAACTGGCTGCGGCGCCAGGGCAATGTCGCCGGCGTGATTTCGGCCGGCGGCTCCGGCGCGGCTTCGCTGGTTGCGCCGGGCATGCGCGCTCTCCCCGTCGGCGTGCCCAAGCTGATCATCTCCTCCGTCGCTTCCGGCGACGTCGGACCCTATGTCGGCCCCGCCGACATCACGATGATGTATTCGGTCACCGACGTGCAGGGTTTGAATTCGATCTCGCGCGCGGTGCTGGCCAACGGCGCCAACGCGCTCGCCGGCATGGTCAAGGCGCGGCTCGAAGCGCGTGCTGCGACGGTGCACGAGGCCGGCGGCCTGCCCTCGATCGGCATCACCATGTTCGGCGTCACCACGCCGGCAGTGCAGAAGATCGCGGCTGACCTGCGCGAGGACTTCGAATGCCTGGTCTTCCATGCCACCGGCGTCGGCGGCCGTTCCATGGAGAAGCTCGTCGAATCCGGCCAGCTCGCCGGCGTCATCGACCTCACCACGACCGAAGTCTGCGATCTTCTCATGGGCGGCGTGCTTCCCGCGACGGAGGACCGCTTCGGCGCGATCATCCGCAGCCGGCTGCCCTATGTCGGCTCGGTCGGCGCGCTCGACATGGTCAATTTCGGTGCGCCCGAGACTATTCCCGAGCGCTACCGCGGCCGCAAGTTTCACGTCCACAATCCGCAGGTGACGTTGATGCGGACCACCGTCGAGGAGAACGAGCGCATGGGCCGCTGGATCGGCGAGCGGCTCAACCAGATGGACGGCGTGGTGCGCTTCTTTCTGCCCGAAGGCGGCGTCTCTGCGCTCGATGCGCGCGGCCAGCCGTTCTGGGATCCGGACGCCGACGCCGCGCTGTTCCGCGCGCTGGAGCGCACGATGCGGCAGACCGGCAACCGCCAGCTCATTCGCGTCCCCAAGAACATCAACGATCCCGAGTTTGCCGCAACCATTGTCAGTGCGTTCCGAACCCTGTTCGGCCGTACCGGGGCGCGCCGAAGAGTAGCGAGGTGACCGATGGCCAGGTTTGAACGCGCAGCCCTCCTAAAAAAGTTTCGCGACATGGCAAGGCGCGGCGAGCCGATCGTCGGCGGTGGTGCCGGCACCGGGCTATCAGCCAAATGCGAAGAGGCCGGCGGCGTCGATCTCATCGTCATCTACAATTCCGGCCGCTACCGCATGGCTGGCCGCGGCTCGCTCGCGGGTCTGATGCCCTACGGCGATGCCAACGCCATCGTGCTCGAAATGGCCGGCGAAGTGCTTCCGGTGGTCAGCAAGACGCCGGTGCTTGCGGGCGTCAACGGCACGGATCCGTTCCGCGACATGGACGCCTTCCTCGACCAGTTGAAGGCGCTCGGATTTGCGGGGGTCCAGAACTTTCCGACTGTCGGCCTGATCGACGGCACCTTCCGCGCCAACCTCGAAGAGACCGGCATGTCCTACGCGCTGGAGATCGACATGATCGCGAAGGCGCACGACAAGGACATGCTGACCACGCCCTACGTGTTCAGCGAAAAGGAGGCCGCCGCGATGGCGATCGCCGGCGCCGACATCATCGTCTGTCACATGGGCCTGACGACCGGCGGCACGATCGGCGCGCAGACCGCGCTAAAGCTCAAGGACTGCCCCGCGCAGATCGACATCTGGGCGTCCGCCGCACTCAGCGTCAATCCGGACATCCTGGTGCTGGCGCATGGCGGCCCGATCGCAGATCCTGCCGATGCCGATTTCATCATGAAGAACACCCGCCATTGCCACGGCTTCTACGGTGCGTCCTCGATGGAGCGACTTCCCGTGGAGCGGGCGCTGACGGATCAGGTGCGTCAATTCAAGGCGATCGGCGCGCGATAGCGCCGGAAGGGTCTGAGGGAGGGAAAGATGTCAGGGATATTGGTCGGTGAATTGATCCTCTGGCTGATCGTCGCGATCATCGTGATCGTGGTTGGCGTCTATATCGTGAACTGGCTTTACCACCGCTCCTCCAAGGAGGTCTCGTTCGTCCGGACCGGCTTCCTCGGCGAACGCGTGGTGATCAACGGCGGCGCCTTCGTGCTGCCCTTCATCCACGACTACACGCCCGTCAACATGAACGTGCTGCCGATGGGCATCGTACGTTCCAGGCAGGATGCCGTGATCACCCGCGACCGCATGCGCGTCGACATCGAGGCCGACTTCTATGTCCGCGTGCAGCCGACCCGCGAAGCCGTCTCGATCGCGGCCGCGACGCTCGGCCGCCGCACCATGGAACCCGAGCAGTTGCACGCCCTCCTCGCCGGCAAGTTCATTTCCGCGATCCGTTCGGTCGCCTCCGAAATGACGATGGAAGAGATGCACGAGCGGCGCGGCGACTATGTGGCGCGCGTCAAGACCAATGCGGCGGAGGCCCTCGCCCAGAACGGCCTCGAGCTCGAATCGGTCGCGATCACCGATCTCGACCAGACCGACCTCGAATTCTTCAATCCCTCAAACCGGTTCGACGCCGAAGGTCTGACCCGCCTGATGGAGGACATCGAGGCGAAGCGGAAGCTGCGCAACGACATCGAGCAGGACTCGATGATCAAGATCCGTTCCCGCAATCTCGAAGCCGAGCGGCAGGCGCTCGAGATCGAGCGCGAGAGCGAGACCGCGCGCCTGGAACAGGAACGCGACATCGAGATGCGCCGCGCGCTTCAGCGCACTGAAGTCGCCCGCGAACGGGCATTGCGGGAGACCGAGGCCGAACAGGCGCAGATTTCCGCCCGCGAAGCCATCGAGCGCGCCCGTATCGCCAATGACCAGGCGATCGCTGAAGCCCGCATCGCGTCCGAGCGCGAGACCCGCCAGAAAGAGATCGAGCGGAGCCGCACCATCGAGGAAAAGGAGCTGCTCGCGCGCGAGGAGATCGAGAAGACAAGGATCGCCAACCAGCGCTCGATCGACACCACCCGCATCGCCTCGGAGCGCGAGGTCCGCCAGCGCGAGATCGAGCGGATGCGCACCGTCGAGGAAGCCGAGATCGCGGCACGCGAAGCCATCGAGAAGGCCCGCATCCAGCAGGACCGCGTCGTCACCGACGCCCGCATCGCCAATGAGGAGGAGACGAGGCGCCGCGAGATCGAGCGGACGCGCGCGGTCGACGAAGCGGAAATCGCCGCTCGCGAGGCGACCGAGAAGGCCCGCATCGCCCAGACCATGACCGTCAATGTCGAACGCATCTCCTCGGACGAGCGCACCCGCGCGCTGGAGATCCAGCAGGTGCGAACCATCCAGGAGGCCGAGATCGAGGCACAGCGCGCGGTCGAGGCCGCCCGCATCGCGCGCGAGCGGACGCTCGCCGCCGAGCGCATCGCTGCCGAGCAGAAGACGCGGCAGCTCGAGATCGAGCGCAATAAGGCGCTCGACGTCGCCGGCATCGCCGCGCGCGAGACGACGGAAGCCAGCCGCATCGCCCAGGAGGAGCGGGTTCGCTCTCTGGAGATCGCCCGCAACCGTGCCGTCGAGGAGGCCGACATCGCCTCCCGCGAGGCGATCGAGGCCGCGCGGATCGCGCAGGAAAAGGCGATCGCCGCCGAACGCATCCAGGCGGACCGGGAGACCCGCGCGCTGGAGATCGAGCGTACCGCCGCGATCGAGGCGGCCGATCTGAAGCGGCGCGATGCCATCGAACGCCAGCGCATCGGCGTCGATCTCGCGCTCGAATCGGAGCGGATCAACTCGTCGAAGACACGCGAGGTGCTGAACATCGAGCAGAAGAAGGCGGTCGAAATCGCCGACGAGGACCGCGTCATCGCACTCTCCGCCAAGCGATCCGCGCGCATCGACGCCGATCGCCAGGTCAAGCAGGCGGAGATCGTCGCACGGAAGGACGTCGAAACCACCGACGTGTCACGCGAGCAGGCGCTGGAAGCTGCCCGGATCGAACGCCGGCGTGCGATCGAGCAGCTCGAGGTCGCCCGCGTCCAGTCGCTGCAGGAGGCCGAGATCGCCTCGCGTGAAGAGGTCGAGCGCGCCCGCATCGCCTCGGACCGCGGTCTGGACGAGGCCCGTATCGGCCGCGAACGCGAGCTGCGCAAGCTCGAAGTCAATCGCGAGAAGGAGGTCGAGACGGTTCTGATGGAGAAGGCGATCGCGATCCATCAGAAGTCGCTGGAGGAATCCGCGGCACGCGCCGCTGCCGAAGAGGCTCGCATGCGCGCAACCGAGGCGGCGGAGCGCGTCGTCACCGCGCGCGAGAGCGAAATTGCAAAACGCCGCAAGACAGTCGAGGTACTGCTCGCGGAAAAACAGGCCGAGGAGACCCGCATCGCGGCCGAGGCCGAGCGCGTGCGCGCCGCCGTCGAGGCCGAGGCGCAGCGGATGCTCAACGAGGCCGAGAACGTCCTGACCGATCAGGCGCGCTACTCGCTGTTCCGACGGAAGCTGCTCGACCGCATCGAGGGCATCGTCCGCGAGAGCGTCAAGCCCATGGAGAAGATCGAGGGCATCCGCATTCTCCAGGTCGACGGCCTCAACGGCAACGGTCACGGCGGCGGCAATGGCGGCCGCAGCGCCACCGACGAGGTGATCGACTCGGCGCTGCGCTATCGCGTCCAGGCGCCGCTGATCGACTCGATCCTGTCCGATATCGGCGTCGAAGGCGGCAGCCTTGCAAAAATGCCGGGCCTGATCCGCGAGGCCCGCGACATGCAGGGCATCAAGGATTCGACGCGCAAGAGCGGCGGCAGCGACAAGCCTGCCGCCCCGCCCGCCACCGAAGGTGAGCCGCCGGCCGAGCGCGGGCCGAAGAAGAAAGGTTGAGGTCGCGCCATGGCCCGCGTCTACGTCTCCACCGTCGTCAACGCCCGCAACGACCGCGTCTGGGCGCGGGTGCGTGATTTCAATGGCCTGCCGAACTGGCACCCCGCCATCGCCGAAAGCCGCATCGAGGGCGGCGAGGCCTCCGACAAGATCGGCTGCGTCAGGGATTTCCGCCTGCGCAACGGCGACCGTATCCGCGAGAAGCTTCTCGGGCTCTCCGACTACGACATGTTCTGTACCTATTCGATCCTGGAGTCGCCGATGGGTGTCGAAAACTACGTCGCGACCCTGCGGCTCACGCCGGTCACCGACGGCGACCAGACCTTTGTGGAATGGACCGCGGAGTTCGACTGTGCGCCCGAGCGGGAGACCGAGCTCGTCAACAATATCGGCGGCGGTGTGTTCCAGGGCGGCTTCGACGCCCTCAAGCGCGTGTTCGGAGGCTAGGCGTGCCGCACATCGTCAAGAGCACGATCCTGAACGCACCGACCGACGTGGTGTGGAATGTGCTGCGCGATTTCAACGGGCACGACCGCTGGCATCCCGCGGTTGCGACCTCCTCAATCGAACGCGCGCAGTCCTCCGACAAGATCGGCTGTGTCAGACGATTTAAGCTCAAAGACGGCTCCGAGTTGCGCGAGCAATTGCTGGCGCTGTCCGACCTCGAACAGACCCTCAGCTATTGCCTGCTCGATACCCCAATCCCGATGTTCAACTACGTTGCCCATGTTCGCCTCTTGCCGGTGACCGACGGCGATCGGACCTTCTGGCATTGGGAATCTCGATTCACCACGAAGCCCGAGGACAAGGACCGCATCAGCCACATGGTCGCGGAAGACATCTACCAGGCCGGATTCGAGGCGATCCGCCGGCACCTGAAGGAGGCCGCATAGACATGGCCGTGACAGTGAAGACCTTTGCGAGCTCGAACGAAGCCGCCGCCGCTTTGTCATCGGATCGCGGCGCGCGCTATCTCGGCGGCGGCACGCTGGTGATGCGGGCGCTGAACGAGGGCGACGTCTCGATTTCGACCGTCGTCCGCGCGAGCGACCAGGCGCTGACCCGGATCGACGCATCCGGCCCGCGCATCACGCTGGGCGCCGGCGTCACTTTCGCGAGGATTCTCGGCGAGCGCGATCTTGCCTTCCTGCACGCCCCCGCCCGCTCGATCGGCGGCCCCGCGGTGCGCAACATGGGAACGGTCGGGGGCAACCTCTTTGCGCCCAATCCCTATGGCGATTTCACCGTGGCGCTGCTCGCGCTCGATGCCATGGTCGCGGTGCAAGGAAGCTTCGGCGCCCGCGACATCGCGATCGAGGAATTCCTGCAATCGCGAGAACGGCAATCCGGCGCGTTGGTGTTGTCGGTTTCCTGCACGCGGCCGGCCAGCACGGAGGCGTTTCGCTATCGCAAGGTTGCCCGCATCAAGCCGAAGGGCGGCTCGGTCATCACGCTCGCCGCGCACGTGCCGATCAGCGGCGGGCGCATCGCCGGCGCTCGCATTGCGCTCGGCTCGATGGCGCCGACCCAGATTCGCGCCAGGGCAGCGGAGCGTGCGCTGGAAGGAAGCATCCTCGATGCCGCGACCATCGCTGCGGCCGCCTCCGCGGCAACCGAAGGAACATCGCCCTCCGACAGCGCCCTCGGAAGCGCCTGGTATCGCCGCGAGATCGTGGGCGTGCACCTGCGTCGCCTCTTGTCCGGCCAGGAATAGATAGAGAATAGACAAGGGATAGACCGCCATGTCGAAGACCCCCCTGCAATTTCGTCACAACGGCCGCGACGTCGCGATCTTCGTCGATGGCGGCACCAGCCTGCTGGTTGCGCTGCGTGAGCTGATCGGCGACATGACCCCGAAATTCGGCTGCGGCCAAGGCGGCTGCGGCACATGCAGCGTGCTGATCGACGGCGAACTCCACCTCTCCTGTCTGACGCTTGCCGAGACGGTCGCCGGCCGTTCCGTCGAGACGCTCGACGGTCTCAAGCAGGGGCCGAACCTGCATCCTCTCCAGCGCGCGTTCGCCGACAATTTTGCCGCCCAATGCGGCTATTGCACGCCGGGCATGCTGATGGCCGCAAAAGCGCTGCTCGACCGCAATCCCTCCCCGAGCCGGGACGAGGTCGTCGAGGCCATCTCCGGCAATATCTGCCGCTGCACCGGCTACGAGCCGATCATCAACGCCATCCTCGCCGCCACGGGCGGCCGGGCCAGCGCCTGAGGCCTCACCATGTTGGAACTACGCAAGGACATTTTTGCTGACGAACGCGACGACAATCTCAAGGAGATCGGCAAGGGCACGCAGCGCCAGGACATGCTCGGCCACATCACGGGCACATCGAGCTATTTCAACGACCACAAGCTCCAGGGCATGCTGCACCTCAAGGTCGTTCGTTCGACGCACGCGCATGCGCGGCTCCGCCGCATCGACACCACGGAAGCAGAACGCTCGACCGGCGTGCGGCGAATCATTCGCGGCGCCGACGTGCCGCGCAATCTCAACACGCTGCTCAGCCTCATCAACTTCGGCAAGGACGATGAACCGTCGCTGGCTGTCGACAAGGTCCGCTACAAGGGCGAGCCCATCGTCGCCATCGTCGCCGACAGCGAGCGCGAGGCCTTCGAGGCGATCGCGAAGGTACGGATCGACTACGAGCCGCTACCGACCGTGTTCGATGTCGAAGATGCCCTGAAACCCGGTGCGCCCGTGGTCAACGAGACCTATCCGAAGAACGCTTTCATTTATCACGACGTCTACGATCACCAGAGGCTGCGCTTCGGCGATGCCGATGCGGGGCTCGCGACCGCCGACCACGTGCTCGAACAGCGCTACCAGATGTCGCCGATCGAACACGCGCCGACGGAGACGAATGGCGCGATTGCGGCGCCCGACACCAACGGACGCTATGTCGTCTACACCTCGACGCAGGCGTTATTCTTTTCCGTCGACACCTGCGCTAAGATTCTGGACGTGCCCTCCAATACCTTCCACTTCATCGGCGGCACGGTCGGCGGCGGGTTTGGCGGCAAGGTGGATACCTTGACCGAGCCGCTCGCCATCTTAGGGGCGATGCTGACGGGACGCCCGGTGCGCTACGTGTTCGGACGCGAGGAGGAGATGCAGTACGGTCCGCCGCGCGGCGCCGAGCGCATCTACATCAAGGACGGGGTGATGCGCGACGGCCGCATCGTCGCGCGAAAGATCCGCGCCTATTTCGATAGCGGTGCCTATACGCGGCTGTCCAGCTATGCCGCCGTGAAATGCGCCGCCCATCTGCCGGGCCCCTACACCATCCCGAACGTCTACGGCGACGTCTACTGCGTCTTCACCAACCGGACACCTGCAACCGCAATGCGCGGCTTCGGTGTCACCGCGATGGACTTTGCCATCGAATGCCAGATGGACAAGCTCGCAAATCTCGTCGGCATGGACCCGATGGAGTTCCGCATCGTCAATGCATATCGCGACGGCGACATGAAGGCGCACCGGCGCGAGGCCAAGAACACGGCGCTGATCGAATGCGTTCAGGTCGCGGCCGAAAAGGCCAAGTGGCCGATCCGCGACGAGTTCAGACGCGCTTCCTCGCGCAAGGATGGCGGCGGCAGCCGCGCCGTGATCCCACCGACGCCGACGGAATCGCGCGCGCGGCCGGCGGCGCCCGTCCAGCAGCGCACGACCTATGATCGCGCCCCCGTGACTGCGACGAGAGAGCCGCCGCGCGAGCCGCCTCCGCCGGCACCGCCACCTCCGCCGCCGCGCCCGGCCGCACCATCACACGGCGCGACCCGGTTCTCGTCCGTGTTCGGGACAAGGAGACGCTGAGATGACCAGGCATCGCGGACGCGGCATGGCGTCGATCAATTATCCCATCGGCATGAATCTCGGCGGCGATCCCAGCCAGGCGCTGGTCCACTCCAATCCGAGCGGCAAGTTCACCGTGGCATTGTCGTCGATCGACCTCGGTCAGGGCATGAAATCGGTGACGCGGCAGATCTGCGCCGAGACACTCGGGGTGCCCGTCGAGGACGTCTATGTCGACACCGCGGACTCCGACACCGGCCCGCACTGCATGGGTTCGTTCGCCTCGCGCGGCACACACCGCGTCGGCAATGCGGTCATGGCCGCGGCGCGAGAGGCACGCGGCGTCATGATGGAGGCCGCCGCCGAGGAGCTCGAGGTCAACGCCGCCGATCTCGAGACCGACGGCCGCGGCAACATCCATGTCAAGGGCGCACCGCACCGCTCGATCTCTACCAAGGATGTCGCGATCGCTGCACAATTCAAGCAGGGCAAAACCATTTCCGGCCGCGGCATCTTCCTGGTGCCCCTGTCCGACGTCGACCCCGAAACCGGCGAGATGTCGCCGGCGACCTGCTACGCCCATGCCTGCCTGGTCGCCGAGGTCGAGGTCGATGACGAGACCGGCGAGGTCGCTATGGTGCGCATGGACTCCGCCTATGAGCTCGGCCGCGCGCTCAACCCGCGGCTCGTCGAGCAGCAGCTCGTCGGCGGCGCCTGGATGGGTATCAGCCACGCGCTCTACGAGACGCCCGAGCCCTATTATCCTGACCCCGCTCACGGGCCGCGCGATTTCGTCGAGTATCTCATGCCCGGCCCCGGCGACATCTGTCCGCACGATATCGCCGTGCTGGAGCGTCCTGCGCCCGATGGTCCCTACGGCGCCAAGGGTCCCGGCGAGATGTGCGCCAACCCCGTGCTGCCGGCGGTTGCCAATGCGATCTTCAATGCGGTCGGCGTGCGCATCGACGATCTCCCGATCACCCCCGAAAAGGTGCTGCGCGCAATCAAGGCCCAGGGCGGCGCGCGGCCGCAGGCGCGGCGCTAGAGGTTTCGTCGTGGCGGTTCGCGGCAACATCGTTGGCATCGACAGCCCCGAGGCGCTGGAGAAGGCGCTTCGGGCGGCCTATTACCTCGCAGACGAGGGACTGGCGACCGCGGCCTATCTCGGCCTCGCGCTCGGCAAGCCGCTGCTGCTGGAAGGCGCGCCCGGTGTCGGCAAGACCGAGGCCGCGAAAGCCATTGCGGCCGTGCTCGGCCGCCGCCTCATCCGCCTGCAATGCTACGAGGGAATCGACGCCGCCGCCGCGCTCTACGAGTGGAACTACCCGCGCCAGATGCTCGCGATTCGCCAGGCCGGCGACGAGAGCATCGACATCTATGGCGAGACGTTCTTGATCGAGCGGCCGATGCTGGCGGCGCTTCGCGCGCCCGACTCCACCGTGCTGCTGATCGACGAAATCGACCGCGCCGACCAGGAGTTCGAGGCCTTCCTGCTCGAATTCCTCTCCGACTTCCAGATCTCGATTCCCGAGCGCGGCACGGTGCGCGCCGCCGAGCGTCCCGTCGTCGTGCTGACGTCGAACCGGACGCGCGACCTGCATGAAGCCCTGCGCCGCCGCTGCGTCTATCACTGGATCGATTACCCCACCGCCGAGCGCGAGGCGCGGATCATCATGATGCGCGCCTCCAGCGTGGCCGAAGCCACGGCACGCGCCGTCGTCGCAGCCGTCGAAAGGCTCCGGCGCGAACCGCTGAGCAAGGCGCCGGGGATCGCCGAGGCGGTCGACTGGGCCGAGGCCGCGACGTTGCTGCACAAGGGCGGCGCGCGCTGGCCGGATGCGTTCAAGCGCTCGATCGGCGTAGCGCTGAAGGACGAGGAGGACCTGCATTTCATCTCGCCGCGGCTCGACGCAATGCTCGCAGAGGCGACCGCATGAGCACTGAGCCGCAGCTTCCACGCGCCGCCCGCACCTTCGTCGCCTTCGTTTCGCTGCTGCGCGCGAACGGCTTTGCCGTAGCGCCGGAACAAACGACGACGTTCTTGGCGGCGATCGGGCTACTCGGCCCAGGCAACATTGACGATGTCCGGCAGGCGGCCCTGGCGACGCTGGCTCCACCGCCCGAACGCCGCGCGACCTTTGACCGGCTGTTCGATCTCCACTTCCGCGGCAGCGAGGCGATCGAGCGCGACGATGAGGGCGAAGACGACGAGACGGTCCGTCTCCAGGAAGAAGGCCGCGGCGACGAGGAGCCCATGCTCTCCGACGAGGCTAGCGAGTCAGGCCTGACCGCGAGCCGAACCGAGGCACTGGTCGAGCGCCGCCTTGCCGTGACCTCGATCACCGGCGCCCTGCGCCGCCTCGCCCGCGAGGCGCCGCGACGCCTGCCGCGACGACGCGGCCACCGCCGCATGCGCGCGCGGCGCGGGCCGTTTGCGGATCTGCGCCGCACCTTGCGCGAGACCGTCCGCAACGACGGCGAAATCCTGCGGCTGGGGCACCTGAAGCGACGGCAGCGCCCGCGCAAGATGCTGCTGCTGATCGACGTCTCCGGTTCGATGAAGAGCCGCACCGAAGAGAACATGAAGCTCGCGCATGCACTGGTGCAGGCCGCGTCCAATGTCGAGGTCTTCACCTTCGGCACACGGCTGACCCGCGTCACCCGTCCGTTGCGGCTGAAGCGCCGCGAGCAGGCATTGAACGCCGCCGCGCATCTGGTCAGCGATTGGGACGGTGGCACCCGTATCGGCGACGCGCTGCAGGCGTTCCTGGCGGTGCCGCGATTCGGCGGCTATGCGCGCGGCGCCGCCGTGGTCGTCGTCTCCGACGGACTCGAGCGCGGCGAACCCGACGCACTTCGCGGCGCCGTCGCAAGATTGTCGCGGCGGGCCTGGCGTTTGAGCTGGCTGACGCCGCTCGCGACGAGCCCCGGCTTCCGCCCGCAGACTGAAGCGCTCATCGCCATCGAGCGCTTCGTCGATGATCTCGTGGATGGCGGATCGAGCGCGTCGATCGTCGCGCACATTCTGGCGTTGGGACGAAGGAGAGCGGCGTGACCGAAATTGTCGATGGCCATCATCACATCTGGCGGCAAGCCGACCTGCCCTGGCTGACCGGTCCGATGCAGCCACGGATCTTCGGCCCTTACGAGCCGATTCGGCGCGACTATCCGATCCAGGAGTATCTCGACGACCTCAAGGGCACCGGCTTCACTCGCTCGGTCTATGTGCAGACCAACTGGGCCAATGAGCGCTTCGAGGACGAGGCGGCCTGGGTGCAGCAGACCGCCGATGAACACGGCTGGCCGCACGCGATCATCGCCTATGCCAATTTTGCCGTCGAGGACGTCCGGCCGCAGCTCGATCGCCTGAGCCGCTATTCCCTCGTGCGCGGCGTTCGCATGCAGCTCCACTGGCACGAGAATCCGCTCTACCGCTTTGCAGCCCGCCCGGATCTTTGCGTCGACCCCATGATCCGCCGCAACGTCGCGCGTCTTTCCGACTATGGCTGGAGTTTCGATCTGCAGGTGTTCACGCCGCAAATGCCGGATGCTGCAGAACTTGCCGAGGCTTGCCCCAAGGTGACCTTCATCCTCCAGCACGCCGGCATGCTCGAAGACCTCTCGCCGGCGGGACGAGCCGCCTGGCGCGCCGGCATGGCCCGGCTTGCGACATGTCCGAACGTAGTCTCGAAGCTCTCCGGGCTAGGCACCTTCATCCATCGCAACGATCCCGCACATATCGCCGCCGTGCTCGCCGACACGGTGGCGATCTTCGGCGCGGAGCGCTGCCTGTTTGGCTCCAATTTCCCGATCGAGAAGTTGTGGACCAGCTATCGCGAGCTCGTCGGCGCGTTTCGCGCGGCGGGCTCGCCGTTCAGTGCAGAGCAGCAGGATGCGATCTTCAACGCGACCGCGACGCGCGTCTACCGGCTCGGGCCGTAGCGATCACAGACAAGAAGCGGAAACAGGGAGGGAAACGAATGGCGCTGGAGATCAAGATCCTGGACTATGGCGATATCGAGTTGGAATCGAGCTTTCTGGTTCTCGGCCGCGACTGCGGCCGCACTCGCCGCGTCCTCACCCTCGGCTTCCTGATCCTCGGCGGCCCCTATCCGGTGGTGGTCGATACCGGGTACCGCTCCAACCAGATCATGGAAACGCTGGGCATGCGCGGACTTCAGTACCATGAGAACATGATCGAAAACCAACTCGCGCGTCACGGCGTACGCATGGGCGACGTCCGCTTCGTCTGCCACACCCATTTGCACATCGACCACGCCGGCAAAGACGATCTGTTCCCGATGAACACCACCGTCGTGGTCAACCGCCGCGAGCTCGAATATTCCGTCTCCGGCCTGATGCATCCGCAATATCCGGCACCCGACGTCAAGCACCTGATCGATCGCCTACACACCAGGAGCGCGCTACGCTTCCTGGATCTCGAGATCACGGGGCCGATCGAGCTGATGCCCGGCGTCTATTGCGACGCCGCCAACGCCCACACCGAGGGCTCGATGAACATCATCGTCCACACCGCCGACGGCATCGCGACCATCTGCGGCGACGTGATCTATGACATCAACGACCAAATCGTCACGCCGTTCAACGAAATCCACGATTGGGAGCCGCGCACCACCGGCAACCACGGCACCACCAAGCGTGCGGAGAAGGCGGCGATCAAGAAGCTGTTGAGCAACTCGCGCTACCTCCTCCCCGTGCACGATCGTCCCGCGAAGATCGAAGGCGGCAACGTCGTCGGACGCCTGCACGACCAGGTGCCCGGCCCGATCGTCCAATCCCTGCCGCAGCGGAACTGGTTCCCGGCCTGAGGATCGACCGATGACGCATGTCACTTTGCGAAGTGAATTCGAGGCCCTGATCGATCCATACGCACCGGTCGCGCAGGTCGGCACCGGCTTCGACTTCACGGAAGGACCGATCTGGCATCCGGTCGATCACTATCTCCTGTTCTCGGACATGCCGGGCGACGTGCGACGGCGCTGGGATGCACGGCGCGGCGTCGTGGAGGTCAAGCGTCCCTCGAACAAGTGCAACGGCATGACCTACGATGCCGAGCTCAATCTGATCGTCTGCGAGCACGCGACGTCATCGCTGATCCGCGAACGGCCGGACGGGCGGCGCGAGGTGCTCGCCTCGCATTTCCATGGCCAGGAGCTCAACAGCCCCAACGACGTCTGCGTTCATTCGTCCGGCGCGATCTATTTCTCCGATCCCTGGTATGGCCGCATGCCGGTCTATGGCGTCGAGCGGCCGCGCCAGCTCGGCTTCCAGGGCGTCTATCGCCTCGTGCCAGGCGGCGAACCGAAGCTCGTGGTCGATCGCAACCTGTTCGACCAGCCGAACGGGCTGTGCTTCTCGCCGGACGAGAAGCTGCTCTATGTCAACGACACCGTGCAGACGCTGATCCGCGTCTTCGACGTCGATGCGGACGGCGCGCTCGCCAATCAACGCGTGTTCGCAAGCGGCATCCACTCCGAGCTCGAACCAGGTGTGCCCGACGGCATGAAGTGCGACCAGCACGGCAATGTCTGGGTTACCGCGCCTGGCGGCGTGTGGGTCTACTCACCGAGGGGCGAGCTGCTCGGCAAGGTCCGCGTGCCCGAGCTGGTCGCCAATCTCGCCTGGGGCGGGCCGGATTTCCGCACGCTTTATCTGACGTCGACCCGCTCGGTCTACGCGATCCCCACCAAAGTCGGTCCGCGCCATGAGCCCTATATGAGCGGCAAGCGCAGAGGCGGCACCGACGCGAGCGCCGCGCCTGCGGCACCGATCCTTAACCAGGACGAGATGCGGCTCGATCCCCATCGCTGCGCCATGATCATCCAGGACCTGCAGAACGACGTCATCATGGACGGCGGCGCCTTTGCCGATTCCGGCTCACCGGTTCACGCGCGCCAGCAGCACGTCGTGGACAACGTCCGCCGCCTGGCCGAGACCGCGCGGGCCCGCGGCGTCGCGATCATCCATGTCTGGTTCATCGTCGAACCCGGCGCGCCCGGCGTGACGCTGAATGCGCCGTTGTTCGAGGGATTGGTCGACAGCAAGGCGATGGTGCGCGGAAGCTGGGGCGCCGCGCCCGTGTCCGGGCTCGAGCCGCGGCCCGGCGATTTCGTGGTCGAGAAGATGCGCATGAGCGCCTGGGAAGGCACACGGCTGGAGACGATCCTGAAAGCCACCGGCCGCGACATGATCATCAACACCGGTGCGTGGACCAACATGTCGGTCGAACACACCGCGCGCACCGGCGCGGACAAAGGCTACTTCATGATCGTGCCCGAGGATTGCTGCTCGACGATGAATGCCGACTGGCACAACGCCTCGATCAACTTCGCCATGCAGAACGTCGCGGTCGTGACCAGTGCGGATACCGTCATCAGAGCGCTGGGATGACGGCCGGTGCCAAAACTTCTGCATTTGTCTTGCTCGCCACGCCCCGACTCCGAATCGAGCGCGGGCGCGCGCACCTTCCTTGAAGCCTTCCGCCGAGCGCATCCCGATTGGGACATCGATCTCATGGACCTCTGGCGGGAGCGGATGCCGGAGTTCGCTGGCCCCATCGTCGAGGCCAAGTACGCCCGCATGAAGGGGCAGGCCTTCAACGATCCGCAGCGCGACAGCTTTGCCGAGGCCGAGCGCATGGCGATGCGCATCTCGCTCGCCGATCGGGTGTTGATCTCGACGCCGATGTGGAATTTCGCCATTCCCTACAAGCTCAAGCAGTGGTTCGACATCATCGTCCAGCCCGGGCTCACCTTTCGGTTCGCCCCCTCGGAAGGATACCTCCCGCTGCTGAAGGACCGGCCGACACTGGTGATCCTCGCCAGCGGCAGCGATTTCGCCACCGGAATGAATCGCGGTCGCATCGATATGGCAACGCCCTACCTGCGGGAGATCTTACGCTTTATAGGAATCAACAATGTACGTTTCGTCCTGATCGGGCCAACCACCGGACCGCAGCAACCCATCGAGGCTGCCCGTGAAAGGGCGCATCAGCGCCTTGCCACAATTGCTGCGAACTTCTGACGCGCCTACGACCACTTCTCTTGCCCCAAGTGATCTGCGCAAGTTGACGATTACTTGGCAGCAGTTGTCCGTCCCGCGGGCAAGGGTTGCACCGAGTCCGCCAAATCGATGAAGACTGGCTGATGATCGGAGGCGTCAGTCGTGCCGTTGACACCAACGCAGCGGACGCGATCCGCCAGATCCTCCGTCACGAAAATGAAGTCGCGACAGTCGGGCCCCTCCGTCCACTGCGCATGATCGTATAGTCCGCAAGTCGGTTCGCGCGGCCGGTCGGGACGACCGATCGTCCAGGCATCGCGATAATTGAGGCCACGCCGGCCCGATCGATCGATCAACGCATGTTGCGGGTCGCTGACGTCGAAGTTGAAATCGCCGCACATCACGCTCGACGCCGCGACCGTCTGACTCCCGTACGGCTCCTCATGTTCGGCGGTTGCCACCTTGGGGCTGGTCGACGACTTCTCCTGCAAATCCAGGAGACGCCCGATCTGCGCTTCTCGCTGACCGGCTGAATGATACTCGAGATGCGTATTGACGATGCGCACCGCGCCGAAGGCCGCCTGCACCGTCACCTCCAAGGCATGGCGTCGCATGCTGCGCACGGTGCCCGCTCCCGGCCAGGGCAGTAGGTGATTGGCGATCTGCATGACCGGCAAGCGCGACAAGGTCATGTTGCCGAACCGATGCGGCCGGCCCGCCCGATCTACCGTTTCGATCGCCGGCCGAAATATAGGGGTGTAGCCGGGAAGCAGAGTGGCGAGTTGCGCGCTTTGATCGGCGTTCCCGTCGAGCTCGGAGAAGTTCGAGCTCACCTCCTGGAAGCATAGGACGTCCGCGTCGACAGTCTGCTTTGCAACCGCGACGATTCTCGCAAGATCCGTCGCGCCGTCGCAGCCTTTGCCACACTGAATGTTCCAAGTCAGAAGCCGCATTAGCGGATACCTGCACGCATGAATGATTGAACGAACTGCCGCTGGAAGAGAAGAAAGGCAATCAGCAACGGCGCCATCGTCATGACGGTCGCTGCGGTGATGACCGACCAGTCCACTCCGGTCTCCGGCGCCCCGAACACCGCAAGACCCACGGTGAGTGGCCGAGCTTCCACGGAGTTCGTGACGATCAGCGGCCACAGGAAGTTATTCCAATGGTAGCTGACGGAAACAAGGCCGAAGGCCACATAGGTCGGACGCGCCAGCGGAACATAGACCCGCCAGAGAATCCCGAGCGGCCCTGCCCCCTCGACTCGGGCCGCCTCGACCAATTCCTGCGGGACGCTCTTGAAGGTCTGCCTCAGGAGGAAAATGCCAAACGCGCTTGCAAGGTAAGGAAGCGCGATCGCGGGGATCGCGTCCAGCAGCCCCAGCTTTGCGATCGCGCGATAGTTTTCGACGATCAGCACGTCAGGCATGATCATCAGTTGGAGCAGAACGAGAGCAAAAGCGATACCGCTGCCCCGGAATTTGAAGCGCGCAAAGGCATAGGCGGCGAGCGTCGACAGGATGAGCTGCCCGATCAGGATCAGCGTGACGAGGACGACCGTGTTGAGATAATAGCGGGCGAACGGCGCCTGCTTCCACGCCCGGGCGAAATTCTCCAACGTCCACGGCGCGGACAGGCTGAACGACGTTGCGTAAGCGGCGGGATGCAGCGCACTCCAGAATGCATAGGCCAGCGGCGCGAGCCAGATCAAAGCCAAGAACCACGCTGCGACTGCCTCGAAGGGATGTGTCCGCCCTCTCATTGATAGTGGATCCTGCGATCGAGGTAGCCGAACTTGATCAGCGCAAGCGTGCTCAGCAGCACGAGAAGCACGACCGTTAGCGTTGCCGCGTAGGACGAATCCTGGAATGTGAAGGCGACTTCATAGATATAGTAGAGCAGTAGCGTACTGGCGTTGTTCGGACCACCCTTGGTCATGATCACAAGGTGATCTACCAGCTTGAACGAGTTGATGACCGCGTTTATCGCCACGAACAGCGTGGTCGGCATCAGCAGAGGGAACGTAATCCGGCGGAAAGTATACCATCGGCTCGCGCCTTCGATCGCCGCGGCTTCATCGAGATCAGGTGAGAGCTGCTGAAGGGCTGCAAGGTAGAAGATCATGAAGAAGCCTGCCTCCTTCCAGATCACCATGACGATCAGGCATCCCATCACCGTCGAGGGATCGCCAAGCCAATTCCAACCGGCGAGACCGAAAAGTGCACGCAACTGATCAAGCAGGCCATAATCCGGAGTGTAGAAAAACAGCCAGATGTTGGCGACCGCGATCATCGGCAGCACGGTCGGCGTGAAGTAGGCCAGGCGCAGGAAGCCGCGGCCGCGCATGTTGCGATTGACCCAGATCGCCATCATCAGGGCCAGGGCAATCGACGTCGGAATGGTGCCGAGCGCGAACCAGAAATTGTTGACCAGTGCCCTCCAGAAGATCGGATCGGCCATCATGGCCTGGTAGCTCTCGAGGCCGACGAAGACCTCGGTGCCGTTCCGGCGCGTGATGAAGAGCGAATGCCGGATCGTCGCCAGGATCGGAAAATGGGTGAACGCGATCAACAGGACGGCCGCCGGCAACAGCAGCAGCCAAGCGTTCACGGCATTCCACCACGCCTGCGATCCGGCGCGGCGCGTCGCAATGGGCGATGAGGCGGCGTAATCCGACATTCGTGAGCCGGCGGGCTGGCGGCTGCCCCGCCATCCCGCCATTTCCCTATTTGTAGGCGCGCAAGACGCGGTCGGCCTGCTGCTGCGCGGCGGCCAGCGCCTCCTGCGGCTTCTGCGCGCCGGTGACGGCGGCCTGTACGGCATCTCCGACAAACTTGTAGATGCGGCCGTTTTCGTGGACGGAGAGCTCCGGCACCGCATGCTCGAGCTGATCGCGCGCGACCGTGGCCTGTGGGAAGCCCTTCGCGTACTCCTGCATCGCGGGCGTCTTATAGGCGGCCGGCGACACGGCCACGTAGCCGGTCTTCATGCTCCATTCGGCCGCGCGTTCCGGAGCCGTCATCCATTGAATGAACTTGACGGCCGCCTTCTGCTGTTCGGGTGACGCACTCTTGAAGATGTAGAAGTTGCCACCACCGGTCGGCGAGCCCCGCTTCTCCTTGGCCGGCAGCATGGCAACGCCGAACTGGAATTTCGCGGCGTCCTTGACTGCCGTCAGATTCCCGGTCGTGTGCCACATCATCGCCGTCTTGCCCTCGAGAAAATCGGTGCGCAGCGTGGCCCAGTCGATGCTGCCCGCCGGCGCCACATTATGCTTGCGCGACAGGTCGACCCAGTATTCGAGGGCGGCGACTGTTTTCGGTGCGGTCAGATAAACCTCGTTGCCGGGCTCGTTCATCATCTTCTGGCCGTTCTCGATGGCGAGCGCCTGCAGCATCCAGTAGGCGTAGCCGGTCGAGGGAATTTCGACGCCCCAGCGCGTGGTGTTTCCGGCGCCGTCTTTCTTGACGAGCTTCTTCGATATCTCGACCATTTCGTCCCAGGACGCCGGCGCCTTCTCGGGATCAAGACCGGCCTCCTTGAAGGCCTCCTTGTTCCAATAGAGCACGATCGTCGAACGCTGGAACGGCACGCTCCAGGTCTTGCCGTCGATCTGTCCGTTCGCTATGAACGCCGGATAGAATTCCTTGAACCACGATTTGTCACTGACGAGACCGTCGATCGGCACAATGGCGTTCTCGTCCATGAGCGTGAACACGTCAGTGGACAGCAGCACCGACAGTTGCGGCGGCTGCCCGCCCTTCATGGCCGTCATCGCCTTGGTCATCGTATCCGTGTAGTTGCCGGCATAGACCGCCGTAACCTTGATGTCCGGGTTGTCCTTCTCGAAGCGCGAGACCATATCGTCGATGATCTTCGTGACCGGCCCGCCGACGGCGACCGGATAGTACATCGTCAGATCGACCGCAGCGGCAGGACGGGCACCCACGGACAGCGCAGCGAGTGCGGCCGCCATCAATATCGTTCGTCGCGCAATCATCTTGTCAATCTCCCTCGTTATCCCGTTTTGGCTGAAACAGTCGCTGCTATTGGCCGGATGCCGCCAGCTTGCCCTCTTTGACGATGGTCTCGAATCGGCGCTCCGAATTCGGCTCGAAGCGATGCTCGTGCTCGGGCTCCCACGCTATCCGGATGTCCTCGCCTGGCTGAACCTTGCTGAAACCGTCGAGTCGCACCGAGATCGGCTGACCATCGATCTCGCACAGAACGATGCTGTCGGCGCCGAGATGCTCGACGGCCTTTACGCGCGCGACATGATTCCCACCCGGCACGATGCGGATGTGCTCCGGCCGGATACCGATGAGATGATCGCTCCGGCGCAACAGATTCATCGGAGGCGTGCCAATGAACCGCGCCGTGAACGCCGTCGCCGGACGGTTATAGAGCTCCTCCGGTGAGCCGTTCTGCTCGATACGACCGTCGCGCATCAGTACGACGCGGTCTGCCATTGTCATGGCTTCCGTCTGGTCGTGGGTCACGTAGACCATCGTCATTCCGAGACGCTGTTGCAGCGCCCGGATCTCCGTCCGCATCTCGTGCCGCAGCTTGGCGTCCAGATTCGAAAGCGGCTCGTCCATGAGGCAGACTCGCGCTTCCGCGATGATGGCCCGTCCCAGCGCAACGCGCTGGCGCTGCCCCCCGGAAAGCTGCGACGGCTTGCGCTCAAGCAGATGCGCGAGGCCAACGATGTCGGCCACACGGCGGAGCCGTTCGTCTCGCTCGGCGCGCGACACGCGCCGCACACGCAAGCCGAAAACGATATTCTCGGCCACGCTCAAATGCGGAAACAGCGCATAGGATTGAAAGACCATGGAGATCTTCCGTTGCGCCGGAGTGAGATGGGTCACGTCGACGCCGCCGATGGCAATCGTGCCGGCATCGGCCTCCTCAAGGCCGGCAATCAATCGAAGCGTGGTCGATTTGCCGCATCCGGAAGGCCCAAGAAGCACCAGCAACGAACCCTCGTCCGCCGTCAGACTCACGTCATCGACGGCGCGCATCGCTCCCCAGGACTTGGAGACGTGACTCAGCGTAATCGCCGACATGGCTCGTTCGCTCTTGGCTGCGGAGGTCTGTGCAGGGTGCGGGCGTAACTACGTATGCGGGCCGCGTCTTGCTCCGGCAGAGCAGCCCAAGTCCGGTCATCACAAGCAGACCGATTCATGCCGTCCCTCCCATGACCACGCAATTCATCGGCGCGGCGATTATTATGTTCATATGAACATAGTGTGACGACATATGAAACAGAAAATTGCGCGTTCGGTGTTCAAATGATACTTTCGTTGAAACGGACAGCTCATGCTCAATACCGCCACGTCACGTCAGGCCCACATATTGGAGATCGTGCGCGAGGAAGGCTTCGCCTCGATCGAGCACCTTGCGACGCGTTTCGACGTCACGCAGCAGACCATCCGGCGCCTCGTGAACGCACTGTGCGATCAAGGACTGCTCCGGCGAATCCACGGCGGCGTCAGCCTTCCCGTCCAGAACCAGAATCTCGCCTACGGAAGCAGACAGGGGTTGAACGCCAACGCCAAACGGCGCATCGCGCATGCGACTGCCAGGTTCATTCCCGACGGGGCCTCGCTCATGATCGGGCTTGGCACGACGCCTGAATATGTCGCGCAGGCGCTATCCCGCCGTCAGGATCTGCGCGTGATCACCAATAATCTGAACGTGGCCGCAGCGTTCGCACAAAATCCCGACGTGGAAATCACGATCGCCGGCGGCACGCTCCGCCCGCTCGATCGGGATATCGTCGGCGAAGCGGCCGCACGCTTCTTCTCGGGCTTTCGAGCCGATTACGGGATATTCGGCGTCGGAGGCGTCGATCAAGACGGCACGCTGCTCGACTTTCACGTCGACGAAGTTCAGGCGCGGCAATCCATCGTCGCCAATTCGCGAACAGCCGTGCTTGTCGCCGACACAACCAAATTCGGCCGCAATGCCACGGTGCGAGGCGGTCATCTCGAAGACTGTCACCACCTCTTCACCGATGGCCCGTTACCGCCGGCCTTTCAGCCGATCGCCGCCAGCTTCGCCGATCGCATTCACGCAACGGGCGAGGCTCGCGCTGATTCCGAGCGACTTCGCGACACCTAGCCGACCTCGGCAGATCCTACGCTCTTGCCCAGATCGATCGCCCGCTCTCATGCAAGTGGGTGCTCGTCATCGGCCCCGCGCCCTTGCCGATGATCGCGCGGAACGGGCTCCGCATGGTCCACTTTGCCACGGTTGACTGGGGCTTTCCGGTCAACGCCGGCGCTGCCGGAGAAGAAAAAGAAGGCGACTTGGCTGTTATCCAGTGAGCTCGAACGCCGAAACCAGGAACTGTGTTTCCGGTGAGGCCACCGCGCTAGGGGCGAAGATCCATGTCGATCCGCACGAAGTCGCCCCGATAGGTCACTTCGCCGAGATAGATGACGGTGCGGTCCTTGGTCGTGAAAACCCGGCGGACTTCAGCAACCGGCGAATTCAGGGGAACGCGGAGCAGCCGTGCCGCCTCGATATCCGCGGTGCCGATCGTAAGCGTCTGACGTGCGCTGGCGATCGCCGGATCCTTGAGGTCATTGAGGATCGGGATCACGGTCTGGTTGCGAAAGCGCTTTGGATATCTGCGGAAGATCTTCTCATCGAGATAGATGGAAATCACGCAATAGGGCTGCTTCTCGCGCGAATGAAGACGCCGCATGAAGACGTATTTCTCGGCGGGCCTGCCGTCTTCCGGAAACAGCGGCGCATCGCTGCGACTCTCCGAGATATTGATGATCTCCGGCGACGTGTCGCGGTACATGTCGGCGAGGTCGGACAGGGTCGTCTCGACCTTGAGCCACCGGTCCTGCCGCACGGTCCCGGTCACGAACGTGCCGCGCCCCTGCTGCGCCTCGATGACTCCATCGCGCGAGAGCAGGTCGACGGCCTGCCTGATCGTGACGCGCGAAACGCCAAACTCGGCCGCCAAGTCCTCATTGGCCGGTAGGCGAAAGCCCTTGGTCCAGATGCCACGTGCGATCCGCTGTCGGAAGATATCGGCAATCTGCGCGTATTTTGGGACGTGACTGTCGGAACTCAATTCCATCTCGCCCTCCCAGGATCAGGCCGCCCGGTCACGACATGACAAGCGCGGCGCCGCGCTCGCCAATCATCAGGCTGGTCGCATTGGTATTCGCCGAGGTGATCTGCGGCATCACCGAGGCATCGATCACACGCAGTCGCTCGACGCCGCGCACCCGAAGCTGAGGATCGAGCACCGCCCGCGCGTCGCGGCCCATGCGACAGGTGCCCACGCAATGAAACACCGTGCCACCGGTGTTGCGCGCAAACTCCCATAAGGCGGCGTCATCGCGCGCGGCTTCGCCGGGGACCATTTCAACGTCCCAGAGCGGACGAAATGCCCTCTGGCTATAGATCTCGCGCAGGATCTTCAGGCCGGCAACGATCGTCTTGCGATCCAGCTCCTCGGCAAAATAGTTGGGCGCGATCCGGGGCTGGTCGAAGGGATCGACCGAGCGGATCGCAAGTTGTCCCCGCGATCGGCCGTGGCACTGCCAGACCGAAGCCGTGAAGCCGGAATAGCGGTGCAGGGGATCGCCCGGCTTGTCGACCGAGAGCGGCATGACATTGAACTGCACGTCGGGACGGCCATCGACCGCGTACTCCGTGCAAGCCGCGCCCCCCACCTGTCCTGCGCCGACCGTCAGCGGGCCGCTGCCGGCCAGCATCCATTGCAGCCCCATCTTCGCTAGCTCGACGGGATGGCGGACCTGGTCATTGAGCGAAATCCGTTCCTTCAGGCGCACGATCAACCGCGCCTGATAGTGATCCTGCAGATTGGCGCCGACTTCAGGAGAATCCACAACGACGGGAATACCGAGTTCACGAAGCAGACCGGCCGGACCAACACCAGAGAGCTGGAGGATCTGCGGCGATTGCAGCGCACCTCCGGACAGGATGACCTCGCGATCGGCCCTCGCACCGTGCATCTGTCCCTTGCTGACCCACTCGACGCCGGTTGCCACCCGTCCCTCGAACGTGACCTTGCTGACTTGTGCCTGCGTGATCATCGTGAGGTTGCGACGGTCTGCGATCGGGCGAAGGAAGGCAGATGCCGAGCTGGTCCGCCAATGTCGTCCGATGCCGAGTTGATAAGTGCCGACGCCAAAGGTGGTTTCACCATTGAAGTCTGGGTTGCGCGGCAGGCCGAACTGTACGCCGGCCTCCACCCAGGCGGCCGAAGCAAGATTGTCGTTGCGGAGGTCGGAGACCTCGAACTCGCCGAGACCGCCGTGAAACTGGCTCTCGCCGCCCCTGTAGCGCTCGTAGCGCCGGAAGTAAGGCAAGACGTCACGATAGCTCCAGCCATCGGCGCCGAGACGTTGCCAATCGTCAAAATCCTCGTGCTGACCGCGGATGAAGATCAGCCCGTTGATCGACGACGATCCGCCCAGCACGCGGCCGCGCGGCCAGATGATCGCACGACCGCCGCTCCCTTCAGACGGCTCGGTCTCGAACAGACGCGAGAAGCGCTCGTTGTAGATGGTCCGGTAATACCCGACCGGAAGCTTGAGCCAAAAGTTCCGATCCGATCCACCTGCTTCCAGCAACAGCACGCGGCAGGACGGATCCGCCGACAACCGGTTTGCGACCACGCAGCCGGCAGACCCCGCCCCGACGATGATGTAATCGTAGGCGCGACGTGACATCAGGCAGTCCGATATTGCTCGATCGACGCAAGATCAGGCACAATCCCGAGACCCGCCTCGTCGCCAAGCTCGATCATTCCATCCCGGACATTCAGCACGGGACCGCAAAACCGATCCCGCAGCGGATTCTCGTTGCAATCGACCTCCAGCAGCCCGTCTCCCCCGACGCCGGCCAGCAGATGCGCCGATGCCAGCAGGCCGATCCCAGCCCCCAGATAGTGCGGACAGAACATCTTGCCCGACTTCAGGATGTCGCGGGCTATACCTGCGCAAATCGACAGCCCGCCCCACTTCGCAATGTCGGGCTGGACCACACCGAGAACTTGCTCGCCGAGCACCTCGGCAAAGCCGGCACGGCTTGCGATGTTTTCGCCGGCCGCAAGCGGAAAGCGTATGGCCTGACGCAAGGTTTTCCATTCCTGCTGCGGGCGGTCCGCACGGATCGGCTCCTCGAGCCAGGCAAGGCCGAACGGCTCGAGCTGCGGCGCAAGTTCGAGAGCCTGTGCGATCGTCCAACCCTGGTTGACGTCGGTTGCAAGCATCCCTTCGCCCACGAGGCGCCGCAGCGCTGCGAGATTGGAGCGGTCAGCCGCCGGATCGAAGCCGATCTTCAGCTTCAATGCGCGGTAACCGCGGCCAAGGGCTGCTTCCGCCGTTCGCTCTGCGCCGATCGGATTGATGCCACTGGCGTAGACCCTGATCCGGCTCCGCGATCCACCAAGGAGCTTCCACAACGCGACATTCTGCCGCCGTGCGTGAAGGTCCCAGACGGCAAGATCGATTCCAGCGATTGATTGCGCAAACGGTCCCGCTTCACCTGATTGCAGCGCAAGCACCGCGGTGCCTTGCGTGAGGCGCTCGAAGGCGGCTGAAGGCTCGCAGGCTCGAAATCCAGCCAGCGCCGGCGCGAGCACCTCGTTGACAAGCCGAACGCGATGCTCAGCGCCCGGCGCGGGGAAATTGCACCACGCCTCGCCCCAGCCGACATTGCCGTCCATGTCTTCGACGCGGATGAAAACCGCCGGCCTGTCTGCCATTCGCCCGAACGAAGTGATGACGGGCGTCGTCAGGGGGTACCGGTAGCCAAAGGCTTGAACGCTCCGGATCGTGAAGGGCGGCGATGTCATGCGAGGAAAACCTGCGGCTCCGGCGATGGAGCGCGCCTCTTGTATGGTCATCCTATTTATAATATGACTTCCGTAAACATCAACCGTAATCTGGGTGGAAGCGTCGAATGGATGGAGCTGGCGTGAGACGCTTTCTTCTCGGCTTGGCGCCATGGGTTGGTGCCGTCGTGCTATGGTATGCCGTCCGCTGGAGCGGCTTCGTCAACGCCTCGCTGATCCCCGCTCCGCATCAGGTTGCGGCAAAGTTCTTCGAACTTCTGACCCGCGAAAATCTCCTGCTCGACATCTATGCCTCGACGCGGCGCGTCTTTCTCGGCGTCTCGCTCGGAATTCTCGCCGCAGTACCGGTCGGCTTCCTGCTGGGCTGGTATCGTCCGGCCCGCACTTTCGCCGATCCCATGATCAACTTCTTCCGCGCCCTGCCGCCGATTGCGCTGATCCCGCTGGTGATCGTCTATTTCGGCGTGGATGAGCTCGCCAAGCTCGTCATCCTGTTTTACGCCGCGTTCTTCTCCGGCGTGATCGTCATGTACGAGGGCGTGTCCCAGATCACGCCGCTCTACATTCGCGTGGCGCAGACGCTCGGCGCCAACCAAGGCGAGATATTCCGGAAGGTCATCATTCCCCTCACCGTCCCGCACATCCTCACCGCGCTTCGCGTCGCCCTGGGGGTGGCCTGGGCAACGCTGGTCGCATCCGAGCTGATCGCGGCCCAGCGCGGACTTGGCGCCATGATACAGAATGCCTCGACCTATTTTCTGCTCGACATCATCTATGTCGGGATCATCTGCATCGGCCTGATCGCACTCATCATGGATATGATCCTGCGCAAGATCACGGCGCGGCTGCTCGTCTGGCAGGATCGGGCGATCGCATGACAAAGCGCGCACAGTTCGACCGGGTTTCGCTTGCCTTCGACACCCCGAAGGGCCGCCTCAACGTCGTCGAGGACGTCAGCTACGACATCAACGATGGCGACTTCATCGCGGTGATCGGTCCGTCCGGCTGCGGCAAGACCACGATGATGAGCATGCTCGCCGGATTCCAGAAGCCGACCACCGGCAAGGTGCTGTTCGATGGAAGTCCCGTGGCTGGTCCCGGCCCCGAGCGCGGCGTCATCTTCCAGGAATATGGCGTATTCCCCTGGCTGACGGTGAAGCAGAACATCGCTTTCGGCCTGACGCTCAGGGCGAACCACGTCGCGGCCGGGGAACGCGACGCGATATGCGATCATTATCTCGGCCTGATGGGACTGTCGGACTTCGCCAACTCCTATCCGAAGCATTTGTCCGGCGGCATGCGCCAACGGCTCGCAATCGCACGGGCTTATGCCGTCAAGCCGCAGTTTTTGCTGATGGATGAGCCGTTCGGCGCACTCGATGCCCAGACCCGGTCCAACATGCAGAACCTGCTGCTCAAGGTGCTCGAGACCGAAGGCAAGACGGTCATGCTGATCACCCATTCGGTGGAGGAAGCGATCTACCTTGCCTCCCGCATCCTGGTGGTTACCGCACGGCCGGCGCGGATCAAGGAGATCATCGACGTGCCGTTCCCCTACCCGCGCGACGAATCGATCCAAGAGCGACCCGAATTCGGCGAGCTGCGAGGCCATATCCGCCAGCTCGTGATGGACGAATACCGCGCCCAACAGGCGCAGATGCGTCCGGTCTCATTCTCGGAATAACAACATGACGGAGGACGACACCATGGATCGCCGACAATTTCTGACGACGACGGCCGGGCTTGCCCTGGGGACCTTCACGGCCGCAGCACCGGCAATCGCGCAGGTCAAAACGAGAGTTCGCGTCGGCTATCTACACACCGTCGCCGTCGACGGCCAGATCTGGACCGGCATGGACCGCGGCTCCTTTGAAAAGCAGGGCCTCGATCTCGAGCTGCGGCAGTTCAACACCGGCCTGGAGATCTTCCAGGCGCTGATCGGCGGCAGCCTCGACGTGCTGGCGACCGGCGCTGTGCTCTCGAACTTCCCCGCCCGCGGCCAGGGCAAGGTGTTCCTCATCAACGATATTGAGGTCGCGACCGCACAGCTTTGGGTCCGCTCGGATCAAGGCATCAAGTCGTTCGAGGACCTGAAGGGCAAGCGCATCGCGACCGCGACCGGCACGACCGCTCATGTGTTCCTTGATCGCGCCCTTCGCGCCAACAAGATCGACCCCAAGGAGGTCGAGCTCGTCAACCAGACCATGCCGGCGGCCGTGACCGCGTTCGTCTCCGGAGCGGTGCCCGCCGTCGCCCTCTGGGTGCCATTCAACGTCACGGTTCGCGACAAGGTGCCGGGCGCAGTCAAGCTTGCCGACGCATCAGCCTACTATCCGCAGGCCGCAATCATCGGCGGTTGGGCGGCGGCCAACGACTATTACGAACCGAACAAGGAAACGCTCGCAAAGCTCATCAAAGGCTGGGCCGATGCGAATGACTACATCATCGCGAACAGCTCCGAAGCGATGGAAAAGCTGCAGAAGGGTCATTACAGTCAGACGCCGCTTGCCGACATCAACGAGTCGTTCAAGGCTCAGAAGATGTTCTCGTCCAAGGACTGGAAGCGCATGTATTCGGACGGGACCGTCACCAACTGGCTGCAGCAATCGACCGATTTCTTCATGGCCAACGCCGGCATCAAGGACTTCACGCCGGCTAATAAATACTTCGATCCGAGCCTTTATCTGAAGACGATTGCCTGACCTCACTCCGCATCGTGCGGAGCTGCGCTCTAGCTGGATGAATTGACGGCGTTCAGGACGGACTTGCCGGATACTCCGTCAAATATGTGGGCTCGCTCCGCATTCACCCTGAGCTTGATCTGCGACCCGGGTGCCGCTGATCCGGACGCACCCGCGCTGTCATTGACGTGCCAAAGACATTGGTGAAGACGCGCCGCAGATCCTGCTCGGCCTGCGCCTTTCGTGCGGCGGGTCGGGCGCGGCCAGAACATCCATGGTTTCGTCATAGGCGGGGTGCACGGCCAGCAACTGGCCGGTGCGCTGCGCCGCGATCTCGCTGACGACTAAGCCCGCTGTCGACATGACGGATTCGATCCGGGCAAGCGCGTCTTGCTCGGGCAGACCCGCCAGATCCTTGAGGCGCGGGTCAGACAGGGGAATTTGCAGTGCCTTGAAGCCGAGCCCCCGCGCCCATTCGGCGAGACCGGAGAGCGTGTCGAAAGGCGGCTGCGCACCGATGAATTGGCTGATGAACAGCCCAGGCCCGCGCATTGTTCTTGGCGTCATGAGCGCTTCCGGCAGTGCATGATGTTCGAAACTGTATATCCCGGCGGTGGAGACGGCTCAACCGGTTGTCCCTCGCGACACTTTGGTCTGCGTCAACTCGCCCCGACCGCCAAATCGATCCGACCGGTGACGCCCAGGCTGCAAGGTTCTGTTGCGATGATGATCTGAAGCAGACGCAGTATCTCGTTCTCGCGGCCGATTTCGCCCGAGCTTTGCTTGATCTCTCCACCCTCTGAGCCATGGTGCGGAAATTGCGCGCCATCAGTCTCGACCGCCTAACGGTAGTCGAACCCGACAGCGCGAATGTCGCCAATCGCAGCTTTGCGCGCGCGTGTCGCGGAATACCATCAATCGTATTGTCTCATTCCGGACACCCACTGCCCAGCAGCCCGGAATCCCAACCTGCCGCGGCCGCGCCAGCGCTGTAGGTGGATTCGAAGAACGTCAACAAGTCGCGGTGGGGATCATCGGATTGGCGCAGGTCATCATAGTCGAGAAGGAACTCGCCCATGTTGGCATCCCATCGTGCGACAGTTGGACTGATCTCTGCGTTCTCGATCCCTGCGGGCTGAGGATAGGTGAACGAGTAGAATGCGGGCTTGAAATAGGAGGCATTGCCTGACCACCATCCCATCTCGATCAATTCCGCGTTCATCGCGTTGCGTCGAATGTAGTCGGCCTTTGCGCCGGGCGAAGCCAGCTTGCCGTTGTAGAACGCTACACGAATGTCCATTGTCCCCCACATCAGGCCGATCGGTTGCGTCTTGCCTGTGAAGCGCCCTTGAAACACCTGCAAGGCGCGCTGCGCGCTGAGCAGGATGCGCCACCACCTGTTGACCAGGTCGCGATCGTACGGGCGGTGCTCCCTGTCCTCGTTGAACGGAATAGGATCCGGCACTTCCTGCGGCTTTGGGTTGATAGACACGTTGATTCCAGCCTGGTGAAGCTGATCGAACAGAGTGTCCACGAATGTGGCAACGGATGTCGGGCCCAAAGGCAAATGTCCCGACGCGCCCGCACTCGTAATCCACTGCACTTCGTGCGAGATGAAGTCGGTACGGAGCTCGTAAACTCCGTCAGCATGGAAAATCGGGCCGGAGGTCAGCCCCCTCGCATTGAGCCACAACGGCACCTCAGCCCACTGCGCTTGAAACGGCTCGGACAATTTGAGCTTGCCTATGGCCTGCAACATCATGTGGAGGAGATATCGCGTGGATTCGAACGCTGTGTAGGAAAGATCCGGCCACTGAGCGGAAAGAGACTTCATGGCGTTTCCTCACAAAATGTAAGTATGCTGACCGACCGAGGAATGCCTCGTGCAGCGCCTACGCATTCGGTGAATGTAACACTTAATCTCCCGAACGGCAGTCCTTCCCGGGCGCCAGGCGATCGTCTGTCCTGTTCCAAACGGAGCAGGCCGACTATCGCGTGGAATCTCGGTCAGCTTGGCCCGAAGCTGTTGCTACTCGCAAACCGTACACTATTCGGGAGATGGTCTGCTTTAGGAGCGTCTTTGTGCGGGGGCACGACGAGCAATCTGGCAACCTACACCACTTAAGGGGGCTACCTAGCCCACGTGCAGTTTCAGTTGGCGCGCCGAGCGCGCGACTGTTTGACGTTGCGCGACACAACCTGATCGTAGGCCTCGAGCGCAGCGTCCGTCGCCAGCTTGACCATTTCCCGGTAACAGGCGTCGTTCACCTGCGTGAAGCTGTTGCGGATCGCTCCCGCCAGCTCTTCCTCAGTCACCGACGAGCGTCTCGGGACTGTCCGTCCGGTGAGGTGGGCATAAAGATTGAGGCGGTAGACCTCGGCTGCAAGTTGCCAGGCCCAATCTTCGAGGTTTCGTTCTTCGATCATCGCTCAGCAGAAGGCAGGACGCGAGGGAAACAGTGACGCACCGGATCAGTCAGATAGCCGATGCCGGATGAGGAAGAAAGCAACCCAAGGTCGGGACCTACCTCACTCTGGTTGCGCCCCCTAACCGGTCCGCGTTCTACCGGTCCGAGTATTACTCTTTCCCTGCACGCTCATGAGCATCAGATTTGCCCTGCATCCCGGTCGAGAGCTGTTTCCATCCTTATCTGGCTTCCGATCACCAGTCCGGTGAGAGAGAGCAGAAGGCCCAGCGCCGGCGGCGCGAACAAAGCCTCTTCCTGAAACATCCCATTCAACAGCACGACCATGACGCCGAACCCGGCGAGACCCTGCGTCAGGTCTCCAGAGACGGCGTACAAGCGCCAGGCCTTCAGAGCCACCGCAAAATAGAAGCCGAGAGGTACAAGGGCGGCAATGCCCATTTGGTACAGCAGGACGCCAATCGCACTTTCTACCGCGCCATCGATCGTTCCTGCCTGCTGCGCAGCGCTCCAGTCGATCGAGAAATAGCCCTCTGACAGATTTCCGCCAATTCCCAAACCGCGACCCAGCGGCTTTTCAAGAAATCCGTTCCAGCCTCCCATGAGGCCAATGACGTGATAGTCGCCGATCTGCAAGCCGACATGGATCGCAACGACCGCAAACGCAATCAAGGCCAACAAGCCGAGCAATAGCGTCATCACGGCGCCGAACAGTCGAGTCGACATCCAGGCCGTGGCCACGAATACCACCATGATGAGCGCTCCCTTGACGCTGCAAACAACCAGGAGCGGCAGCGCAGCGAGGGCCAAAAATGGACGCCCAACGGAGAAAAGGAAAAGCCCGAAAAAAGCGATCCCGTACCCGAAGCTGATCGCGCTCATATTCGGCCCGTGAATACGCAGGAGCTTCGAGAGCCCAAACCCCTCGAGCAGAGGAGTATTCAAGAAGTCAAAGCTGAAACGGTCCTTCAGGTCGACGGGTACGTTTCCGGTGGCTCGCATCTCCGCTTCCCACACCCCCGAATGCGTAGCCTTGAGCTCATCAAATCCCCAGAACGTATAGCCATTCGTGATGGCCAGCCAGAAGTCGCGGAATGCAAACTCGATGTAGCCGCAAAGGATCAGAATGGCCGCAAGCGTCACAAGGAAGGGCGTGGTCCGGATCTCGTACGTCGCTGCCGTCAACAATGAGAGCTGAAACAGAAATAGGGGCAAAACGATATTGCGCAGATAGACCGATGCCGCCTGACCGTTCTGGATGAAGCCGATCGCGAAATACAGCGCCGCCACCGTCAGGGTAACGATGCCCCAGCGCATGATTCGATTGACTTCAGTCGACTGATTCCTCCGACCCAGCACGTAAAGCGCAAACATCCCCAGCCACATGACCGAGCAGGCAAGAAAATTGTAGCCCTTGATGAAGTCCAGATCGGACGGGGCAGTCACCAGGGGCGACAGGAGCGAGACGAACAGGTTCTGGAAGAATAGGACGAAAATCGCGATTGCCGGCGCAAGCGTCGGAACCGCCAGGACAATGGCGATGCCGATGAGCGTCTCGACCGCAATGGCCAGAATCGGGCTCGCCATGTGCAAGATGGGAGCAAAGCCGATCGATGCTATGGCGATGCAGATCGTCGGGATCAGTTCGCGCAACGCCTCGGGCAATTGCTCGGCAATTCCAAGCCGCACGGTCGGATACTGCGGCGAAAACCGGACGCTCATACGTGGGACCTTTGGCATCGAGCGTAGATCGAAATAGCGCGGAATGTGTAAAGATCCGTTAACGCTAATGGAGTCTTGCACGGCGCCGGTCCGAGATCATCAACGCGCACTCGCGCCACCCGAGGATAGCCGGCAGGCGGCGCTTGGATGCCGGAAGGGGTGCTCGTTAATACAAACCGCATTCCGTCGGTGTCTGCAGCGCTCCGGCTCTGCTATAGGAAGTCGGCTCCGGCTCGACCGGCTCTTGGCAATTTCCCGGTTGTTTGGTTTCAGGAATGAACAAAGACAAGGACGCGTTCGATGTCAGCATCGACGACGCATTTGACTTTTTGTCTCAGGAGTACGTCGAGCTGTTCGATCGGTCGGCCGCGACTGCATTTCAACATCCGTTCTGGCTGGATTCGCTCTACCGCAAGCTCGCGCCTGCCGCAGCGGCAAAGCGCCTCGTGGTCGTCGTTCGCGATCGAGCGACCAAGAGGCTGGCGATGGTGCTGCCCTTGCTGCGGGTGCGGCGAGGTCCGATCCGGACCGTCGAATTCGCCGACCTTCGCGTCTCGGACTACCTGGCTCCGGTGTGCACCGCCGAGACATTTTCCGACCTGCTGCAGGACGAGAATGCTTGCCTGACGATTCAACGCCTGGTCCGGCCGTTCGATCTACTGCGGATACCCAAGTTACCGGACGGGAAACTCCCGATCGAGTCGCTTCTGGCGACGCCGCGGCGAACGCCGATCGACACCAACGCCTACTCAACCCTCCTGGTTGCGCCCTTCGACCAATGGCGCGCCAGCGCGCTGAATCGCTCCTATCAAAAGGAGCTCAACAAGAAATGGCGTCAGCTCGAGAAGAAGGGCGAGGTTGGATTTTCATGCTGCGACGGCCGCGCATCCGTCGTTGCGGCGATGGAGCAGATGAAGAAGTTTCGCGGCCCGCGGTTTCAAGCTCAAGGCGACGGCGATCTGCTTCAACGCCCCGAATACTTCGATTTCTATTTCGACGTGACGGTCCGCAGCATCGGCGGCTTCGTGCGGCTTTACACGATGACCCTGGACGGCAACGTGATTGCCACCGTGTTGGGACTGTGCCACCGGGACAGCTTCCTCATCATCATGAGCGCATTTGATCTTGCGAGATACAAGAGCCAATCTCTCGGTGCGCTCATGTTTGAACGTGTCGCCAGGGATTGCATCGAGCGCGGGGACAAGATCCTCGACTTCACCATCGGCGACGAACCCTACAAGCGGCTGTTTGGCGCACAACCCTCGCCGATGTGGAGCGTGACGCGGACCGGAAGCGTCGCCGGTTCGTTTGCTTTGCTCGCGTTGAGACAAGCCCCCTGGATCAAGCTGGCCGCCAAGAAGGTGGCCGAATTCAAACTCCTCAAGGTCCGCAGCTCAGCCGGCGCAGGTTGATCGGCAGCCCACCTCTTTGAGGCTGCTGCCGGGTAATCAGGCGCGCAGCGCACCGTGCAGGCGGGCGATCCATCCCGGCTTTATCTGGTCCACCCGATGTGTGAGATTGCGCCGCAAGAAATGCAGGCGACGCTGCACAATCCACCTGACATCGTTGTTCGACGTCAGGGCTTGCCGAAACCGCGCCATATTCAGCGAACGCTGGTCGGCTGCGACCTTGTCGCGGTCGGAATAGAATTGCGAGATCTTTTCTTTGCCCATGCCATCGGTTTCGAGCCAACGCGGCACATACTCGGTGCACAGACGCTCCACGTCCACCAGCAGGCGACTTACGCCGGTCCCTGCTGCAGGGCAGTTGGTCTGAAACGCGTCGCCGATGAGCACGACGCCGGGCTGCAGATGTCCTTCGACGGCGAACAGATCCATAACCCAATTTTGCACCTGATCGACGACGCGGAAATCGCCGAGATGGCGGTGCAATCCAGGCATCAGGCGCAGCAGTGTCGTCTTCGTCTCCCGCCGCAGCTCTCGCATGACCGGGTCGGATGGATCGCGGAACATGAAGAGGTTCGCCCGCATTCCGCCAGGTGTGGGGAACAGACTGAGATAATCGATACCGGAAGCCGGGTCGCCATAGCAGGTCAGCGCCTTGAATGCGAACGGCGCGTCGTCGGAGGGGGCAATGGTAAAGCCGAACGAAACAGAGTGATGTTCGGCCAACACGCGTCGCTTGATTCCGAGATCGTAACCGAGAACGCCGGCCATGCCGGTGGCGAGAATGACGAGACGCGCCGAGACGCGCCTGCCGGATGCCAGCACGACCTCCTGGAGGTCGTCGCTGCAGCTCACGCCGGTAACCCGATCTACGATGAAACTCGAGGGGGCGCGCATCAGACGGCGCGCCATTGCAACAAGGTCGGCATAGGGAAGCCCGTAGGCCTGACCGACGCTGACGTCGACGACCTTTCCTGCCCTGATGTTGGTCACGCGGTCATACGAACAAGCGACGGCCGCGAGCTCGCCGATGAATCCCAACCGCCGAAGAATATCGAGCTGCTGGCCAGCGATCTTCTCGACGCGGAATTCGTCCGGATGGACGGCGCGCCGATCGATCAGGGCGATGCGACATCCTGCCCGTGCGAGGACTGCCGCCGCCAGCGATCCTGCCAGGCCGCCGCCGACGATTGCGACGTCTGCGACGATCACTTCGGGCGCATGGGCTGCGATCGGTTCAGCCACGCTCTCTTCAATTGGCATCTGTCGACTCCGGCGGCTAATCCCAGCGGAACTGCAATTTTCCTGCCTGATATCCACTTCCCGAAGCAGGAACGATCATTTCCGGAGATCGCGGTTAACCGCTGACTGCGCGGCCTAGACGGAGCAAGCGCGGACCGATGCCTTTCAAAGAGGACGGCGGCGATCCCGGCACACGCTTTACACGGCGTCGTAGTGCTCTCCCCCAATAGCTCGGCGGTAGCGTGAACGATTGATTACCGTCGGCGATTGTTTCGTTCGGGGACACCCGAGACAAATCGCCCCAGTAAGAACCAGGGCCTGTTCGCCTGGTCGACATTCACATCGAGCGGATGCCCAGCCGCAAGCAGCACAAGCCAGCATTAACACACCTGGTGCGCGGGCGTGTTACGCTGGGCACCATGTTGCTGCGAGCATCTTGGAAGGATAGATGCGTTGTAGGTGTCATGATCGATTTAGTTCTTCAGTTGCTACAGCGTGACGTAACGCGCGGCGTTGCCGGAACCATTTTCCTGAAGGTCGGCAGCGGCGGTCTTGCGTTCGCAATGTTTTCGCTGGCGGCACATGCGATGTTGCCCGACGCGTTTGGCAATTTCGCCACATGGCTTTCCGTTGCCCAGATCGCATCGGTGGTGGGTCTGCTCGGCCAGGAATTGCTTCTGGTTCGGTTCCTGAATGAGTACCAGGTGAAGGGGCGAACCGGCCTCACCAAGGGAGTCTTGCTCTCCAGTCTGAAAATCTCCTCCATTGCGATGTCGATCGCAATCTGCGCAATCGCAGCAGTGGCGAGCGTCAGGGGCGAGTGGTGGCTGTTGACAGTCGCGGTGTGCGCCTTCACCGCCGTGAATGCCGGATTGATGCTCGGCAGCCAGATCGCGCGATCGCTGGTGGGCATTCTGATGGGAGAGGGCAACCGGGAATTTTTCTGGCGTATCGCTGTCGTCCTGATCCTGCTCGCAGTGGTGTTTGGTCATGGACGTATCGAGCCGGCCGAACTGTTCGGATTGATGGCGATTGCGATGGGGCTCGCGCTGGTCGTGCAGATCGTTTCGATTGTGCGGGCCTTGCCGAACTTGCGCGATGTGCCGTCCAGGTCCGAGCCTGCCCGTTGGCGGTCGAGCGCGCTTCGTTTCTGGCTCGCCTCGATCCTCGAAGCGGCAAACCAGTATTTCGACGTTATCCTGGTCTACTGGATGTTGGATCCGGCGACCGCCGGTGTCTATTTTGCCGCCTCGCGTTTGGCCAATATCTTCGCGATGCTGTCCGCGGCTCTCTATACCTTTGCGGCGCGCCGCCTGCCTTCGCTTTACTTCAGCAAGAACCACCGGGAATTCGAGCGCACCCTGCAGCTCATGGCCGAGGTCACTGCGGTGTGCGTCATCGGCGGGCTTGTTGTCATCTGGGTCGGCGCTCCCTATCTGCTCGGCTTGTTTGGCCCCCATTTCGCCGACCAGCAATGGGTGCTGGTCGTATTGTCGATCGGCACGGCTTTCCAGGCGGCTGGCGGTCCGGCTGCGGCCATCCTCCAATTGACCGGTCACGAAGGCAAATACGTGCCCGTGGTCGCCGCCAATGTGGTGCTTCGCCTGCTCGGCTTTGTCGTTCTCATTCCCTGGCTGGGTGTACTCGGCGCCGCCATTTCGGCGACCGCTTCGCTTGCACTTGCCACGATCGTTCTCAATGTGCTTTGCAGCCGGCGAACCGGTGTTGATCCTTCGATCCTCGTGCTGGCCCGTTCTTTCAGATCACCCAAATCCGCAACCTATGCGGTCCGGATAGCCGACACGAACGACTGAGGACATCTTGTCCCGCAGGCCGCGGCCAGGCGCAGTCTCGTTGTTGAACGCCGGGCTCTCTAAGGAGAACCTAATAGCGCCCGCAAGACGTCGGCATCGGGCCTGCCCGTGTTGTTGTCGAGCAGACCGAACCCTTGCGCCAGCTCCCAATGCGCCCAGCCCCAGCAATGCTCGCGGGCATAGGCGGTCACCAGCGAGAGCCAGCGCAACCGGCTCTCCTTGGGAGCGCTGGCTTTCAACACGCCAAATTCGTTGACGATGATCGGTCGCGAGAACCGCTGCTGCCATGCAACAGCGGGGTTAAGCCATCGGTCGATACTCGATTCCTCATTGCCGATGACAATCGCCTTGTCGAGCATACCGAGCGCCGCCGTCGCGTTCCCCTCTTTGAGCTCCCGGCGGATCGCCTGAACCCGGGGATCCCTTGCCCTGATTGGGTAAGGCAGCCCCTTGATCCGATGAAGTGGCTCTTGTGCATCCCAGTGACCCTGATGGGTAAACACCATCGGATCATAGAAGTGGATGGCGTACACTATATTTGGATCGGGCAACGGACGGAGTTCCGGAAGCGAGTCGGCCCGCTGCCAGTTAACCGGTCCCACAATCAGGGTGGTGGCAGGAAGCAATCGGCGCACGAAGGCTGCGAGCGCTTCGACTTCGATTTGCCACCTGTCGGCTTCCAGATTGGGCTCGTTGAGCAACTCGGCGAAGACACGATCAACCGGATATGATTGAATGACCCCGGCGAGAGCGCTCCACGCATCCTCAATCTCGTGCAACGACGCGTCCGGATCCTCCCGATGCAGGCGATTGAAACGCTCGCCGGGATGAAGATCGACGGAGATGGAGTAACCAAGCGATGTGAGTTGCTTCAACGCCTGATCAAGCGACCGCAGTGCCTCGTCCCGCTGCGCCTGCGAGGCGAAATGACGCATCACCTGCTCTGCGGGCACCGGCAGCCGGACATGGCTCATTCCCGCCTTGCGAAGCTGTCGAAGCAAGTCCGAGCCTGGAGGTGCGGACTTCGGACCGTTGATCCAACCGTCGGCATTGAACCCGCGAGACAATGCGACAAGTCTGTCCTCTGGGACCGTATGCGGCAAAGCCACACAGGTGCGCGCCGATGCCGACTGGCCGAGCGAAATCGATAGGAAGATCGCAGCAACGAGCAATTTTCGCCTGTCGGCCACGGCAATCCACCAAGGTTGAAGACCGGCATGATGTTGCCGGCCTGAGCCAATATGCGCCTGTCGGCGACGAGCTTGTGATCGTCAACCCGCCAATTCGGTGAGTTGGGCCGCTGAGCCCGCGGGTACATGATTGATGACCAGACCGCTCGGCACACCGTCAAACCTGCCCAGCGCCGCGGTTATCCTTCGCATTGCCGCCGAACCAAGCTCGGCATCGCGCACCACCAGCATGACCAGATCCGCGTGCGCGGCCAGCGCAAGAGCGTCGGGCTGCAAGGCGAGAGATGTCGCATGTACGATGATGAGGTCGAACTCCGAACGAATATCGTCCGCAGGCCTTGAACCGGCTGTTCTGCCTGCACCCAGGAGCTCGTTTACGGACTGAACCCCTGCGATGGTGGCGCCCCCCTGCCAATCGGTCACTGCGGACGCGGCGCCGCCGAGTTCCGGCTTCACTTGTATCAGGACGCTCAGCATTCCCTTGTTCACGGCCGAGCGATTCAGTGAGCGCGCAACGGTATTGCCGCCGGCACTCTTGCCGACCGATATGACGAGCGCGACCTTGCCGCCAAGTCCGGGCGCGCCATCGATCTTTTCGAGAAGCGGACGGAGGTAAGGTCCCAAGTCGATCTCGGCGGCCGCAGTTGTCGGCTTCTGCCATACGGATTTGGCAAATTCGGGTGCCAGGTCTGGGATGCGGACCCACACAGGGACGCTCGGCAGCGCGGCCGGTTGCGGCAAAACGGAAACCCGGCGCAGAGGTTGCTGATCAGGTGTGCCGCCCGTGGCGGCATCCGCGGGAGAACGGGCGGGAGCAGGCTTCTCTGACACGCTCTTCGTCACCGCAACAGCGGCTGTCGACGTCAATATCGAGGCGATTGCAAGAGCCGCGAGGAGCAAAGCGAGCGGTGGACGCGTTGAGCGAAGCGGAGGAATGGCGGGCGAAGCGATCTTGGTCTGGGAGTTCTGCAGCAGGCGCTGTTCATTGGTCGACTTGAACCGGGACAGGAACTGCTCATAAATGTTCTTGTTGGCCTCGGCATCCCGCTGCAGCTCCTGCAGCCTGACGACCGCCTGACCGTCGACCAGCATCTGCGTCTCGACCGCCTTGAGCTGCTTTTCCAGCGAGTTTTGTTGCTCGAGCTGCGCCTCGTATTCGGATTTCGCAGTGTCGATGTTCTTCTTTCGCTCAACCTCGATTTGCCTGTTGAGGTCGCTTAGCTGGCTGTAAGATATCATCAGGTCAGGATGGCGTTCGCCGAACACCGCTTTTTTTTGCGCGATTTGATCGTTCAACGCCGAGCGCTGCGCTCGCAGGACGCTGAGAAGGTCCTGCTTGACCGGCCCGTCGACATTGGCCTTGAGATCGCGTTGCGCTTGCTCATAGCGAGACTTTGCTTCCGCGGTGCGCGCGCGGGCGGCTGAGACCTGCTGCGTGAGATCGGTCACACGCAGTTGCTGGGTCGTGGAATCCTTGCCGGCATTGACGATCTTGTGCTCGAGCCGGAAGGCGGCGACGGCGTCTTCCGATGCCCGCAGGCGCTCGTTCAATGTCTTCAGACGGTCCTTGAGCCAATCGGCCGCCTCATCGGTAGCCTCGGTGCGGACGCGGCCTTGATTGGCGACGAACGCCTCAGCGACGGCATTGGCGTAATACGCGGCTCGCTCCGGGCTGTTCGACGTGAATGAAATGGCAATGACGTAAGTGAGCCCGCGGCGTGAAATGTCGAGACGACCACGGAATTTTTCGAGCAGACGCGTCGTGTCGGTTTGACCACCCGCGACATCTTCATCGCTCGCGATCTTGAGCTGCTCGATCAAGGGCCGGAGAAAACCGTCCGACTTGGCGATTTCAATCAAGCTCTGAAGCGCTGCGGCATCCTGGCCGATGCCTGGAAGCACATCTTGATCCGTGGTCACACGCTGCTCTCGAGGATCAACGACGACCAGCGCGGTCGCGGCAAACCGGACCGGGAGAACCATCAGAACTGCGATACCCAAGGCGAACATTGCCAACGCCAGTATTGCAATGCGTCGGCCATTCTCCCGCAGGAAAGACATTGCACCGGAGACGGTCAGCGATCCCTTGATAAAAGCTGTGCTGGTGCGACCCGGCAGTGCCGGCGCGACCCGCGGCGCCTCCCACGAGGCCATGGGCTCTGTCGGAGCGGAATTTCGCGGTGATGCGCGGCTACCGAACGTCATGGATGGACTCAAATTCAACTGGCAGTCACTGTTCAGTGGCCTGCCCGATCGTAAATATCCATGGTTAACCTAGGGTTGACGCCTGTCTCGCCGTTGCCGAGAAAGAAATTTTAACCATTCGGCTATCGCCTGGGTCATCATCTCACTGCTTTGCGAGAAATCCGGTCGCAACGTCTGTATTAACTCCGTTGCCAGCTAGTCGATGTCCGTAGGACCGTCGCGTGATAGGTGATTAAGAAATGGGTAAGCATCCCCCGCGCACAGACGGCGAAGAATGCCTGCTCTATTTCAGCTAAGCACCAAATCCCGCGGAGCAGCGATGAGGTCGTCCACCGCCACACATCTGACAAACAGAGATGCGCCCAAGCGGCGAGTGGTTCTGTTGCAGACCCAGGCCGAGAATGCCGGCGCCCAGGAGATCACACGACTCCTGGGAAAAGGTCTAAACGCGCGTGGTTACGAAGTCCTTAATCTGTTCTTTTACCGCAAGTCGGATTCCTTCGAGGAGCCGCTGAATACGCTCTATTGCTCCTCCGGCCGGCCGGAGACCCCGTTGGCGCTGCTGCGGATGCTATGGACCCTCGGCCGCCATCTGGCAAAGGCAAAGCCGGATGCGGTCCTTACGTTTCAACATTTCGGCAACGTGATCGGCGGCGGTGTCGCGCGCCTTGCTTGCCGAGCCCCCGTCATCGCAAATCAGGTGTCGTCTGCGATGTCGATGAGCTGGCCCGTCCGCGCAGCCGACATCGTCATGGGCAGCCTCGGGTTCTTCAATTTCATAACCCTCAACTCCCAGCATATGCAGGGCGAATATGCGCGCTACCCCGCCTCCTATCGCTCGCGCATGAAGCACGTCGCGCATGGCTTCGACGACAAATCGCTCGATCTGCCGAAGAGAATTGCGCGGCAACGGTTCAGTTTGCCCCTCGATCATGCCCTTCTTGGCTGCGCCGCAAGATTGCATCCTCACAAGCGGCTCGATGCCGCGATCCGTCTCCTGGCCGGCGAGCCGTCCTGGCATCTTGCGCTGGCCGGTCAGGGCCCGGACGAGGAGCGGCTGAGACTTCTGGCGGATGAATTGAAAGTATCCGACAGGCTGCATTTCGTCGGCGAGATTTCCCCGCAAGAGATGGCGGGCTTCCTCGCCTGCCTGGATGTCTTCGTGTTCCCCACGCAAGCCGAAACCTTCGGCCTTGCGGCAGTCGAGGCGGCGAGCGCCGGCGTCCCTTCGGTCGTCAGTGATCTGGCGGTCTTGCGCGAGGTCCTGTCGGTTGACGGAAAGCCGGCGGCACTCTTCGTCGATGCCGCGGACAATGCGAAGCTGTCGGCCGCCGTTTCGAGGATCCTGACAGACAAGGCTCTGAGCAACGAGCTGCGGCAAAACGCCAAAGGCCTGAGGTCGCGTTATTCGGTAGAGACCATGGTTGATGAATACGTTCAAATTCTCGAACAGGCGATTTGATCGTGAATAGCGATGGACGGACGCGCGAACATGATTATCGAGTTCCGTTGCGAAACTGAACATGCTCGGCTCTGGATGAACTGCGAGAGCCTGCCCGTCAACGGCCGGGATATTCCAGTTCAGATTGAATGGTCGGCCACGACTGACGCTCGGCCCGCTGGCCTTGAGGTGCTGTTCGAGCTTGAGCGTCTGATATTGCGCAAGGGAAAACGCGGTGCCGCTGACAGACTGACGGCCATCCCGCAACAATTACGCCAGCGTATCGGCACGGCAGACGTGATCGTTGATTTTACAGGTGCCGAGCGGGATCCTCACTGCTCCGCCCGGCTTTATCTGCGGCCGTTGTTTAACGGGGTCGCGGGAGAAAATGCCGCATTGGCAGCTATCCTGGCGGGAGACCTGCCGGTGATCGAAATCGTCAACGAACTCGACGGCGCGGTGCTGGATCGCGGTCATCCTTCCGCAGAAGCTGCCGCGGGCCTGAGCGGCGCGCTTGAAACCGTCATGGCGCGCACTCTGACCATGCTGACTGCAGTTCTGACGGGAGCCCCGAGGATACTTCCCCAATTGGCGTATTCCGTTGCAAGGAGGGCGCAATCACAGCCGGCAAGTTACGTGCTGCGCGGCTTGACCGTCTCGATCGCGAAGGAAATATATCGACTGTGCTGCTACGCGCCGCATTGGCACGTGGGATGGCGCTATAGTCCGACGACCAATGTTTGGCAGACAGGGAATTTGTCAGGGCCCGGCTGGAACGTGCTTGGAGACCCCGGACATCGGTTCTACGCGGATCCATTTCCGGTCGAGTGGCAGGGACGTACATTCGTCTTCTTTGAGGATCTCGACCATCATGTGGGCAAGGGGATCATTTCCGCAATCGAGTTCGATGGAACGGGGCCGGTTGGAGAGGCCGTACCCGTGCTGGAAGAGCCTTGGCATCTGTCTTATCCGTTCCTGATCGAGGATGGCGGCCAACTGTGGATGATCCCGGAAAGTACGGGGCATCGGGACGTGGCGCTGTACAGGTGCGTTCGATTTCCAGACAAGTGGGAGCGTCACTGCACGCTGCTGTCGGGGCTCGAGCTGGCTGACGTCACCATCACGCGGCACAACAGCGTGAATTATCTGTTCGGTGCCTGGCGGGACGGCACCGGCGGATACTCCGATACATTGTCGATCTTCCATGCCGACAGCCTGTTCGGTCCCTGGTTGCCCCATGCGAGCAATCCGGTACTGATGGATCGCGCAAGCGCGCGGCCGGCGGGACACTTCGTGCGAATCGACGGGAAGCTGTGGCGTCCGGTCCAGGATTGCACGCACGGATATGGCTGCGCGCTTGGGCTTGCGGAAATTCTCGAGCTGTCGCCGACGACGTTCAGGCAAGTCGTTCGGCAGGTCTTGAAGCCCGGACCGGCATGGCTTGGCAGAAAGCTTCACACCCTCAATCGTTGCGGCCATCTCGAGGTCATAGACGGATCGCGAGTTCAGCCAAAGAACGCTTTTCTGCGCAGGCCCGCATCGGCCATGTCCCCCGCCGGAATGTCTCCCGCTGTGTCGCGGTGAGCCTTCAGGGAGTCCGGTTCGCATGTCAGACAGCGCACAACTTCGCGTTCTCGCGGCGCAATCCACCCGAGCTTTGGTTCGTCTCTCCACCCTCTTCTAGTCAAGAGGGCGCAGGGAAGGCCGGGTGCCCGGCTGGCACCTATAGGTCCGCTGTGCGCCTGTAGCGCAAAAAAGAACTGCACAGCGGCAGACAGGTGAAGCCCAACACACGGCCTTCCCTGCGCAGTGGTTTGACGGCGTATGCCGTGCTCTCCCGGGAGCCGATTTCCCTCTGGCCTCCCTCGCTCCCTGCGAATTGACGGTGCCGTCCGCCCGGTTGGGCTCGCATGCACCTTCGCTAGAGCTTGACCGTAGCAACGACGGCCAGGACCACACGGTTTTGCCGTACGCACGGCTCGCTTGCTCGCCACAAGTCACCGGCAGTGTGCACACGCGCCGGAGAGTGTTGGCGAGACGAACCTTGCAGCGCCGCTCGTCTGCACGCGGCCTCGGGCTCACAGGGACTACCCGCCCTGCCCGAACCTCTCGTGCCGACGCTGCCGCGTCCACCGCAACCCGGTCCGCGAAACGTGACGACGTACGATCGCCCCTCTTGGTGGACCAAGATGGGCAAACACATACGACAAATCCGAAGTTCGGTAAAGTAGAATATTTTTGTAGGGAGGGATTGACCGGACGGTGGAACGGTGCGTGTTTTGCCCGACGGGCAAATCCTTTGACTCCACGGGGTCCGACGTCGCAAGCTGGAGTGCATGTAAATCACAGCCGGTGGCAGCTTTTCTTTGTGAGGGTGGAGGTCATCTGATGAACGAAAACGACATCCGCGGTTTGATCGCGGAGGTGAAGAAAGGCACGCTATCGCGACGCTCGTTCATCCAGAAAGTGGCTGCGGTCGGAATCGCAGCGCCAGTCGCGAGCCAGCTCCTGGTCTGGAACGACGTGGCGATGGCGGACGCCACGCTGCAATACAAGCCGACCAAGGCCGGCGGCGGCGGCCCGCTCAAGATCCTGCTCTGGCAGGCCCCCACCCTGCTCAATCCGCATTTCGCGCTCGGCACCAAGGATCAGATCGCCTCGCGGATCTTCTTCGAGCCGCTCGCCGGCTGGGACAAGGAAGGTAACCTCATTCCCTGCCTCGCCGCTGAGGTCCCGACCAAGAAGAATGGTGGCCTCTCGGCGGACGGCATGGGCGTGACCTGGAAGCTGAAGCAGGGCGTGAGGTGGCATGACGGCAAGCCCTTCACCGCCGACGACGTCGTCTTCACCTGGACATACGCCGCAGACCTGGCAACCGCGGCCTACACCACGGGATCCTACAAGGATATCAAGGTCGAGAAGATCGACGACCACACCGTCAAGGTGAACTTCAGGGCCCCGACGCCGTTCTGGGCCGACCCTTTCGTCGGCTCGGTCGGCCAGATCCTGCCAAAGCATCATTTCGGCGACTATGTCGGCGCGAACTCGCGCGAAGCGCCCGGCAATCTGAAGCCGGTCGGCACCGGCCCGTACAGGTTCGTCGAGTTCAAGCCGGGCGACATGATCCGGGCCGAACGCAACCCCGACTATCACGTCAGGAACCAGCCGCATTTCGACACGCTCGAAGTCAAGGGCGGCGGCGACGCCGTCTCCGCGGCGCGCGCCGTGCTGCAGACCGGCGAATACGACTATGCCTGGAACCTGCAGGTGGAGGAGGAGGTCCTCAAGCGCATGGAGACCGGCGGGAAGGGCAAGGTCGATGTCACGCCCTCCGGCAACGTCGAGTTCATCATCCTCAACACGACGGACCCTTGGACCGAGGTCGACGGCGAGCGTTCGAGCATCAAGACCAAGCACCCGACGCTCTCCGATCCGGCCGTTCGCCAGGCGATCAACCTCCTGATCGATCGCGAGGCGATCCAGAAATTCATCTACGGCCGCGGCGGCATCGCGACGGCGAGCTTCGTCAACCAGCCCAGGCAATTCAAGTCGAGCAAGCTGACATACGCGTTCGACATCGACAAAGCGAACAAGATCCTCGACGAGGCCGGCTGGAAGAAAGGCGCGGACGGCATCCGCGAGAAGGACGGCAAGAAGCTCAAATACGTCTTTCAGACCTCGATCAACGCCCCGCGCCAGAAGACGCAGGCCATCATCAAGCAGGCTTGCCAGCGCGCCGGTATCGAGATCGAGCTCAAGTCGGTCACCGCGTCGGTGTTCTTCTCGTCGGATGTTGCCAACCCCGACACTTACTCGAAACTCTATTGCGACATGGAGATGTACAATACGACGCAGCCGCAGCCCGATCCGGAACGGTTTTTGAACCAGTGCGTCTCCTGGGAAATCGCCACGAAGGACAATAAATGGCTAGGCCGAAACGTCTCGCGCTATTCCGATCCCGAGGCTGACAAGGCCTACAAGGCTGCGCAGAACGAGCTCGATCCGGTCAAGCGTGCCGCATTGCTGATCAAGGTCGGCGAGATATTCTGCGAGGCCCATGTGTTCCTGCCGCTCCTCTCGCGCCACATCGTCGGCGCCGGCGTCAATAACCTCATGGCCGACATTTCGGGATGGGACGTCACGACGTGGAATCTGGCGAGCTGGTATCGGAGCTGACGGCGGAAGAGCTGACAACCAAGCATCGCGGTCAGTGCAATTCGCGCTGGCGGGCTCCGCCATCTTCAGGCGTGTGGAAAGGCCCAACTGCCAAGAGCGACCGTTAAGGTCAGCCCGGCCTCGTTGGACCCATCATCCTTACTTGCGCGGGGCAGGATCGTGAGCGGCTCTTGGTCAATCTGGCATTCTTGAACTTCGACTCAAAGACACAAGCTCTGGCATTCCAGGAATGACGATTTAGGCGAGGTTGCCGCGAAGACCGCAATTTGCCACGTCACAATCCGTGCGTTGATCTATGTCAAACAACCGCGTCGTTGATCAAAGGTCATCGCTGGCGCGCTCTTTTGCGGCATTTGCCGGAGTAAGTGTCGGCCACAATTGTGTCGCAAACACCACATTGATCAGGGGTAGTGGTGGCGCTAGAGTGCTACGTCCTAAGAATGGGCTTGATCCACGCCGTTCTATGAAAAGCTGACGAATTCATTTTGACGAACTGATTGTGTGTAACCGTTACGTGTAGCAGCGCACTTTTTCGCCTCGGGGGAGGCCGAAATGCCCTGGAGTAGAGTTCTTTCCTTTTCAGATCCGTTGGATTGCCAGGCGGCGATCCTAGCTGCCGATGTCGAGATACTACCAACCACGAAAGATGATTTTGAAGTCGAGATCACGCAGATCGGCGCCAACCGGCTCTGGGTGCAAGGTCTTCACGCATCCGCGCCAACAGTCTGCACTGTCGCCTGCAAACCCGAGCGGCGGTCGATCGGTTTTCTGACCGAATCTAATTCGTCGCCGCTCCAGCACTGCGGGTTGGACGTCTCGCCCGGCGACATCATCGTCAACAGGTCCGACGTCGTCCATCGGCGATCAGGCCACGATTTCAACTACGGCTCGCTCTCTCTACCAACCGACGAGCTGAATCAAGCAATCGAAGCGATCATAGGCCGAGAGCTCGTAGAACAATCAGATCCGCGCATTGTTCATCCACATCCTCAATTGATGTCACGGCTTTTGAAGCGGCATTGGGCGATCAGACAGCTCGCCCATCACACTCCAGATGTACTCCAAATCCCGGAGGTGCTTCGCGCACTGGAGAATGAACTCATCCACGTCATGGTCCGATGTCTCGCCGACGGCATCGCCCTAGAACCCACAACGGGTGACCGCCACCACGATGCGATCGTCGCGCGTTTCGAAGAGTTCTTGGCGGCAAATCCCGACCGGCCGCTTTATCTCACCGAAATCTGCGGCGCGATAGGCGTCGCGGAGCGAACACTTCGCGCCTCCTGCGAAGAGCATCTGGGCATGGGGCCGATCCGTTTTCTCACCCTGCGCCGGATGCACCTCGCGCGTTACGCGTTGCTGCGGGCAGATCCGTTGAAGTCGACCGTCACGCGCATTGTCGCCGATCATGGATTTTGGGAGCTTGGCCGCTTTTCGGTCGCCTATCGCGCGCTGTTCGGTGAATCGCCATCCGAGACGTTGCGGCGCCCGGCGGAGAGGATTGCCGTCCACCTTAATCGGCCATCGTCGCTTGCGGTCACCGAACCTGGATTCGCCTGAGTTCATGGGGCGCAAGCAAGCCCCCGTATGGGAGCTTCCGTAGCTTCCCGATGCCTACCGCGCTCTCTTTTGACGAGTCGCCGTCTGAGACATTGCGCAGCCCACCCGTCCGGCTGCAACGCAGCCCCGTCGTCTCTCGCCCCTGCCGCCGGCTACCGGTAAGCGCGTCTTGTCGTCACCCCCCTGGCCTACTTGAACCTTGCGCAGGAACCAGTGGGCGACGACCAGCTTCAATCGCCAGTCCCGTGGATAGCGCGCCATCAACTTAGGAACGCCGTGACTTTCCTGGCGTTACTCGAGCAGATTGCAAACCGGAATAGGTTGCTCCGGCTGGCTGCTGACACGGGAGATTCTCGACGCCTGTGATAAAGGCGCGACACCGGCCGCGAAACTTTCCGCGCCTTGGAAAAAGCTCCGGATAAGTCGGTCCGCTCTGTTGCCCGGCTACAGAGTCGCTCGTCCACTGCGGCGGGATGCGGAGATTCGTCAACATGCATGGACGTGCCCATCGTCTGGTGTTCGTTTCTTTCCTTCTGTTTGCGACCACCCAGCATGCTCGTGCCGCCTGCATCGATCCCGCACAGCTCGCGCACTCGACCGTCAGCATCATGCGCCATTTCGACGACGCCGAGCGCGAAGCGCGTCCGGATCTCATCGGCGTGCGAGGCACCGGTTGGTTCCTGTCTCCAACGACGATCGTCACCGCCGAGCACGTGGCCGCGGGAATGAAGCTCGCGAAGGAGGAGTGGAAGCCGCTTGAGATCGCGGACGGAGATGGCAGCCAGTCCATTGCTGCTCGGATTCAGCGCCTGGCGGGAGTCCAGGCGGAAAAGCTCGCAGTCATCGAGCTCGAACATGCCGCTTCCGCCGCGCGGAGCGTCGCCATCCGGAGGAAGCCGCTCGTGCCGGACGAGCAGGTCATGACGCTGGCGTATCCGGCCGGCAGCCTACATCCCGTGGGAGGACGGTTCGTTCGTTTCGGGGATGACGGGAAGCTCGCCGGCATGGCACTCCTGGAATTCTATGAAGGCGAGAACCGCTTGGTCATCGACCATGGCGCTTCGGGGGCACCAGTGATCGATTGCGACGGCCGGGTCGCGGCAGTCATCAGCAACGTGCTCACGCAGACTATCGTATGGGCGTCCCGTCAAATACGGATCTCGACGGCGTGGGGAATGCCCAACGTCGTCTCCGTGCCGGTCCAAGCGCTGGATGAATTTGCCCAAGCCAACTAAGACCAAAGTGCAGAACCAACCTTGTTCGCTCGTCTTGGGCGGGACGTAGCGACGAGCGACACCCGTCGTCCGCACGCGCAAGCTACGCAATGCTGTTGATCGCGTGATAAGCTGGGAGCACCCGCCGCAAGCAACCCCGCGTTCGGTCGGTTTGGTAGTCTCCTCTCACCGTCGACCGTTCAGCAAACAATTGCGTATCCTTGCCGTAATTGCATAGCCGCTCCCGCTCCGCCCCCAATATCGTTTCACAGGCGGGCTGACACCTCTCCGGGCACCGCTCGGCGTGCCGGCGAGTTGCCTAGTGTTCGTCGAGGAGGCAAATATGTTCTGGATGCGAACGGCCTTTGCTATCGCTTTACTCGTTCCATGTCTTTCAACCTCACTGCAGGCGCAAACGGCAAAAAAGATGGACGTCAGAGCGGCACGTGCTGAATGCTTCAGGCAGGCTAATGCCGCAGCAAACAACGTGTCGGTCGGTTTTTCCGGCGCGACTGCCGACAGGCAGGCTCTTGGAATGGACGCCTATCGTGATTGTTGCCGCAAAATGGGGATACGGCCATAAACATTCGGTCGTTCTCTGAAAGACCGCCCCTTCAGGGCGGTCTTTCAATTGATCGCCGCGCCTCGTCGAGATCCTTCCCGCCTGCCGAACTTGCATAGTCATCGGACTCCGCAATGCACCTTCGAAGTTCCGAAGGCGCATAGCCGAAAGGCGTCAATTGCCCAATGCTGGCTCCCTCGGTGCGACCTAAGAAGTTTCAACCGGTCGCAAGAACTGTTCCGCCGATCCGACGGGGCATGGGATATGGCCGAAGGCGGTACACGCACATTTTGCGATCCGGATGGTTACGCGGCCGCGTTTGGCAACGTAGGCGTCAACCTCACGATTGCAGGCGCCGGAGACTTCAGGGCCCGGCTGACACGGTTGAAACTGAATCATCTGGAAATTTATCGGTGTTGCGAGAGTCTCCCCCGCATAGCCTATATCTCGCTGCTCCCCGGACGGACCTTCCTGTCGTTTCCAGTCGCCAACGCATCCCTCAGATGCGGCGGATTGGCCTTGCGAAACGGCGACATGGTCCTTCACAGCGGCGGCGAGCGCGTGCATCAACGCTCCAACGGTGAGTGCCAGTGGGGCTTGCTCTCGTTACCGTCCGAGCAACTCGCCGATGGCGGCAAGGCATTGACCGGACGGCTGATCGCGTCGCCACGCCTCAACAGGATACTCCGTCCTTCGCGCGCGACAACGTCAAGATTCCAGAGCCTGTTCAGGCAAGCCTGCCATCTCGCGGAAACCCGAAAGGAGTTGACCGAGCGCCCCGAGATCGCAAGAGCGCTGGAGCAAGAAATGCTTCACGCTGTCACCCATTGCCTGGCTGCCAACGAGGCGGACGACCATCCCAGGAGAAGACATCATCATGCCGCTGTCATGGTTCGCCTCGAAGAAACACTGCGCAAACGCATTGATCAGAAGCTCAACATGCCAACGCTTTGTGCGGAGATCGGTGTAGCCGAACGAACCTTGCGGATGTGTTGCGCCGAGTTTCTTGGCGTGAGCCCTACACGATATCTTTTGTTGCAGCGCTTGAACAAGGCCCGCGCCGCGCTGCGGTCTGCCGATCCTTCAAAATCGAGCGTTGCTGAAGTCGCCCGAAATCATCAGTTCCTGGAGCTTGGCCGCTTTTCGGTGACGTATCGCACCACTTTCGGTGAATCGCCCTCGACCACACTGCAACGCGCTCGGCAGCCTGGAGCACAGGATTCTGCCGCATCGTCCTGACGCATTCACCATTCCGGAGGCCGGACCGTCGGTCCAATGTCTGCGGGCGAAGGAAGACCCGGGGCCGGCGGCTGCGGCTGGCTGGCCGGCGGCAGCAGTTCTCCCCAGTTGGTCCGCGCCCGCATTTGGTCGCGCGTCGCAGCGGTCACGAAATAGCTGTCCTCCCGTATCTGCCATCCGCCCCCGAGCGCGCGGTAGATGGCGGTGGCACCGAGTGCGACATTGGACAAGGCTGTCGCCACGCTGCTCTCCGCCTGAAACAAATTCTGCTCGGCAGTGAGCACGGTCGTGAAATCTGTAGCCCCTTGCTCGTACTGTTCCGTACCAATTCTCAAGGCGCCGCGTGCAGCGTCGGCGCTCTTGCGCAAGTATCCGACCTGCAGGCGCGACTGCCGGAAGGCGGAAATGCCGTCGTCGACCTGCTGCTGAGCTTTGAGGACCGTGTTTTGATAGTCGACCAACAACTGTTGCAGCTTGGCATCTTGCAGACGCACGTTGTTGGTGATCTGCCCGTAGTTCAGGATATTCCATTGAAACGACGGACCGGCGGCATAGGTCACGCCCCTGGAGCTGACGAGTTGGCCCAGGTTATGGCCGTTGGCAGTACTGGCCGCGCCTCCGAACGTGCCGGTGATACTGATGGCCGGATAGAGCTGCGCCTCGGCCACGCCGATCTGGGCGTTCTGCGCCAGTGCGGCAAGCTCCGCGGCGCGAACGTCCGGCCGGCGACGGAGCAGATCCGCCGGGATGCCGACGGCGATCGTGCTGGGCGGTACTGGTATCCTGCCTCTCGACCGGGCGAGTAGCGCCGCCAGCGAGACGGGTGGGAGGCCGAGCAGCACACGGAGCGCGTTCTCTCCCTGTTGCAACTGGATGGTGAGCTGTGGAATCGCCGCTCGCGTCTGCTCGAGAACGTTAGTCGCCTGAAAGACGTCGCGTTCGCTGCTGCCGCCCCCGGTGTATTTTGCCTTCGCGATCTTGAGGCTTTGCTCCTGTTTGCTGATGTTGGAATGGGCGATCGCGATCAACTGCTCCGTGGTGCGGATACCGATATACGTTGCCGCGACATCACCCAGAAGGGTCACCAGAACGTCGTCGTAGCTCGCGATCGAAGCAAGATAGGCGCCATCAGCCGATTCAACACCACGCCGAAACCTGCCCCAGAAGTCCAACTCCCAGGCAGCCTGTGCGGCAAGCGAATCGGTCCAGAACTGCGTGGGTGTTGCGTTCGGAAGGGCAAGTGGCGTAGCAGCGCTGGGCTGGGTATAGATCAACGATCCCGTCCCCTGTTGCACCTGCGGATAGAACGAGCCGATGGCGATGCCCAGCACAGCACGGGCCTGGAGCACGCGGGTCCCCGCACTCAACAAAGTGAGGTTCTGGCCGTAGGCAATCCGGACCAACTCGTTCAGCGTAGGATCGCGGAACGTCTTCCACCAATCGCGATAATCCTGGTGACCCGATCTGATCGAGCCGCTCTTCGCGCTGAGAAACTCGTCGGCGATCGGGGCTGCCGGCGGAATGAAGTCCGGACCGACCGCGCAGCCAGCCAGCGGTAGAACTAGCGCTGCCGACAGGGCGCGACGTCTTGCTCCGCGTCGGACGAGGCGGAGAATCTCCATTGACGCAACCTCCCCCCAGTTGCTCACATGCCCCCTCTCAACCCTATCAATTTTGACAATCGCCCGTGCCGGGCGTTCACGGCGTTGACTACAAAATCGCGCGCTGAGGCATTAATGTCACATGCAAATTCGGCAAATCCATCCCGGGCCGCCAAACAGGCTCGGCCTAACTCTTGGCCACGGTCGGCACGACGTACAGCAGCCACTTCTTCATCCGAATTGCGACCTTGGAGATGATGTGGGTTGGCTTGCCCACGTGGGTGTAGATGGCGGCACTTCCCCCAGAGCCGATGGACAGATTGCGTGAGACGGCCGGATCATCGAAAAGAATCTTGACCGCATAGGCGCCGGTCGATCCGACCCTCGCCGCTGTCGGGATGTCTCCGCTGGTTGTGAATTGACCGCCACCGGAGGCAGGTATGACGGCGTCCACCTTTCCGGTGAACAATCGGCCTGGATAAGGATCGAGCACCAATTCCACGTCGTCACCTGGCTTTACATTCACGAGCCAGTTCTGAGGATATACGGCCCCAACGGCGATGCTTGAGGTGTCGACGAAGGTCCCGGCTGCTGCGAGCGGCATAGGCACCAGCATGGTCCCCGCTTGGACCTGCCAGTTCACCACGTATCCATCAGCCGGCGCCGTCATCCGGCACTGCGCGAGGTTGAAGCGCGCGTCCCCCAATTGCGCCTCTACAGCGGGTACGCCGCTCTGGGCCACGACCACGGCGAAGGCGGCCTGACGCGCCGCTGCTTCCGCCTGCTGCAGCGTAGACTGAGCAGCGACCAATGCGGCCACCGCCTGTTGCTCGGCAGCCTGTGCCTGCGTGACGCCAGCCGCGGCCTGCTGAACGGCGGCATCCGCCTCCTGGCGCTGCTGCTTGGCCTCGGCCACCTTAAGCTGGCTGATTGCGGCGACGTCAGCTCGCTGAATGTTCAAGGCGATCTGTTCCTGCGTCTTGGCCAGCTCAGCAGCCGCCTTTGTTTTGTTGAGGGCGGCTTGCGCGTTGGCGACGGCCGCTTTGGCTTGTTCAACCGCGGCTTGCGCCTGAGCGACTCCGTCCTTGGATTTCGCAATATTGGCATCCGCCGCTTCCGCACTGGCCTGCGCCTGCTCGACGTTCGCCTTCGATGCCTTGAGCTGCGCCTCAAGCTGATCAACCGTATATTGGTACGGCGCCGGATCGATCTCGAGGAGCAAGTCGCCTTTCTTCATCGGCTTGTTCGCCTCGGCATGCACGGCTCGGACCTGTCCTTTCACATAGGGGACGAGTTGGACGACGTATTGCGTCGTCACCAACCGTCCCGTCAGCGGCGCCGACACCGTCCATGCCACCACCACGCCGCCGATCAGGAGGACGCCGGCTAGGATCATGCCTGCGATGAGGTAAGGCCGCGGCTTCAGGCGCAATACCTTGAAGAGCACCAGCACGACCGCGGCATAGACGATGATCAGAAATGCAATCATTGCCGCATCTCCTCGTGGGCAGGGAGGCTGCGCAGTTGAGATTGCTGTTTGGTGGCCGCCTCTGGTTCGGCCACGTCCGGTGCATTCTGATCGTTTTGGGCTCTCGAAGCGGCCGATCCGGATGGCGTGATGAAGGCCCAGATCAATGCCAGCGGCCACAGCAATCCGCCCGTCGCGATGCCGATCCAGCCGGCGACGTTGACGGCAGAAGCCTGCGGATGCCCCCATTTCCGAGCGAGTCGACCCGGTAGTTGCCCCAAGCTGACGAAGATGATCACCGCCACCACGATCAGAACGGCAAACACCACAAATGCGAATGCGTCCAATACGCCAAATGAGGCATCCATTGTTGATCCACCTTCTGCCGCGACACGACCGTCAGCGGACGAATGGCGCTTAAGGCAACCCCTCGACGTTAGCAGCGCGCCAGCTCCTTCTTGTGCCTGCTGCAGTGCATCGGCGCGCGGAGGGTGCTCCGCTGCGAAGCGAACTCGACATCTCCCTGCTCTCGATTCTGAAGTTCACCGGAGCCAGGGACGGTGGCTATGCAACTTCGGCAAATTCGTTCCCCGGCTGCCCCTCCGGGCAAAATCCTAACTGCGCCAAAGGCGATCGAGAACCGCAGCCCTGACAAAGTTCGCGAGACGGGACCGACGGCCAACGCGCGACTTACTGATCAAAGTGGAGTGCTCAACATCGGGGCTCTCGACGAAGATCTTTCGAGCTTTCATGAATCGCCAGCTAAGCGGATTTCGCTTCTGAAAAATCATCTCAACATCCTGTTGCAGGTATCCGGACAGGACGATGGGCGGCCGAGCAAACACCTCCGGCAGCACCGAGGACAGATTGCTATCGGTCAAAACCTTCCATCGCGAGTGGCCACCCATGAGCGGTGACCGCAAGCTGAACACCACGCGTCCGATCCTGGTTTCGCGGATGGCATAGGAGCACATCGCACAAGGCTCAATGGTCGAATAGAGCGTGCAATCATCGAGGCTTGTCGCGCGGAGCTTCTTCTGAGCCGAAGCAATTGCAACCATTTCGGCGTGTCGCGTAACGTCTCCTTCGACTTTGACCATATTGAGGGATTCGCAAATGAATTCGCCCCGGCGCGCAATGACGGCCGCAAACGGGTACTCCCCGCTTTTGCCTGCGCATTGCGCGAGAGCAACGCAGCGACGCATCATGATCGCATCTGATTCTGAGTCAGACATTCTCATGGCGCGAACAGGCCTTTGCGCAATCGGAGCTGTGGGCGACGCTCGTTTGGTTGCGTGCCCGCGCTACGGGGAAATGCTCCGGCTCTCGATTGCATAATCGCACTCAAAAGTACGTCAGGACAATTTTCCTTCCGATAAATGATGCAAAGCTAGTTTTGGTTCGCAGTGCTGACTATGCAGATTCGGAATCTCGAAGGCCCGCAGCGAGGCGGGAAGCGCGAGTGGCTGAGCGGAAGTTTGTTGAAGAGGGATAAGCGAATTCCGCCGGAATCGCATAGCCGGATGCTAGGCTCGCGCCCAGAATGCCGGCTCTGTGTCCTCGCGAACCACACAGTTCAAAGCGGGGCGCAAGGTCGGCTGTGCCATCCTAGGCCGGAGCGACTGGCTAAGCGCGAACGCGTGGCGAAAACCGATGCGGATTTGCGGGGCCGTTGTTTCAGTGCAGTTCTAGCAAGGGAGAATGGCCAATGTTGCGAAAGGCTTTGATTGGCTTTGCAGCCACCGTCCTTGTAAGCGCAACCTTTGTCCCCGACGACGCGTTGGCCCGCGGTGGTTTCCGTGGCGGCGGATTTCACGGTGGCGGGGTTCGCGCGGCACATTTCCGAGGGGGCGCTGTAGCCGGGCGTAGCGTGGCTTATCGCGGCGGCGCCTATCGCGGGGCGGCTTATCGTGGAGCGGCTTATCGTGGCGTCGCCTGGCGCGGAGGATATTATCCCTATCGTGGAGCGGCGGTAGGAGCGGCGGCGGTGGGTGCGGCGGCGGCCGGTTATTACGGCGCCTACGGCTACAACAGCGGCTGCTATCGTAATGCCTACGGCGCTTGGGTCTGCCCAAATCAGTACTGACGCGCCCTCAATACGCTTCGGACGGCGGCACTACCATCGGCAGTTGCCGCCGCCACATCCGTCATCTTCGGTCGTTTGCGCCCGGAGTGACGCATTGTGGCACGCTCGATACCTAGTCTAACATAGGCGTAGCGTTCTATCTGCGTTGGGGCGGCGGCAAGCCTCGTTGCCAGATGGTCCCATTGTCGAACTGAATGACCATACCATTCGGTGAATAGACCGCGCCTTCGTTGAAGGCATCAATCCAGATCCGGCTTGTCGGCGAAAACCAGTCCGGCCATGCCTGGGCGGGGACGCCTCCTTCGGTCAAGAGATTGAGCGCAGCTCCGTTCTGCGTGATATGGGCAGGTAGGTTTCCCCGGCATCTGTCGACGCAAGTATAGATGCCGGTGAGATTGATCGATTGTGCCGACGCCCCCGCGCTGGCAAGGGCGGGCAGGATTGCAATAGCTAGCCACAAATGCCTCATAACTCACTCCATTGGTCAAATCGTGAGACTGGCCTAACTGCGGCGCTAGGCTCTCGTCCGGCCCCACTCCCGCCGCCGTCCATCGTTTTCAGTCCGTGTGCAGCGTTAGCGCAAAAGCCAAAAGTACTCTTGTTTGTCAGCAGGAGGCCTCAACTTACGAAATATCTAGTATCCAGCTTGCAGCGCCGTCTATGCAGATTCGGAAGCGTCAGGTGCCGATTTACTGTCGTTTGATTGCGCTCCTACTGGCTGCCAGCGGAGCCAGCCTGCGTTGGGATCGTGGCGCGCACAATGCAGATTCGGCACGTAGCCGCTGAACGAGCCGCCGCTAAGTAGACGTTCGGAGTGGGAAACGAGCTAATCCCGACGGCGCCAACTTTGGTGTTGGCCCCTCCCCCGCGAAAATCGGAATGCCTCGGGTCGCCCAGTATTTTTTGGAAGACTGCTTCTGAGACGCCGCATTGCGCTTGCCGGAATCGCATAGCGCATCGAGGCCCCTTCAGCCAATTTCGTGCGTGCATGGCGACTGAGTGCTCGCCTGATCCTGTATGGATCGGCAAAGACCGTCAGTGGGTGGATGGGGGGCGAAGGCTGCGGCCCGGTTTCGGCAGCCGACATCAAGGAAGCCAACTATGAGCCTGTTCAGAGCAATCTGGGGCGCTATTGTCCTGGCGTGTACGGCCACGACAATGGCGAGCATTCCTGCTTCCGCCCAGCAGGGGCAGAAGCCCAACATCCTCTTTATCATGGGCGACGACATCGGTTGGATGCAGCCCAGCATCTATCACCGCGGCCTGATGGTCGGCGAAACGCCGAACATTGATCGCATCGCCAACGAAGGCGCGATGTTCACGGACTATTACGCCGAGCAGAGCTGCACGGCGGGGCGTACAGCCTTCTTCACCGGCATGCAGCCGGTCCGCGTCGGCATGACGTTGCCAGAAATTCCCGGCAGTCCATCCTATCTGCGGCCTGGGACCCCGACGCTTGCCAGGTTTCTGCTCGATCTCGGCTACACCACCGGCGAGTTCGGCAAAAATCATCTCGGCGACCACACAGAATCGCTGCCGACGGCGCACGGCTTCCAGGAATACTGGGGTTACCTCTATCACCTCGACGCCATGCAGGGGGTGAGCTTCCCCGATATCAACAAAACCCCGACCCAGCAGACCCTCGCGCCGCCATGCAAGAACACGCCGATCCCTGGATTGTCCGAGGTCCCCGGCGCGGTGGATCCCAAGACCACGGTTTGCCTGACGCCGCCGCGTCCGGTGCTCGCGTGCACGTCATCCGACGGCAGTAGCGCCAAGCAAATGTGCAAGGACGAGGGACCGCTGACACTTGAGCGTTCGAAGACGGTGGACGAGGAAATCTCGGCCAAGGTCGTTGACTTCCTCGACCGCAACGATCCGAAGAAGACCAACAAGCCATTCTTCGTCTGGTACAACCCGGCGCGCATGCACATCACGACCGTGCTTTCGGACAAATACTTGGCGATGGTTGGCGAAGCTGGCGGCAAGGACTGGGGCGTCAACGAAGCCGGCATGAAGCAGATGGATGACAATATCGGCGTGGTGCTGAAGAAGCTCGAAGACATGGGCCAAGTCAACAACACGATCGTCGTGTTCACCACCGACAATGGCGCCGAGACCATCACCTTTCCGGACGGTGGCACCACTCCGTTCAAGGGCGGCAAGCTGAGCACCTGGGAGGGCGGCATGCGGGCTCCGATGGTGATCCGCTGGCCGGGCGTCATCAAGCCCGGCACGGTCAAGAACGAAATGTTCGCCGCCCTCGACTGGCTCCCGACGCTTGTCGAGGCCGCCGGCGGACCAAAAGGCAACGCCCTGAAGCAGCGGATTGAGGCCGGCCAGTATCCCGGTATCGTCAAGACCACACTCGATGGCGTCAATCAGATCGACTATCTGAGCGGCAAGTCTGACAAGTCGGCACGCGACCACTTCTTGTATTATTCCGGCAAGGAGCCGTCGGCCGTCCGCTACAAGAACTGGAAGATGTACTTCGCAATGGTGTCCGATGCACCGTCGGGCTTCATTTCCGGAGTGCTGCCCTTCCACTGGACCCAGGTCGTCAACGTCAAGCGCGATCCCTTCGAGACTTCCATTGGCCAACAGCAGAAGACGCTGTTCGGTATGGGCGGGGCGATTGCTTCTCCGTCTACCGCGTATGTCTATGACTGGAACATGCTGCCTATCGGGCAGCAGTTGTGGCTGATGCACCTTGAGACTTTCGTCAAATTCCCGCCGCTGCAGAATCCAGCGAGCTACAATCTGGAACAGGTCATGCAGCAGGTCAGGGAGATGAAGACGAGCAGTCACGCTGGTGAATAGAGGCGTGAGCAGACGCGACGACCATGCGGACGCCCCCACGGGCGTCCGCCCACCACCGGTGAAGCGATGCGTTTCCCATGCAATCCCTGAGAGACCACCAATCTGACCGATGTGAACGTTAGGAGTCGCTCATGACCAGAAGAAATCGAGCCGGTCACATGATCATCGCTCTCCTGCTCTGCGGAGTAGCGCCCGCGCTGGCTCAGACAACGCCTTCGACACCGCAGCACGTGCCGCTGCAGAAGACGATCGGCCAGGCCAGCCCGGACATCGTGCCGTCGTTGATCGTCATGAACGCCCGCGGCGCCAGCCTGCAGGGCGGGAAGCTGACGCTGACGGGCGTTGCGCCCAACTCCATCGTTTTTGCGGACCGCCCGGTGCGGGCGGCCGGGCATGCGCTGACGACGCACCTCTTGGAGGAATGGTCGCCCAGCAATGAAAGCGATGAGAGCTTCACCAAGGATCCGCCGAACGGCACCATCTCGGTATTCAACACGGACGGATCGAAAATCCGCGATGCCGTCGTCACGCTGAAGACTGCGAAGCTCGAGGGCGACAAGCTGACCTTCGACGTTGACGTGCTCGAAGGCGAGCTCACAGGCGGCGATGGGCCTGCGGCGCTCTTCATCGATCGTTTCGGCTTCGGTGGCTTCCATGCTGGCGGCTTCCACGCCGGCGGGTTCGGTGGCTTCCATGCCGGTGGATTCCGTGCCGGCGGCTTCGATCGCGTCGGGTATGGTCACGTCGGCGCTGTCGGCTACCATCCCTACGTCGCTCGCGGTGCCTGGTATCGCGGGGCTCCGTATGCAGCCGCCGCAGTTGGTGGGGCCGCGCTGGGTGCAGCGGCATTAGGCGCCGCGGCGGCCAATCCGTATTGCGGCTATTACCCCTACCCGCCTTGCTACTGAGGCAACGCGAAATGTGCCGGCTCTGCGGCACGTTCACGCCGGTGCTCTACGATAAGGCGAGGAAGAACGGTTGGAACGTGATCAGCATGAACGATTGGAAGCGCATCTTCGCGTTCGAATAGTACGCTTGGCGGCCCACCTGCGCTCTTCTTTCGTGCAACGAGGAAAATGTCTTAGAGGAGGATCGCAATGAGTGATCTCGTCGTAATCGCATTCCCAACTGAGGCGAAGGCGGAGGAAGTCAGACAGAAATTACTGGCCATGCAGAAGGAATACTTGCTCGAATTGGGTGATGCAGTGGTCGCCGTGAAGGACGCCAAGGGCCATATCAAACTGAACCAGATGATCAACACTACCGCCGCAGGAGCCGTCGGTGGCGCTTTTTGGGGTACGCTGATTGGCCTGATCTTTTTGATGCCGCTCGCTGGCGCGGCCTTGGGCGCCGCCTCCGGGGCTGTGGGCGGTGCTTTGACCGATGCTGGCATCAATGACAAATTCATGAAAGATACGGCGGCCGCCATCCAGCCCGGGACAGCGGCGCTATTCGTCCTGGCGCGGAAGGTCACAGCAGATAAGGTGCTCGAAGGCCTCAAGGGCGAAGGCGGTACAGTGCTGAGAACCTCGCTCGATCATACGAAGGAAGCGGCCCTGCAGACGGCTCTGGCCGGCGTCCAAGCGGCCGTGCCTGCTCCGCCCTCCTGAGTTCGACCTGTTCACGAACTAACTGGGTTCCCCTTGGGCCACATGAGGGCTTCGCGTCGAAGACTTTGGCGCCACCGTCAGATGGCGCGTGCCTTAGGCCCGCGCACAGATTCCCGGGATCTGACGAGGCGAAGGTCGGCTGGACGGTGATCAGCATGAAGAATGATTGGAAGCGAGCGTTGCCGTTCGAGCAGCAGCACCGTCTCCGCAAGTACGTTTCGAGAGCGGCCCTGTCATTTGGAATGCTTCATTGGCTTCGCGTGCCACAATTCGCGCTGTCGCGTTCGCTCATCACGGCTCAATGCAAATGCCGGCGGCGCTGCCTCGGATTTGTGCTCGCGCTCGTCATGCTCCTTTGTTGCTCAGCGGGGCAAAGCTACAGTTCCGACACTCTCGAATGTCCGGAAATCGGTCCGGGATCGGTTCCCAGTCTCATCGGAGACGCTTCCGGTGGCGCGCTCTTCACCACCGAAAACCGCGTCGATCTCGCCAACGAGATCAACGAGCAGATCAACAGGCTGCAAATCGCCAGCCCCGATATCTCGTGGTCCGAGGTGCAGAATGTCCTGATCGCCGCCTATTGTCGCGTCGTCGCCCGCGAGCCGGGCTCACCGCTGCCGAGAAATGGGACCGCATGCGCCGGTTCGACAGCATCCTGGAACGCCAGATCGCGGCGAACATGATGCCGGCGGGTACGCTGATCATTGCGAACGTTCCTCTTCCTCCCGACGTCTATCGAGAACTCAAGAGGCAAGCTGTTGTCTCCAGCCAGACGGCCGCTCAGTTGATGGCAGCCATCCTGACACGTGCTGCAGGCAGGTAGTCGATCACCAAGCAACAGCCGGTGCCGGGATCATCCACCTTGGCACTTCAGCTTTGCGAGATCGACGTTGACGTTGCATTGCTCGGCGATCGTCTTGACCGCTCGCGTGAAATCGGGGTCGTGCAGCAGATCCTGGTAGCTCATTCCGCGGACGGCCGCCCTGGAAGGCTGCGAAAGATTGACGACAAGCGCAATCGCGTTCATCGCGCCCAACAAACACAACAGTGCAATCAAGGCATTCTTGATTCTGTCTGACATTACCGATCTCCCGATTTCACATCGCCGCCGAGGGCAGCGAGACGCCACGCCTGCCCGCCGGCTGAGTGGGCAGATTAACATTTGCGATGCCAGCTCGATATTGCCCATCGGCGCCAATCCCCGCGGATCGCCCGCCATGGGGAGATCGTCACGCTCGGCCTGCTCGCTTGTGATGATGTGGGTCTAGCTTCACTGCGTATGCTAACATGGCGCACAAGAGCTTGGTCGCGCATCTCACCGCGCTGAATTCAGCCGAAATCGCATAGCCCGTCGGGAAAGTTTAGGCCAGCTTTCAGAATTCGCTGTCTGAGGCAACGCGAAGACGCGGGCTCGTTGGACAACGGCGCCAGCGGCGCCGGCCGATCGGCGGAGCTGGAGTCTGATTTGGAGGACCGAAAGAACAGGAGTGCCTGCAATGCGCAACAAGAGATGCACGATTCTCATTGGTGTCGCGATCGCCGCATCAATGCTGGCGCTGACCGCGGATCCTGCAGCAGCAAGAGGAGGCTTCGGCGGCGGCGGATTCCATGGCGGCGGCTTTCATGGCGGCGGATTTGCGGGAAGAGGTTTCGGCGGCGGTTTTAGAGGCGCCGGATTCACAGGAAGCCGCGCCATGGCCGTTGGTGGCTTTCGCGGCGGCGCTCTGGTCGCGCGCCCCGGCTGGGGCGGTGGATGGCGCGGCGGATGGCGCCCGGGCTGGGGCGGAGGCTGGGCTGGATGGCGGCCCGGCTGGCGCGGTGGCTGGGGCGGATGGGGCTGGCCGATTGCGGCTGGCGTCGTCGCCGCCGGTGTCGCCGCGAGTAGCTGGGACTACGGCTATCCATATGCGGGCTACGACCAGTGCTTGTTCTGGGACGGCTTCACCTGGGTGAACGGCTGCGATCAACCTTCTGGCTACTGGTGGTGAAGCAAGCCTGAGGGAGCGCGTAATACGCATCACAATCACCTAGGGGCGGCAAAACATGAAGCTTCTCAGCGGAATGTTCGCGGCAGCGCTCTTGATCGCGTGCATAGGAGCGTGCCAGGCAGCGGTTCGGATTGCAAATGACCGTGGGGGACTGATCGACAGCTACCTGGACAGTTATGAGGAGCTGGGTGCTTCCGGCCAAAGGGTGATGATCGATGGCCTTTGCGCGTCGGCTTGCACCATCGTGCTTGCAGCGATTCCGCGCGATAAGATTTGCGTAACCTCAAGGGCCAACCTCGCCTTCCACGCCGCCTGGGAATTCGGTGCTCACCGACGCGCCATCACGAGCCTCGAAGCAACCCGGATGCTCTTTGCGATGTATCCGGTACAGGTGCGGCGCTGGATCGCGCGTCACGGCGGGTTGACTCCGAGAACAATCTTCCTCCGAGGCAGACAGCTTCAGGCGATGTATCGCCCGTGCTGACTTGATGCAGAGATCTCCGCGCGGCGCTGAGCAAGCCATCGCCCAGCGCTGGGCCTGGAGCAAAACGAGCGAAGCCTGCTGTCATGCCGATTTCTGCGTGAGAATGGTCCTGCCGAAAGTGCATAGCGCATCCAGGGCGTTTCGACCAATTTCCTGTCCGCGAGGCGTCCGACCGATTGCCGACATGTGATCCTCCATTGATCACGATGCAAATCGGTTGGTGGGTGGAGTTGGGCGAAGGCTGCGGCCCGGGTTTCTGCAGTCGGCATCAAGGAAGGCTTCCATGAGAATGTTCAGAACGATCTGGGCTGCCATTGTCGTGTTGTGTAGCGTCACGACAATGGCGAGCATTCCCGCCTTTGCCCAGCAGGAGCGAAAACCAAACATCGTTGTGATCATGGGTGACGACGTTGGCTGGTTCAACATCGGCGCCTACCACCGCGGAATGATGTCGGGCAAGACGCCAAACCTCGACAAGCTGGCGTCTGAAGGCATGATGTTCACCGACTACTACGCCGAAGCGAGCTGCACGGCGGGACGCGCCAACTTCATCACTGGCGAGTTGCCGATCCGCACGGGGCTGACGACTGTCGGTCAGGCCGGTGCCGATGTTGGCATACCGGACCAGGCCGTGACACTCGCCACCGCCCTCAGATCGCTCGGCTACGCCACCGGACAGTTCGGCAAGAACCACCTCGGCGATCTCAACAAATATCTGCCGACGGTGCACGGCTTCGACGAATTCTTCGGCTACCTGTATCACCTCGACGCGATGTCCGACCCCTACTGGTACTCGTTCCCAGTCAACCAGGACTACTACAACAAGTACGGGCCGCGCAGCCTGATCCACAGCTACGCGACGGACAAGGACGACCCCACCGAGATGCCGCGCTGGGGCAAGATCGGCAAGCAGCGGATCGTCGACGAGGGGCCGCTGCCGCCGTTTCCCGACATGCAGAACGTGCCGAATATGCATGACCTACCGTTCCTGAAGGCGAAGTACGACATGACCACCTTCGACGAGGTGTTGGTCAAGGCGTCCAGCGACTTCATGGATAAGGCCAAGCGCGACGGCAAACCCTTCTTCGTCTGGCACAACACGACGCGCATGCACGTCTGGACATTCCTGTCGAAGAAGTACAGCGCGATGCAGAACCACGAGTCGAATTACGGTCTCGAGGAAGCCGGCATGGCCCAGCTCGACGACAGCGTTGGTGCCCTGCTCAAGCATATCGACGACATCGGCGAAACCAACAACACCATCGTCATCTTCACGACGGACAACGGCGCCGAGGTGTTTACCTGGCCGGACGGCGGCATGACGCCGTTCAAGTCCACCAAAGGGACCGCCTTTGAAGGCGGCTTCCGCGTGCCGGCCATCATTCGCTGGCCCGGCCACATCAAGCCCGGTTCGGTCGAGAATGGAATCGTCTCCGGGCTCGATTGGTTCCCGACATTGACCGCTGCAGCCGGAAACCCGAACGTTACCGACCAGCTTCTCAAGGGCGTGACGCTGGAAGGCCGCACCTACAAGAATCATCTCGACGGCTACAATCAGATGGATCTTCTGACGGGCAAGGGTCCCTCCGCTCGCCATGAGATCTTCTATTTTGCCGGTCCGCATTTGGGCGCAGTTCGCCACGATGATTTCAAGTTCCAGTTCTTCCAGCAGCCATACGGGTGGCCCGGCGAGAAGGACACGACCGACATGCCAGCCATCATCAACATCCGCCAGGATCCGTTTGAGAGGCTGCCCATCCTCCGAGGCGAGACGCTGAACACCGGGTCGCCCGGCTACTTCAACGACTTCATGGCCCGCGAATTCTGGCGCTTCGTGGTTGTTCAACAGGAGGTCGCCGAATTGGCGCAAACTGCGATCGAGTTTCCTCCCATGCAGGCGCCAGCGAGCTTCAACCTTGAAACCGTAAAACGGGAGATTGAGGAGAAGATCAAACAACATCAAGGGCAGTAATCGGCCCGGTCTTTCAACACGCGGGCGCTCTCAAAAAGAGCGCTCGCCCCATAGCGAACCGGCAGGGGCAGCCGGGAGCGAACTCGCGCTGGAAGCTTCCGATCCGTGCTTCAGCGCACTCGAAGGAGGCCGCAATGAACGGGGCATTCTTGTCACTCGTACTGGTCACTCAGCTTGGAAGTCCATTGGTGGTGCCCGTCGGAGATGTGGTGCCCGTTATCGACGTCGAAAGGACATGCAAAGAAACGGCGGCCACGGACAAGGCCATGAACCTCGATCTTCCCCAATCTGTCGAGAATTGCATGCGCGACGAGAACGCCGCGCGACAGCAGCTTGCTACTATCTGGTCAAATTATTCCGCGTCCATTCGTGACCGCTGCGCCGCCGAAGCGACGCTATTGGGAACGGGCAGCTACGTTGATCTATTGACCTGCATGCAGATGAACGACCCCGCGACGTTGTCGCCAGCGACGGCGTTGAAGGGCGCGAGCAAGAATCGAAACAGGAACTGACACCAAGCCGCCACGCATGCCGACGCAGTCCGCGGCGATCACTGGTTTCACCGCGCGGCGGATGCCGAGCCAAATCTGATCCTTCAATGCTGTCAGCGGCGGCGGAGGCATCGTCACCGGCGTTCCTCCCATCCGGCTTCTCGTGGGCGAGCTCATCCTTTTTCCCGTGCGAGATGTGCCAAAGCTCATCGCTTGGTTCAGCATTCAATTCAACCAGATGCTCAATTCGTCACAAAGATGGGCGTCACCTGCGCTTCTATTTTGTGAACCTCGGCCTCGGGGACGTAGGCGGTGTTGCCGCCGTAGGCTGAAGATTGAACGTCAGCCAGACATTCCAGCCTGCTGGCCGATTTTCATTGGCGAATTCGCCATAGGCCTTCAGGTTCAGGTATCCCTGCATGTCTCCGACCGGAAAAATATAACCAACCTGCGGTCCGACGCCGGCCACTCGCGAGCGGAAGCAGCCGACGCGATCACCGGAGCCGCTGTCGCAGCCAAGCTGCTGATAAAGGTAACCTACGAGGCCGACCTGCCACTGCTTGGTCAGGAATTGCGACGCACCCCAGTCGAGATGCATGTCGACGCCGCTTTGATATTGGGTGGAGGGGTTGACGAAGTTGTATGTGAATCCCAGCACCGCCGAAGCTTCATGCCCGGTCTTTGGGTCGAAATAGGTGTAGCCGCCGCCGGCGTCGATCGCCCAGTGCCCAAGCCCCAAATTCGCAAGGCGGGTCGACTGGTAGGCGCCGACCGGGAGGTCGGCGGTAATGTAGGTCATGTAGTTGTTGACACCGGCATTCCAGCGCAGCGCGAACTGCGGGACCAGATCGCCAAATGCAATGAGCGAGCTGTCGATGCTGTCGAAGCGCGAGAAGGGGATCGTGCCGCCGCCCGGGAGCGTCAAAGCTCCAGTCAGAGATCCCGCCAGCGACGTGGAGTTGGAGCCGTAGGCCGTCAGCAAGCTGGCGGAGGCCTGACCACCGAGCACCGGCGTCTCGAAAGTGTAGGTCCCGGCCAGAAGACCAAGATTCACGTTTGCATTGACGTTCGCGCTCGCGTTGACGCTCAGATTTGCGGGAATTCGGCCAATCGTGATCTCGCGTGCCCGCGCCACATCGCCGCCGGCAGAAACCGAGGTGTGATAATAGACCGAAGTTACCGACCAGCCCGGCGCCTGCTGGGGAACAGCCGCGAGGCTGCCAAAAAATCCGGGTATCCAAAAGCTGATGCCGTCTTCATCGGCTCGCGCTGCATCATTGGGGAACGCGAGCAAAGCGGCAATTGCTGCCGCGCCTAACCGCCAAACGAAACCAGCCGTCGATAGCGATTTCCCGCCCTTTATCTGCATCTGCCGATCCCCATTCTTCGCCCTCCTGTCACAACCGAAGAACAATCGGGTCGTGCGAGGAGCCGGAAAATGAGCAGATGCTACTACAGCGCGGCTATGCAGAATCGGCACATTCTCAGCTTGTGCATATTTTGCGGGAGACTGTACCTTCCTTGCCACAATTTCCGGATGTGTAGCTCGACGTTCTTGCCGTTTTTGCATGGCACATCTTGCCGACAGAGACGTTCGACCAAAGCGACCAGTTTTGCCGCTTTTGCGAAGGCACACCGAAATCGATTATCTTACGTTTGAGAGGCGGGGTCGGCGCCTTTCGACCTGACGACGCGCTACACCATCGAGGCCATTGCCGAGCGCGACCGCATCAGGTTTGAGGTCGAAGGCGTGGACTTACTCGACAAACGTCATCCCGCCGTGATCGAGGAGATCAGCCTGCGCCACTTCGCACCGCTGTTTCGTCGCCAAGGCGGAATCACGTCCGTGACATGGATCGAGGAAGCTCGCGTCGATGCCGCTAGGCGCCTACGTGAGTTTGGGCATGAAGCAGGCGGCCAGTCATTGCGGATTTGGATTTACTGACGTGCTCGTCGTGCCGGCGTTGACGCCGCTGAGTATCCCAAATGTTTCCGAAGCGCTTCATTGGCACGAGAGTCCGCTCTCGCGAGGCACGGACTGTCACGTCCCTCTGGCAACACAACGCCAGCGGGCTCCGACCGCTACTCGCAGAAAGTACAAAATCGCGGGAAAATCGGAGTCTGGCGTGCAAAATCGCAGGATTGGTAGCGGGGGAGCGCTACCGCCTTTCCCCACACTCACCGGAGCTGCGATACCTCATCCAATCTTTCGCATGACGCAGTCGAACACCCCTTAAGCCCGTGGTGAGCGCGGCAGCTCGACTTGAAAACCTTTGACTAGCCAGTCGAACAATAGGCCATAGACCACGGCAAGCGGGAGGCCGACAATGGCGGTCGCCGCCATCAGTGCCTGCCAGTAATAGATGTCGCCGCGGATCAATTCGGTCGGCACCCCTGCGCTCACGGTGCGACTCCCGGTCGAACTGACGAACACAGCCGCATAGATGTAGTCGCTCAGCGACAGCGCGAAGGCGAAGACGACGCAAGTCGTGATGCCCGGGATGGCAAGGGGCAGCGCCACCCGGAAGAAGACGCCGACGCGGCTCCAACCGTCGGTCAAGGCCGCCTCCTCGATCTCGCGCGGGATCGAGCGGAAGAAGCTGAGCAGAAGCCAGGTGCAGAACGGAACCGTAATCGTCGGATAGACAAGGATCAACGACCACACTGTATTGGCGAGGTCGAGCAGGGTCACGACCTCGTACAGCGGGATGAAAAGCAGCGTGGGAGGAATGAGATAGACGAGGAAGATTGCGATGCTCGAATGCTCACCCCAATGCCCCATCAGCCGCGCCAGACTGTAGGCCGCAGGCACCGCGAGCACCAGCGTGATGGCGACGACGATGACGCCGATGAACAACGAATTCCAGAGAAAGACCGGATAATTCGTCTCTGTGAACAGGAAGCCGATGTGGCTCAGCGTTGGGGGAAGATTGAACAGAAACGGATTGTTGGCCGGATCGTACAGATCGGCATTGCGCTTGAAGGCCGTGATCAGCATCCACGCCGCCGGGAAGATTGCGAAGGCGCAGAACAACAGCAGCGCAGCGTAGAAGCCGACCGTGCGAAGCGTTTGTCCCGTGCGCATTGGTTGCTACTCCTGCCCGCGATAGGCCATGCGCAAGGCGAGGATGGAGACGGCGAGCAGCACTGGAAACAGAAACAGCGCGATTGCCGCGCCCTGGCTCAGCGCCCCACCCTGGATGCCTTTGAGATAGGCCCAATATGGGAGAATTTCGGTCGTATAGCCGGGTCCGCCCCTGGTGGTTAGCGCCACCACAGTCATGTCACCGAAGATCACGAGAACTGTGAACAGGATGGCGACGATGAGCAGGATCGCCAGCGCCGGCAGGGTGATCTGAAACAAGACGCGGAAATAGCCGGCGCCGTCCAGTTCGGCCTGTTCGAACAGTTCGCCCGGAATGGCCGTGCGGCCTGCCATCACGATAATCGTGGACAGCGGCAGCGTGCGCCAGACATTGATGGTCACGACCGCACCAATACCAAGCCATTCGCGCCCAAGATAGAAGAGATTGTTGGCCGGACCGAGCATGGTGCCGGGGCCGAGCAGGCCGACCGCGCGAATGATCCAGTCGATCGGGCTGAACTCCGAATCGAGCAGCCAGAGCCAGCCGACGGCGGCGAGCGCCACCGGCATTGCCCAGGGCAGGATGAGCAGGATTTGCGCAAGTCGCTTGCCGGGAAAGTCGCGGGCGAGCAACTCCACCTGGAGGATCGTCAGGATCGTGAGAAGCACCAGCGTCGCCACGGTGATGATGATGCTGTTACGCAAAGCGAACATGAACGCGGCGTCGTAGACCACGCTGATGAAATTATCGAGGCCCACAAACTGTTGAATCGTGGGATTGCCGACAGTCGCCTCACTGAGGCTTAGCGCAATGGCAAGGAAAAACGGCACCGCGACAAGTGCAATCACATAGATAACGGCTGGCGCCAGCATGATGGCACCGACAACGCCATCGCGATCGGCTATTCCGATGCGCGCCTCCCGTTGCGGCGGCTTCCCGTATCCTTCTCTCCGCCCGCCGAAGCCTTCTTCGTTTCTCACGACAACTCCTCGCCGCCAGGCCATTCGGCACGTCGCGACGCAGTGTCTTTCCGCGTCGCAGGACCGCGCTTCAAATTGGCGCGGCAGCCGTGCGCATACCGGTTTGAATGTCGAAAAACCGTAGCAGTGAACGCGGCACCACGAATTCCTGCACCTCGCCGACCTTCACTTTGCCGATCGCTTCCTGCCGTAGCTTGCACAGCACCTTGGCGTTCCTGAATTCGCCATCCGCGTTGCCGTAGGCGAGCCATTCGGAGCCGAGAAACTCGATCCGCGTGACGCGCACCTGGAACGTCGCCACGTCGTCGGATTTCGCCACAGCCGCTCGCGGCGCGAGGTGCTCCGGGCGAAAGCCGACGATTGTGGCGCCGTGCTCCAGCAGGTTCATCGGCGGCGTGCCGATGAACCCGGCGACGAACGTGTTTGCCGGCTCCGCGTAGAGCTCGTGAGGCGAGCCGATCTGGCGCAGCACGCCGGCCTGCATCACCGCGACACGATCGCCAAGGCCGATCGCCTCGACCTGATCGTGAGTGACGTAGACGGTGGTGATGCCGGTACGGTCGTGCAGCTGGCGGAGTTCGGAACGCGCTACCGCCCGCACCTGCGCGTCGAGCGAGCTGAGCGGCTCGTCGAAGATAAAGAGAGACGGTTTGCGCACGATCGCGCGGGCCAGCGCCACCTTCTGTTTCTCGCCGCCCGAAAGTCGTGCCGGGCGGCGGTGCAGGAGGCCTTCGATGCCAAGTATTCCGGCTGCCCAGCGGATCAGACGCTCTTGCTCCGCCTTCACCGCGCCGCGCGCCTTGAGGGGAAACGCGATGTTGTCGGCCACTGACATGTGCGGATAGAGCGCATAGCTTTGAAAGACCATTGCTATGTTCCGCGCCCGCGGGGGCAGCGGAGTAATGAGCCGGCCGTTGAGAAAGACGTCGCCGGCGGTCGGCTTCTCGAGGCCGGCGATCGATCGCATCAGCGTCGTCTTGCCGCAGCCGGAGGGACCGACGATGGTGAGAAACTCTCCCTCCCGCGTCGTCAGGTCGATACCCTTGAGGGCCTTGAAATCACCGAAGTGTTTCGCCAGCTCTCTGACTTCCAACACGGCCACGGCGCTGATCCTCGCTAGTCCTTGCTGGCTTCCCGACCGCACCCGACGTAGCCAAGCCGTTTCCATTTCTCGACGATCTTCTGCATCTGGGCAGCGGTATCCTTGACGGCCTGCTCTGGTGTTTTCTCGCCGCGCGCCGCCTGCGCCATCATCGTTGACAGCAGGAACGTGTTGTAGACCTCACTCGTGGCTGGATTGGCGTAGCCGGGATAGCCGAGCCATGCGGTCCAGGCGAGCGCTCCCCTGAGCACCGAAAGCTTGTCGGGCGGGTCCGAGCCCCACGGATCGTGATCGATCCAGCCGCCCTTCTGTTCGAGCTGCGGTACCGTCGGCGGATAGGCAGGGAAGTCATAGAGTTTGCTGTAGTACGTATCGCTGCTGTAATTGGCAGCGAGGTCGAGCATGAACTTCTTCGCCGCCAGAATCTGGTTCTTGTCAGTCACGTATTTCGGAAGAACGTAGATGAACCAGACATGCGCGGTCTGGCGCACGTCGCCGTTCGGCCCCTTCAGCCCCGGCCTGAAGCCGGTGTCGGTCGCATTCTTCGGGTTGGATTCCTGAGCCGTCCGATAGAAGGAGATCGAGTTCTGGATGTAGGAGGCTCGCCCGGACACGAACGCCTGATTGTTCGAAGCCGCATTCCAGGAGAACACCTCCGGAGTTTCGGCAGCGTGGAAGAGCTTGGCCTGATACTTCACCGCGTCGAGTACCTGCGGCGAATCGAGCGTTACGTTGCCGCAGGCGTCCTGCACGGTGCCGCCGAACGACCAGATCAGCGAACGCGCATAGAACTCCGAGTCGATCTCGGGCGACATGCCGACGCCGACCGGAATTCCCGTTTTCTGATAGATCTTCTGGCCGCCCTTGAAGAGATCGTCATAGGTGGCCGGTCCTTGTGGATAGCCGGCATCCTTCCACAGCGAGATGCGATAATCGCCGGGATCGACGACCCAGCCCACGCAATAGGCGTACCACTGCTGTTTGACCGGGAGATAAGCCTGATGGGTGCACGGCGCGACGCCCGCGCCATAGGCCGCCTTGGCCGCGTCATTGACGTCGTCCAAGGGCTGCAGACCCTGGATGAATGCGGCTGGCGTCGCGTTCATCTGCATCAGCGCCGGCCCCTTGTTGGCGGCAATGGCGGCCGCAAGCGTCGAGTTCAGGTCGGCATAACTGATGTGCTGCACGGAGACGTTGACGTTGTGTGCGGCTCCCCATTGTTGAGCATAGGCATCGAACCACTTGTCGTAGCGCGGAACGAAATGGCTCCATTGCGTGATCGATAGCGTCGTGCCGGCCGGGAATTTCTCGGGAAAGGTCAGCGCCCCGTATTTTACCGGGAAGTGTATCGCCGACGGCTTGACGCCAGAAGTTGGTTCATCCGGCGTTTCCGCCGCGGACAGATTTGCACTCGCTCCGAGCACACAGAGCGCAGCAGCGGCGACCGACACCGCTAGGAGCGCTGGGCTATTCCACCGCTTGGCCATGGTTTCTCTCCCTTTGTCCGAAAAATTTTGGACGGGGATCGAACTCGCAGCCCCATTTGTACACGTTTTGTTCGATCGCTTTCCGCTCATAAAGCCCGTTGGACCATCAATTAACGGGGTTCGGCGGCAGGAGTTTCTGCGACGAAGGGCTAAGCCGCTGCATCTGGCGCGCAAACGCCGTACCGTACCTTGCGATCGCCACGGTAACGGGCACCCGCAGCTTTTGAGGCTCGTCGCATGATTCCCCGCCCGGGTGGTCCTACCGCTTGCGCCATTCCATGGTCCGCACGAAATGGTGAGCCTCCGCCATCCCCCTCTCGGCCAGGCGTGACATGGACCGCTTCCGCAGAGAATTTCTCACGCTAGCCAGCAAAGCCGCCGCGTCGATCGGGTGCGCGATGATCTCGCCCGATACAAGCGCGGCCGCCGCTCCGACTTCCGGTGCCAGCACAGTCTTCGACGCGCGCAGCTTCGGGGCGATTGGGGACGGCAAAGCCATCGATTCGCCGGCAATCAATCGGGCGATCGAGGCAGCGGGCAGCATGGGCGGCACGGTATATTTTCCCGCGGGTCGCTATGCGTGCTACTCGCTTCGCCTGAAAAGCGCAGTTGCGCTTTACCTTGATGAGGGCTGCGTGATCATAGCCGCCGACACCCCGCGTGAGGGGACAGCGTCAGGCTACGATCCAGCAGAATCGAACGGACCCTGGGAGGCGTTCCAGGACTTCGGCCATAATCACTGGCACAATAGCCTGATCTGGGGCGAGAGCATCCATGACGTCGCAATCTTCGGACCGGGCTTGATCTGGGGACGGGGGCTTGCCCGCGGACACGACGACCCCGACCTGCCGCTCGCCGAGGCACCAGGCGTGGGAAACAAGGCGATCGCCCTAAAGAATTGCCACAATGTCACTCTTCGCGACCTGTCGATGCTCGCCTGCGGACACTTCGCCGTTCTGGCGACGGGTGTCGACAACCTGACGATCGACAATCTGAAGATCGATACCAATCGCGACGGAATCAACATCGATTGCTGCCGCAACGTTCGCATCTCGAACTGCAGCATCAACTCGCCCTGGGACGACGCGATCTGCCCGAAAAGCTCGTTTGCTCTCGGCTATGCGCGCCCGACCGAGAACGTCACGATCGCCAATTGCTACGTTACGGGCGGCTTCCAGGTAGGCTCGCTCATTGACGGCAGCTTCAAGCCTTTTCCCGGCACTTACGAGGACCACGGCTGGCAGCGCACCGGTCGCATCAAGTGCGGCACTGAATCGAACGGCGGATTCCGGAACATCGCCATTTCAAGCTGCGTCTTTGAAAGCTGTCGCGGCCTTGCGCTCGAGACAGTCGATGGCGGAATTATGGAGGACATCACCGTGACAGGGGTCACCATGCGCGACATCCGCAACGCGCCGCTATTCCTGCGTCTCGGATCACGCCTGCGCGGCCCCGCCGGCATTACGGTGGGCGCACTCAAGCGCGTTCTGATCAGCAATGTCACCTGCAACGCGCCACTGAACGATATGCCATCGATCATTAGCGGTGTTCCAGGACATGCGGTCGAGGACGTCAAGATCAGCGACTGTTACTTTCTGCACAAGGGTGGCGGTACTGCTGAGATGGCGGAGCTTCAACCGGTCGAGCGGCCGAACGACTATCCTGAGCCTGTTCTGTTTGGCCCTTTGCCAGCGCAGCATTTCTACATACGTCACGCTCGCAATCTCGAATTCAACAATGTGGAGCTTCGAGCTGTCACCGCCGACGCGCGCCCGTCGCTTTGGCTCGGCGACTTGAACAGCGCCGATCTCACGCACGTCAAGTTTCCCAGTTCGATCGGTCCGACCGTGTCGTTCAATGACGTTTCCGATTTCCGCGCCTTCGCCAACCGCGGACTGAAGGACGTGTCGATCGAGGGTCGGATCTCACATATGCAGCTGTGAACAGAGGGCTCACGGCTTCGGCCGTGGTGCACGACACATCGAACAAAGCGTGAGAAATCGCAGGTTGGCGTGCAAAATCGCACGTTTGGTAGCGGGGGAGGGACGCGCTACCAGGCCCAGATTCGAAGCGAAATCCTGATATTTTCCAGCACGTTGGCCGGAATGTGGTAGCGGATTTGATGGTGTTACATCCCACCCGGATGTCTCACCCGCCCGCGCCCCGGAAAGGCTGCCAACGTGGCTCGTCCCTCCTACCTCGCCCGGCGCGGCGACGGTCGTTATTTCCTGCAGATTCGGTTGGGGAAGACGATCTCGATCGAGCTAACGACGTCGCTGGTGGCGAGCGGTGAATTTGTAGGTATCCTCCCGATATCGGTCGCGCGGCGGAAAGCCAGTCAGGCCGCACTGCGCGTCCTGCCGATCAGATCGGTAGGGCCGCGGGTTTCCGCCGAAGTCGTTTTTGTCAAGAACCGGACGCTCAATCCGCCTGTGGTGTCGTTCATCGATTGCGTGCGGAATGTCGTCAAGGCTTCCCGCCTTGAGTGACGACGCCGTTCAAGTTCGGCCGGATCGGCACCTTCCGCTGATGATGCTGTGGACGGCTCCTCCGCCGACGCGAGAGCGCCAAGGAGGGGCGCCGTTTGAGGCTCCCACGATTCGGAGGAGCAGCCTATGCAGTCAATTTCGGACGAGGGGCAGCGCAAGGCGCAATCTCAAGAGACCCCCTCTTGGGAACGCTCAACCTGGTAGGAGCTGAGCACGCCATTCCTGAGCTCGAGGGACCTGTCAATCGCTTGAACCCCTTCGCGCTCGTGGGTGACGAGCAGCAGTGTCTTTCCACGTTCACGGACCGCATTCGTAAGCATTACCATAACGCTTTCTGCGCTCTGGTCATCAAGGTTTCCAGTGGGTTCGTCGGCTAGGACGAGCGCAGGATCGTTCGCCAAGGCCCTTGCAACGGCAACTCGTTGCTGCTCTCCACCGCTGAGTTGAGAAGGATTGTGATCACTGCGATCGGCGAGGCCAACAACGTCGAGCAGTTCGCGGGCTCGAGCGCGATTGGCTCGCCCCACGGCAATCATCGGGAGCAGAACGTTCTCCAAGGCGGTGAGCTGTGGGATCAGATTATAGGACTGAAAAATGATCCCGACCTCCTTGGCCCGGTACTTCGAGGCCTGGGTCATCGATAGGCGACCGATATTGATCCCGGCGACAACAATGTCCCCCTGGTCCGGGCCATCAAGGCCTGCGATAAGATTCAGAAGTGTGGTTTTGCCTGATCCGGACGGACCGCTGACGCGCACGAACTCGCCTTGCTCAATGTCGAACGAGACGTCGCGCAGCGCGCCAATGGTGGAGCGCTCACCTCGATACGTCTTCGAGACTCCGCGCACCGATACGAATGGATCTTGGGTCATGAGCGTCCTTCCGACAGGCTTGTTGCCAGGGCATGTCGCAGAAGACGGCGGCCCGTTGGTGCAAAACCGACGATAACGGCCGCGATCCCGATCGCGACGATCGATCCAACGACCATCAGATCAAGCGCGGGCTGCGTAGTGCCAAGATCAGCCATCAGCGACGGTATCGCGAAGGACCGCGGCACAAATAGAATTGCGACCACACTACCAATAGCAGATCCAGCGGCGCCCAATACCAATCCGAACACAACAGCCGGTGCGATACCCACTGCAGGCGGAAACCCGAGCGTAATCAACGTGGCGTATTGCTTGCGGCGATCAACGTAGATGTCATGCAAGAGGTTTGCGGCGAATGTTCCGGCCAATAACACGGTTGCGACGCTCACGGCCGTGAACACCGCCAATGTCAGGACGAAATCACGCACCTTGCGTTCATATTGACTATATCGCTCTGTGACGAAGATGCCCGGCTCAAGCCGGAAGGCTTCCTGCAGTTTGGCGACAAGAGAGGGCACATCGGACGTGCTCCTTGCAATCACAAGCGCGTCAGTCAGTGTCGGTCGACCAAATATATCCTCGCTCGTCTGAATGTTCACGAACGCCCCGCTCGAAACGTCGGTCGCCTCAGGGTTCAGCGAAGGGGCTTCGGCCGATCTCGGCGGTGCTCCCCGCAATTCCAGTTTGTCGAAGATCCCGATAACCGTAAGCTCCAGATCCCCTCCATCCGCTTTGCGAATCGGGAAGGTGGCGCCGACGTCGACGCCAAGCGTGCGAGCCGACACCTGATCGAGAACTGCAGCCGCGCGATCGTCTTTGCGAAGAAATCGACCACTCGCGAGCTCGAAGCGGCTCACTTCCCGCTCGACATCCGGATCGATGCCAAAGACGTAAATGTTGAGAAATCCATCGCCGGAAACAACGTTTCGAAAAAGCGATTGTCGTCTGATAACCCGATTGCTGCCTGCCGCATGTTCCAGGTCAGCCGGATCAATCAGCGGCTCGTAAACCGGTATCGTAAGAGGCGGCAGATTTCCGCTACGCGGCGTTTCGAACAAGGCACGATTAAACCGGCTCTTCACGTGAATGATGTCGGGGCGGTCCTGGTGTATGGCTCCGTTTAATGCGTTCCTGGCACCTTCGACCACCATCAGTGACGCAGCCACAGTCGCACTGGCGGCCGCTAAAATCATAATCGCAGCTATTGCCTCGACAAACCGTCGTCCCATACCTCCGAAGGTGAGCTTCACCCAAATCATGCCGATACCCGCAACAGCTGCGCCGGGCGTTGCGCGAGCGGCCAGAGTAACGCCGGCACCGTCGCGATGCTTGACGCAGCAAGCGCCATGCCCACGGCAAGAGTGAACCCTGAAACGGTTCGCGCGAATGGCAGAATGGCTATCGCCGCTGCCGCAACCAGTATGCCAGCGGCAAGGACACCGTAGAGACGCAGCGCGGAATAGCGCAGCACTTGACTCCGCGAAAAGCCAACGGCTTGCATAATTCCAAACTCGCGCCAATGGCCAAGGACCCACTGGATTTGCAGACCCGCTGCCCCGGCTGCCACCAATACAAGCAGGAGAAAGACGAAGAACGAGCCACCCATCTCCAATTTCCTTTGCTCCCGGAGTGCCGCCTTAAAGTTGTTTCGCTCCGGCACTCTTAGACAGAAGGAGGCTTCACGGGCAGCGCCGCAGTCTTGTTTAAGGCCACGCTGGTCGAGCAAGGATATCGCGTCGCGTTCGACCGGAGGCACGGCGCGAACTGAGTTGGCGCGCACGACCAGTTCCTTCGGTATCACCTGCTTCGCGGGTGGCGTGCCGCGAGCGGCCAATTGCTCGTCGACAAATCCGAGAAATTCTTTCAACACCTGTCCGTTCAGGAGGATAGGCAACGTGGTTGCCATGCCCTCTGGCGCATCCGGGCGACGCACAGTGAGGACTTCGCTGCCTTGCGCAGCCAGGCGCCAGAATGGCTCAAATCGCCCCTGATCCGGTCCGACGAGCTCGAATGTGCCGATCAGGCGTAGCTTCTCGAAGCGCCGAACTATTGGCGGATTTGCATTCACATACATCAGATCGACGGTCGCTTCGGCACCAGGTCGAACTCCGACGTAGTCCGTGACTCCCGATGGGACAACGACCTCGTTGCGATCCGGCGGACGCACCGTTCCGGATCTTGCAAACAAGGGGGCTCCGAGAACCGCCGAGGGCGCCTTCGGATTCAGATCGTGGAAATTTACATAATAGTCGCGCACTGGATCGAATGACCCATCGATGCCTAGCACGGTCGTCTGGGCACCGAGAGATTCCTGTTGCTTCTCGTTTTCAAAGACCACAAACGCGGTGTCGGCCACGAGGCCGAGTTGCGTCCCGTTGTAGGGAGCCTCGACCGACTCCACGCCGGCGGCCGACCGTAGCGTCTGGACGAGGTTTGTGACTTCGTCTGCAGGCACACGCCCGAGCTCGATAACAAATGTCGCCGCTCCGGACGCTTCATATCCGGCCAGGAGCTCCGCCCGCCGAAAGCCTATCTGCCCTACAAAGAACGTGACTGCGATCAGTGCAAGCGCGATCGCTAGTGCGGTTACCGATGACCGCAGCCACGCCCTTCTCAGATCGACGAAGGCGAGCCAAATCAGCCCGCGATTCACGACTGCTCCTACCTCAGTTCGCGCTCGATGTCTTCGTGGAGCTCGCCGATCATGCCGGAAACGGTCGATTTCACCTTGGTGGCTGGCGCGCCACTCTTAAGCTGATTGCCGAGGGAATCGAACAGTAGCTGTTGCTCGCGAGCCTCGCGCGCTGAAATCCTCGGCGCAACGCTGTTCCAGGCCGCACGCGCTTCCCTGAATCGGGTTTCAGCCTCAGTCGCGTTGCCTGACGCATAAGCTGTATCTACTGCGCGTAACGAGGTCACGATCCTATCCACGGATTCCCGCCCCTGGGACTTCTTCTGCGCGACGGCGGCGCCGCTCCAGCCAGCACCATCAATTCCGAGGCCGATCGTCACTACGCCGGCCGCCAGCACTAGGCTAATCCATGTTCGGGCAGTTCTCATCGCATCCTCCTATAAGATGACAGTCAGCACGTCGACTGGAGCAGTCGTGGACTTCTAGTCGAGCCGCTCTGAAGTCGTTGAGAATTTCTTTCTTTGCAGCAGAACAATCGTGGCCTCCGGACGGTCGTCCTTCAGCTCTGGCATTGCACTCACAACAAGCACCTCCCCTGCTTCTCCTTTCGCCTGTCCTTTCGCCTTGGTCGCGGCGTCCGCCAGCTTGACCTTTGCCCTCTCCATTGCGGCCTTCTGCGATTTGGCGTGGGCAAGATCCTCGCCCTCGGTAATCGGCTCGACTTTGGCGATAGCTCCAGTCATGTGATCGACAATGACCTCGAAGAACTTTCCTTCTTTTGCCGTATAGACGGAGAGCTGGAGCTTGCCCTTATCCATCTCGAATTTCCCGGAAATCGGCTGGCCCTCCCGTTCGCTGGTCGTGAAGCCCTGCTGCAAGGTGACCTTCACGCCACTTAGGGCGTTTGCCAATTCGGCCTGTTCCTGGTCTGGGCCGATCGCAAGAGCCGATTGATGACTGGCAAGCGAGGTCGCCAAAGCCACGATGACGAACCCATAGGCGGAGGTCAGTAGCATTTGTCGTCTAGTCATGATCTCCTCCATTGATCGGGATGCCCAGCGATCAAAAGCCGCTGTCGCACAATTACCTATGTCGGTTCCGACGATTGAGCGGCCTGGTCACGCGACATTGTCGTCGCCAATTTTTCCGCCGGTCGGACGTCTCGAGGCCGCTTTAGAGCCAGCCCGCCCGTCCAATCAGCGATTGGATTTTGGTCGTGCTTCAGCGCTGCCACCACTGAAGAGTTTCTGAAATCCCTGTCAGGAAGGCTGCGACAGGGAGGAACCGGTCTATAATACTGGCTCAAGAGCAGCTCTCTGACGGAGCAGATCGTGCGTATCCTGATCATTGAGGACGAAACGAAAGTCGCTAATGCGTTGCGCGAGGGCCTTGAAGCAGAGCACTACGAAGTCACGATCGCTCCGACTGGAGAAGAGGGCTTCTTTCTCGCCAGCCAGCGTTCTTTCGACCTTCTGTTGCTCGATCTTATGCTGCCCCGCCGCGACGGTCTCGATGTCCTCGCGACATTGCGCAGGTGTGGCAATCAGACGCCGATCCTGGTCGTCACGGCTAAGGACACGGTCCAGGACCGGGTGATCGGCCTAGACCAGGGCGCTGACGACTACCTCACAAAACCCTTTGCATTCTCCGAGCTGCTTGCCCGCATCCGGGCGCTCCTCCGTCGTGGACGCATGGACCAGATCCTCAAGCTGCAGCACGAGGATCTTGAGATGGATCTCGTCACGCATAAAGTCTGCAGGGGAGCTCAGTCTCTCGACCTGACAACGAAGGAGTTCGACCTGCTCGAATACCTGTTGCGACACAGCGGCCGCGTCGTGTCGCGGGAGATGCTTGCACATGACGTATGGCATGCAACGGCCAGGGCGACGCCGCTCGATAACGTTATTGACGTTACGATAGCGCGGTTGCGCCGCAAGGTCGACGAGCCCTACGAGAGAAAGATGCTCCACACCGTCCGCGGCCTTGGGTACCTCTTGAACGGGAGGCAAGGATGAAGATCCGCCCGCCAAGCGTGCGCGCGCGGCTTACGTTCTGGCATGCTGGCGTGCTGACCCTGATCGTATGTGTGTTTTCCGCGGGCATTCTGCTTTTCGTCCAGGCTCGCCTCTACGCCGGCCTGGACGCGCAACTCAGTCACGAGATCGCGACCATCAGTAAGATATATCGCGAGGAGCCGGACGAACTGAGGGATTTGGCCCCCGACTGGGGCATTACACTGTTCCAGGTGGACGACGGCGGCGCCCGCCAGCAGAGCGAGGCATGGGAACGAGAAGGACTATCGCGTGCGCTGCAAAGAGGCGAACCGACGTCGCCGCTGTCTTGGACCGCGCCAGACGGTCGTCGCTATCGCGTCCAGAGTGCCTCAGAATCGTCGTATCACGTGGCCGCCGCGATTGACGAGACCTCGCTGCGGGACACGCTCTGGACACTCGCAATCATCCTCGCGACTGGCATTCCGTTCGCCGCGGGCCTGGCGATCGCGGGAGGTTACTTCCTTGCGGGCCGCGTACTCTCCCCGGTCGGCGCCATGGCGCAAAAGGCTCGGGAGATCACCGCTGAATCGCTCGCCAAACGGCTTCCGGTCGATAACGCCGAGGACGAGTTCGGGCGGCTCGCGACAGTATTCAACGACACGCTATCCCGTCTGCAAGACGCGTTCGAACGATTGCGCCGTTTCACGGCCGATGCTTCGCATGAGCTGCGCACCCCACTCACCGCGATGCGCAGCGTGGGCGAGGTGGCGCTACAGAACCCGCTTGATGCTGTTGCGTATCGCGACGTCATCGGCAGCATGCTGGAGGAGGTCGACAGGCTCACGCGGCTCGTCGAGAGCCTTCTGATCCTCACGCGGGCCGATTCGGGCAAGGTCCAGCTGGCTCCCGAGGCCGTGGACCTCGGAGCGTTGACAGGACATGTTATCGATCAGCTCCGGGTGCTCGCCGACGAAAAGCACCAAGACCTCAGGTTCCGAGCTCCCGTCCGAGTCCATGTTAGAGGAGACGCCGCGCTCATTCGGCATGCGCTCATGAACCTGATACACAACGCGATCAAATACACTCCAAATGGCGGCACGATCAGCGTCGAAGTGAATGCGGCCAGCGGGCGGGCCATGATCGAGGTACGAGATACGGGACCGGGAATTCCTGCCACGCACCAGGATCGTATTTTCGATCGGTTCTATCGCGTCGACACCAGCCGCTCGAGGGAAGCGGGCGGGGTTGGACTGGGGCTCGCGATCGCTCGATGGGCGGTCGAGGCGAACGGCGGCCAAATCGAGCTCGCAAGCGATGTGACAGATGGAAGCTTGTTCCGGATCATTCTACCCGATGCTTCATTCGGGGTCAGCGACGATCGTCAGTTTCCGAATGAGCTGCGCGGAGGGAAACAAGAGATCGCGTCACCGTGAAACGGTCTGCCGCAGGCCGGTGCCATCACTCCAGAAATTCATATGCGGCCTCAATCGATCAGCGGTTGTGGGCGCCTTCGAACCGAAACGGAACAGCGAAGGTCAACCCAGCGCGAATTTCGTTAAGCGGATGAGCGTTGATAGCTGCGTGGCGGTACGCCACATCGAAGGACAGCTTATCGCTAACCTGCCAAATTAAGCCCACCAGCCCCGACACGGTCTCCGCCAAGCCGAACTCCTTCTCGTAAAAGACTTCTGCGACCGGTCGCAGCTTCCACTTCGACGGCCCTTCGACGATGGTGCCAACGAACACATCGGCGCGGTGCTCCCGCGTCAGCAAGGTTTCCACGTTGAAGTGAACTGTGCCCCAATCCCGGCGCTGGGAGACGATGCCCGCCCAACTAAGGCCAGCACCGCTACTACCCGTGCTGTTCGGCAGAAGCACGCCGAATTCCGTCGCCACGCTCGGTCCGGACTTTTCTTGAAGGCTCCCGGGCACCACGACATGCTTAAGGAACGCGCCGGCATCCATGAGTTCGGTGGGGCCGGAGGGCGAGAGGGGCGTCTCACCTCGCCCTTCGAAGACCGCCTCCCATCCTTCGCTCAATCCGATGTTCAGGACGGTCCACGGCGCAATAAGCGTGCGCGTATCCTGCTTATGTTGAACGCCCGCCGGCTGCAATTCGATCTCGAGCTCGCCAGGTGCGGCGACAGCCGCATCCGTGCCGTCAAACGGCCGATATGCGAAAGCAGGCCCAGAGCACACACTGCCGGCGAGAGCGATTAAGGAAACCGCAACGCACCGCATAGACGTCGACTTTCTGACGATCATGATCGGCGCGCCCTCATGGCGACGGGCGAAACACGAAAATAGCAGCTACGTCATCCGCTTTAGCCGGAGCAGCCACCAGCAGGCGATCGAGCTCAGGCACAAAAAGTGAAGTTCTTGCACCAGCTGCGGTGGGTATGCGATCAATTTGCCGGTAGGTGTCGCCATCCACGGCAAGCACGTCGACAAAACCATCACCGCAACTGACGTAGACCCGATCGCGCTTTGCGTCGAGGAAGACATCGTCCACATCTCCGCAGGTCGACACTCCCCCGACAAAAGCTCCATCGCTCAAAGACACCACTGCGAGTTCTGCCGGGCGCCGAAAGGCTACAAGAAGAAGCTGATGGGCTTAATCGAGCACCATGGCAAAATTCGCACTCCGACCTTCCGTAGGCCAAGATGCAACCTTTTGACGTGAGGTGCGATCAATAACATCGATCGTGCCAGCACTAGGCACGTTGACGACAATCCGGGCTGCGTCGAATTGAAAGCTCTCCGCGTTAGGCGCGGACGGTTACATGCCGTGGGATCGCCGATGTCACCTATACCTCACAACAAAGGAAGCCTACGAATCAGTCATCGTCATCGTCGTCGACGGCCGGTAGCCGACCGGTTTGCGAATTGACGGCAATCTTCGTAGTCTGCCCATCCTTCGACCCGATAGCCTCAAAATACTGCCCATCGCGCACGATCTGCACATTCGACCAGCCGTCCGCTTGGAGCTTTTGCCGTACCTGATCCTCGGTGACCGGTTGATCTCCCGCTATGAAGGCTGGGCCCTTGCTCGGCTCCGCGGTCACTACGGCTATGCCGGCTATGCCCATCAGCAACAGACCACCACCGGCCAGTATCCATCTTCGATCCATCGCAATTCTCCTCTTCGCGGTTTCAATTGCTCGAGCTCCCCGCCGACGATCATCAGTCGTCGGGCTGGGGCTCTTCCCAGAACGCATTGCGGATCTCTGAACCGTCCTGACCAAGTTGATCTTGCCCTTCTCTCAGGGCCTCACCACTGAAGAGTTTCTGAAATTCCTGTCAGGAAGCCACGGCGCAAGATCGCCTTCCTTGCAGCGCCGTCCGCTCTCGCAGGTCGCGTCAAACCTCTCGACCGGAGTGCTCTCAGCGTTTGTCGTCGGGATGCGCTCGCCAATCGCGGCCGACCGTTTGATGGTTCTCGTCCATCTTGTCCACGCTCCCTGCGCGATTGGTGTCGTTGTCCTGGGCTTTCCAGTCGCGGCCAATCTGCACTTCCTCTCCGCGCGCCCGCTCTTCCGTACGCGAGTGCTCGGCTTGTTGAGGAGTTTGGTCCGGCTGTACCGGAACCATTTGCGCCTGGTTGGTTCTTCCCATCTCCTCAGCGCTGGCGGAGCCGAGGCCACAGGACAGCAGTAGTGCCGTTATCACCGCGAGACTGCGCATGCGTTCCTCCTCCATTTGGACGAACGCTAACGATTTTCTTCAGCTCCGGTTCGAAGGTTCCGCGCTGCTTCGCTGCGTCGGCCCCAAGGCGAGTAGCCGTCAGCGACCACAAGCGGACTCGTCATTTCTCTGATGGGCGGCACATCCCGATCTGAAAAGACGACCTATCCGGCAACTGACGAAACACGGCATAGGTATTCCTATTGACGGTTCGTAAGACGCCTCGCTCGTGCCAGCTAACGGCGCGGCTAGTCACTTCCGCCGATACGACTCCTCTTCCAGTTTTGATGGTTCTGTTCGTCAAGTCGGCTTCGAAACGCGCCGCTGCCTCTTGACCGCCGATCGAGCAGTTGAGCTTGAGCGTCTCGGCATTTTGCATCGGCGACAGCCAGCGCGTCGGCGCAGAGCAGTCCCGCCGTAGCAATTGTCACAGTCAGTGCACCCATCGGTTACTCCGTCCTAAGCACGCAATATCGGGGTTGGGCGTTCAAACCATGATTGCGCTCGGCTGCTCAACTTATTTCGTCGTATCCCGTCATTTTCAGTCAGATGGCTTCCCGCCTGAGCAGGCGTCCCCTCGATCGGTCTGAGCAACCGGCGTGCACTGGCTTCCGATCACCGGACTGAGACGCCAGCTTTTTGAGCTGCGGAAGCGTTCGATGGCCCGCGCCTCGCGCCGCCAGAGATCGCGAGCGCGAATGAAGCAATGGATCAGCGCGGTCAATTCCTACGTCTACCCGTGCATGATCACGTCACGCACGAACGCCTGGTCTTCGAATCCCGTCGTGTGCCCCGTGGGCCATGCACTATCGAGTTTGAAGGCGAGTGTTGGTGTGATAGCCGCTCAAAAGCGCCGTTGATGCGGGCCTCTTCGACGTAGCTGGCCCTGCACCGGGTAGTTGAGATAGCTGAAGTTTGGGGAGGATGAGTTCATCGGCGACACCCGAGCATGCGCGAACGATCCCCAGAGGAGCGGCGCAGCGAGCATCCATCGGATAATCCGGCGATGTTAAGTGGTCGCTGCCTCGGGCGACAAGCCCTGCCTGGATTGGATCTCTCCGAGTTCGGCCAGGTAACGGTAAATGATTGGCGGCACGCGTTGACACGCCAATTGAGTTCTTCCGGCGTTCGGGTTAATGTCTTTCTGGGGACGTAGCGGCCTCGCCGTGAAGTGGGTTATCCCATGCAAGAGCTGTTCGCTTGGTGATGGAGCGAACACATGGATGGGATATCTCTTGAGATTCCGCTGTTCATTATTGCGACCTTTGCCGGTGCCCTCGTCGCGGGTCTCTCGGGCTTTGCATTCGGCCTAGTCGCCGCCTCGATCTGGCTTTACATCCTGACTCCCCTGCAGAGCGTCAGCTTAATCATTGCCTTTGGGCTGATCGTGCAGGCCTACTCCGTTTGGAAACTGCGGAGTGCGCTGGATTGGAGACGGCTCTGGCCGTTCATCCTTGGTGCAGCACTCGGCGTGCCGGTCGGCGTATCGATATTGACCTGGGGCGATCCTCGGCACGTCCGCGCTGGTGTCGGCGTGTTTCTCGTTCTCTACAGCCTCTATGCGCTATTTCGTCCTGCGATCGCGCCAGTAAAAGCAGTAAAAGCACCGGGCGCCGCGGCCGATGCCGTTGTCGGATTCCTCAATGGCGCGTTGGGCGGCATCACGGGGCTCGCCGGAATACTCGTCACGATCTGGTGTGGACTGCGCGGCTGGCCCAAGGATGTTCAGCGTGCCGTGTTTCAACCAGTCGCCGTGGCGACGTTCCTGGTTAGTGCGTTGTGGATCGGTGCCAAAGGCGTACTCGGCGCGGATACGGTCGGGCTTTTTCTGATCGGCCTGCCAGCCCTGTTCGCCGGTACCTGGCTTGGTCTCAAGTTGTTCGGCCGGCTTGATGAGGCTGCATTCCGCAAGATCGTACTGGTGTTGCTTCTGGCTACGGGCGCGGTCCTGATTGTCTAGGGTTCGCCTGTGGAGTGCCCCGCCCTGCTGGACACATGACGAATACGCAATCACATCGATCAATGAATCCGGAGTAGTTCCATGTCTAAACCCTCAACTCGCCTCGGCCGGGTCGCTATCCTCTGGCGGGGCGATGAAGAAGCGCGCCGCAGTGCCGCGCCAGAGACCAGCCGGTTCAGGAATGTCTTCGCCGCGCTCAAAGATATCGGCGTCGATGCCGAACCGGTGGTCTATGAGGACGATGTCCGCGACGCCGTCAGCGCACAGCTTGCCACGTTCGATGGCGTGCTCGTCTGGGTCAACCCTATTCACGAGGGGCGCAACCGTGCGAACCTCGACGCGCTGCTGCGCGAGGTCGCGGCGCGCGGCGTGTGGGTGAGCGCCCATCCCGACGTGATCCTCAAAATGGGCACCAAGGAGGTGCTCCATCGTACTCGCACGATGAGCTGGGGCTGCGACACGGCCCTGTATCGAACGGCCGAGGCGATGCGCGCTGAATTGCCGTCACGGCTCGCCGCCGGGCCTCGCGTCATCAAGCGCAACCGCGGCAACGGCGGTCAAGGTGTGTGGAAGCTCGAGGCGCTGGCCGGTTCTAGCAACCGACTTACGGTACGCGTGCTTGACGCAACGAAGGATGTATCAGAGGTAGTGACGCTGAACGATTTTCTCGACCGGTGCATCGCGTATTTCGAAGACGGCAGCGTGATCGATCAGCCGTTCCAGACGCGCCTGAGCGAGGGTGTGGTGCGTTGCTACATGGCAGGCGATCGCTGCGCTGGCTTCGGCCACCACAAGGTCAAAGCCCTGGTCGAGGCACTGGCCGCGCGCGCCGAAGCCGGCCCGCGGCTCTACACGTCCAAGTCCCACCCGCGCTTCCAGCGCCTGCGCCGGCTGATGGAAGACGAGTGGACGCCGCAGCTTATGTCCTCGCTAGATATTCCGATAAGCGATCTCCCGATGATCTGGGACGCCGACTTCATGCTCGGCCCGCCCGGCACCGACGGAACCGACAGCTACGTGCTCGGTGAGATCAACGTCAGTTCAGTCTTCCCGATCCCGGATGAGGCACCGGCGGAGATCGCCCGCCGAGTTGCCGATCGCTTGCAGTCGAAGCTCTGAGCAGTCAATCGTTACCGTACCGCGTCAGTGACTAGCTGGCCGCCAACAACGGTATCCGGACCACCCCACATGGGGGCGATCACGTCGTGTCTTAAAGGGGTTTTGGAACTTAGGGACCGACTTTAGAGTTTTCATCAGTTTCCCATCTGGAGGAGTGCCATGCGGAAAACGATTCTGGCTCTGACAGTCATTTTTTTGGCGCCTACGGCAGTGATGGCGTTGACGGCCAGCCGAGAGCAGGTCGGAGCCCCTGAATTGGGAGCAACTGGGGCTGCCATTCAAAAGCGCCAAGTCGCTCCCGGCGACGTCGCCGGAAGCGGTCACGGAGGCATCTTGGGAGGCAATGTGATCCTCGCCAAGGGTGACAAGTCTGGTACCGGTCCTGGTCGTGGCGGCCACAAGGGCGCCCACAAAGGTGAGCACAAGGGCGGCCAGAAGCATGATAAATCCTAAGCGTGTCTTTTAGGTCGTCTGTCGTTTTGCGCAGTCACAAGCTTCGCGCGGCAAACCTGAACACACGCCACCGCCGACACGGTGCCCTAGTCCGTGCACCGGCGCCGGATAGCCGGGAAACACGCTTGGCATCGGCGGCAGGTTGCCGACGTAGCGATTGATCACGCGGAAGAGCGCGAGGATGCTGCTAAGCGCGGCCCGAGGATAGTGCCATCTATCGCGAACTCGATCCTGACGTTATCCGGATCGCGCGCGATCCCACGCCCTCAACTTCGTGTCGGCGTCCCGACCAAACATTCCCATCGTGCAAGGCGATGCCCGGCTGATGACCGCAAACGCACCCGATGGCGGTTACGATATTATTCTTATCGACACCTCTCTCGGCGCCGCAATTCGGATGCACCTCCTCACCAATGAGGCGACGGCGGTCTATCTGCGCAAGCTCAAGCCAGGTGGCATCGTGGCTATGCACGTGTCGAACTATTACCTCTATCTTGCAACCGTCGTTGCCGGCATCGCCAACGCAAACGGCGCGATCACGCGGCTCTATGACGGCGGCGACGTTCCGGAATATGCCAGCGAGCAGAAGTGCGTCCCTACAGTCGCCGCGGTGGCGCGCAAGGATTTCGACGCACTCGCGAACTCGAGATTTTGACAGGTTCTGCCACCCGATCCCGCTCGTCACCTCTGGACCGACCTAACGTGTTGGGAGCTCTTATCCGCCGGCTGCGACAAATGCAGTGAGTTTCGGGGAGTTGCGGGAGCTGCTGTGGACGCCGAGTTGCTGGAACTAATTTGGGAATCGGGCATTGCTATCCAGGCATGAGTGGGAGGGACGGATGGGCGCAAGTCCGGTATCCCGCTCTCGTTGGAGCGCGGCAGCGTTGATCGCAGCTGGTTCGGTAACGAGCCTCTTCGCGTTGAGCTTCGCCGTGAACGGCGCGGCAGATGATTCCCGATTGCTGGCCGACGCGCAGCAGACTTTTCAGCCATTGCCTAAAGACATGGCGACGTCGGAGTTCCCGATCACGCCCGAGCGCGTCGAACTGGGTCGTATGCTGTTCTTTGATTCCCGTGCCTCGTTAGATGGCACTGCGAGCTGCGCTCGCTGTCACGAGCCGTTTCTCTATGGGACCGATGGACTGAAGAAACCTCACGGTGCGCGGGACACGATCAACCCGCGCAATGCGCCAACTGTGCTTAACGCCGCACTGCAATTTAATGCGCATTGGCGCGGCGACCGGAAAAACGTCGAAGACCAAGCAACCCAAGCGTTAGTCGGGCCGACAAGTTTCGGCAATCCCGACTATGACTCCGCGATGAGAAACATAAAGGCGATTCCCGGCTATTCGGAGATGTTCGCCAAGGCATTCCCGGGCGAAGAGGATCCCGTAACGCCGGAGAATTGGGGCAAGGCAATCGGCAGCTACGAGCGCACACTGGCTACTCCGTCTCGCTTCGATCAATATCTTTCGGGCGATGCCCAGGCTCTCTCAAGCGCCGAACAGCGCGGGTTGAGAACGTTCCTCGAGACTGGCTGCGCAGCTTGTCATGGTGGCCCAGCCGTCGGGGGCGGCATGTTCCAGAAATTTGGGATCGCCGAAGATTATTGGAAGGAAACTGGAAGCACCGAGATCGACAAGGGCCGCTTCGACGTCACCCATGATGACGCGGACACGTACGTGTTCAAAGTGCCCAGCCTGCGCAATGTTGCAATGACACCGCCTTATTTCCACGACGGAGCGGTCAATACCCTGCCAGAAGCCGTTGGCATTATGGCCAAGGTGCAGCTGGGAAAGGATCTTGCTCAGCAGGATATTGCGGACATCGTTGCTTTCTTGGGAAGCCTAACCGGCCAGTTACCGGACAATTTTCGCGAAGTGCCTGTGCTGCCCCCCAGCGCCTTCGCAGCAGCGGGGAATCAATCGACCGGAGACAGCAAGCACTGAGCCGCACGGAACGCCTGGCCTGATCCGCCAGGTCACCCAACACGAGAGTGAATTATGATACGCACCATTCTCAGCATGCTGATTTTGATCAGCTGCGTGCAGAGTGCAACCTGTCAAGATCAGCGCAGCAAAGCGTCGAGCGATGCAGTTCGCGGCGAGGGTCCGGTTCGGAGCGCTTGTGGGGCAGAGATCGAGAAATTCTGCCGCGGCGAAGAGCGAGCTGGCCGCTGTCTGCGAGAGCAGAACCCAAATGAGTTGTCAGAAGGATGCAAGGCCGCATTGGCGAGGCGGGGATCGCAATAGCGTAACGCCAATCAGCTTGAAAAACCATTCTTTAGGTCTTCGGTCCGTCCATATCACCACGCTCGGACTTCTGCCTGCGCCCGACGCCACGGCCGTGGCGCGACGATGATCCCTTCCCGGCCAACCCTGCGTCCTCCTCATCCGGCTGGTGCTGCTCGGGTCGTTGCCCCAATTCGCTGCTGTGTGGCTGTACAGCTGCTTCGCTTGAGGCCTTCGAACCCGACTCGGCGATAACACGCAGCACGATCACCGACACGAAGCCGCTGAGCACGCCGGCGATCAGATTCGGCACCAGCTTGACGGCGGGAAAGAGGTAGATTTCTGCCCGGGCGCCGAGCAGCAGCACGACAACAAATTCGGTCGCGGTGCGCGCGATGGCCGCGAAGAACCCAAGCACGCAATAGCCGAGCGCCCACGGTGGCCATCGCCGCACCAACGGCTCGCCGATGTCAATAACGAGGCCAGGTGCGACGTGCTTGAATATTTCCAGAACGCCGAACCGGCCGTCGCCCTGAAGAAAACCGATGATGCCCATGATCGAACCAGCCGCAGTGGCGCCCCACCGGGCCTGAGTCAGGCGCGCGGCGAGAACATACAGCGGAAACAATAGAAACGTCTTGTGCCCCGATGCGAATGGCAGACCCGGCAGGATCTTGAGCATCTTGAGTGACGCCATGCACAAGGCGATTCCCGCAATGACCGCGACATCATGAGCAAATTGAGCTTCAACCCGCGGATCGACATCGGAAGCTGCATGGGTTTCCGCAAGCGCAATGTTCTGTCGGATGATGTCGGCAAACGCGCCAATGTCACCTCGCAAGACCTGCCGCAAAAAAGCAAAAACTCCGGGCCTGGATGTGCGGCCGCGTGCGCCGCCCCGCCCGCGCCCCGTTCCGTGCGGGCCTTCGAGCAGAGCAAGAGTCCGGTCGAGCGCATGCACGAACAGCGGTGGCAATCGGAATGCATGCAGGCCATTGACAAAATCGCGACCGCTCCCGGTCAGGCGCACGACAGCCGATGCCAGCAGGACGGTCACGATCTGGAGACACATCAGCGCCGCTTTCTCGAGCCCGCTCATGTTGATCGTTAGCGACCAGCCAACCCATGGAACGGGCCACTCCGTCAGCACGTCGCTTGCAGATGGGCTCTCGGGCGGCAGCAGGGCATACATGCCAATCAGGAAGACGAACAGCCACTTGAGCCGCAAGGCCATGCGTGTGACATCTCGCAGACCGACTCGGCAGACCAGGAGAATGATGGCCTGGATTCCTGCAAGGCTGGGAATCACAAACCAGCGCGCCGGCGCGGTCAGCGAAAGCGCCGGCACAGCGAACGCAACAACCGTCACCGCGAGGAGGTACGAGACCTTCAACACGGCGGTCCTGGTAGGGGTCTCGTGCTGCATCTCGGTCACGCCGCGTCACTCCTCAGCCAATCCAGCGATGGCAATGAACGACGCGCTGGATCACGCTTGATCGGGACCGCTCCGATGTGCGTCTCGTTACCCATCACTTAGCCTGGATACCTCCCGCTGCGCCCGCGTTGGTACGCGTGCGCGAGGCGCGGTGTTCAAATCTGCGCTTTTCGACATCGGGCCGCAGGCGGTCGAGTGCCAAATACACGACGGGCGTCGTGAATAACGTCAGCACCTGGCTCACCAACAGCCCACCGATAATTGAGATGCCGAGCGGCTGCCGCAGCCCGGAACCGACACCCAGCCCGACCGCCAGTGGCACCGCCCCAAGAATCGCTGCGATGGTAGTCATCAGGATGGGACGAAATCTCAGACTACACGCCTCGAAAATCGCCTGCTCCGGCGAACGGCCGTATTCGCGCTCAGCGACGAGCGCATAATCGATCAACATGATCGCGTTCTTCTTAACGATGCCAATGAGCAGAATGATTCCGATCACGCCAATGAGATCGAGCGGGCGCCCAATCGCCCAGAGCGCCAGGATGGCGCCGACCCCGGCTGACGGGAGGGTCGACAGGATCGTCACGGGATGGATAGTGCTCTCGTAGAGAATACCGAGCATCACGTACACGGCGAAAAGCGCCACGGCGATCAGCACGGGCTGCGTGGCGAGTGAGTCCGTGAATGCTCGTGCATTGCCTTGAAAACTGCCCTGGATATGGCTTGGCGGGCCGAGTTCGCGGACCACGCGCTCGACGATCTCTGTACCCCGCTGGATGGGTAGGCCGGGCCGCATCGAGAACGTGAGCGTCACCGCCGGGGCTTGCCCTTGATGGGCGACGGCACTCATTTGGACGCCATGCTCGATTCGAACGACATTCCCCAGCGGGACCTGCTTGCCGCCTGGCCCCGCGACGTACAGCTTCGCCAACGAAGACGGGTCTTCCTGCAGCTCAGGAGCGGCCTCAAGGACGACGTGATACGTGTAATGGGGAGCGTAGATTGAGGATACAAGACGCTGGCCGAAGGCATCATAGAGAGTCTGGTCGATATCGTTCGGTGCCACCTGGAGCCGCGCGGCCGCGTCGCGGTCGATGACAAGCATCGCCTGCAAGGCGCCTACCTCGAGATCGGTCGTTACGTCGCGAAGATCCGGGAAGTCATTCAGACGCTCTACAAGGCGCCCTGCCCATATCTCCAATTCACCCAGATCTCGTCCCGTGATGGTGTACTGATATTGTGCCTTGGAGATCCGGCCGCCGACGCGCAACTCCTGGACAGGCACCATATAGAGTGCAACTCCCTGCACCTCGCGCGTCGCTCGGCGCAGGCGCGCGATGACGTGATCCGTGTCGAGACCGCGCTCGGCATGTGGCTTTAAGGCGATAAAGATGCGGGCCTGGTTCGAACTGGTGCCTGATTGACCGGTGTAGCTCCCCACCCTCGCGACCGCCGGATCATTGAGAAGGACGCTCATGAGCGCCCGTACCCTCCGCGTCATCGCTTGGAATGAAACGGTCATCGGCGCTTCAGCGATGGCAACAATGGCGCCCGTGTCTTGCTGAGGGAAAAATCCCTTTGGCACTTGGATCCAGAGAACAGCGGTGGCGAGGACGGTTGCCCCCATCGCGGCGAGAGTCGCGTTGCGATGTTGCAGGACGACCACGAGGGCGGCTTCGTATGCGGCGAGAAGCTTCTCGAAAATGAGATCAAACGCGGGTTTCCCCGTTCCCCTGCGCGCATGACCGAGATAGGCGCTCATGACCGGAATCAATGTCAGGGACACCATCGCGGAGATCGCGATGGCCAGCGCCAGCGTGACGGCAAACTCGCGGAATAGCCGCCCGATCATGCCCCCCATAAACAGAAGCGGGATCAAGGCGGCGATCAGGGACACACTGATCGAAACGACGGTGAAACCGATCTGGCGAGCGGCTTGGCGCGCTGCCTGGAGCGGCGACTCGCGATTTTCCATCCGACGGCTGATCGCTTCAATGACCACGATGGCGTCATCGACAATGAACCCTGTTGCAACCGTGAGCGCCATCAAGGACAGGTTGTCGATGCTGTAACCGAGCAGATACATCGCACTGAAGGTACCGGCAATCGACAGCGGGATGGTAATTGCTGCGGCCGAGGTGGCCCAGAGCCGCTGCAAGAACAGGAATACTGTAGCCACAATAAGTCCGAGGCTGATCAGGAGGCAGAGTTCTATCTCGTGCACGCTGGCGCGGATCGTCTCCGTTCGATCGCTCATCACCGACAGATCAACGGCCGGCGGGAGCCATGCCTGTAGTGTCGGAAGAAGCGCGCGGATGCGATCCACCGTCTCGATCACATTGGCGTTGACCTCCTTGAAAACGAAGACCAGCACGGCCGGCTGATTGTTGAACCACCCCGAGGTGCGGACGTTCTCGACGCTGTCGACGACCGATGCGACCGCATCGAGTCGGATCGGCGTGCCGTGGCGGGTGGCGACGATCACTGACTTATATTCGTCGGCCCAGCGCATTTGATCGTTGACGCGAATGACATATGAGCCGTCCGTTGCGTCGATGCGTCCCTTGGGTCCCGTTGCGTTGATGGCATTCAAGGCGGCTCGCACATCCTCAAGACCGAGTCCCATCGAGGCAATCGCAGCCGGGTTGACCTGCACACGCACGGCAGGCTTCTCGGAGCCGTTGACCGTGACTTGACCCACGCCCTCTACCTGGGAAAGCTGTTGCGCCAGAATCGTTTCTGCCGCCTCGTAGACCACGCCAGACGGAAGCGACGTGGATGTCAGCGCCAAGATCAGGACCGGCGCTGCCGATGGATTATTCTTGCGCCAGGTTGGTGGGTGCGACATACCCGCCGGAAGATCGGGTGCTGCCGCGTTGATGGCTGCTTGCACGTCGCGAGCCGCGGCGTTGATCGGGCGGTTAAGCTCGAACTGGGCGACGACGGTGGTGATGCCGAGAAGGCTCGTGCTGGTGAGCTCTGTAATACCGGCGATTTGCCCGATGCGCCGCTCCAGCGGCGCGGCGACGGCGGTGGCCATCGTCTGCGGTTCGGCGCCCGGAAGTTCCGCCGTTACCATGATGGTCGGATAATCCACCTGCGGCAGTGATGCCACGGGCAGAAATCGAGACGCCAGTGCACCGCTCAGCAGCAGCGCGAGCATCAGCAAGCTGACGCCGACGGGTCGTCGCAGGCACGTTTCCAGATAGCCCACCATGAACTCCGATCGTTTTGGCTCGTGCTACCTCATTCCGCAGCTCCCGGACTCATTCGCAAGCGATGGCGAAGCAGCGCCCGGACTTGGTCGAGCGCAACGTAGATGACCGGTGTCGTGTAGAGCGTCAGGAATTGGCTGAGCAACAAACCACCGATGATCGCAATGCCAAGTGGACGGCGCAGCTCTGATCCTGGACCGGTCCCGAGCGCGAGAGGAATGGATCCAAGAAGGGCCGCCATAGTCGTCATCATAATTGGACGGAAGCGCTTGAGCGAGGCCTCGAAGATCGCCTGCTCCGGACGCAGCCCTCGCGTCCGCTCCGCATCCAAAGCGAAATCGATCATGATGATCGCGTTCTTCTTAACGATCCCGATGAGGAGGATGATAGCGATCACCGCGATCAGTGACAGGTCGTTTCCCGTGATCATAAGCGCTATCAAGGCGCCGATTCCCGCGGAAGGTAGGGTCGACAGGATCGTAATCGGGTGAATGGTGCTTTCGTAGAGCACGCCGAGTACAATGTAGACAGCGACCACGGCGGCGAGGATGAGCCAAACCTCACTTGCGAGTGAGGCTCGGAACTCGGCGGCCTCACCGGCGAATGAGCCGATGACGGAATTGGGCATGCCAATCGCCGCCTCTGCTTCGCGCAAGGTCTGCACCGCCCGTCCGAGTGAGACACCCGGCGCCGGGTCGAAGGAGAGCGTGACGGACGAAAAAAGGCCCTGATGTGTGATCGCAAGTGGCGCGTTACCAAGCCTTACCGTGGCGAAGCTTTCGAGCGGAACCTGTGCGCCCTGACTCGATGGCACGTAAAGGCGTCCCAAGTCAGCTGGATCGAGCTGGAAGTCCGGCGCCACCTCTAATACGACGTGATACTGGTTCTGCTGCGTATAGATGGTCGAGACTTGACGCTGCCCAAAGGCATCGTAAAGCGTATCGTCTATTGTCTGCGAGAGCACTCCAAGGCGTCCGGCCTTGTCGCGATCGATAACCACGTCGGCAGCGAGGCCGCCCGGCTGTTGGTCGCTCGCTACGTTCTGGAGCAACGGCGTCAAGCGCAGTTTTTCGAGCAACCGCCGTGCCCACTCGGCCAACTCCACCGGGTTTGCGTCGACCATGATGTATTGGTACTGCGTTCGACTGGTGCGCGTCCCAATCTGAATTTCGGGTGCGGGCTGGAGGTAGACCGAGAGGCCCTCCACCTCCGCCATAGCGGTACGGAGCCGCCCTGCGATTTCGGCAGCCGTGTCGGTCCGTTGGTCGCGTCGCTTGAGCACGATTGTCATGCGCCCGGTGTTCGGTGTCGCATTGACAAGTCCGACGCCAACGAACGAGTCAACGCCACCGACATCTCGATCGCGGCGGGCGATCTCAGCGGCCTTCATCTGCAGCCGCACCATCTTCTGAAACGAAATTCCGGGCTCCGCATCCGTCGTCGCAACGATGACACCCGTGTCCTGGACAGGCAAGAAGCCCTTAGGAACCAGCACGTACAGCGCCACGGTAGCGACCAGTGTCGCCGATGCAACCGCGAGAGTGGTTGCCTTTTGCCGCATCACCCACGCGAGGCTTCGTTCGTAGAGCGCTAGGCTCGTCGCGAATGCCCGCTCAGAGGCACGCAGGAACGCGTTGCTGGGCTGCTCCTGCTCCCTACGCAAGAGGTGCCCGCACATCATTGGGGTGAGCGTCAGCGATACGATGGCCGACACAACGATGGTAACCGACAGTGTCAGCGAGAATTCCCGAAACAGTCGCCCGACGATTCCCTGCATAAACAGAAGCGGGATGAACACCGCAATAATCGAGACCGTCAGGGAGATGATGGTGAACCCGATCTGACGTGCGCCCTCATAGGCGGCTTCCAGCGGTGCCTCTCCAGCCTCGATATGGCGCACGATGTTCTCGATCATGACGATCGCGTCGTCGACCAGGAAGCCGGTCGCGACCGTGAGCGCCATGAGGGAGAGATTGTCGAGGTTGAATCCCGCCAAATACATGACGCCGAACGTACCGATGATCGAAAGCGGGATGGCGACGCTCGGGATAACCGTCGCCCAGAAGCGACGGAGAAACAGAAAAATCGCGAGCACGACCAATCCGACGGTGAGCATCAGCGTGAACTCGACATCGGCAATGCTGGCCCGAATGGTCTCAGTGCGATCACTCAGGATCGTCAACCGAATGTCTTGCGGCAGGGCCGCTCGCAGCCGCGGCAGAAGCTCGTGAATCCGGTCGACCGTCTGGATAGTGTTGCTCCCGGGCTGGCGCTGAATGTCGAGTATGACGGCTGGTCGACCGTTGAACCAAGCGCCGACTTTCGCGTTCTCGGCCCCATAGACCGCGCTACCGACATCGCCTACGCGGACGGGAGCTCCGTTTCGGTACGCAAGGATCACGTTTGTATAGGCGTCAGGTGCCAGAACCTGGTCATTAGCCCCTATCATGAATGCTTGGTGGGGGCCGTCGAAGCTGCCCTTAGGTTGATCAACATTCGTGCGACCCAGGGCTGTACGGACCTGTTCCAGGCTTAGACCGTATGCCGCGAGCTGGACTGGGTTGACCTGGATCCGCACCGCAGGCTTCTGCCCGCCCTGGATCATCACCGCGCCGACGCCGGTTACTTCGCTCAGCTTCTGCGCCAGCACCGTATCGGCGAGATCCTGGACTTTCGTGATCGGCTGCGTGTCGGACGTAAGCGCCAGGATGAGGATCGGCTGGTCCGCCGGATTCACTTTTTTGTACACTGGCGGGTATGGAAGGCCACTTGGCAGCGAAGCTGCAGCTGCGTTGATGGCCGCCTGTACGTCCTGCCCAATCGCGTCAATGTCCCGGTCAAGGACGAATTGCATGGTGATCACGCTGATTCCAAACGAGCTTGTCGACGTCATCAGCGACAAACCTGCGATCTGTCCCAACTGCTGCTCGAGCGGCGTCGTGACCAGCGATGCAGTTGTGTCCGGGCCTGCACCGGGAAGCTGTGTCGAGACTTGGACCGTCGGAAAGTCGATCTCCGGCAATGAGGAGACTGGAAGCAAACGAAATCCAAGCGCTCCGGCAACAAGGATCGCGACACTTATCAATGAGGTCGCGACCGGACGGGCGATGAAGGGCGCGGACACGCTCATGGCGGCCGCCGATGCCGCCGATTCGGCGCTGCTTCTGGACGCGTTGGGGACGTGATCTGTGGGGCGGAGATGCCGCTTTCGGCGTCAGCCGTAGCCTCAGTCGGAGTCACACTCGCGCCCGGCCGCAGTTGCTCCTGGCTGGTGACAACGACTTTCTGACCAGGTTCGAGGCCGGATTCGACAAGTGCCACGTTGCCTTCGATCTGGCCGACTCGGATCGGTCGCATCTCGACCCGGTTCTCGGGATCGACCATGTAAACAAACGTGCCGCTTGAATTACGCTGGACGGCGGCACTGGGCACGACGGTGCCGTCCTTGACGGTGTCGAGCCTTACACGGACGTTGACGAACTGCCCCGGCCAAAGCTTGCGCTCGGTGTTGGCGAAGGTGGCCTTGAGTCTGATCGTGCCGGTCTGAGGATCGATGCGATTATCGAGAACCGCAAGGACGCCCTCTTCCCACAATCTCTTCCCGTCTGCATCAAGCGCCGCCACCGCAACTTTCCCTTTGGCGAGCGCGCGATTCACCGTCTCGAGATGCTGTTGGGGTAGAGAAAAGGCGACCGAGATCGGCTCCAATTGCGTGATGATGACTATTCCACTCGACTCCCGCGCGCGAACGAAATTTCCCGCGTCAATGAGCCGAACTCCTGTGCGCCCGGAAATCGGCGCCCGGATGCTGGTGTATTCGAGTTCCAACGCGGCGGCATCGATATTCGCCTGGTCCGTCTGCAAGGCCGCTTCCAGTTGCCGGACCACCGCCCGCTGGGTGTCCACGGTCTGCTGCGTTGCAAACTGACCAAGCTTGACAGCGCGATCGAGATCGAGCTTCGCGTTGGCCAGTTGAGCTTCGTCCTTCGCCTTTATGCCTTGGACCTGGCTGAGCTTGGCCTCGTAGGGACGCGGGTCGATCTGGGCCAGCAGATCACCAGCCTTTACCTCCTGACCTTCAGTGAATTCGACTTTCTGGAGGAGACCGTCGACTCTCGCTCTCACCGTGACAGTATTGAAAGCTTCAACGGTGCCAATGCCGTCAACATTAACCGGCACATCCTGACGGACCACTGGAGTCGTGACGACGTCGATCGGCCCACTGAAGCGATGCCTGCCGCGGCCACCGCCGCCTCCTCCTCCGCCTCCGCCGCCGCCTCCACCCCCGCCACGATAGGCACTTGCTACATCCGCATCGTCGCGAGTACGGGTAGCCCCGGCCTGGTCATATGCGTACCACGCGGCCGCGGCGGCCGCGATCAAAAGAACGCCCCCGGCGCGGATCGCATTCAACATGGGGGATCATCCACCTGCGCATACTGTAGGCCCGCCTGGGGAAATTGGCAAAAATTGCGCTAGGAGCTTGAAGAGCCTCTCAAGCGTTATCCTTGGTGGTTTTGAAAGGTTCCCTTTCCATCGAGGAGGTTACGTATGCGTTGCCTATCCATCCTCGCCTCAGGCTTCTTATTCCTCTGGCTTGGCGTCGGCGGTGCCGACGCCGCTCCCGGCCCGGCTCGGCTGGCGCAGCCGGAGGCGTCCCTCACCCAAGCGCAGTACTATCCCGGCTGGCGGCACCACCCTGGCTGGCGTTGGCGGTACGCTTACGCTCAGCGGTACGCTTATCCGGGTGGGCACCGTTATCGGGGCTGGCGTTGGCGGCACCCCGGTTGGCGTTGGGGCTATTAGCGTAGGGACATCGCAGGAACTCATCTGCGGTCCTGCGGCTGAAAGGTCCTGTCAGTCTGTGTTTCGGGTCGCACAGACGGGGTGACCGCCATGTAGAAGGTGCCGACTAGCATTATTGACGCGATCAAGCTGGCAAGCACCTTTTTAGCAGGTGTCGCGTCCGACCTCCGCAGCAGAAGGATCGACCAGAGTAAGAGAGACATCGCGTACGCAGCGCCAGCAAAAGCAGCGTATGTCGCGAAGAACCGAAGACTGGGCTCAAAAGTTTCAGTCGAAAAGAACGTGAACGCCGCATAGAGCAGGACGCAAGCGGTTAGCAGCGACAGAGCTTGCAGCGCAAAGCGCCGAACGAAGCCCGTTCGTACCCCAAATATCATTAGCGAGAACCAATAGAACTCCTCGGCTAGAATGACGAAGAGCACGGCCGCTCCACCAATTCGGACCGGGTCCGGCGTTTGGCGAATAAGGGTTTGAACTGCGGCAATCAGAGCGGATCCTGCGGTCCAGGCCATGAAAGCAATGAGCGCCATCGCGGCCGCGATTGCCCAGACCAGCGTAGAGCTCCGCGATCGCTTCGCTAAATTTTCTGGTCCCGAGCCTAATCCCTGAATGGCTGACCGGCCGCTCTCCGCTTTCGAGCGGTTGCTTCGGTAGCGAGCTTCCCTCACTTCTTCGGCTTGCTTGGCTTCGTCAAAAATGTTCAGCTCCGATACTGGGCGCCAGCGCTGCGTTTCATGGTCCAGGAACAACGACCGGGGTTCGACCGCGCCGGATCGGATGGCCACGATCCAGTCTGACAAATCTGACATGGTTCGCTCGACGCCGTCCGCGCCGATCACTCGATATGCGGTGCCCGCCGGTAGCTCAGGGTGGGCGATTGCACCTGGGCCCTTCGAAGCCTTGACCATTTATGTCTTCCCCGAATGGGTTCGGGAGCCGCTTGCGTTTGCAACGTTTGGCTTTGGTGAAAGTTACTCAGGGACGCTGTCACAAGGCGAGAGCATTCCGGCTGGAGGGTCCGTGCCTAACACCCATGTCAGAATGCCTGAACGCGTGCGCCGGAAACCCGCCTCTCAGCCGTGCCTACGTTCGGGGGCGAAGATCCGAAGCGCCACGTGCCTTTTGCTTTGCGCGGCTCTACTTGCCCTAGTTTACACTGGCAATGCGCGACCGGCTCAGGCCCAGCATGCGGACGTGCTCGTCTTTGCCGCGGCCAGCCTGAAAACTGCCCTCGACGAGATCAACACCCAATGGCACGAACGCACGGGCAAACATGCCGCAATCTCGTACGCCGCGAGCTCAGCGCTCGCCAAGCAAATCGAGCTGGGAGCGCCAGCCGACCTCTTCATCTCTGCCGATGAGGATTGGATGAACTATCTCGCCGAACGCAAGCTGATCAAGCCGGAAACGCGTTCGGATCTCGTCGGCAACCGCCTTGTGCTTATTTCGTCAAAAGGCACCGACCTCCATGTGAATATCGCGCCCGGATTTCCCTTAGTGTCGCTTCTTGGACAGGGACGCCTCGCGATGGCCGACACGGACGCGGTCCCGGCCGGAAAGTACGGCCGGGCGGCTCTAGAGGCGCTCGGCGTCTGGCAGTCGCTCAAGGGCCGCATCGCCCAAGCCGAAAACGTCCGCGCCGCGCTGATCATGGTCTCTCGAGGCGAAGCCCCGCTCGGCATCGTCTACGAATCCGATGCAGCGTCGGACCCAAACGTATCGCGCGTGGGGACCTTCCCGGAGAACACGCACCCTCGCATCGTTTATCCGATCGCGGTCACAGCCAGTTCGACGAAGCCGGCCGCGGGTGCCTTCGTCGATATGCTCAAGACGCCGGAGGCGCGCACTAAGTTTGAGAAGGAAGGATTCACGACACTGAAGTGAGGCCAGCCATGCTCACGCTAACGCCCGAAGAACAAGTCGCCGTCGAACTAAGCATACGGGTTTCTTTGTGGGCGACCGTGACGAGCCTGCCGCCGGGGGTTGTCGTAGCCATGCTGCTGTCTCGGGGACAATTCTGGGGCAAGCCGATCTTGAACGGAATTGTGTTTCTGCCCCTGGTTCTTCCGCCCGTGGTTACAGGCTATATCCTCCTTCTCTTGTTTGGCCGGCGAGGACCGCTCGGCGCCTTCCTCGCCGACAACCTTGGAATAGTGTTTGCCTTCCGGTGGACCGGCGCAGCGCTCGCTTGCGCCGTGATGGGATTCCCACTCTTGGTCCGAGCGCTGCAGTTGTCCATAGACGCAATCGATCGCGGGCTCGAGGACGCGGCCGGAACGCTCGGCGCCAATTCCGGCTGGGTCTTCGTGACGGTGACCTTGCCGCTCATTTTGCCGGGCATCATCGCTGGCACAATTCTTTCGTTCGCGCGCGCCATGGGAGAGTTCGGCGCGACCATCACCTTCGTTTCAAATATTCCGGGCGAAACCCAGACGCTTCCTTCGGCTATCTACACGTTCACACAGGTACCGGGTGGCGACATTGCCGCGTTCCGCCTCACGGTGATTGCGATTGTGGTATCGATGTCCGCTTTGCTCATCTCGGACGCAATCGGCTACTTCGTCGGACGGCGTATCGGAGTGAAGCGATGATCCAAGTCGACGTACAGCACCGTCTCGGCTCGTTCGAGCTCAACGCCCACTTTATCAGTGACGGGCGGATCACCGCGCTCTTTGGCCAGTCCGGCTCCGGCAAGACGTCGCTGGTCAACATTATTGGCGGCCTTATTCGCCCTGACCGCGCCTATATCTCGTTGAACGGCGACGTTATCGTCGACACAAAGCATAAGGTGTTTGTGCCAAAGCATCGCCGCCGGGTCGGGTATGTTTTCCAGGAGGGGCGGCTGTTCCCACATCTTACCGTGCGCCAGAACCTCCTATACGGCTGGTGGTTCACGCCGGCGAGCAAACGCATTGGCCAGCTTGCACCGATCGTCGACCTGCTCGGGATCGACCATTTACTTGATCGTCGTCCGGGCTCGCTTTCCGGCGGCGAGAAACAACGAGTCGCGATAGGACGGGCCTTGCTGGCTACGCCACGGCTGCTGCTGATGGATGAGCCGCTCGCTTCACTCGACGAAGCGCGGAAGGCTGAGATCCTGCCTTATCTGGAGCGCCTGCGCGACGAGACCGAAGTGCCCATTATCTATGTCAGCCATTCGGTGCCGGAAGTTGCACGTCTGGCGAGCACTATGGTCGTGATGACAGATGGTGTCGTCGTAGCGACGGGACCGACCTCCGATATCATGGCGCGCCTGGATCTGGTCCCGTTCACCAATCTTGTGGAGGCAGGGGCTGTTCTCGAAGCCGAGATCCTCGAGCACGACGAGCAATTTGGGCTGACCGTATTGGGCCTCTGCGGAGGCAGGCTCTGGGTTCCGCGTCTCAACGAGCGCATTCCTGGCAGCAAGGTCCGGGTGCATATCCGCGCTCGCGACGTAATGATCAGCACGCGCCGCCCTGAAGGACTTAGCGCGCTGAATGTATTGCGCGGAGTCGTTGCGGAGCTCGCTCCGCAGCGTGGGCCTATCCTGGATCTGCGTCTCGATTGCGGCGGGCAGGCGATCCTAGCGCGTCTGACGCAGCGGTCGGTCGAGACGCTTGGTTTGACGCCAGGCACGCCGGTTTACGCGGTGATCAAGACCGTGGGGTTCGATAGGCAGACGCTTGGGGCCGCCTTCCCTCAAGCCAATGGCGCCGACACGACAGCCATTCCGATGTGAGGCCGGAACCACTACGGCTTCGCGGTGGTTGTTGCGTTCAGCGGAATTGCCGGTTGAACGAGCAATATGGGAGGAAGACCCAAATGCCGATCCCGCGCTTTCAGAGAGCAGTGGCGCTCGTGCTGATTTTCGCCACGACGACCCTTGCAGCCGTACCAGCCGTTGCACAGGTCCGCGCCACACTGAAAGGCCACACCTTGGCTCTCGCGTCGATCGACTATTCGCCCGATGGGCGGTATGTCGCCACGGGCAGCTACGATAAGACGGCGAGGATTTGGGATGCAACGACGGGCGCCGAGATCGTAACGCTCAGAGGTCATGAGGCAACGGTCGAGGCAGTCCGTTTCTCGCCCGACGGCAAAACTCTGGCGACAGGAAGCTATGACAGCACTGTGAAGCTTTGGGACTGGGCTTCGGGGCGCGAGTTGGCCACGTTCAGGGGCCACACGAACATGATCCGGTCCCTTGCTTTCGCACCTGATGGGAAAACCATTGCCTCCGGGAGCCACGATAACACGATCAAATTGTGGGACGTGGCCACTGGAAAGGAGCGCGCTACGCTTCGACACAATGGCGCTGTGCGCTCATTGGCATTCAGCCATGACAGCAGGATTCTTTCCTCTGGCAGCAACGACTACACCGCCAAGCTGTGGGATGTCGCCACCGGCCAGGAGCTCACAACGCTCGAAGGCCACGAGCATGGTGTCCGCGGCATTGCATTCTCGCCCGATGACACCACGCTTGTCACTGGCAGCATGGATACGACCGTGCGGCTTTGGGATGTCGCCCGGCGCAAGGAGAAGGCGATACTTGAGGGCTCGACAAGCGAGGTTCTGTGCGTCGCGTTTTCACCGGACGGCAAGCTTGTGGCCGCCGGAAGCGTAGACAATTCGCTGCGGATCTGGGACGCCGCAACTGGCGAAGATCTCGTTGTGCGATGGAGCGGGGTCGGTGACCGCGTCCGTGGAGTGGCCTTCTCGCCGGATGGCAAAACCCTCGCGACGGCGACGATGGATCATCTCGCCAAGATTTGGGATGTTGATCAATTGTTGAAGTCCGGCATCGAGCCCGCACCTGAGGAGATCGGGCCGAAGGGTGAGGAACGGGCATCGCTGAAAGGGCACAAATCTTTCGTGACCGCTGTGGCTTTTACGCCCGACGATCGGATGCTCGCTTCAGCAAGCCACGATAAGACGATTAAATTGTGGGATGTTGCGACGGGCAACGAGCTTCGGACTCTTGCCGGCCACAGCGGCGCAGTTGTTACGCTCGCGATCTCGCCCGACAGCAAAATCCTCATGACAGGTTCTTACGACCGCACCGCCAAGCTCTGGGAGCTGCCATCTGGGAAGGAGATCGCCACACTCGCGGGCCACACGAACATCATCCGCGCCGTGGCTTACGCGCCCGACGGAAAGACGGCGATTTCTGCGGGCTACGACGAAACCATCAAGCTCTGGGATATCGGCAGCCATCGAGAGATCGCCACCCTCACGGGCCACACCGGCGGCGTGAAGGCGTTGGCATTCTCCCCCGACAGCCGGCTGATCGCGTCAGGCAGCATCGACGGTACCATAAAGCTTTGGGATGTCTCCTCGGCAAAGGAGGTGGCCACTATCGATGTGCATACTGGGCCGGTCCACTCAGTGACATTCTCCCCGGATGGCAAGCTGCTGGCATCAGCCGGTGCAAGTAATGATGTACAGCTCTTCGAAGTTGAGACGCGCAAGGAGTTGGCGCCGTTCAAAGGCCACACCGCCTGGGCCCGTTTTTGCGCGTTCTCGCCCGACGGCAAAATGCTCGCATCGGCTGGCCTCGATAACACAGTGCGCCTCTGGGATGTCGCAACCCGCCGGCAAACGGCCGCGCTCAAAGGACATCTCAGGCGCATCCACTTCGTCACGTTCTCGCATGACGGAAAGATTGTGGCGACCGCCGCCATGGACGGCACCATCAAACTCTGGGACACACCGAGGCAGGTGCCGCCACTCGCCGGATCCAGCGTTACAGCACCCGGACGGTAATCACGAAACCGCGCCCTCTCGACAGGAGACGCAAGATGGAAAACCAAACCTTGGATCGACTAACCTCTGCGCTCGTGGTTGGCAGCGACACCGACGAAGCGGAGATGGCGCGGCTCGATCGACAGCCGGTGATCCAGATCCTGCCGGATGCGAACGTCGTCAAGATTGGCGGACAAAGCTTCATCGATCGCGGTCGTGAGGCCGTATTTCCGCTTGTAGACGAGATCGTCGAAAACCTTTCCAAGCACAAGATGATCATCGGCACTGGAGCCGGCACCCGGGCCCGCCATGCCTACAGCGTTGGGCTCGACTTGGGCATGCCGACCGGAGTGCTGAGCGTGCTCGGGTTCTTCGTGAGCATCCAGAACGCAAAGATGATCCACTATTTGCTCGCCAAGCATGGAATTCCATCCATCGAGCCAGCTCAGTTCGCCCAGATGCCACTTTACCTCGCCGAGCGCCGAGCTTGCGTTTGCGTCGGTATGCCCCCGTACGCCTATTGGCAGCCCAACCCCGAGATCGGCCGCATTCCACCGCACCGGACCGACGCCGGATGTTACCTCATAAGCGAGACCTTGGGCGCCTGCTCAATGATCTACGTCAAGGATGAAGAGGGCCTTTACACGGCAGACCCGAAGAAGGACTCGAAGGCCAAGTTCATTCCAAGGATTACGGTCGACGAACTCATTGCGCTTGATCTTGTCGACGTGGTGTTGGAGCGGACCGTATTCCAGCTCATGAAGAATGCCAAAAACCGCCGCTCGGTTCAGGTGATTAACGGCTTGAAGCGGGGCAACCTCACGCGCGCACTCAACGGCGAGCAAGTCGGAACCGTGATTACGGCTTGAAGGGAGGTTTGCACCATGACCAAAGTCCCTGAGAATCGGGAAATCCCGATCGACAAGCGTCGTCACGTCGAATCGATGCTGATGCGCGAGAGCCTGCTCGATAAGCAGGTCATGTCATCCACTGAAACCCCAGTCGTGCCAATGCTGCCATTCTGCCACGTCATCAAGATTGGCGGACGCTCCATCATCGACCAAGGGAAGAAAACCGTTTACCCGTTAGTCGAATCTCTTGCCAGAATACTCGAAAACTTCAAACTCGTGATCGGCACCGGTGGCGGCGTGCGCAGCCGCCATGTGACTTCGATCGGCATGGATCTCGGCCTGCCGACCGGCGTGCTGGCCCAACTCCGGATCATCGACGCGCTCGGAAATGCGCATCTCCTTGGTACATTGCTGGCACCATACGGCGTCGTCGCCATTCCACCCGAAATTCTCGGGCACATGCTGCCCTTCTTCATCAGATCGGCTCCGGGCGTGATCTGCAATGGAGACCCCCCGTTCTCAATTTGGGAGCAAACACCCCGCTTAGGGCGCATCCCGCCGCATCGGACCGATGCCGGTACTTTCCTGTTAGCAGAATGCTACGGCTGCGCCACACATACCCTGATCAAGGACGTGGACGGCCTCTACGACGCCGATCCAAAGCTCAACCCAGATGCCAAGTTTATCAGCGAGATCACGGTCTCCGAACTCAGAACGCTCAACCTGCCGACGCTTCCCTTCGATCGTGTCCTGATCGATCTGCTCGCCAACGCTCGCCAAGTCAAGAAATTCCAGATCATCAACGGGCTCAAGCCCGCGCTGCTAGAGCGAGCGCTGCTGGGTGAACATGTGGGGACACTCGTCCGCAAGGACTGATCAGGCCCGCCAGTGTCGGCGAAACGAGAAGCGACCCGAATCTGGCTCAAGCAAGGATGAATCGGCTAGTGGACTGGACGTCAGGGCGCACAAGATACATCAACCAGTCTAGTTTGCAGACGGCACTAATCCCTCTCGACCGGAATCGAGCGGTGCACGTTCGGTCGCAGAGCTGCTTTCTGTGCAAGCCGGGAGCATCGATGCATGATGCCAACCGACCTTGCATCCGCGGCCCCAGCCAGGCTCCTCCTTGACCAGCATAGCAGAATGGCAGGAAATGCAGCAGCCATACATGGCTTTTAAGCTAAGTTCCGCGTCCGAATTGCTTTCGCACTCAATTGGCTGTTTCCGATTTATTCCCCTGGACTTCGGGATTTTTTTGCCGTCGAGACTGTTGATACGACTACCCAGCCGCGTAATCTTGGACAACGAAGTCGGAGGGGGAACATGCGCCAGACTTCACCGCATGCGGCCTTTCGCCTAGCTGCCGCTATCCTCGTCGCCTGCAGTTCGGTGGCTACCACGGCCGACGCCCAGCAAGCAAAGATCGCAAAAGCCGACACGCAGATCGATGCGCTGGATCCCGACATCAAACTCTTCCTCCGCGAGAAGATGGCGGAAGGCAACGCAACTTTTACGGACGACAACGTCATCCTTTTTCTGCACGGGGCGACCAGCCCTTCGATCTGCGATTTCGATCTTTCCTATCAGGACTACTCCTGGGCCGATTGGTTGGTGAACCAGGGATACGTCGTCTATATGGGAGATTATCGCAACTATGGCGGCTCGACTCGCGAGGCTGCGATGGACGATCCGCCCGCAAAAAATCAACCTCTGACGCGCTCCTATCTCGCCTTGCGAGACGTGGAAGCCATGGTCGACGCTATAAAGACCAAACGCGGCATCAGGAGGGTGACCCTGATCGGCTGGTCATGGGGCGCGATGATAGCGGGCTACTACGCGTCTTTGCACTCGGAGAACGTGCGGAAGCTCGTGCTCTACGCGCCGCTCTACAATTTCAACGATCACACGAACCTGGGACCCGGCAGCTCGCTGCAGAACAAGCGCAAACCTCGCGAATTCAACTTCTCGCTTGGAGCTTATCGCCTTGCTTCCGAGGCCGCGAATACCGGCCGTTGGAACGGCGAAATCCCTGTCGAGAACAAGGATGAATATCGCGATCCGGCTCTACCTGCCGAGTTCTGGAACGCCTGTCTTGCCACCGATCCAACCAGCAACTCGCGATCACCTCCAAGTCTTCGAGCGCCGAACGGTGTATTGGAAGACTCGTTCTATCAGGCGACCGGCAGGCCACTTTGGAATGCCGCCAACATCTATGCGCCCACATTGATCATCGGCGGCACTTTCGACACCTGGTCCTATCAAGAGGATCGTGAAGGGCTGATGCGCGATCTCATCCACGCGCCGACCAAGAAGAACGTGCTCATCACAGATGCCACTCACTTTGTCCTGTTCGAGAAGAAGCGGTTTGAGTTCTTCGATCAGGTCCTCAGGTTCCTGCGCCAATAGCGAGGACGGCTGGTAGCTGGAAACAGCCTAGGGGATGATCCTGCGGATGAACGCGTTTGCATTGGGCTCTTGCAAATTGCCGGAGAATTTTTCATGAAACATCTAACTCGGCTCGTATTCATTGGATGGGAGTTTTGATTGGCTTGGCATAAGCCCATTCGCGAAGTGCGCTTTGGATAAAGAGCTCGGCTTTGCCGTTGGTTTGGAATTGTATGCCTAGTGAAGATTTCGCGCAGGCTTGGCGTTTGCAACTCTTGAGCGGTGGCACGGGCCATTGTCTCATCACATGCTCAAGACGGGCTCTGAGCCTTGGCAAAGTAAGTGGCGGAAAGCCACAGCACTTTCCTGGCGCTGATTGGGCATGACCTGCACGAACTTGACGTGCGAAGCGTCGTCAATGGAGCCGCGGACGAGCTCCCAGCAGCCGATGCCAAGATGCCGATTGACCGCGCCAGGATAGCGCCCGGTGATGCGATGTCCCACAGAGCCAACGACGGCGGCGCACGCGGCTGCTGGGGTTGGCTTGACAAGGAATGGGCAGCAGAAACGATCCCGCAAACCATCCATGATTGTAAACCCGGAGCGTGTCGACGATCGCGCCGCTCTGATTTTTGACAATGACCTCGACTGCGTACGCATCGGAGGTGTTCGAAACGGTCGCTGTACCGGAAATGGTCAGCGGCGAGCTATACTCCGCTGCACTGAGGATGTTGTCGCCATAGAGCTTGTTGATCGACATAGACGACGATGACGGCGTCGCCATTGAGATCCCCCACGAATATATCAGTGCTGTCAAATAACTTTAGGAGCTGCGACGGTGCTGACTTCGTTGCTCTGAGAAATGCTCGAGAGAAATTCTACACAGCGAAAACTGCTCCGCGAGCGTGGCTTGCACCAGCGCTTCGCAGTTCCCGCTATTCACTACTGAATAGCCCGAGATGAAGGCTTCGATTTACACGTGAAAAGAATCTCGCGGCCCTGAATCGGAACTAATGCAATCTCTGGCATTGGAGCGCAATTACAATACCCATTTGGGAGTAAGCCCTTTCGGGATTGAGACCGGTTGAATCTTGTCTTTCTCAAATTTGGCTATTGCATTGGCGATCCCCGCGTCGACCTTTTTGGGGCGCGAGGGGCGTATCGCGGGCCGGGCGAGCTTGATTTCTGGACCTATCCCCCTTGCGAGATCAGCAACTCGCATTGAAGGCGCGGGCTCGGCTTTACTGGCGCGTGCCGAGCACTTGCAGGAATCGCGGCTCGAACTCCAGCGGATCACCGAGTTGGAGGCAAGTGCGGTCTAACGGACGCTCTTTCGAGGTGCAATCTTGGTCAATGCGGCTGCATTCGCGGATGCGTTGTTATGGAAGAAATCCGGCATGCGCCAAGAACTGCTCTCCCCGTCAGGTCGCATTGACCCGATGCCGTTTTGCGCCAAGCGTCACATTAGCTAAGCAGCATTTACAAGCACTGAGTGCGATGACCATCGAAACGTGATACTCCGTCACCCACGTCCTCTCTAGCTTTGCTTTGGCGGCCGCCCGGCACGCCGACGCAATGCTGACGTCAGTCCGTGCTGGCTCTTGAGGCCAAAGCGGCCAGGCAGCAGCCGGCTCACGCCAGCCGTCGGACGGAACGACACTTACCGCAATTGCGCGGGTATTTCGATACGACGAATTGCGAGGCTGTTCACATACCCAGATCCGACAGCATGCTATTGTGGATGGGTAAGGTCGAACTGCCCGCTGAATGGATCTTCGAGCAAGTCGAAGAAGCCCGAACCAAGGTTTGGCTTTGAGATGCCGAAGCTTTTCGCACACACCAGGGTCCTGCCATGGAAATCGGGACTTGGCTGAGAAGGCTGGGACTGGGACAACATGAGTCCCTGTTCATCGCTAACGCCATAGATTGCGATGTGTTGCCGCAATTGACCGAAGTCGACTTCGAAAAGATTGGCATCCCACTCGGCGACCGGAAGCGCCTCATGAACGCAATCAGTGTGCTTCCCTCCGGCCCTCCCTCCGGTGTCGTGAATGCTGCAATTGCGCAGTACGCGGAACGGCGCCACCTCACGGTAATGATATGTGACTTGGTCGATTCGACCGCCCTGGCGGCACGCCTTGACCCGGAAGATATGGGTGCCGTCATCGACGCCTATCACGCTGCTTGTGCTCGTATCACGCGCTCCTATGACGGCTTTCTCGCCGACTTTCGCGGAGACGGCATCTTAGCGTATTTCGGCTATCCCATTGCGCACGAGGACGATCCCGAACGAACTGTGAGAGCTGCGCTGGATATCATTGCTGCTGTCGCACGGCTTGAAACCCGCGCAGGAGAGCCACTCGCCGTGCGTATCGGCATCGCTACCGGCATGGTGGTAGTCGGCGACCTGGGCGGCGAGGGTAAACTTCGGGAGCACTCCGTGGTTGGGGGCGCTCCTAATATCGCGGCTCGCGTGCAAGCCTTGGTCGAGCCGAATACGGTGGTTGTCGCCGACTCCACCCGCCGTCTTCTTGGCGATATCTTTAGTCTTCGCGACCTTGGCGCCCACCACCTCAAAGGCATTAGCGAGCCCGTGAGCGCGTGGGCCGTTCAGGGCCTTTCGGCTTCCGAAAGCCGCTTTGAGGCGGTGCGTCCGACAGAACTCGCCCATCTCATCGGCCGCGATTCCGAGTTGGAGTTCCTGTTGGAACGTCAACGTTTGGCTCGCACGGGCGAAGGCCAGATCGTTCTCATCTCCGGCGAGCCGGGCATCGGGAAATCGCGCTTAGCGGCAGCTCTGGCTGAACGTGCGGCTAAGTACCAACCACACGTGCAATTCCGTTATCAATGCTCGCCTTACCACGCCAACAGCGCACTTCATCCCGTGGTCGAGCAGTTGGAAAGGAACGCCGGATTTAAGGCGGACGATCCCGTCGAGACGCGGCTTGACAAGCTGGAGGCGCTCCTCTCATTGAGAGCGCAGCAAGTTCAGACGGTGGTACCACTTTTTGCTGAACTGCTATCGATCCCATTCGCGGGCCGTTATCCAAAACTGGAGCTAAGCCCCGCCCAGCAGCGTCGCCGCACGCTTGCCGCACTGCTCGATCAATTCGAGAGCCGTTCCCGCAAACAGCCCATCTTGCTGCTTATCGAAGACGTTCAGTGGGCCGACGACACCACCCTCGAATTGCTCGACCTCATCGTAGAGCGAGCCCGACAGCTGCCTATCCTTGCGCTGGTTACTTTTCGACCAGAGTTCGAGCCTCCCTGGACCGGTCTCGCAAATGTCGGAAGCCTGGTGCTCGGACGGCTCAACCCGGATGATGTCAAAGGTGTTGCCATGCAGGTGGCCAATGGCCGCGCGCTTCCGATCGACGTGATGAAGCAGATCGTAACAAAGACTGACGGAAACCCGCTCTTCGTAGAGGAACTCACCAAGGCAGTCCTCGAAGCAGGCATTCTGGTTGAACATCAGGATCGCTATCAGCTCGAGGGACCGTTACCGCCCTTTGCCATCCCGGAAACCCTTCACGACTCCCTGATGGCGCGGCTCGATCGCCTGCACTCAGTGAAGGAAATCGCCCAGATTGGCGCCACCATCGGTCGCGAATTTTCTTATTCCTTGATGCGGGCTGTGGTCGCTCGAGACGAAACACGGTTGCAGCATTCCCTCACCGAGCTCGAGGAGGCCGGGCTTATTTTCCGCCAAGGTGACCTGCCGGATGCCATTTATAGCTTCAAGCACGCATTGGTGCGGGATGCGGCTTATCAGAGCCTGTTGAAGAGACGGCGGCGGCAACTCCATGCGCAAATAGCCCGCGTCCTAGAGGGAGGATTCCAGGACGCCGCCGTGAACGACCCTGAAATCCTTGCGCACCATTTCACCGAAGCCGGCATGCTTGAGCAGGCTACGGACTATTGGCTCAAGGCCGGAAAGCGCGCGCTCGGTCGCTCCTCCAATGCCGAGGCTGTAAAACATCTCACGCGAGGAATGGAGCTGACCCAGCAACTGCTCAGCTCGCCGCAACGCGATCGCAAGGAACTGGATTTCTATCTGGCTCTTGGTCCTGCAGTCGCCGCAACTGAGGGCGATGCCGCGGCTGAAACGTCGCGGGTCTTCTCACGTGCTCGCGCGCTGCTTGGCGAAAGTGCCAGCCTAGAAGAACGGATGACGATCCTGTGGGGCAACTATCTAGCCCACACTATGCGCGCGGAGTATAGCTCAGCGCTGGAGGATGCCCGGCACGGCCTCGCGTTGGCCGCAGAGCATGATCATCCCGGTGTGGCCGTCCTAGCCACACGCTTCATTGGACAGTCATTGCATCTCACGGGTGCCTTCGCCGAAGCACGCGAACACCTCGATCGCGCCCTCGCATTATGCTCAACCAATCCAGCCACGATCTCGACCTATCGCCGCTTCGGAGTCGATGATGCGGTGAACAGCCTGGCGTGGCTCTCGACGACGCTATTAGTCCTTGGCTATCCTAAACAGTCTACAACAATCGTCGAGCGGACTGAAACTCTTGCTCGAACGAGAGAACAAAGCTTTACGACGGCCTTGGCTCTGGGGAACATAGTCGTTTTAGGCACGATAGGGGGCGACGCAAAGCGCGCCTTGGCTCACGCCGACGAGGCGATATCGCTTAGCATCGAGCATGAATTTGCGGCAATTGAACGAAGAGCACGTTTTTTCCGTGGAGCACTACTAGCCCAAGGAGGAGATCTTCAAGTCGGGATCGAACTGATGCGCAGTGCCTTGGCGGCAACTTACCGAAACTCGGAACGGTGCCGCCGCACTCTCTATTTGGGCCATCTCGCCTTCGCCCATGCCCAGCTCGGAGAGCCTGAAGTTGGACTGCGCTTGCTGGATGAAGGCGTTCAGCTGGCCGAAGCAACAGGCGAGAGGTTCTTTGAGGCCGAGTTGTATCGTCTTCGGGGCAGCATCAACCTAAAACTCGGCAGACGTGACGAGGCAGAGGCAGAACTGCTGCGAGCCGTGGCGATCGCACGGCAACAACAAGCCCGCTGGTGGGAGTTGCGTGCCTCGATCTGTCTCGCGCGGCATTGGAGTAACGAAGGCAGATATTTCGAAGCCAGGTCCCTCGCAAAGCCAATATACACTTGGTTCACAGAAGGTCGGGATACACCCGATCTAAGAGACGCCAGGAATCTCGTCGACGAACTAAGCGCAGTTTCAGGAATGAAAGAGGAGCCAGATCACGGCAACTGCTAGCCAACTCCTCTCAACATCATGCCTAGCGTAAATTGACCAGCGTCCGATCACCGCCTGCCCTTCGCCCGCTTTCGAGCCTTGGTGCCTGTTCGTTCAAGCTTGGCAAGGGCGCTCTCGACATCCTTGATTGCCTTCTTGAGCTGCTTCTCGCGGTTTCCAAGAATGCTCTTGAGTTGTTTTCGCTGCTCCGCAGTCAATGTGGTAAAATCGATCACCTTCGTAAACGCGATGAAGGCCATTGCTTACCTCCCGATGATGGTGGTCGTCAGGCCGTGATCACTATGTGCAAGGCAGTGAAATGCAATATTCTCCATCATCGACCTATAGTCAAACGGCATTTCTTCCAGAAATACTCGATAGGCCTTCCTGCGCGCGGTGCCTGCGGGAGCACTAGAAGAAACGGTAGACATCTCACTAGCACGCCGTCGCTGTTTCACTTCCGCTTTTTCTTTTTGAGACACTTCGGTCGTGAGGTGCGCTTCGCGCGGGCGGGGCGGGCGGACTTTACAGTCAGAGATTCATGCTGCGGCCTTGGTCGCTGCAACAAGGCACGGAGCGTGGCAAACTCATGTTGATCCAGCTGATTGGCAAAGCTGTCGAAGTTGGCAGCGTCACTGCCAAGCTGGCTCAACCAAACAAATGCAGTATCCAGGCTGCGCAGTTCAGGCGTTTGGTATGATAGCAGATTTTGGTAATAAGCGGCCGATTCCTCGCAAAACAGATCACGCGCGATCCCGTTTACGAGCCGCCGCACTCCATATTTTATTCCCGTGATGGCCGCTCCCGAAATACCATGGCTCAGCATCGCTCCGAACGTGAAATTGTGTAGTCCTCGCAGGAACGGAGCGGCACCGCGGTGCCGCTCCGTGAATTCGAAGGCTTGACCCAAATAGGGATAGCGCGCGAGTGACTCGCTTTCTTCGCCGGATGGAGGCGTAAAGCGATCGTGCCAAAGGGCTATTTGTTCAAAGAATAGGGCGAGCTCCGGACGCGCCGAGAGGTCCGTCTCGACTCCGCTCGCAAATATCATGAAATCGAATTCGAAAGTGCGATTGCTGCTTCGGACCCTCGCAATGCCGCATGCTTCGTCAATGACGCTCCATCCGCAGTTGGGGTGCCAGCTAAAATTCTCAAACCTGCGGCATCGCCAATAGGCGTCCTGTGTCGGCGGAACCGGAAGCTCCTCGAGAATGTGGCGCATGAATCGCCAGCGGTCCAGGTCCGTCAGCTCCCCGAAGTGGCCCAACATACCGGCAAAATTCATCCAGGTGAGTGGGTTAACTCGCGGCATCTCCGAACGGCGGAAGCAAAGGTCTACTCGCGCGGCGCCCGCCTCAAGTGCGAGAGCTGCGTTGTCAAAGGCCGATGCACCGGCACCAAGGATACCAATGCGTTTTCCCGCAAGCCTGCGAAAATCGATATCATCGGCCGAATGTGCATAGAGCGCTGCGGACAAATGAGCGACCAGAGACTTAGGAGCTCGCCACCTGCCGCTCCCCTCAAAGCCCGTTGCAAGAACGATCTTTCTTGCATGCACCCGCTCAATCCCATCGGAGCGACGCAGATGGGCTAGGAAAATGTCATCCGCCGGCTCAATCAGAATTAGTTCGACCTCGTTTTCAACCGCGAGATCCAAGACATCCCGGTACCAATCCAGATACAAACGCCATACTTCCGGAGGGAGGGTGTCTATGCGATCCCATGCTCGCCGCCCAAATTTTTCCTCGTACCACGCCCGCACCGTTAGACTCGGAACGCCGAAATCAATGCCGGTCACCTCTTTCGGCGTGCGCAAATGCTTCATCCGCGCGAAACTGCGCCAAGGTCCTTCAAACCCGCGCCGACGACGATCAATGATCCTGAAATTTGTTATACGCTCCAGCCTCAGACCGAAGGCGATCCCCAGCCCGCTCTGTCCAGCGCCGACAATCAGCACGTCCAGAACCGGCACGCCGTCTATTAATCGCGGGACGGTCCACTCCCGAGCCGGATAGTCCAAATACGTCAGCTCGCGCCGAACGCGCTTCGTGAGTTCGGAAACGCTCATGGGACGTTCCTGCCGCTGCGATCTTGTTAGATATGATCTTTGCCTCTCGGCTTAGTTATGTTCCATTACCACGGGTCTGAGTGCAGAAAAATCGACCACTCGACTGCCGGCGTTGCCATGTCCGCCCAGTCAGACGCGGCGAGCGACGCTGAATGGCCGAGTGCTGCGTTCGATAAACTAGCATTGCGTCGGACCCTGCCCTTCTCGCGATCGCGGGTCACCCCGTGCGAGATATCGCAAGTGCGCGTCAACCGCCTTGCCTGCCAGCCCACGCATTCTCGGGACACGCGGCCCGCGCTCTGGACTGAGCTTGACGACCCAGGCCTTGACGACGACACGGCGGAAGCGGCCGGCGGCATCGCTTTGCCATTCACCGCTATCCCGGGGCAGCGAGGCCTTCACCTTCGCGCCGCGACCACGGGCATTGAACCGGCCGCGGCCCTTCCCGTTCCGGCCGGCTGATGATTGCGACCCGCCGATCCGAGAGGGATTGCCGACCGCTTTGCGCACGGCGATCTGAACCTGCTTGAGGAACGGCTGGGTCTTCGGGTTGAGGCGCGATCCGCCGCTGCGGGCTTGTCCCGGTCTGATCCGGAGCGAGGGCAAGGGCAGTTTCAGATCGAATCCGCAGCGCTGGAAAGCGCCGGTGTGCCCCTTCCCGGGGAGACTATCCTTGTTGCGGCCGCTCTTTTGGCCGCCGCCACCAATCAGATCGATATCGTTGTCGTGGTCGCCGCGGCCGCTGCAGGCGCAATCGTCGGAGACGGGATCGGATACACGGTCGGGCGCCGCTTCGGAATGCCGCTTCTTCGCAACTACGGGCGATACATTCGTCTGGATGAAAACCGATTGCTGATCGGTCGATACCTGTTCCTTCGCTATGGCAGAGCAGTCGTGTTTTTTGGTCGCTTTATCGCGGTGCTGCGCATGTTTGCGGCTTTGCTTGCCGGCGCAAATGGCATGCCGGCGGGCCGCCTTTTCATCTTCAACGTCACCGGGGGCATCTGCTGGGCGTGTCTCTTCGGCTTCGGTGCCCACGCAGTCGGAACCGAAATCTACAAGATTTCTGAAGCGCTGAGCCTGGCGTCGCTGGGATTGTTTATTGGCGCTGGATCTGCGCTTTCCGTCGTCATGCGGCGATATGAAATTGTGCTTCTTCGTCAGGCCCAGCGTGCGCTGCCGGATGGCTGAAGCAGAAAGAACGTTGCTGGTGGCTAAGCGGACATGATTATGGGTGCACGGCCTGGCGCTGGTCGGATCGGCAGGTGATCTCGGCTGGCGGTGCGACGATGGATGCGCGGTTTGACCAGCCACGCAGTGCTCGCCCCTGCATTTGCCGCTTATCATCGCCGCGGTTGTGTCGAAACTGCCGAACGCGATCGAGCTGAACATCTGTTCCGTACCGCTGGATATCCAGTGCGGTTTCTTTCACGCAGCCCCTAAACCACAGCATCCTCTCGCCTTTGCGCGAGAGGATGCCTATGTTGTGGAGTACCTGCGGCGACCCCAAAGCGACAATGGGAGGCATGCATGGACGCGCCCGGCAAGGAATTTGCGCTGGCGGGCAGCCTTGAGGAGCTGAAGATCGAGGGGCGGCTCGTTGTGCGCGGTGGCCATCGCCCGATCCTCGTCATCTACGACCGCGGGCGCGTCTTCGCCCTCGACAATCGGTGCCCGCACATGGGCTTTCCGCTCGAGCGCGGCAGCGTCGAGGACGGCATCTTGACCTGTCACTGGCACCACGCTCGCTTCGATCTCGAAAGCGGCTGCACCTTCGATCTGTGGGCGGACGACGTGCCGATCTGCCCGATCGAGGTGCGCGATGGTGACGTCTGGGTGAAGACCACTCAGGCCGATCCCGCTGCGCACTGGCATCAGCGGCTTGCAAATGGCCTCGCCCACGACCTCAGCCTCGTCATTGCCAAGGCGGTGCATGGTCAGCTCGCGGCCGGCGTACCGCAGGGCGAAATCGTCCGGCAGGTGGCGCTGTTCGTGGCGCAAAACCGCGACGGCTGGGGCGTCGGACTTACGATCCTCACGGCACTCGCCAATCTCCTGCCTGTGCTGCCGGAGGAGGAAGCCTATCTCGCTCTGTTCCAGGGCGCACGCCGCGTGGCAGCGGACTGTGACGGCGAGGCGCCGCGGCGGGAGCGCGCGCCGCTCGGCAGCCGACCGGATCCGGCCGCGCTCAAGCGCTGGCTGCGGCGCTGGACCAATGTGCGCCATCGCGAGGCGGCCGAGCGCACCCTGCTCACGGCGATTGCGGCCGGCTTCTCCCCGGCTGAATTCGCTGATGCCCTGTTCGCTGCCGCGACCGACCGCGCGTTCGCCGACACCGGCCACTCGCTCGACTTCGTCAACAAGGCCTTCGAGTGCCTCGACCTCGTCGGCTGGCAACACGCGGCGGCCCTGCTGCCGACTGTCGTCGGTCAGATGGTGGCAGCCCGTGGTGCCGAGGAATCGACGGCCTGGCGCCAGCCCGTTGACCTTGTTGCGTTGTGCGAGGAATCAGGCAGCGAACTGGCGGACCTGTTCGCGGCCGGACGCGGCGCGCGTGACTGGTCGGGCCACGCTGCACTGGCGCAAGAGCTGCTCGGTGACGATCCGGCCAGGATCGTTGCCGCTCTCAAGAGGGCGATCCGCGCCGCTGGCGCTCCGGCCGACCTTGGCCAATCCCTCGCGTACGCGGCCGCGCTGAGGGTGGCGCGCTTCGGCAATGCCAACGAGCACGCCGACTGGGAGACGGCGCACCACGTCTTCACCTACGCCAACGCAGTCCACCAGATGCTGACGCGGATCGGGACCGCCAGCATCGACACTCACGTCACGGCCGTCCGCGGCGTCTTGCACGGAGCGATGGCGCTCTACCTTGCTCGATATCTCAATGTGCCGCCGGCGCGCATCCCGGGCGACGGCGGCGAGCAGCTCAATGATCTGCCCGCGGATCCGAAGACGATCGGTGCCGCCTTGCTCGACGCCTTCGACCGGCAGCGACAGGTCGATCTCGCCGCACGCTTGGTGGCACGGCACCTCACGCTCGGCCATTCGCCGCAGCCGCTGATCGCTGCGCTTGCGCGTGCGGTGCTGCGCGAAGATGCAGGCTTCCATGCATATCAGATGCTGGAGGCGGGAGCCCGGCAATTCGGCGCGTGGGGCGACGTGGACGCAGGCCGGCACATCCTGATCGCGGTTGCCCGCTATCTCGCGGCGCATTCACCAACCGAACGCGCGTTCCTGCAGACGGCCGACATCGCCCGCCGCTTGATGCGGGGTGGGGAGCTGCATCAAGAGGCTGGATTGTCCTGACCTCACGCGCTGAGATCGCAGCAACGGCGATCTGAAGTGGCAAAAGCCTGCGCCGGCGAACCGAAACGCGCTTCCAATTACCATTCGCATTGCCCCTGCTTTGCGAGTAGGTATGACGACGTCCGGATCATGTCCCGGACAGAACCGCGACAGCACGGCTCACTTGGGGGTCCTCCGATCCGGCGGAGGCACCGCCTGCCTGAACCTCGATCGTCGGCGTCACACCCACGCCCTCCAGGCGCTCGCCATCGACCCGGACATCCTCGACGGCGAGCAGTAGCAGGACGCTTCCGATGAGGAATGCGGTGGCAGCAAGGACCGCGCCCTCTGTCCGGGTCCCGATGAGCTCGCCCAACCGGTACTTCTTGAAGCCATAGGCAAGGACCTCCTTGCCGCTGCGCGTACCGCCGTTGATGAGCATCGCAACGGGTTTGCGCCACTTCACGTTTACGAATTCGCTAGTGCCGCTTCCGGTCGGTGACCTGCATTGTTGGCGCTCGGGCGTTGAACAGGTCGAGATATTCGGGTTGCGCGCCGCCCCAGCCATCCCGCAAATCCCAGATCAGCGCGTCCGGGTCTTTTAGCTCACCTTGCGACAGCAGACGTTCAAGAGCGCGTTGATAGACGGAGCCTGCATAGCACCAAACATGGACATAGCCGATGCGTCGTCCGTTGGACTCAATGACGCGAGCACTGGACTCCAACCCACGAAGGAACATTGTCGTGGGCTCGAGGTCGACCGGCCTGACCGGGATTTGCACCACCGCCGCGCCGCGCTGCACCTCCAAGACCACCGATTCGCCCACCTTCCCACGGAAGGACCCGACCGGCTCAAATGCCGTCCCGTCAGCCGCAATTATCTCGTCTCCAGCACGGAGCCCCGCCTGCTGAGCCGGCGTTCCATCGATCACGCTAGTGATCGTGGTACGATCAGTCACCTCGGAACCTGAAATGATACCTATGCCAGGGTACGAAATGCGGCCGTCCGGAAACGCACGTTGCAGCCCCCGGCGTCGCAGTACGCCGGAAAAGATCTCTGCAAGTTGATATATTCCGGCGCATCCGGCGTGTAGAAACGCGTGTGCGAAGCGCGCAACTCAGACAGCATGGCATTGATGATGCGCGCCAGAGAGTTCTGGGAAGTTGCCCGTTGAACGTCCGGAAGATATCTCTCCCGAACCGCCAGCCAGTCCAGCCCGTTGTGATGCGGATCGTAAAAGCGATCACGCACGGTCTGCCAAACGCTTTCGAAGGTCGAGACGCCGTCAGCGGGAACATAGGAACTGCTTGCCTCTCCCTTTAGAGGCTCAGCGTTCGGGGCCTTCGCAGCCACGGCACATGCCGCAACCATCACTGCCAGTCGCAAAACTTGGCGACGCGAAGGCGAAATATCGATAGCCTTTTTCATCGTCTTATCTCGCGGTGAAGCGCCCGCCGGGCGAGTTCGCCGGCGCTGCGATGCCGGCGCGTTACCCATTGGCGAAAGGAGGCGGTCATTGAGGTCAGGACGTGCCAGACCAGGATAGCGATCCTGCCACCACGAGGCTACTTCTCGCAGGACTTTACCCTTGTCGAGCCCCAAAGATTAGGTTGTGCTCCTCCAACTATTTGCCTAGGCTTCGCGCATCCCGCTAAGTGGTTTCCAGCGAGCGTCGCGCCAGCTGTTAGCTAGAGAGACTTCAACGGCGCACCGTTTACTCGCGCCTAAGCCGGCTCGGCTCGATGACGCTGCTTAAATTGGCGTATCAACGTGCCGAAGTCCGCTGGACTACCAGTCGAAATAGGTGGAGAACGAGCAGATCGACTTCTGCGCGGGATACTTTACTTCCTCGATGAGGACTACCCACAGTCTGGCGTTCTCGCCCAGAAGTACGTTTTGCCCACCGCTATTCGACACGACATCTCTGAACCTGCTGGGGACAAGTGGCGAATATCCGCCCCCATCCGAACCTGGTTCGTCGGCTTGCCTGAGCCGACCAAGGTCAAGGTCCTGCATGCGATCGTGCTTCATCTGCTGACGAACTCAGGTGATCTCACGAAGAAGATCGTGTCTCGGACGTTAAAGAGGCATCATCTCACGTTTCTGCAGGGATCATTCTTCGACACGAGGATCTCCGAATACAGAACGGTGTTTCACGCCTATCAAACCGACACACGGGTCGGAGAGGGTGGAAACGGGACGGTTTGGAAAGTTCGTCGCGATGACTACCGGCCGTTTGCGATGAAGGTACTTACCAAAGTCGACCTTCTTAGTTCTCGACGTGATCGCTTTTCCAACGAGCTTTGGTTCTGCGCGCACTCCAACCATCCGAACATCGTGAAGGTACTGGATTGGGGCCTGTCGACTGTCGGCGGGCAGCCATTCTACGTGATGCCGCTCTTGAACAGCAGCCTGCGCAAGCTCATCGACGATGGAATTGAACCGGACAAGGTACCGAAGCTGTTTGCCACAGCGCTCGCTGGCGTCGAAGCAGCGCACAAACAAAACATATGGCATCGCGATCTCAAGCCAGAGAACCTGCTCTACGACAAAAATTCAGAATCGTTAGTCGTCGCAGACTTCGGCATTGCCCACTTTGCGGCAGACGCAATGAAGACCAAGGTCAACACTCAAAAGGGAGCGTGGGTAGCAAACCGAAACTACGCTGCACGCGAGCAGCGTCAAAAGAACAGAGTGGTAGATCAACACGCGGATATCCGACGAGAATCACGACAAGGGATTCGCCCCGTCGGTTCCGTTCGTCGCGTGCGTCAGCGCCTGCATGATCGCAACGGAATTCGTCCGTCACCTGAGCGAGGGACGCGTCGCGCCCGCCCCGAGATATGCGCTCAACCTGCTCTTGGGCCCGCAGCGCGGAACCGACCTTCCCGAGGCGCGGCACGCGAACTGTTTCTGCGTCGAACGCGCCCGTTTGATCGACAGGACGAGAGCCCGGCGCAAAGCCACGGGCACCTGATTCCTTGTCGGGTCGACCTAAGCGGGCCTCGGTGCGGACCTACTCGCGGCCGGTTCGCGATCCCGCTTCGAGCGCGGCTTCCTTCAGAGGTCTGGAATCTTGATGCCCATCTCCCGCAGCCGGTTCAGAGTGTAGTAGCACTGGCCGCCGCGGCAGACGCATCCGGGCCCGCAGGACGTACCGTCGTCCTTGCCGGCACAAGGATTCAGTTCGGAGGGGCGCGACAAGGGATAGAAGGTCTCCCCATCGATCTCCACGCCCTTGCCGAGGTCGACCGACCCACCGCCGCCGAATTCGCTTTCCGACACCCCGCTCTCCCTTATCTGGACTGGCTGCGAATGGCGGCGGCCGTGGCGTTGCCTGCGACCGCGGCGTCGTGCTGGACGGCGGCCTGAAGGGCGAGTTGCGCGGCACCCGCGGGTCCGGCGGGCTTGGCCAGCGGCCCGAGCGTCACGATCACCTGGCTGGTCTTCGTCCGCGAGCCGGACAGGAACGGTCCGCCCGGATTGACTGACAGGCGGATGAATTTCCAGCTCGGAGTGACGTCGCCACCGACGGAGACGACGAAGGTGAGCGTCTCCTGGAAGGTGCTGAACTGGGGGTACAGGATCGGGCGCGTCCTAGCCTCGTGCCCGCCCGCGATCGACGCCTTGTCGTAGATGAACTCGTCGATCTTCAGGTCACTCGATACGGTGACCCCGTCCTCCAAGGCGCTGCAATCGAGTCCTTGACTGGCATGGCTGGTCAGCATCGCCTCGCGCAGAAGCTCCCTGTTCTCGAGCGTGAAGGTGATAGCCTCGTTCCGCGTGGAATGCGCCGAACCGGACACCCCGCCGCCGGCGGAAAACACGTCGGAGCCGCCGATCGGCGTCGTGTAGAGGATGCCCGGATTGACGTTCGACGTCTCCTCCCAGGTGAGATTGAGAGAAATGCTGGTGCCCCATCCCGCCAGCCAAGGCACATTCCCGGTGTTTACCGCGCGATAGAGGCCCCTGGTGATTTCGCACCTGATGTTGGCAATGATGTTGCTCTCGATCTTGCCCTGGCGCGACATGCCATTGCGCGGATCGATGTCGTTTTGGACCAGCGGGTCCTTCTGCGGGACGTAGAGCCCGCAATCCGACAGGACCGGCAATAAACAAAGTAGGAGCCCTGAATTGCGAAATGAAATCACGGCGTCCCCCATAGACCCGTTACGACCAGAAATTGTCCACCGGATAAACCCTAATCAAAAGTTTTGCGGCTCGTACAGTCCTAACGGAGGTGCCGTCCGGCTCCGGCCACAGGCTTCGCTCCGCGATCTCCGGGCAGACAGCGAAGGCGACCGTCACGGCGGGGGGCGCCGGCGATGGCGCTTCGGCAGGAAGCCGGTTCGAGGGCGAGCCGGCGGCGGGCACGCAAGGATTATGGAAGACAGGAACGAGCGGTGCCGTGACGGCTCGACCGCGAAGGAGCCCGCCGCCGCCAGACTCCCCCCGTATTCGAAATGCGGCGGCTAAACGACTTCCTCCGCAGCGCGACCGCCCGGCGAATCACGGTCGGCCATAGCCCCGCGCTCCATCGCGAACCGTCCTGCTTTTGGCCGTCGGCTGCGTTGGCATACGAGGTCGGAAAACGCCGCCATCGCCCGGGTTCAAGGACTCGGCCCGTCAAGAAAAACTGCTTTCGAAGGATTCGGGCTTTCGCCAGCGGGGTAATGATGGCAACTTGAGCCTGCCGCGGTCCCCGTCAGGGTCTCCACCGCAGTTCTCCACCGTCGAATCCGGTGGCTCTCGGCGCCCCTTGTTTTACTGGGGTTTTCGCACGCTGTGGTTAGTTGGCGGAGAGGGAGAGATTCGCATCCCTGTTAGAGGACGCTGTGTTTATACGGAAACATATCCTGAGTTTTTGAGATAGTTGGCGCATTCCTGTTTGGAGAAGATATCGAGGAGTTCGCCGACCTTGCGCCAGGTTGCCTCGACATCGCGCGTCTCCGCGGTGCGCATCAGGTGTTTGAGCTTGGCGAAGACCTGTTCGATCGGATTGAGGTCGGGGCTGTAGGGCGGCAGGAAGAAACAGATGCGCACCCCTGGCGCGGATGGCGCTGCGGGCCGCCTTGCCCTTGTGGCTGCCGAGGTTGTCGAGAATGACGACCTCGCCCACGGTCAGGGTTGGTGCCAGCACCTTCTCGACATAGAGCGTGAAGAGCTCGCCGTTGATGGGACCGTCGATGACCCAGGGCGCGCCGATCCGGTCGTGACGCAGCGCTGCGATGAAGGTCATGGTCTTCCAGTGGCCGAAAGGAGCAGATGCTTCGAGACGCTGCCCCTTTGTCCCCCAGCCGCGCAGCGGTGTCATGTTGGTCTTGATCCAGGTCTCGTCGATAAAGACGAGGCGCGAGGCGTCAATCCTGCTCTGATGGGCCTTCCAGCGGATCCGTTTACGGGCGACGTCGTGCCGATCCTGCTCGGCCGGCCGAACGGTTTTTTTTGAAGCTCAGCCCCTCGGCGTGCACAAAAGTCCACACGGCCCGCACGTCTGTCTTGATCCCGCGCGCCGCCAGTTCCTGCGTGAGCTTACGCAAGGTAAACGGTCCCGAGCGAATGCGCTCGCGCAGCCAGTCGCCGTTGGCACCCGACAGAACCGGCTTCTTGTGACCGCCGATCTTGCCGGGCGATAGACCTCCTGTCTCCCGCCGCAGATTCTTCCACTTCGTCACACAGGAGGGGCTGATCTGCAGCGCTGCCGCAATCGAGCGAACCGTCTCGCCCGCATCAGCCCGCGCCAGAGCACGCTTGCGAATGTCTTCTGAAAACGGTCGCGTCATCCATGCTGGCCTCCGTTCCCCAGCATGGAGTTTGAATCAGAAATTGGTTCCTCTGGGAATCCCGATTCCGGCAAAAGACAACATGCTCTAGGTGCGGTGGCGCTGATACCGACGTTTCCTGCACTGTCGATGCTTATCCGGTTCGGTAATCATTTCGAGCGGCTGGACGGGCGCCTCGCAGCCTCAACTAACACCATTGGCAGGCCTGATGCGCGATGCGCGCGCCCGGAAGTTCGAGGTCATCATTGCCGAGTCGCTCGACCGCCTGTCGCGCGACCTTGAAGAGTTGGCGCGGTTTCACAAGCGCACCAAGTTTTGCCGGCGTCCAGGTCATCACCGCACAGGACAACATCGTCGCCGATGATCTGCAGTCGGCGTCAAGGGGCTGTTCGCCTCGCTCTTCCTCAAGGACCCAGCGCACAAGACGCGCCGCGGTCAAGCCGGCGTTGTCCGCGACGGACTCCACAACGGCTGCCCCAGCTACGGCTATCGGCCAGCCCCGGAAAAGCCGGCGAGCTGGAGATTGACCAGACGGAAGCAGCGGTCATCCGCCAGATCTTTGCCGATTACCTCAACGCCAGGTCGCCGCGCGACATCGCGGCCACGCTGAGCAAGCAGGGCCTGCCAGGCCCGCGCGGCGGCGTCTGGAACGCATCGACCATCGCCGGCAGCCGCAAGCGGAGCAGATCACGCAGATGCGAGAGCTGGTGGCCCAGCACGGGATCGATATCGGGTGGCCGACTTGATCTTCCTTTGAAAGTTAGGCCTTGGGATTCTAATGAAGTTGTCACCGCAGGTTGTGCAAATGGAGTTGCTTGGCGACACAATCAGCATCCGGAGGCAGGCGGAAGAGCCTTGCGTACGCTTTCTTGAACTCGTCCAAGCTATTCATCGACCACGCCCGCTTCTGCTGCTTCACTTGGTGCGCTCATCGGTGACCGCTTCGAGCTCCGCCACACGCTGCAGTGCCCCCGTGACCATCGCTTGAAGTCTTCCGGCTCGCGCTTGGAGTGTTCGTATCCTTCATTTTGATCGGCCAAGTCCCGCAGCGTCGCTACTATGGCCGCAGCCTTAGTATCGGCGGAGAAGACGGTCGATGAGTGGCATGGCGACTTGGGTGGGCGACCGCGCGATGGTCCGGGCGTCCGCGGCAATGGTCGTGATCCGACCGGGCTCAAAACCGCAAGCCTCGCCGATCTCACGTTGCAGAAGTCTCAGCTCGGCGATATTGACAGGCCACCAACGCGCGAACTCCTGCGCTCGGTAGAACGCGATCGGATCCACGACGGTCGTGCCGCCAGCCTCGTTGCGACGGCGAAACTCGACCAAACAGAACGATGCGAACTCCTCCTTTGCGGGCACCGGATTGAAGTCCCGGAACGGATCGACGAGCACCGCGACCGCCCGGGTACTTTCCTTCGCTTTCAGCAAATCGATGATGCGCTTGATCTGATCGATCTTTCCACCGTAGCGGCCAAGACGCGCACCATGAATCTACGGAATCCGATGCTCGAGCTGGGACCGGTCCCGTTGCCACCACGCAGATGTAATTGGCGACTTCCGCTGGTTGTGTGGACACGACTACGATGTATCAACGAGACATCCCTCGCGTCGAAACATCGATCGGCCAACTCTGGGAAATCAAGGATTTACGCTGGATATGGTAGCGGGGGAGCGCTACCGCCTTTCCCCACACCAACCAAACCTACGATACCTCATCCAATCTTACGCATAAGACCGTTCGTGAGCCCGGGGACGAGTGCAGGTCTTCGCTCATACGGAGGAATATTGAAAGACCTCGGGCTATGGGTCGGGTGAGAGCGACCTCCGTCGCGAAAAATCGAAGGCACGCGCATTTCGGTCCCGCCATCGTCGGTAGGGCGCGGTGTCTCTGGCCAGAGAATTTTCACCCCGCTCGGATTGCAGGTTCAAATCCAGCATCGACCAAAAGCTGCGATGGCGTTGCCGCTTCTGATCGCCATGACGCGGAGCCAATTTCCGTATCACGCTGCCTGCGCTCTTGCTCCGGGTTTGGCAGAGCGCACACTTGGGAGTTTCGACAAGGAAGCCGTGCCGCCGTCGAGGTCGATCAGCGCATCAATGGCTTCATTGAGCTGCGAGGACGCGCTCGACGGCATGCCCTCCGTTGCGGACAACTCGATGCGGTATGCGTCTAGCGCCCACTGACGTAGCAGATTTCGCTTCTGCTCCGCGGATAGTTTCGGGTCACGCAGGACGTCGCTTGGATGGGCGTAGCTACTTGCAAGATTGGCCCACGCGCGATCGTCGCCCGCTAGGTCTTTTGCCGCCGTTGCTTGGGATGCGTTTTGGACGACGGCATCGGGCGAAGCGCATACCGTCGGTTGTCCGGCGACGCCCTCAGTCCCTGACAATCTGACATTTGGGATCTGGTCCGACATAGACTCCTCCCGATGAAGCGGGAGCAGGATCAGTTGCTATTGATTGCGATACGCCTCACCTCGCGTTGCGCCTGGCAGTCTTGGGCAAGGTGATCGTCAGAACCTCGTTGCGAAACGAGGGTGACTTTGTCCTCGTTGATGTCCTCGACCTGCAGCATGGACGCTTCTCCTCGAGTGAGGCGGCCTGAGCGAGATGGCGGCGTCGGCCATCTCGAACGTGCATCGATGGATCGCCAGATTTGGAGCGACTCGCATGGTCCGGATTCGGGTCGTTCCCTGTTCTGGCGCATCCGATGCCCCTCCTCGGCCCGGCGCTTGCGGGGCGCGGGCAAAGGGTGTTCAGCGGCGAACGATTTGGGAGGCATGGTGGATGTTTCAAGGGGCTGCCAGCCAAATAACTCATTGTAATTAGTACTGTTTTGTATCGGCAGCGCTCAAGCAAGAGGAGTGCTAATTTTTTTGAAGGCACATCTTGAAACCGATTTTGCGCGTTCCTACACCAATTTTCGCCCTGGGTAGGGCTTCTGCCTCCCGGGCGCGGCACTATCAAAATTCGGTCTTGCAGAAGGAGGAATGCATGCAGTTCCGCCCGCTCCACGACCGCGTGGTCGTCAAGCGTATCGAAGCCGAGGAAAAGTCCGCCGGCGGCATCATCATCCCGGATACGGCCAAGGAGAAGCCGCAACAAGGCGAGGTCATCGCCGTGGGGCCGGGAGGCCGCGACGAAACCGGCAAGTTGATCCCGATCGACCTGAAGATTGGTGACCGCGTTCTGTTCGGAAAATGGTCAGGCACCGAGGTCAAGCTCGATGGGATCGAATATCTCATCATGAAGGAGAGCGACGTCATGGGAGTGCTTGAAGAATCGGCGGCCAAGAAGAAAGCGGCCTGACTCCGAACTCGACTATCAGTCCACACGCATTGGGCGGCCTGGTTCGGGACGGTTCCCGAGACCTCGCCAAGGAGGCATGAATGGAGCGACTAGATCTGCCGAAGCACGTCCTGGAGCGCGTGGAGCGACGGTGGGCCCAGGAGCTTCAACCGCAGCCGGCACGGACAGGACCAGATGGCTCCACCAGTCTGGGAGAACACAATGGATCTTTGAGGAGCTACCAACATGAGCGCGAAGGAAGTCAGATTCTCCACCGAGGCGCGCGAGAAAATGCTGCGCGGCATCGATATTCTCGCCAATGCGGTGAGAGTGACGCTCGGCCCGAAGGGCCGCAACGTGGTTCTTGAAAAGTCGTTCGGCGCGCCGCGCATCAGCAAGGATGGCGTTACCGTCGCCAAGGAGATCGAGCTCGAAGACAAGTTCGAGAACATGGGCGCACAGATGGTGCGCGAGGTCGCATCCAAGACTTCCGACCAAGTCGGCGACGGCACCACGACCGCGACGGTGCTTGCTCATGCGATCGTGCACGAAGGTGCCAAGGCGGTGGCCGCCGGTATGAACCCGATGGATCTCAAGCGAGGAATCGACCTCGCGACAGAGGCGGTGGTCGAGGACCTCGGCAAGAACTCGAAGAAGCTCGCCACAAACGACGAGGTGGCCCAGGTGGCCACGATCTCGGCCAACGGCGACGCCGAGATCGGCCGCTTCCTGGCCGACGCCATGAAGAAAGTCGGCAACGAGGGCGTGATCACCATCGAAGAAGCAAAGTCCCTGAACACTGAGCTCGAAGTCGTGGAAGGTATGCGATTCGACCGCGGTTACGTCTCGCCCTACTTCGTCACGAATGCCGACAAGATGCGGGTTGAGTTGGACGACCCGTACATCCTCATCCACGAGAAGAAGCTCTCCGGGCTGCAACCGCTCTTGCCGCTGCTCGAGTCGGTTGCACAGGCCGGCAAGCCGCTCCTCATCATCGCCGAGGATATCGAGGGCGAGGCGCTGGCGACGCTAGTGGTGAATAAGCTTCGCGGCGGGCTCAAGGTTGCCGCCGTGAAAGCGCCGGGCTTCGGCGATCGCCGCAAGGCCATGCTGCAGGACATCGCCATCCTCACCGGCGGCACCTTCATCTCGGAAGATCTGGGCGCCAAGCTCGAGAACGTGGCTCTCAACATGCTTGGGCGCGCGAAGAAGGTTGAAATCGACAAGGAGAACACCACCATCGTCGCCGGCGCCGGCAAGAAGGCGGACATCGAGGCGCGCGTCAAGCAGATCAAGACCGAGATCGGGGAGACGACGTCGGATTATGATCGTGAGAAGCTGCAGGAGCGGCTTGCCAAGCTCGCGGGCGGCGTGGCGGTGATCCGCGTAGGCGGCGCCACCGAGGTCGAGGTCAAGGAGCGCAAGGATCGCGTCGACGACGCGATGCACGCGACCCGCGCCGCGGTCGAGGAAGGCATCCTGCCGGGCGGCGGGGTCGCATTGCTGCGCGCAGTGAAGGCACTGGCGCGCGTGAAACCGAAGAACGACGACCAACGCTATGGCGTCGAGATCGTCCGCAAGGCGCTTGCCTGGCCGACCCGCCAGATCGCGCGCAATGCAGGCGAAGACGGCTCCATCGTCGTCGGGAAGATCCTGGAGAAGGATACCTACGCCTATGGCTTCAATGCGCAGGACGGCGAATACACCAACCTTGTTTCCAAAGGGATCATCGATCCGACCAAAGTGGTTCGCTCTGCGTTGCAGGACGCCGCGTCGGTGGCGGGTTTGCTGATCACAACCGAAGCCATGGTCGCCGAGTTGCCAAAGAAGAAAGCCCAACCGCCGTTGCCGGACGCCGGAATGAGTGACATGGACTTCGCGGCATGAGGAACGGAACAAACTGAGGTGGCGAGGTACGCGACGGACCCAATCAAGTGATCAATAGAGCGTTGCAGTTATGAGCTACTCGTTCGACGGCTGAGCACGTCGGATCGGAGGGTGTCTAGGATCAAGGTGTGAAATGAGCATGCTGGCCGAAAATGACAGAGCTGAAATGGACAGAGCTGAAATGGAAGGAATCCGGAGTTGATATCGCAAATCTCATCCTAGCGGCTCTCTTGTTTCTGACGCCGTGGATCTTTGGGTTTGCGCATGACTACCCCGCGGCGCCAAGCGCCTGGGTGAGTGGTATCATCATTGGCGTTGTAGCGATCGCAGCGCTCACAAAATTCGCCGAGTGGGAGGAATGGGTCAATCTCGTGCTCGGAGTGTGGGTGTTGGTGTCGCCATGGGTTCTTGGCTTTGCCGCGCAGAGCGCAGCCGGATGGGCCCATGTCATCGCGGGTCTGATCGTCGCTGTGCTGGCGGGCGTGAAGCTGTGGTTCATGCATCAGACGCCACAGGTGACCGCCCGACGATAAGGACGCGGGTCGGGTGTCGACCTGGCCCGTTCTCCGCCTTGATCGTGATCGGGTCCTGTTCGCGAGCTCCATGAGCGAGGGCTGCTTTGAGCGAGGGCTGCTTTCCGTCAGCCTGTTGGTTTGCGCGGATCCGGAAGGAGGATGATCATGGAGGGCGCAATGCTCCAGCCTGAGCGAAACGAGGCCGATTTGCAGGTGGCGGAAATACGCCACAGGATCGCGAATTGCTTTCAGCTCATGATCGGTGCCATACATTGCCGGCTCAAGCAGACGGCCGATCCCGTGGCGCGGGACCAGTTGGTATGGGCCCGCGACATCATCCATACCATGAGCCTCCTGCAGGGGCGTCTGACTTCAGATGCCGGGCAGAGCTTTGCCGACTATCTCCGTGACCTGGCCAAGTACTGGCAGCCTCTGATGGAGGTTCAATCGGTCCACATCGAAGTCGATGCCGATCCCATCGACCTTGGGCCTGGCGCATCTTCGTCGCTGGCGCTGATTGTCCAGGAACTGGTGACCAACAGTGTCAAACATGGCCTTGATGGCACCGCCGGCTGGATTCGGATTGAACTCAAACGACGCGACGCCGAGGTGGAATTGGTCGTGGCGGACAACGGTCGGGGCGTGTCCAAAGACAGGCGCGCGCGGTCCGGACTTGGAATGACGATCGTCAGCCAGCTGAGCAAGAGAATCGGCGCCGTCATGGAATTCGATTGCGGCGCATCGGGAACGATTGCCCGCTTGCGGCTCCCGATCGCCGGTGCAACGGCAGCTGGGAGATCGAGTTGTCCCTCGTACCAAATGGCCGGTTAGCTACCATGTCGTCGAGGCGTCCTATGCGGAATAGGCACCCAGTCCAATGAACAAGGCTATTGAAGCATCGACGGAGCGGCTGCCAATGACAGCCGACGGCTATGCATCTTTGCAAGACGAGCTGAGGCACCGCATTCAGGTCGAGCGACCGCGCATCGGCGAACGCATCCAGGATGCTAAGGCGGACGACACCAACCTACCTGAGAATGCGGAGTATCTAGCCGCCAAATCCGAGCAGGAGGTCAATGAGGCTCGCATCGCGCAACTCCAGGACAAGCTCGCGCGTGCCGAAGTGATCGACGTATCGAGCCTTTCCGGCGACACCATCAAGTTCGAGGCCACGGTGACCCTGACCGACACGCGCGAGAAGCGGATGTGGCAGATCGTTGGCGAGTCCGAGGCGGACGCAAGGAGCGGTAAGATTTCGATCTTTTCGCCGCTCGCCCGCGCGCTCATCGGCAAGACCAAAGGCGCGGTCGTCGAGGTCATCGCGCCCGGCGGTGCGAGGGCCTATCAGATCGACAAGGTCGAATGGCATTGATCGGCAGGCGCTGTGTGCCGCGAGTCGGGCCCTTCGACCCTCTGTTGCTCGATCTCATGCTGCCGCCCGCGACGATATCGATGTCTCTCGCTACGTTGCCGCATCGACGGCCCATGGCGAGAGAACACGCCGGATACGACCCGGGCTCGGTCGAACGCCCTCATTCCGGCACTAATCTGTTGCGAACAATCAATTGGCACCCAAGTTATATAGACGCCAAGCCCCACCAAAAGTATCGGGTACCAAGTCAGCCATGCCGACCGGCTCAGATCTCGATATCCGCCGTGCCAGTGAGGAGGAACGAGCTTATCTTGAATCGTTGATTCGCGAGGATTTCGAGCGATGTCATCCCGGCGAGACGCTGGAAGACCTGAAGCGGCGGGCTTCCTTTTCCAAGGAGGACAGGGGATTGTTGCGCGATTGGATGGCGGTGGCGGCGACCCGCGCCGCGGCTGATCCGGCCAAGCCCCCGCGGCTGAATTCAGCGGCGTAGCAGCGGCAACGGCTTGTCCGAACCTCCTTCGTATCACTGGACAGCGGTCTCTCCTCAGACGGGGGACAGCTAAGAATGATCCCAGGAATTTTCGGCCTCCTGCCAGAAAGGAGTTACTCAATGCGATCTGCGCGGAGCGCACTTCCATAATCATTCATTACGGTCGGGTGAAACCGGCCTCGGTCGCGGAAAATCGCAAGCGAGCGCATTTTCGATGCCGCCATCGTATGGTAGGGCGCGGTGTCTTTCGCGTGGGGCGGATTGCAGGTTCAAATCCCGGAGGCGCAACCACCGATACGGACATTCAGTTCGGGTTGCGACGATCTAATCGAGGGCTTTTCGCCCCTCTTTGCGTCCAACGCCGAGCGGCTTGAGCTTCGCGCGCGATGTCCTTAGTTCGGAATCCATCCTCCGACCGTGGCGCCGCCTGGGAAGCTCGGCCAACGTCACGGTCCTGAACCGCCAAGGCGAGGTCGCCGATCGTCTGATCCTGGATGGACCCCAGCCGACGAATTGTGCCTTTGCGCTCGAAGGCAAGAAGCTGCGCGTCACGGAGGTCGGCAAGGGCCAGGTCGAAGAGATCGATATGCCCTGCGAAGGTCTGCCGCTGCACCTGCCGAAATTCGCCTGACCAGGAGCCTCGCGGTTCCCGCGAGGCTCCTGCTGAGCCGCTCAAAGGAAGCCGATCGACAACCAGGGCACGGCTGCGACGATCAGGGTGCCGATCAAGAGCGCGATCATGTAGCCCATGATCGGCTTCATGCCCTCGTCCGGATTGATGCGGCTGATCGCGCAGGCCGCGTAGTAACCGACGCCGAACGGCGGTGCGAACAGGCCGATGCCCATGGCGAGGACGACCACCATCGCATAGTGGACATCGTGCACCCCGACCTGCCGCGCGATCGGGAACAGCAGCGGGCCAAACAGCACGATGGCCGGGATCCCTTCCAGCACGCTGCCCAGGATCACGAAGGTAACGATCGTGACCGCCAGGAAGACAGGGACGCCGCCGGGAAGGTTGGTCATGCACTTGGCAAGAGAGGCAGAAAATCCCGACTGAGTCAGCGCCCAGGCCATCCCCGTCGCCGCGCCGATGATGAGCAGAATTGCCCCGGACAGCGAAGCCGTCTCGACCAGCATCGGATAGAGACGGCGCCAGTCGAACTTGCGGTAGACGAGGAGACCCGCGCAGGCCGAGTACAGGATGCCGATGGTCGAGACCTCCGTTGCCGTCGCAACGCCCTCGACGACGGCAGTCCGGATCACGAATGGCAGGGCGATAGCGGGTATCGCGATGACAAAGGCTCGGCCGATCTCCGACCCCTTTGCCCTTTTGACGTGGGACAAGTCCTCGCGGCGGTATCGCCACCACACGACGGCCGCGAGCATGACCGCGAGCACCACGCCCGGCAGCAACCCGCCAGTAAACAGCGCAGAGATCGACACACCGGTGACCGAGCCGATCGTGATCAGAACCAGCGACGGTGGGATCGTCTCGGTCTGCGCGCCTGTCGCGGCCAGGAGCGCGACGAGATCGCCAGGCTTGGCCCCGCGCTGCCGCATCTCGGGAAACAACACCGGAGCCACCGCAGCCATATCTGCCGCCTTGGAGCCGGAAATACCCGAGACCAGATACATCGTTCCGACGAGCACGTAGTGCAGTCCGCCGCGCACGTGGCCCAGAAGGCTTGCCAGGAAGCCAACCATCGCGCGCGCCATGCCTGTCATCTCGATCAGCAGACCGAGAAAGACGAAGAGAGGCACCGCGAGCAGAATCAGGTGGCTCATGCCTTCGTCCATCCGCCCGATCATCACCACGTCGGGCGTGCTGGTCGTCAAGGCGAGATAGCCGACCGTGGCGAGGCCGAATGCGAACGCGATCGGCACGGCTGCGAAGACCATGGCGCCAACCACGACAACGAAGAAAATTAGAAGATTCAAATTGCCGAGCGGCTTCAACGCCGGAGCCAGCAGAATGAAGGTCGCGATGATGCCCGCGACGATCGCCAGGGACGCCAGCAAGCTGCGCGGGCTCGCGATGCGGATGAGCCGGAGGACCGCTGCGATTAGCATCAGTCCGATCCCGATCGGCAAAGCCGCCGCACGCCAGCTATTGACGATCTCGAGCGCAGGCGTGGTGACGAATGCCTCGTCTGCGGCGAATTCATAGGCGGGCCAGACGACGAGGACGAGAAATGCTAGCGATGCCGCGGCCGCGACGACGTCCAGAAACGCACGAACCTGAGCACTGAGAACACCGACGACCGCGGTCATCCGCATGTGCTCGCCGCGCTGGAACGCAATCACGGAACCGAGCATGGCGAGCCAAAGAAAGAGAAGGCCGGCGAGTTCGTCGGACCAGATGATGGGCGAGCGGAACACGTATCGACCCACGATGCCCGCAGACAGCACCGCAATCTCCGCCAGCACGAGCAGTGCTGCCGGGACCGCGACGACATGGCCAAGCACCGTGTTCGCCGTTATCACCCAACTGCACCGGCCTGCCTGCGACGCGCCGGCCGCCATACCGGCACCGACATGCGGCGTATGGCTCATGCTGGTCATGATAGCTGGCCCGCCGCTTTTTCGAGTTGCGACCACGCCTCCTCGCCGAATTTGCCCTTCCAGTCCGAATAGAAGCTGGTCTTGGACAGCGCCTGGCGGAAAGCGGCACGATCGACGTCGACGAACTTGAGGCTCTTGGCGGAGAGATCGTTACGCAGAGACCGGCTGAGCTTTGCGATATCGGCGCGCTGATCGATGGCGGAGCGGTCGAGCTCGCGAGTGACGATCTCCTGCACGTCCTTGGGGAGACGCTCGAAAGCGCGCTTGTTGCCGAGAATCCAATAGCCGTCCCAGACGTGACCGGTCAGGCTGCACGTGTTCTGCACTTCGTAAAGCCGCGCCGTCGCGATGATGGGCAACGGATTCTCCTGGCCGTCGACGACCTTGGTCTGCAGCGCGGAATAGACCTCGTTGAAGTTGATCGGGGTCGGCCCGGCGCCGAGCGCCTTGAACAGCGAGGTCAGCAGCGGCGCGGGGGGAACGCGGATCTGGAAATTCTTCAGGTCGTCCGGCGTGCGGATTTCGCGGCCGGAGGACGTCACCTGACGGAAGCCGTTGTCCCAGGCCTTCGAGACCGCCATGATCGGCGTCTTGGCGATCTGCGCCCGGATGTAGGTGCCGAGATCGCCGTCCATAGCCTTCCAGACGCTGTCGTAGTCGGCGAAGGCGAAGCCGGTATTCACGATTCCGGCGCTCGGCACCAGCGTGGCGAGGATCGAGGACGACTGGTTGAAGAACTCGACGCCGCCGCTGCGAACCTGCGTCAAGAGCTCGGTGTCCGAGCCGAGCTGGTTGGCCGGGAACAGCCTGATCTCCAGGCGGCCGCTGGTCGCTTCCTTGATGCGGTCGATCGCTTCCTGCGCCCTGATATTCACCGGATGCGTCGGGTCCTGTCCGGTCGCGAACTTGTAGACGAACTCAGCGGCGGATGCCGGGCGGGTCAAAATCCCGCAGAGAGGTACGGCCGTGGCCGCCATCAAGAGCGAACGGCGGCTGATGCTTGCGGACTTCGCGACAGGCATATTTTCCTCCTGAACCAATATTTGAGAATGGTGCCGGCTGCATCGGCCCCAGAGGGCCTGCAGCGTTGCGGTCTGTTCGTTCACCGGCTCTCGGCCGCCGGCATGTGGACAAGAGCCATCACCCGTCGCCGCAACATGCGGCGGGCGCAGCTCCTCGACTGGTTTGGTCTGGTCGCGCTTAGCGTAGGTACGCTAAAGCCAGTGTATGATCTGCCTCGCGACCTCTGCGGTCGAGATCCCGTAGCGGTCGTGCAGCGTCGGCAGTGCGCCGGCGTCAAGAAACTCGTCCGGCAATGCAATCTGGCGGAAACGCGGATGGACGCCCGAGCGCATCAGGACCGCCGCGACCGCCTCGCCGAGACCGCCGATCGTCGTGTGGTTTTCGGCAACGACGACAAGGCGGCCGGGCTTGCCGGCTTCACGCAAGATCGTCTCCGCATCGAGCGGCTTGATGGTTGGAACATGCAGCACCGCAGCATCGATGCGGTCGTTCTTCAGGCTTTGCACGGCCTCGAGGGCGCGCATGGTCATGATGCCGGATGAGATGACCAGGACGTCTTTCCCGTCACGGATCAGCTTGGCGTTTCCGAGTTCGAACTTGTAGTCATATTCGTCCAGCACGACCGGGACCTGGCCACGCAGCAGGCGCATGTAGACCGGCCCGCGATGCGCCGCGATGGCGGGCACCAGTTGCTCGATTTCATGGGCATCGCAGGGATCGACGACCGTCATGTTGGGCATGGCGCGGAACAGCGCGAGATCTTCGGCGGCCTGATGGCTCGGGCCATAGCCGGAGGTCAAGCCGGGCAACGCGCAGACGATCTTCACGTTGCGGTCTTCCTCCGCGATGGTCTGGTGGATGAAGTCGTAAGCGCGCCGCGATGCAAACACCGCGTAGGTGGTCGCGAACGGCATGAAGCCTTCGGCGGCAAGGCCTGAGGCCGCGCCGAACAGCAGCTGCTCGGCCATGCCCATCTGGTAATAGCGGTCCGGGAATTCCTTCGCAAAGATGTGCAGGTCGGTGTATTTGCCGAGATCGGCCGTCATGCCGACCACATCGGGACGGCTGCGAGCGAGCTCGACCAGCGCATGGCCAAAGGGCGCCGGCTTCGTTTTCTGTCCCTCGGCCGCGATCGAGGCGATCATGGCCGAGGTGGTCAGGCGCGGCTTGCCCGGTAGGGGCGCTGATCTGACGGTCTTCATGCCTGCCTCCCGGCTTCCAGCGCGGCCAGCGCGAGCTGCCATTCGTGCTGCTCGACGCGGATGAAATGGTTCTTTTCGCGCTGCTCGAGGAAGGGAACGCCCTTGCCCATCAGCGTGTCGGCAACGATCATTCGCGGCTTGGGCTCGGGATGGGACTTGGCGGCATCGAACGCGGCAACCACCGCATCGAGATCGTTGCCGTCGATGCGCTGTACGAACCAGCCGAACGCCTCGAGCTTCTCGACCAGCGGCTCGAAAGCCATCACCTGGTTCGAAGACCCGTCCGCCTGCTGATTGTTGACGTCGACGATGCCGATGAGATTGTCGAGCTTGTAATGGCCAGCCGACTGGATGGCTTCCCAGACCGAGCCTTCGTCGAGTTCGCCATCGGAGAACAACGTGTAGACCCGGGCTCCGGATTTCTTGCGCTTGAGGCCGAGCCCCATGCCGACGGCGATGCTGAGGCCCAGTCCGAGCGATCCACCCGACATTTCCATGCCGGGCGTATAGGACGCCATGCCCGACATCGGCAGACGGCTCTCGTCGCTGCCGTATGTTTCGAGCTCATCTTCGGGGACAATCCCGGCCTCGATCAACGCCGCATACAGCGCGATCGCATAATGCCCGTTCGAGAGAAGGAAGCGATCGCGCTCCTCCCAGGACGGATCTTCAGGCCGGTAGCGCATCGCGTGGAAGTAGGCCACGGCGAGAACGTCGGAAATGTCTAGCGCCTGCGCGATATAGCCCTGACCCTGGACTTCGCCCATGCGCAGCGCGTTGCGGCGAATGTTGTAGGCGCGGTCCGCCAGCTTGGGGGTGTTGGTCAGCGTGTTTACAGGCGTTTCCATCGATCTCGACCTTGTCTCGCTGTCTCAGTGGATAAGCATCCCGCCGTTGACGTCGATCACGGCACCGGTGACGTAGGTGGATAGATCCGAGGCCAGGAAGGTGTAGATGCCGGCAACGTCTTCTGCGGTGCCGAGACGATTGAGCGGAATGCCTTCCAGGATCTTCGCCCTCATCTCGTCGGTCAGCTTGCCGGCGGTGATATCGGTGCCGATCAGGCCGGGCGTGACGCAGTTGACGCGGATGCCGTCCGGGCCGAACTCGCGGGCCATCGCCTTGGCGAGACCCAGCACACCGGCCTTCGCCGCCGAATAATGCGGGCCGCCGAAGATTCCACCGCCGCGCTGCGCCGAGACCGACGACATGCAGGCGATGGATCCGGACTTCCGCGCGCGCATATGCGGGATCACAGCCTGGGAGAGGAACAGAATGCCCTTCAGATTGACGTCCTGAATGCGATCCCAATCAGCCGGCGAGATATCGAGGAACTTGACCGGTTGGGTGATGCCCGCATTGTTGATCAGGATATCGATGCCGCCGAAGGCCTCGACCGCGCGGGCGACCGCCTGCTCGCAGGACGGCTTGTCGGCGACGTCGCAACCCAGCCCGATGTGCGATTTTCCGAGCGAAGCCGCAGCATCCGCTGCCGCGGCGGCGTCGATGTCGAGAATGGCGACCCGAGCGCCCTCGGCGGCGAACCGCCGGGCCGTGGCCAGCCCGATGCCGCGCGGCGAGGCCGCGCCCGAAATGATGGCCGTCTTACCGCTGAGCAGCATCAGTTCCTCCCGCGAAATTGTTTTTCCTTGGCAAGACAAATGAACCGCGGAGGCGCAACGGACAAGCGCACAGTTGTCACGGATCGATGAATCTGGTTCACTTATGGAATGCTGTCGAATGTCCCGATATCGGCAATTCGCGCCTTTGAGGCCGCTGCTCGCACCGGATCGTTTCGCGATGCGGCGAATGAGCTTCACCTGACGCCGAGTGCGGTCAGTCATGCCATCCGCAAGCTGGAGGACACGCTTCGGACCGTTCTGTTCGAGCGCAGTGCGCGATCAGTTCGGCTCACGCCAGCCGGCGAAAATCTGATGCGCCACACGGGAGCGGCGTTCGATCAGCTCCGCCGCGGTCTCGAGGAAGTCGCTGCGCGCGGTCCGCAATTGGTGCGCGTCCACTCAGCCCCCAGCTTTGCCGCGCAATGGCTGGCACCGCGGCTTGCACAGTTTCTGGCCGCTTATCCGAAGCTCGAGGTGCGGCTGGCTGCCAGCACGGACTATGCGCGTTTCAGCAACGATGATTTTGATATCGACATCGTCTACGGTCCGCCTCGAGCGGAAGGTGTCGAGGTCGTTCCTCTGCCGGAAGAGACGGTCACCCCGCTCTGCTCCCCCGCGCTTGCAAAATCAATCAGGAAAGCTGCCGATCTCCTCGATCAAACGCTCATCCGTTCCGACGTGAAGCAGGTTCAGTGGCACCAGTGGTTCACGGCGAACGGATTGGAATCACCTGCGCTCCACGGCATGAGGTTCGATCGCAGCTTTCTGGCAATCGCAACGGCTGCGGAGGGATTGGGAGTAGCGTTGGAATCAACGCTCCTGGCCGAACGCGAGCTGGCGAGCGGGCGACTAGTTGCGCCGCTGGCAGTGCGCGCCAACAATATCCGCTACGTCGGCCATCGCCTGATCTACCCGCGCGCCAGCCGACAGAGATCTGCGGTACGAGCCTTTGCAGATTGGCTCGTGGCGCAACTCGCTGGCGAGACCGCAGGTTCCTCGCACTAAGATCGAAGTCAAGCCGAGCATCACCGCAACCAAGCAAGCGTGCGGCTGTTTTGCGTCTCGAGCTCCGACGGTCGCGTCTTCAACGCATCGAAGTCGGCGCCAAAGCCAAAAGAAAGCGCAACAATACCTCATGGCATGGACTTCTGTGCGGCCTACTCGGCCTAGCCGCCTTGCTGGACGAGGCTCGCCGATCCGACCCAGCCTGGTATCGCGAGTTGGGGGCGGCGGTGCCGTACTCCACGGATATGCGGCAGAAGTGCGCCGCGCGGCTCGCAACATCCGAAGGAACGCTGTTCATGGAATGGAAATTGCTGGCGCTGAGGACTGAAGGCGGTAAGCCGAACGACAAGGCGCTGACGGAGATCCTTTCGCCATATCGTCAGCATCGCAGCGCCCTGACCGACGGTCTTAGGCTCAGCAAATCGAACTTTGCCGGGGCCAAAGCAATCGTCATTGCAGGCTACAGCTACAAGGACATGCCGCTTGAGCCCGCTATCGGAGCATTTGAAGCGTCCGCGGCAACGGTCGTGAAGCTTAGCCAGCGCTCTGAGGCAAGCTTCTCCGGGCTATCCCATCCCGTGCATCAGGAAGGAAAAGTCTTCGCTTGGCTCATTGAAGGCGAAGCCAATTGAAACCGCGAATCTCCTCAAGCTGGCTGGAATAAGACTTTAGGGACGATACACGCGATACACGCGGTGCCAAGGCACCCCGATGACCGCGCAGGCAAGTCGGCTCTACCAAAAGCTAGGCGGTGTCGGCTGATGCACGAGACGAGGCCGTCCAGTCCCCCAAGTCCGCCTTTTACCCACCTCTGATATCACCCTTCGGGCACCCCGGCCATACGCATCCCATGAATGACGCGCCTGCCCTGCTCGCGAAACGTCGAATCGTCGCTAAATGGAATGGCTTTCAGGCGACGGATGGTGAAAGTTGGATTCAGCGCAAGTCCCTTTTTGACGGCACCTCGCGCCTCATCCAGTTTCCCGAGATGTGCGAGCGCAGCGGCGAGTTCGAAATATGCTATTGGAAAGTTTGAGTTATCATTCAGACTTCGACGAAACCATACAACTGCTTCGGCATCCGCTCCGAGCATCAATTTGCTGAAACCGACCCAAAACATCCATCGATGTGCACCTTCGTCGCGAGGAGACAAGCGTATCGCTTCGTATATGTGTGCCTCTGTTTCTTCGGCGCGCCCGATAAAATATTTGGCGACACCGATGAAAGCATGGGCTTCCGCCAAATTCGGATTTAAAGCCAACGCGTGCTCGCATTCCGCGATGCCTTCCGTCCCGCGCTTGGTACAGAACAAGACGCACCCCAGAAACGCGTGAGCAAGGGCGTACTGTGGGGCCAAGGATAAAGCCTTATTCAAGGCCGTTTCAGCCGCGGCATAAAGCGCGTCAGGGTTGTCGGTGAAATTAATGCCAGCGTTTGCTATATCGATAGCTGCGATGCCTACCAGCGCCTCGACATTGTCGGGATCAAGCTCTAAGGCACGTTCGAAGAAACTTCCTGCCTGCGCCAGGTGGGCAGGGGTCCAACCCTTGTTCCAACGGGCCATCCCCTGGAAATACAGGTCTAGTGCGCTTGGGTGCAATGAGCGTTCCGCTCGCCTTGCCTCAGCGGCGATGAGTTGAGCATTCAGCGCGTTGGCCAGTCTCGATACGATTTCATCTTGCATCTCGAAGAGATCAGAAATCGGCTTGTCAAAACGGTCGGCCCAAAGGTGAGCACCCGTTTCGGCATCGACAAGCTGAACGTTCACCCGGAGCTGGTTTTCGCTGCGCTGCACCGAACCTTCGAGCGCGTAGCGGATGTTCAACTCGCGCCCGATCTTCTTGAGGTCGAGCGCTTTGCCCTTGTAAGTGAATGCGGTGTGTCTGCCGATCACGAATGAGCCTTTGATGCGCGACAGATCAGTGGTCAAACTCTCGGTCACGCCATCCACGAAATAGTCCTGCTCCGGATCGCCGCTGAGGTTGGCGAAGGGCAGTACAACGATGGAAAGACGAGGTGGTGAAAGCGAGCCCGACCTTGCGTCGTTTGTAGCTGGGCTGGTTGCTCCCTGGACCATGGCATAGGCCCGGATGGCGTGGGGGATGTTTTTGAGGGTCTGCTCGCCCAGATCAGCGAACTCGATAGCCACCTTGCCCCGAACATGCGCGTACACCAACGACGATACGCAGATGCCACCGGGTTCGGCAATCCCCTCAAGCCTCGCAGCAATATTTACGTCATCTCCAAAGATGTCATGAGGCTCGACAATCACGTCGCCGATATTGACGCCGACACGGAAAGCAATTCGCCTGTCCTCTACCTCGCCTGCTGTAATGTCCTTGATGCGGGTCTGGAATTTCATCGCAGCCCGAACCGCTTCGACCGCGCTCGGAAACTCTGCCAATAACCCGTCCCCCGTGTTCTTTACGATGCGGCCGCCGTGTTCGGCGATTGCCGGATGGACAACCTCTGTCAGGAGAGCACTCAGTTTGGCGTGGGTAGCTTCTTCGTCGTGGTGCATAAGTCGCGAATAACCAGCCACATCGGCGGCCAGTATCGCCGATAACCTGCGCTCGACCCGGCTTGGTGGTTTCTGAGGCATGGCCTGCATCCCGACCCAAACGATACTGTACATCGGATCAGACCGCAGTACCAAAAATGCGCATAGACGGATGCCGCCCGTGCTATTGGGCTCTGCGCGGTCGTGGGAATGCACAGTCCAGGGAAAAGGGCCGCACCGCAGGGCTCCGAATGAGATACCTTGGGTGCGGCCTTTGTCTTGCGCGAGCGGCTACGCCGCCTTCACGAGTTCGCTCTTTCCACCCCTGCCCCTGCTGGCAACGTAGGTAATGCCCATCGTCTTAAGGGCCAATGTGGTCCTGTGGTTCTCATTGCGAAGGTTCTTCTGCAGGTCCTTCTTGGCGCTCGATTTGAGCCCAAGCTCACGCGCAACCACCGTCATCGACGTGCGCCCCGGAGCCCGGTTGCCCATGAAGGTCAACAAGCGCTCATGAGGCGTCCCCGCGCTTCCCCTGCGAACCTTCGGACCATCAGGCTCGAAGGGCCAATCGACGACCTGGAACCTACACGACGACCCCTGACATCAGCCGCAACGGCCAGGCGGTGACCATCCGGTTTTCCGATTTTGTGGTGGACGTGGTGATTGGCTTCCACCGAAACGGCGGCGGTTACATCATCGCCAATTCGGTGAACAACTTCTGGCTTGAGACCGACCCAAAAAAGCACGTCGAGATTTTCAGCGAAGCCAACAAAGCGCATAGCGGCAATCTGGTCCCGCTCATCAAGATGATTAAGAGCTGGAACAAGGCCCACGGCTCATTCTTTCGCTCCTTCCATCTCGAAGTCCTCGCCCTTGAAGCCCTGAAAGGCGTTATCATTACCGACTTCCCTTCGGGGCTGAGGTTTTTCTTCCAGAAGGCCGCAACCCTTGTGAGAGGGAAGAACCCCGACCTTGCAGGGTACGGCGACGACATCGGTCGTTACATCACCCAAGCGACTCTCGGTGAGGCATCTCAAAAGTTTCAGGGCGCGTTCAACATGGCCGCGGCGGCCGAGCAGTACGCGAACCGTGGCCAAGTGCGCCAAGCAATCGAAATCTGGAGACACCTCCTCCCTAACCATTTCCCCGCCTATGGCTAAATCACTCCAACCCACTACCGGCGAGCTTCCCCCGTCCCAAGCGCGGCCGCAGATCGTGGACGAAGCAAAGCGCCTAGAGGAAACAACCCTTTGCTCGTCTAAGGGCCATCACAACGCCGCCGCAGCGTGGGCGTCAGCGCATTTATGGTTGGGGCTGCCGACAACTATCCTCTCCACCCTGGTCGGTGCCGCATCGTTTGCTCAGTTCGCAAAACAGAGCCCAGAGATTGCGCTTGCAGCCGGCTGCATTTCCATCGCCATCGCGGTGCTCTCTGGTATCATCACCTTCCTTAATCCGAACAAGCGTGAAGCTGCTCACCTTGCCGCCGCCCATGCATTTGACCGGCTCAATAATGAGGCTCGCGTCTTTTGGTCTGTGGACTGCTGGCTTGAGAAATCGGAGGTCGTCCTCGGCGCGAAACTCCGCGACCTGATTGACCGCAAGGCAGACCTCAACACGAAAAGCCCACAGATTCCTCGGCGGGCTTACGAAAGAGCAAAGGCTGGTATCGACGCTGGTGAGGCTGACTTCAAGGTCGATAAGGTCAATCAAAACTCAGCTCAGCCGACCATTTTCTCTCCACCTCAGCCCGCCGCCATACCGCGCCCAATAACTTCGGCTTAATCCATGATGCCGTTCACTGTGCTGCTTTCGGCCAGCGCTCCAGCGCCGCAATCTGTTCGAAACCCTTGTTGGTGGTAGCGAGACGTGCAACCCCGCCGCAGAGAGCCTGATTTGCGCTGATTTCAGAGCCATGCTGAGGCATTCGGTCCTTTCCCTAGGGAGCGCCATTCGAGCCAAACTGTGGCCGCCTTGCTCTCTCGCGAGCACAAGGACCGCGTGCTCAGGCACATGTTCGTACCGCTTGGCACAGTTCTGTCACAGGCAACTGTGACACGCCACGCACTCTTGCACGGTATCGCGAGCGCGCCTGTTTGAAGGCTTACCTAAGTGTGCTATTATCATTTGGTGTAACGGATTGGTTTCCAAAGGGAAACGGAAGCGCATCGAACGCCGTGGTTATGTCCAGCCACGCTGCACCCGTAGCTCAGCTGGATAGAGCGTTGTCCTCCGAAGGCAAAGGTCACACGTTCGAATCGTGTCGCCGATCCGGCACGATGTCCAGATGGTCATCCTTGCGCCGGCTCAGGGCGGTGTCGCTCATGCTCACTCCATCCGTCGCAGGGCGACGGCGTTGCGTCGGATCGGACCGCGGCAGCGCGCGCACGCCGCCGCCTCCCGGGCGTTCAGGCCGGCGAACGCTGGCCTCCCCCGCAGAGTCGCTGCGGTACCGGCTGGCCGAGGTCTGGTAGTACTGCGCAGGGATGGCCTCCATGGCCTCGATCAACGATCCCCACGGCGCCGGGAAGCGCTCTTCAGCCATCACCCGATGCAGCATGCGCGTATAGCCGGCCAGCTCGTCGTTGAGGAACTCCACCACAGGCATAGCTGGATAGCGCTGCAGCAGCAGGATCGCCGCGTTGTCGGCCTCGCCGGCCGACGTGTCCTTGTCGCGTCCGTGCAGATCGTTCTGCAGGCGTCCTATCGCGGAGATGAGCCGCAGGACCTGGCGAAACGCCGGACGCGCGCGCAAGGTCGCCATGTCCAGCCCCCACAGCAACGACAGGCAACAGAACACGTTCGCGTAGGCTATTGAATCGATGCCGTTGTGCAGGTACTCGGCGTAGGACCAGCGTTCCCGCCCTGCCGCCTGCGCGTGTCCGGCGCGCAGCGCCGCGCAGTAGCGCCGGGTAGCCTCGAGAAGCTGAGCATAGTCGCGACGATCGTAGGCGAGCGCGGCCAGCGAAGCGCGCAGCACAGCGCAGCCCTCGAATCCGGGGAGCGCGCACGGCTCGCCCTGCCCCAGCGCCTGCTCCACCGCGGCGAGCTGCTCCGGCAAGATCAGGCCAAGGTCGTTACAATCGTCGAGCCAGAACAGCAGCGCCAGTTCGCGATAGAACGCCAAGATCAGTGTTTCGTCCTGCGCATCGCGACCGGTGCGGACGCTGATGTCGCGCAGGCTCGGGCGGATACGCTGCAGAATGTACTGGCCGCCGTTGACCGCTTCCACGGCATGCTCGTCAGCGAACCCGGTCAGGGAACGCCCCCACTCCAGCACCTGATGCAGCGCGCGTTCTGGCTGGATCATGGCGCCGCTCCTGCTCCCTCGGCTAGGACGCGCCGCCCCCAACGAAGCGCCAGCCACAACCCTGCGAGTTCGGCCACGCGCACGACCCGAGTGGGGCAATACAGTTCCTTTCCGATCCACAACGGCGTTTTCGGCAATGCATGCGCCTCATGGCGGGCGAGCATCCACTCCAGCGCACGCGCCACCACCTGCGCGATGCGCCGGCGCCCTGTGGTCTCTTCGCTCTCGTCCATCACGCGTAACGCGAACAACGCATAGGCGGTTTCCTCGAATGTGGACGCGCGACCGGCGCCCCAGCCGCCGTCGCCGCGCTGCGCCTGCAGCAGCGACGCCAGCGCGCGCTCGTCCCGCCACTGAGGCTTGCCTTGCGCCAGCGCAGCGACCGCATGCGCGGTGGGATACAGCCACGAAACGTGCCATTTTTCGTTGTCCCATAGACCGTGCGGGTTGCGATTGGCCTCGACGTAGGCGCTGGTGCCGGCGGCGGGCTTTCCCAACAGTCGCAACGCATGCAGGGCGTGGATGTTGGTCGACACCGAAGCATTGCGCTCGCCGGGGAAGGTGACGAACAGCTCGCCGATTTCAAAATGGCGCAACGCATCGACCGCCGCGTCGCGGCCTGCCAGGTGCAGGACGCATAACGCAACGGCGGTGTCGTCCGCATCAGCCGCGAAATGCAAGGCCGGGCCCAGACCGCGCACGCTCAGGCGGGCGTCGAGCTGCGCGACAATCACGCGGACCGGCTCGGCGAGCGCGGGATGCGCGAACAGCCCGGCCAGATGCAGGGTGTACAGCGACCAGCATGGCTCGAACACGTTGATCGGCCACACGTTGGGAACGACGCCTTCGATGCCGCTGCGCGTCGCCCGCGATGCCATTTGGAGATACGCATCGGCGCGCCCGACCTGCGGCGTGCTTCCCCGCGTCACGGCGTACGCACGCCACGCGGCGGTGGCCGCCGGACTGATGCCGATGCTGCCCTCGTCATCCGGGCATGCGGTCGTCGGCGACGTCCCCCAGGCTTCCCAGGAGTGCAGCAACGGATGACCGCTCGGCAACATCGCCACCGCCCCCAGCTTGACTAGGCACGCTTGCCGCAACGGCAACAGCGCTGGATGGCGCGGAAACGCTGCGCCACCCAGTAAGGATGCGGCTTCACCGCAAAGCTGCGGCAGGATCAGCTCCGCGCCGATCGGCGCGTCTTCCGGCACCGCATGCGCGTAGGGATCGGGCTGGCGCTGGAGGAACCGGGTTGCAGCCTGGACTGCGTCGGCAGCACCGGGAAGAGGATCGGCACGCTGCAATGCCAGTAACGCTGCCAACGTGGGCGCATGGCGGAACAGCGAGAAGTCCGCGCTTCCCCATCCGCCGTCGGCCTGTTGCTGCGCGACGAGCCACGCGTATGCGTCCTGCCGACCGGTGACGTTGCCGTGGAAGCGCAGCGCCCGCGCCGTGTCGTAGACAGACGGACCGACGCTGCCGCCATCGCTCATTTCGCTCAGCAGGCCGCGCAATTCGGAAAGGATCTGTTCGGACAGCGCGTTCACGCTGGATGTTCCTTATGCAGACGGTTGAAGAGAACCGGGATCGGGCAGACGCCGCGCATGTCGCCGCAAGCTCGTCGCATAGGCAGCGCCGGATGGCCGCCCTGCTCCGGCGCGGCGAGGTCCCCGATGCTGGCGCCGGTCCGCCGCGCAGGCTTGCGCGCGGGGCGCCGCGTGCGCCGGGGCGGGCAACCGCTGCGACCGGCACCGCGACTCGGACACAGTGCAGCATGTACCTCTGTCGCCGGTCGATCGCAGTGGCACGGGGGCGGACGGGCGCGCTCATGCGCATGGCGCGTGCTTGAACAGATACGCGTTGGCCCGCTGTAGGAGTTGCGCCAACCGTTCCGCACGCGGCCCCAGCGGCGCGATGGCCTCCCCGGCATCGCGCAACAGATCCAGCGCGAACTGGCGTGCTGCCTGCAGTCCCATGATCGACGCGCAGGTCGGCTTCTGCGCCGCCGCGTCCTTGCCAGGGGTCTTGCCCAGCGTCGCGGTATCCGCTGTCACGTCGAGAATGTCGTCGATCACCTGCAACGCCAGGCCGAAACAGGCGCTGTAGTGATCGAGCGCACAGTACAGCGCAGCGTGCGCGGCATTCTCCGCGAGAGCGCATAGGGCGCCCATGCGAACGGACGCGCGCACTAGCGCTCCGCTCTTCATCCGGTGCATCGCCACGATCCTGTCCAGCTCGACGTGCTTTCCCACCAGAGACAGATCCATGGCCTGCCCGCCTGCGGCACCCTCGGCTGACACCGCCCGCGCCAGTTCGCGCACGAGCGCGATACGGTTGTCGCCCGGCGCATCCAGGCTCGCCAAGGTCAGGAAGGCGTGCGCCTGCAGGGCATCGCCGACCAGGATCGCAGTAGCTTCGCCGAACTTGACGTGCACGGTCGGAAGGCCGCGGCGAAGCACGTCGTCGTCCATCGCGGGCAGATCGTCGTGGACCAGGGTGCAGGCGTGCATCATCTCGATGGCGGCGCCGACGTGATCGAGCATGTGCGCCGGCGCGTCGGCCAGTGTGCCGGCAGCCAGACAGAGCAAGGCGCGGGTGCGCTTCCCGCCATGCAAGGTGGCGTAGCGCATCGCCGCCATCAGCTCGGTCTCACCGTCATGCTCGGCGCAGAGAAGACGCGCCAGCACCTGTTCGACCCGGTTTGCGCCCTCATGCATCCATATCTGGGGCAGCAGCCCGCCGGATGCGCCGCGCGCCTGCGCGCCCAATCCGCCGAGCGCGGAATCACCAGTTCTGTCATCCTGTAGCGTAGAACCGGTCTGCATGTTGTTCATGTCCTTGTCCCTGACAGGCGAGCCGCCGCGGTGTTGTCTGCGTCGCACCGTGCGCGCGCCGAGTGCAGCAATGCCGCGCGTCGCCGGCGCCGCTACCTCGCCACAGGGCATGTGATGCCAGTTCATGAGAATCCGATGCGGATAGTCATGGACGGATGTGCGGTCGGGTAATAGCGCCGGCCTTTTTCGACGCCGCTCAGCAACCGCGGCCGCGCCCCGCCCTCGTGCATGGTCAGCGCCAAGGCGATGCAGAACTGCACCAGTCCCAGATATGCCAGGTGGTAGCCGATGCAGACGTGTGGGCCGGTACCGAACTGCAGCATGTCCACCGGCCGGATCGGCTCGGTGCGTTCCAGCCACCGCGCCAGGCGAAACTGATGAGGCGCCTCGTGCAGCAGCGCCGAGGTCGAGAAATGCAGCAGCGGGATGCACAGATCGGTGCCCGCGGAAATGCGCCGTTGGCCGAGTCGCAATTCACGCTCTGCGCGACGCACCAGGAGCGGCGTCGGCGGATGCATGCGCAGCGTCTCGCGGAACAGCGCCTCGGCGACCGGACACTGCGCCAAGTCCGCGTGCCGCGTCGGCACCGCGCCCACGCGTTGCGCCTCCTCGACCAGAGCGTCCCACAGCCCAGGCTGCCGCGCCAGCTCGATCACCATCCAGGCCATCGTTGAGGCGGTGGTGTCGTGACCACCAAGCAGCAGCAAGCGGATATTGGCGACCAGGACCTCATCGGAGAGCGCATCGTCGCTGCGATCGAAGGCGCTCACCATGTCGTTGATCAACCCGGTGCGCGCGGCATGTTCGCGCGCGTCGCGAACGAACTCGCGCAAGCGCGCATCGATCCAGTCGCGGGCGGCGCGACCGCGCCGCAAGGGCAGTCCGGGCAGGTCGACCGGGGGCGCGACGATCAACTGCAGCAGTTGCCGGTACTTGCGACGCCATTCCGGCAGGTCCTGCGCGGGGATTCCCATGAGGCTGAAGATGAGCTTGAGCATCAGATCGCCGGTTTCGCGCAGGATGGTTACGTCGCCGCGGTTGCGCCACCTCTGCACCCGCGCCCGGATGACGGGCGCGAACAGCTCGCCGACGCCAGCCTGGGTCAGCCCCGTGGGCAGGAACGCCGCCTGGATCGCACCGCGCGCCTGCCGGTGCGCGCCGCCGTCCTGGGCGACCAACGTTCCGCCAAACAATTCGGGCGCGATATCTTCGATCAGCGCCGAGGACACGTCCTTGTGCCGGAGCAGTGCGATCGCATCCGGATCCAGACAGGTCACCATGTGTCCGGCAGGGCCGAAGTCCAGCCAGAAGTGGCTGCCCAGCGTCCGTTCCGCGCGCCGCAGCAGGCGCGGCAGGTCGCAGACGATGGCGGGAAGATGCCCGACCAAGGGGAAAGCGCCGGGCACGACCGGGATGTCGTGCCGCAGCCGATCTCGACGGTTCAGCGGGTTGAGCAGCATATCCATCAGCAGCGCGGCGACGCAGCCGCTTCGGCGGTCTCGCCGGAAGGCCGCGCGACGCGGCTGTTCCCACCGTCGGCGTACGTCGGCACATGCGCCAGCATGCCGCCGTCGATGCACACTACTTGGCCGGTGATGAACGCAGCATCGTCGGAGAGCAGGAACGCCACCAGCGCGGCCACGTCCTCGGGGCGGCCGACGCGCGGCAGGAGCTGGTGCCGGCGCAGATGCCGTTGCATGCACTCGTCCAGCTTGGCCAAGAGTCGCTCGGTCATGATGAGACCCGGCGCAACCGCGTTGCAGCGGATCTGCGCATGACCGTACTGGGTGGCGAGCGAGGCCGATAGCATGTTCATCGCCGCCTTCGATGCGGCGTAGGACGTCAGCGCGGTGTCACCGCTGAGCCCCTGGCACGACGACATGTTGACGATCGCGCCACCGCCGCGGGCGATCATCCCTGGGATGGCCTGCCGGCAGCAGAGCAATGTGCCGCGCAGATTGGTTGCCATGGTCTCATCCCAGACCGCCAGGTCCAGGTCAAGGATCGCGCGGTCGCGCGGAGTCAGATGCATGGCGCCCGCGTTGTTCACCAGGAGGTCGACCGCACTGAAGTGCCGCTCCGCCGTATCGAACAGCGCAGCCACAGCCTGCGCCTCGGCGATGTCGATGGCCAGAGCCAGCGCGTGGCCCGCCTCGGCCGCGATTTGCGCGGTACACGCCGTGGCCGCCGATCCATCGATGTCGGCGACCACCACTCTGCCGCCCTCGCGCGCGATGGCGAGGGCGCATGCCTTGCCGATCCCGGCGCCGGCGCCGGTCACCACGGCCACCTTGCCTTCAAACCGTCCCATGGTGTCCTCCTGGATTGCGCTGGTCTCTCGCGGCATGCCGCTCCGCCTCCGCCGGAGAAGGCGCAGTGTCGGCGCTGGCGCGCTCGTCACCGCCAGCTTCGCTTCTGATGACCCGAATGGCGGCGACCGGGCACTGGCTGGCTGCGAGCCGCACGGCGGCGTGCAGCGCCTGCGGGACTGTCGCCCCGCACACTTCGGCCACGCCGTCCGGTTCGCGCTGGCGAAAAGTACCCGGTAGCGTCAGCACGCACTGTCCGCTGGTTCCGCACAGATCCTGGTCGACCACGACGCGCATCTCAGCCCCCTGCGCACGCAGCCGCACCGGCAGCGCGCGGAACGTCCTAAGGAACGCGGAGGGCTCCCGGGTCGGCAGCTCGGCCAATGCCAGCGTGGGGAAGCGCGCCTGAATCCGCGGCAAACTTTCGGCCAACTGCACCCGAGCCAGTTGCGCACCGAGGCAGAAGTGGATGCCGTGGCCGAAGCTCAGCATGATCTTCCCGTCGGTCGACATGCCGGGACTGGTGCCGTAGAACCGCGCGGGATCGAAGCGGTCGGGATCGGCGAAGGCGTCAGGGTCGCGATTGCCAGACGCGATCAGCACGCGCACGTCCGCGTTCTTCGGGATCACCACGCCGCCTAATTCGATGTCGCGCTGGGCGATACGCGGAATGGAGCTGAACATGGCGGGCGCGTCGCAGCGCAGGACTTCTTCGACGAATGCCTTCACCCCCATGGCGTCTCCCTGCAGCCAGTGCCGCTGTTCGGGATAGGCCAGCATCGCCAGGACCGCATGGTCGATGGTCGCAGCAGTGGTGGCGAAGCCACCCAGCAGCATGCCCCACAACATGCTGATCAACTCCGCATCTGACAGCGTGTCGGCATCATCGTCGTGTGCGCCGACCAGCATCGACACGATGTCGTGGCAGGGATCGGTGCGCTTGCGCTGTATGAGACCGCCGAAGTAGGCCTTCACTCTGGCACTGGCCGCGTCCGCCGCGGCGAGCCGGGGATCGCTGGCGTGGGGGCTCAGGCCTTCCAGAATGGCGCCGATGCCGGCGGCGAGCCCGAACATGTCGTCCTGGGGCATGCCAAACAGTTCGGCGAAGACCAGTATGGGCAAGGCCAGCGCGAATTCCCGATGCAGGTCGACGGCCTCCCCGCGCTCCAGCGCGGGCGCCATGCCGTCCAGCCGCGCTTCGACGATGCGCGCGATGCTCGGCCGCAGGTTGTCGATCTGGCGCATGGTGAAATCGCGCGAGATCAGCCGGCGCAGACGCGTATGCGTCGGTGGGTCCTTCATCGCTAGCGTGGAGGCCAGCAGATTGAGCGACAGGCTGGTCGCCGCATGCGGGAAATAGCGCGCCAGTTCGCCCGGCGCCGGTCCCCGAAACGCATCGCCCGTGGCCCTGAGGGTCCAGTAGATGTCGGCGTGGCGGCTCAAGAGAAAGAGGCCCGACGCCGCGCGATGCACCGGGTCGTGCTCGCGCAACCACCGCATGAACGGATACGGGTCGTGGATCCACGCCGGCGACGCCAGTTCGGCGAAGGCGTCCCGGCATGCTGCCGTGGTTTCTTGCACGTCCATCCTCGTTACCTGTTGGCTGGCTGATCTGAGCGGTGCACGGCGGGTGCGCCGGCAAACCGCGGACACGATCGCGTCCCCAGCGGCGTCCGCACATCACCAGAAAACCGGGAACTCCTCGAACCCGCCAGTGATGATCTCCTTGCGCAACTTCAATTGTTCGGGCGCGACGGCCAGGCGCAGCGCGGGAAAGCGCTGGAAGATCGAACCGAACACCGCCTTGAGTTCCAGCCTGGCCAGCTCCCCGCCGATACAGGAGTGCGGCCCGTAGGAGAACGCCAGGTGCGGCTTTTCCTGGCGTCCGATGTCGAAGATTTCCGGCTCGTCGAAATGGCGCGGATCGAACGACGTTGCCGGCAGGCCGACCAGCACCTTGCTCTCGGCGGGAATATGCACGCCCGCGATGGTCACGTCGGTTTTCGGATAGCGCATGATGCCGTCCCAGCCCGCGCCCGGCGGGTACATGCGCAGGATTTCCTCCACCGCCTTGTCCACCAGGGATGGATCGCCGACCAGGCGTTCGCGCTGTTGCGGATGGCGGAACATGGCCAGCAGGCCGCATTCGATCTGCGCGACGGTGCTCTCGTGCCCCGCCACCAGCATGCCTGCCGCCAGGCCGATGGCTTCTTCCTCGGTCGCCTTGCCCTGGTCGACCGCCGCGAGCAGATCCGTCAGCAGGTTGTCGCCCGGATCCTGGCGCTTGTCCCGCATCTTGTCGCGAATGTAGGCGCGCAGTTCTTCCCAGGCCGAGCGCGACGCCCTGCGCGGGCCGCTTTCATGCTGGTGCGTCATCACCTCGTCGGACAGCCGAGCGAAAAAGGCGTGATCCTCGTAGAGCAGGCCCATCAGGGCGCTGATGACCATGGCCGGAAGCGGAAACGAGAGGTGGCGCCGCAAGTCGGCGGGCTGGCGCTGGGCCGCCAGGTTCTCGAACAACTGCGCAGCGATCGCCTCGACATGCGGCGCCAGCAGCTTCACCCTGCGGCTGCTGAAGGCCGGCGCCACGAGCGAGCGTAACCGGACATGTTCGCCCCCCTCGTGCGAGACGAGCCACCCCGGCGAACCGAGAATCACCGAATCCGGGGTGAAAGCCGTCGGCGGCATTCCCGCCGGCCGGAACGCCGCGTCGGACAGCGCCGCCTTGGCCTCGTCGTAGCCTGTCACCCACCAGCCTTCGTGCCCGGACGGGAAACGCACGCGGTGTATCGGACCGTTGGCGCGTAGTGCCAACATCTCGGGCGAGGGCTCAATGTGATCGACGCGCCACATCGGCAGCATCGGGAGGGGTTGTTCGGACACGGTGGCACTTCACTCTCTAAGCGATGGAAGGGCGGAAGGTGCCCGCAGGCGCTGCGGTCACCGACTTTACGTGCGCTTGCGTTCACTTCTGTTGGTCGATGATGCGGCGGGGAAGGCGACCGAATCCTAGGGCGTCAAGTTGGCTTTAGCCAGCTACCGAATCTTGTAGTAGCCCCCTAAGCTAAGCGCCTGGTGCCGCAAAAATATGCGGAAACTCTGTCGCCACGCGCTACCATACGGAAACCTATTTCAGACCGGTATCCGCTCAGTTAGTTGACCTCATGCGCGTCTCAGAACACGGACCTGCAGCGCGATGCGCTGCTCGGCTCGCCATCGTGACCTCGCTCAAGGACAATCGGGTGGCGTTCCGCTCGCTGACCGAGAACCTGCACACGGCGACGCCCTCGGGCGAATTCCTATTCCGGGTGCGGCGCGCAAGCGCAGAGGGCGCTTTAATCTAGGAGCGTGTTGCAAGCCACTTGCGCACGTTCGCGTTGGCACCCGTGCCAAACTCGCGAAGCGCGTTCTCGTCGATGAAATACGCGGTCGCGGAATCCGGCGCGGCGCAACCTCGCCCGCCTCGGCTTCGTCATCGAACCCAAGGCCGGCTAGCTCTGCCAGCGCCCGCTTCAGACTCCGCGGGAGATAGGGGCCCCCTCGCTTGGGGACGCGATGGCGTATTCGATCGCGGCCTCAACCTGATCGCGCGTCAGCGATGGAAAATCGTCGACAATCTCCTCGGCCGATTGCCCACGGGCGAGGGCGTCCACCATAGACGGGAACTCTCGTGTTCTTAATGATGGGTTGGTTGCGATCACCTCCGACTTGTACCCATCGACGCAGTTCAGACGATGAAGACGGCTTTTGAGGTCGGCGTCGATCTTGCCAAGATCAAGGACTAGTTCGCCAAAACGCGACTCGGTGCGCGTCGAAGGACAGCTACCGGATCGCTTCATACAAACGACCCCGGGTGAGATCTCTAAAGGTCCATGAATGCCTGACTCAGCCCGCAGGAGAAAGCTACGGAAACACCAACCCAACAGCAGCTCGACGGACTGAAGCGGCTGAGTGGAATCGCCCGCGTCCCAAATAAATCCGAAGCCGTCACGTCAAATTAGGAAGCGGAGAAGCTCTACGGGAGCGACTAAAACTGGCAGTTTTCTCGCATATTGACTTGCGTCTATCTCGATGACCTCCAACGGAGAGCCTTCATGTACATACCAACCCACTTTCGAGATGACGACATCGAGAATATTCGAGCGACAATCCGCCGCGCCCGATTGGCCAACCTAGTCACAGCGACATCAGATGGGCCACTTGCGACGCCTCTTCCGCTCTTCCTCGATGAGAGCGAAGGCGAACACGGCGCGCTATACGGGCACCTGGCGAAGGGCAATCCGCAATGGCGCAGGGCCCCGATCGGAGAAGCTCTGGCGATCTTTACTGGCGCAGAGGCTTATGTGACGCCATCCTGGTATCCCAGCAAGCGACAAGCTGAACAAGTGGTGCCGACATGGAATTACATCGTGGTCCACGCCCATGGGCCGATTGAGTTCTTCGAGGATCCCACTCGCCTGCTTGAGGTTGTGACGCGTCTGACCAATATCCATGAGACATCACGTGCGACGCCCTGGGCCGTCAGCGATGCTCCCGCGGATTTCATCGCCGCCCAGTTGCGTGAAATCGTCGGCGTGCGCATCCCCATCACCATGATCGAAGGCAAACGCAAGATGAGCCAAAACCGCCCTGCGCCTGATCGCATTGGTATCGCCACCGGCCTAGCGGCGAGCAAACTGGCACGGGACCAGGAAGTTGCAGCTCTTATCTTGGTTCAGGACTGAGACGATAATGCGCATGACCAGCAGCGCCGCAGCCATCTTACATCTACAGCTCCCACAGACTCCAGCGGTCGGGCCATCAATTGCCTCGCGAAATTCACGAACGGAAACGCCAGCTCGGGCTTGCAGCACTGTGCAGACACCTGTCGGTATTCTGACAGAGGCACAATCTCGTGTCAGGTCCAGTACAACGCGCATAATAAGCGTTCAGACTTTCGAAAGCCGATCCGACTTTGCGGCTCCCCGCGCCGCCTGGGATGGCCATTGCTTAAAACAAAGCGATCCAGAAACAGAGCCACAGAGGCAGCAATGCTCACGCTCTCCAAACTCCCTCTCGCCCCGGAAGCAATTAGATTGTTGAACCAATTCGCGCACAAGTGCAAAAACTTGGAATCGAGACTCACGTCAGCGACATTTCGACATTTGCGAGCCGCGCAACTCAGTTTAGGAGCATGAGCAAGCAAGAGCGGCCGCTTCGCGATTCGACATTCGAAGGGGTGAGCTCGGTGAGCGAGTTCTTTCGTCACTCGGCCCAACCATTGGCTCAGTTCGAGGACTCGCGCCAAATGCCACGATTCGTTTACTGCCCATTGTCGAGTACATGCTTGTGTTTCGCTTGGCACGATGCTTGCTGAAGATCATTTGTCCCAAGGGGCGAGGAAGAACTGCAAGGGCTTAGAAAAGCAACATGAGCACAAACGCTTTGATCGGAGGCGTCATTCCGAGCACCGATGTTTTGAAACGTGCAGCGCGCATCGGTGCCGAAGTCAAAAATATCAAGCTATCAGGCGACCTACCGGATCACACGATCGCCGCGATCAACAGCTTATTGCTCGAGCACAAGGTGATCTTCTTCCGCAATCAAGGACATCTCAATGACGCCGAGCATGAGCGCTTTGCCGCTCGTCTCGGAAAGCTAGTGCCACATCCTATGCTCGGTGCTACCAAGGGGATGGCGTCGCTCCTCGAACTGGACTCCACTCGCGGCGGCGGTCGCGCCGACGTTTGGCATGCGGATGGGACCTTCGCCGACGCCTATCCCAAGATTTTGGTCCTGCGGGCCGTTGTAATGCCAACGTTCGGAGGCGACACCGTGTGGTCGAACACAGCTGCCGCTTATCTTGGTTTGCCGCCGCCGCTACAACGGCTTGCCGAGGGCCTATGGGCCGTTCACAGCAACGTCTTCGATTACGCCGGGATCGCGCAGGTCCGCGAGGTCGACAAGAAACATTTTGACGAGGTGTTCACCAGAAGGGTTTTTGAGACCGAGCATCCCGTCGTACGCGTCCATCCCGAAACAGGCGAGCGGACGCTAGTGCTCGGCGCCTTGGTGAAGCACTTTATTGGAATCCGCAAATACGACGGACAAAAGCTGTTCGATCTGCTCCAGTCTCACATCACCGCGCCCGAAAACACTGTGCGCTGGAACTGGTTAGAGGGCGATATTGCTATATGGGATAACCGCGCAACGCAGCATTACGCGGTCAACGATTACGGGGACCAGCATCGCGTCGTGCGTCGGGCCACGATCGAGGGTGACGTGCCTGTCAGCGTCGATGGCCGGAGCAGTGTAACGCGCCTGAAGGTGACCGAATAACTGCACGTCGACGCCCAGCGCTCTCGCGTCTGAAAACCGAGAAAACCTGGTAATCGGAATTGTTTCGGGCAGACGCGGGAACACACTTTCCGACACGATATCTCAGCTCTTGCGCCAACTCGGCAGCGCCTAGGTTGATGCGCGCAACTATTTAGCGTCGACAAACAGTTTCGAGGAGACCTTGAGCATCACTGTCCTTCGCCAGCGGCCGGTACGTGGCCTTCACGTTTCAGTTTAGAAAATCCTCGATCCGTGGCCATAAAGCGCGCCAACATGGGGGCGATGAGTTTAGTCGGATCGACCACTTGACCACCCTGACGCGTAAGCGCTTCTGCATATGCAATGAGATCACGATGCACGGCCGCAGGCAGCTCCGTAGTCACTTTGACGGGCTTGTCGTCTGGAAGCTCTCCTATTTTGAGTTTTGGCATGTCGTCACCCTCTATACGGCGTAAGTATGAGGTCGTGATTGACAAGAACACGAACCGGGAAGCCAGGTCGCACGGTCAGAGTAGGCTGGATGCTGAGACTGCGGCGAACGACCTGCTGCCCGGTCTGGTTTAGTGAGTCCGAGGCGCCGTGTCGCAATGCCTGGATGATTGCACTGTCGTTGCTATTGGTGTCCGAGCCGGCACCCAGTTCGGTCCCGACGGCCAGAAACGTCGATAGTGCCGCAGCCTTGAACAACTCGCCCCAGTGATTGTCGACCTGATCTTCGAGACCTGCATACCCGGCAGTGTCAGCGCCAGGCTGCCGCTCGAGAACGATAGAACGTCCATTCGGCATGATCAGCCGTGTCCAGACGAGCAGGACGCGAGACTGGCCGAAAGTGACCTGGCTATCGTAGATGCCGATCAGACGCGCCCCCTGAGGGACAAGCAGAAAGCGGCCGGTCGGGGTGTCATATACGCTCTCGGTCACCTGGGCCGTAATTTGGCCTGGCAGGTCCGACCTGACGCCCGTGATCAAGGCTCCCGGAATGACCGTCCCAGCCTGCACCATATATGGTGAAGCCGGCCTGGTGACACGGTCAGGGCTGACCGTGCGACGGTCTACCGAGGCGCTCACGAAAGCAAGCTTTCGGTCCTGAGCGTTCTGCGCAGATGCGTCTTCGCCAGTGCTCGTTGCGTTCGGTGGCACGAAGCGGTCGCTCCCAGCAGCCGCAGCGTCGGCGGGTCGCACGTCTCGCCCATTGGTCGCAGCGAACAAACGGCTGATGCGAGCGGCCTCGGTCTCTTGATCCTGGCGCTGCTGTTCCAGATTACCGCCGATGGTCGGCGACTGTCCTTGGGCAGCAAGGATTGGTCTGCCGAGGTCACCAGGGAGCGGCGGGCCAAGCTGCGGGGTTGGTTGCTGCGGAACGCCAGCGTAGTCCTTTGGCAGAGCCGTAATGCCATCGGCGACATTGCGATGGTCAGTGCTGTAGAGCTCATCGGCCGGCTGGCTTCGGGGACGATTGTTCTGCAGCGACCACAGGACCGCTCCACCGACCACAAGCAAGGCAGCCGCGCTCCCTGCCGCCAGGACTTTTCGGGACAACCGTGTCACGCGCGGATGCTCTGCTCTCAGGCGGAAGCTTTTGGACTGTTCCTCTTGTGTCTCCGGTGGAGCTGCTTGCTCCTGATCGTTTCCATTCTGAGCGTTCATGACGACGGTCTCCCGTCAGTCCTGACAATCCTGACCTTCTGCTGGTGCTCACCACCGAGCCGCAGTTCGGCGGCTGCGAACAGCCGATCAACGATCAACACGTTACTGTAGGCACGATAGTTGACGAGTTCGGTCTTGCCGTCGGGGCCGATGACAAAGAGCGGTGGCATCTCACCTTGCACGATGCCTTGCGGGAATTCGACATAGACCTTGCGGCCATCGTCATATACGGCGAGCGGCCGCCAGGGAGGACTGTCCCCTTCGATTGCGTAGCGAGAGATACGCTGCGCCGGATCCGGAAGAACGGGTTTCAGAGCGAGGGAGCGCGACCGCTCGCGGACTGTTTCGGGATAGTACCAGGCAACGGATGGCATGTATGGTCGCTCGCGGGAGCGGAGCTCGATGAGGTAGGTGCGCCGATCGGTATTGACGACCAGATTGGTCTCGATCGATGCGCGGGTCGGCTTGACCAGGATATGGACGCGTCGCGTGTCGCCGCTCCCGCTCTCGGTATCCCCAACGACCCAGCGTACGGTGTCTCCGGCCGCGATGGGCCCTGATCCCGTTAACTGCTCTCCTTCCTCGAGCGCGATATCCGTGATCTGCCCCGGTGCGGCGTAAATCTGATACAGCGCTCCGGGACTGTAGGCGTAGATTTGGGCTGCATTGAAATACCCCCGCTTGCGCGGTTCGACCCGGGCTGCGCTGTTTGCGGTCTCAACCCGCCCCACGGGTTCAGCGTCTTCCTTCCCTCCCGACTTGCCGCCGAGCGCCGGCTTCCAGAGGGGTGGAACATGAAGCGGTCGCGATCTGTCGTCGAGAGCCACTGGCGTCGCCGCCAACGGAGGAACTTCAGCGTCATAGCTGATCTCCGGCGGTATGTAGGTCGCGCACCCACCGAGCAGAGACGAACAAAGCAGAAGAGCGGATAGAAATGCACGCTTCGAGCTCACGAACTCGGGCCAAGCCGAATTGAGCCTGCTTTGCTGAAGGAAACATTTCGAATGAACGTCAGACGCCGTCTTGATCACTGACCCAACTCCTTTGACCAGTTGATGGCGCGAACATAGACGCCAAGGGGATTCTTGCGCAGACGTTCGGCATCGCGCGGCGTCTCGATCACGATCGTTAGGATTGCAGTCCAGCGCTCAGTCGAGCTCAACGAGCCGTTGTCGTAGATGCGCTGGGTCCACGCGACCCGAAAGCTTTCTGAAGATGCCCGAATGACGCTCGAGACGTCGACCGAGATCTGGGCCTTGCCCAGCTTGGCAAAGGGGTCGTTGTTGCGCGCATAATCGTTGAGCGCGGCGGCGCCGCGATCGGTCGTAAAATCATAGGCCCGGAGCCAGTTTTGGCGCAGAACAATGCCGTCCGCGGGCAGGCCTCTGACATCCTCGATGAAGCGCGCCAGATGGTAGGCGATCTGAGCATCTGTGGGCTGATAGTCGATGTTCGCCGGCGCAACCCTTTGGGCCTGGCCGAGATGGTCGACTTCGACCACCCAGGGCGTGATCAAGCCCTGGCTCGATTGCCAAACCAGGCTACCTGCGAGACCGGCTGATAACATCAAGCAGCCGAACGCCATCAGGCGCCAGTTCTTAGCCTGCACGCGGGCCGATCCAATGCGTTCGTCCCAAACCTGCGCTGCCTTTTGGTAAGGCGTGATCGGCTCGGGCATGCGCCCGTAATGAACGGAAGGTCGTTTGAACATCGACAATGGCCCCCGGATCAGGTGATCGGCTTTGCTTCGCGTGGTATTCGGATTTGAGATGCGGCTGCGCGACCGCGGTAGAACAGCAGTGGTGCGTGTCAGCTCTCTCCCTGGGACAAATCGACGGAGGATCCGCTGCCGCCGTGATCTCCGGAGCGGACCGCGTGGCCAGCTGCCGAGGCACCATGCCGAATGGTCTGGGCGCGTTTCATGCGGCGCGCCCAGTCGGGCTGCCCTTCGGTCGAAGTGTTCGCGGCTTGCGCGCCGGCTTCCCCACCTCCGCCGGGCGCGGCAGCTGCACGACGCAACGGGCTCATGACAGCGGAAGCGCCCGCCTCCGCGACGCCAGCAAGACCACCGCTTCGATAGGCGGCTGATGCTCCGCTTATAACAGCGCCGCCACCGCGCCCGGCGCCTGCAATCGCGCCGCCAGCGAGACCAGCGGCGCCGGCGGCGACACCTGCGCCTGCCGCAATAATGCCGCCGGCAGCAAGGCCCGTTCCAATCGCGGCGCCGGCGCCGAGCTGCGGTCCGCCGGATACCAGGCCGTTTGCGATACCAGGACCAAAAATGCCGAGTCCCAACAGAGAGAGCGCAGCAAGGACCAGCGTCATTGCGTCTTCAATAGTCGGCTGAGCGCCGCCGAAGCCAACGGTGAACTGCGAGAACAAGGTCGATCCAATGCCAATGATAACGGCCAAGACCAGAACCTTGATCCCCGAAGATATGACGTTGCCCAAGACCCTCTCTGCCGCGAATGCGGTGTTGCCGAACAGGCCAAATGGAATGAGCACAAAGCCGGCCAGCGTGGTAAGCTTGAACTCGATCAGGGTGACGAAGAGCTGGATCGCCAGGATAAAGAAGGCGAGCAGCACCACGACCCACGCAAACAAGAGAACGACGATCTGGACGAAATTTTCGAAGAAACTGATGTAGCCCATCAGGTTGGAAATCGACTCGAGCAGCGGTCGGCCGGCGTCGAGTCCGACTTGGGCGATCTTTCCAGGTCGCAGGAAATCGGATGCAGACAGGCTTGCACCCGATGCTTTCAACCCAAGCCCCGCAAAGCTCTCGAAGACGATGCGCGCCAGGCTGTTCCAATTGCTGATGAGGTAAGCAAACACGCCGACGAAGAGCGTCTTTTTGACGAGGCGCGCGATGATATCCTCGTCTGGTCCCCAACTCCAGAATAGCGCTGCGAGTGTGATGTCGATCGCGGCAAGAATCGTTGCGAGATATCCGACGTCACTCCCCAGCAACCCGAAGCCGTTGTCGATGTAACGCGTGAACGTTTCCAGGAATTGGTCGATGATCCCGGTACCAGTCATGGCTTGCTCGCCTCAGGTGTCCCCGGTTGCGGATAACCTTGCGGGATCCGGCTCTGGTCTTTTGGGCCGGGCGCCAAACCTGCGGAATCATCTCGGCCAGGATCTGTGGGACCGTTCTTCTTGCCGAAGAAGCGACGCCGGTTTTCGGCCCAGACCTGTCTGCAATGCTGATAACCTGCCGTTTCCTCCGCAGTGACGCTGCGGCAGCGTGCGAGGTCAGAGCTGATTACATCTGTCGTCTGCTCCGCCTTCGGCGGCGCTGGCGACTCGTCGCCACCGCGAAGCTGAATCGTGCAGGCCGCGACCACTAATACGCCGATTGTCGTAAGCAGCGACAACGCCTTGAATGCCTTTACCTCAGTCATCAGTGGAACATCTGCACATTGGAGGATTGATAGCCCTGTCCAGGCGTCAGGAATCGTCTGAGCTGCTCTCGCCCCTGATCCTGGGCCGAGGCGCGCTGAGCCGCTTCGAGACTCTGCGCCCTGCCCTGCGCCGCCGCGGCCGCCGTGAGATCGGCAAGTTGTTGCGCTTGAAGCGCGAGGATCTGGTTACCGGCCTGAGTTGCCTGCAAGGTGCCACTGGCACTCTGGCTCGAGGTTACGAGGGCCGATGTCTGGATGCGATTAGTGTCGAGGTTGCCAACGATGCCTGCCTGGACACGAAGCGCGTCTTGCGTCGCGGCATAGGAATTCTGCCATCGCGATTGAGCGTTGGAGATCAGTAACTGGTTCGATTGGCTGCTGGTCGCTGGCGCGTAGCTGGTCGAGAACGCGCGATCGATCTGCTGGATGTCGTAGGCGATCCGCTGAGCCTGGGCCAGCAGTTGCTGGGTCCGCTGAATCGACGATTGCAGTTGCTGCAACGACGAATACGGCAGGTTAGCCAGATTCTTTGCCTGATTGATCAGCATCTGCGCCTCGTTCTGCAACGAGGTGATCTGATTGTTGATCTGCTGGAGTTCCCGCGCGGCGGTCAGGACATTCTGGACGTAGTTGTTGGGATCAAAGACGATCAGTGCCCGTGCGGGCGCCGTAACGCCAAGCACCAGCGCGAAGACGGCCGTAGTCGCCAATAGGCGAAGAGGTCTCATAGCGATTTCTCCAGATTGACGAGGTTGGGGATCAGGTCGAGGGCCCACGCGACGCCACGATGCTGGAGCCAGGCGGGCACGAAACCGTCGGGGCCATGTTCAGCGATAAGTTGCGTGATGGTGGCCTGGTCTGTCTTGGAAGAGGCTGCGGTGAATGCGAGCGCAATCTCACCAAGACCAAGTTCGAACATCCGGTTGCCGCGACGGGACTGACAGTAATAGTCGCGCTTTGGCGTTGCCCGGCTCAGAAGCTCGATCTGGCGGTCATTGAGGCCGAAGCGACGGTAAATCGCCGTGATCTGCGGCTCGATCGCTCGTTCGTTCGGCAGCAACAAGCGCGTTGGGCAGCTTTCGATAATCGCCGGCGCGATCGCGGAGCCGTCGATGTCCGAGAGCGACTGGGTGGCGAAGATGACCGACGCGTTCTTCTTCCGCAGCGTCTTCAGCCATTCCCGGAGCTGGCCGGCAAAATCCTCGTCATCGAGGGCAAGCCACCCTTCATCGACAATCAGGAGTGTCGGCCGGCCGTCGAGACGATCCCCAATCCGATGGAACAGATACGCCAGCACGGCCGGGGCCGCACTCGTGCCTATCAAGCCTTCGGTCTCAAACGCCTGGACCGAGGCCTCGCCAAGGCGCTCGAATTCAGCATCGAGCAAGCGGCCGGAAGGTCCGCCCAGGCAGTATGGTTGCAGGGCGCGCTTCAGGGAGTTCAATTGTAGAAGGACTGACAGGCCCGTCAGGGTGCGTTCCTCTCTCGGCGCCGAGGCAAGAGACGTCAGCGCCGACCACAGATGATCCTTGACCTCCGGAGTGATCTCGATCTTTTCCCGTGCGAGGATCGCGCAGATCCATTCCGTCGCCCACCCTCGCTCGGCTGGATCGTCGATCCAGGCCAACGGTTGCAGGGCAACGGGGCTTTCGTCCCCGTCAGACAGTGCGCCGCCGAGATCATGCCAGTCGCCATTCATGGCGAGCGCGGCCGCCCGGATTGAACCGCCGAAGTCAAACGCAAAGACCTGAGAGTTCGGATAGCGGCGGAATTGCAACGCCATCAGAGCCAGCAACACGGACTTGCCGGCGCCGGTCGGACCCACCACGAGGGTATGACCGACGTCGCCGACGTGGAGCGAGAAGCGGAACGGCGTTGAGCCCTCGGTCTTGCCGAACAACAGAGGAGGGCCCCTGAAGTGTAGGTCCCTCGCCTCGCCCGCCCACACGGCCGACATCGGAATCATGTGGGCGAGGTTAAGAGTCGAAATCGGAGGCTGCCGCACGTTGGCGTAAACGTGCCCGGGCAGGCCGCCGAGCCAGGCTTCGACGGCATTCACCGTCTCGATCATGCAGGTGAAATCGCGACCCTGAATGACCTTCTCGACCAGACGGAGCTTTTCATCGGCGGCACCGGGATCGCGGTCCCAGACGGTAATGGTCGCGGTGACAAAGGCCTGCCCGACCTGGTCCGACCCCAGTTCCTGCAAAGCCGCATCGGCATCGATCGCCTTGTTGTGGGCGTCGGTATCGAGCAGCGTCGATGCCTCGTTGGTCATGACCTCCTTGAGGATGGCGCCGATTGATTTTCTCTTCGCGAACCACTGGCGGCGGATTTTGGTCAGCAGCTTGGTGGCATCGGTCTTGTCGAGCATGATCGCGCGGGTCGACCACCGATACGAAAATGCCAGGCGATTCAGGTCATCCAGTATTCCCGGGGTCGTCGCGCCCGGAAAGCCGACAATCGTGAGAACCCGGACATCGGCTGAGCCCAGCATCGGCTCGAGCCCGCCGGTCAGCGGCTGGTCGGCCAACAGCGCATCGATGTACATCGGGATTTCGGGCACTCGTACCCGATGACGCTTGGTCGAGATCGTCGAGTGCAGGTAGGTCAGCGTGTCCTGATCATCGAGCCAGGCGCATTCGGGCATGAACCCTTCGACGAGTTGCAGCACACGGTTGGTTTGGTCGATAAACCCACGGAGGACCTCGCGCGCGTCGGCTCCGACGGTGCGGTCGCGGCCCTCGTAAAGCAGTTGCTCTGCCCTGGCGGCCCCTTCCTCTGGAGGCAGATAGAGGAAGGTCAGGAAGTAGCTGGACTCATAATGGGCACCCGCCTCCTCGAATTGAGCCCTGCGTTCCGCGTCAACCAGCGCAGACGCGACATCCGGAAAGGAGTTAGGCGGGTAGGTCCCCGCAAAATGACGCTGCGCTTCGACGAATACGGCCCAGCCTGATCCCAGGCGACGCAAGGCGTTATTCAAGCGACCCGCGACGGCGACGAGTTCAGCCGGCACTGCGCTATCCAGGTCGGGTCCGCGGAACTTTGCTGTCCGCTGGAACGAGCCGTCCTTGTTCAGGATGATTCCTTCGTCAACAAGGGCTGCCCAAGGCAGGAAGTCGGCGAGGCGCGCGTTGGAATGGCGATATTCGGCAAGGTTCAACATGACCGATAACTCAGAGGTTGAGATGACCGGGAATGCGCAGATGTCGGCGCACCACATCGACGAAGGCGGGATCGCGCTTGGCGGCCCAGACGACGGCCATGTGGCCGATGAACCAGAGGACCAGACCCGCGATCCAGAGCCGAAGTCCCAGCCCCAGAGCTGCCGCAAGCGTGCCGTTGACGATCGCGACCGACCGCGGCGCGCCGCCCATCAGGATTGGCTCAGTGAGCGCGCGATGAACGGGCACGACAAAGCCTGCCACCTGATCATCCATCAGATCACCACGCCGCCGCCGAAGGAGAAGAACGACAGGAAGAAGCTCGAGGCGGCAAAGGCGATCGACAATCCGAACACGATCTGGATCAGCCTGCGGAAACCACCTGACGAGTCCCCGAACGCGAGCGTGAGCCCGGTCACCACGATAATGATGACGGCGATGATCTTGGCGACCGGTCCTTCAACCGACTGCAAGATTTGATTGAGTGGCTGCTCCCACGGCATGTTCGAGCCGGCCGCCCATGCCGGCGCCGCTCCCAAAACCACCATGCCGAACACGGCCAACGATGCACCTCGAAGAAAACGCAATTGCCGACGCATGTCAGTCTCCCGCTGATGAAAGGCTGTAGTCGCCGGTGGCGCCAAGCCCGATGACGAGGGCGAGTTCAGCGAGGCGACGGTCAGCGCCGCGCCCCGCCAGCACTGCAACGAGGTTGATGGTCTCGGCGATCAGGGCACGCGGAACCGTGATGACGGCTTCCTGGATGAGTTGCTCAAGCCGCCGCAGCGCACCGAGCGCGGTGCCCGCATGAATTGTGCCGATGCCGCCGGGATGGCCTGTACCCCAAGCCTTGAGCAGATCGAGCGCCTCGGCACCTCGGACTTCGCCAATCGGGATGCGATCAGGTCGTAGGCGCAGCGAGGACCGAACGAGGTCCGATAGCGTGGCCACGCCGTCTTTGGTCCGGAGCGCTACAAGATTGGGCGCTTTGCACTGAAGTTCGCGCGTATCTTCGATCAGCACGACCCGATCAGTAGTCTTTGCCACCTCGGCCAGGAGCGCATTCGTCAGTGTTGTTTTACCGGTAGATGTCCCACCGGCGACCAGGATGTTCTTCCGTGCAGCGACCGCGCTCTTCAGGATCTTGGCCTGCTCCGAGGTCATGATCTCCTTGGCGACGTAGTGGTCGAGCGTAAACACTGCGACCGCTGGCTTGCGGATAGCAAAGGCCGGGGCGGCAACGACCGGAGGCAAAAGGCCTTCGAATCGCTCACCAGTTCCAGGCAGTTCTGCCGAAACCCGCGGCGCGCCGGCATGCACCTCGGCGCCTACGTGATGCGCAACCAGGCGAACAATGCGCTCGCCATCCGCTGCGGATAGGGTTTCGCCTGTATCGGTAAGGCCACTCGACAACCGGTCGATCCACAGCCGCCCATCTGGGTTGAGCATCACCTCTATGATCGTTTCATCTTCGAGGTAGCCGGCAATCGCTGTGCCGAGCGCGCTACGCAGCATTCGCGCACCGCGCGAATTCGCTTCCGATTGAAAGGAATGGACTGCCATCGTTCGCCCCCACCGAATGAGGACGCCCAAAGAGCGCCCTCAGATGGGGATCATTAGAAAATGCACCGATAGACTTGGCGCAACAACCGCTTTCAGTGATCGTAGGCTGGCGTAGAAAAAGGAAGACTGAGAACTGATATTTGACGGCTACTCAATCGTACCGGTCCACGGCGAGGTGTTGCTCACCACGCCGCATCGTCTTCCGCGGGTATGAGTATGACCGAATTCTCATACGAGCTTACTGACTCGACAACGTTGGAAACATTGGCCGGCACGAAGAACGGAATAGGCCTCGTCCATGAAGCTAGGTATCGGCCCCAAGGCAGCGCAAACCAGACCAACGCCGCGATCTGAAGTGCTATGTTGAGACCGAACGCGACTTGATAGGCTTGGACGGGCCGATGGCCACCATTCGCAGACCATTCCTCCAGGATCAGGCCAGTCCCGAATTGAGCCAAAAATGCCCAACCGAAGTGCAGGACGTTTAGGGCGCCATTGGCGCGACCAGCTAGCTCAGGCGGAAAGTAATCCGCTATCACCGCGAAGCTGGCCACAGTTGCCGTTCCGACAATGGCGACAACGGACCAGGGCACAATGGACGGCAGAGGTGCTCGCAAGATCAAGGCTAACTCAGCTGCGACAAACAGAACTGCTACCATCACTAATATCGTCTCCGCCCCGATTCCCCTCCGTTTGATGTAATGGACCGTCGTACCGAACAACCAGGCACCGCAGCTTAAGACGATCGACATCGTAAGAAGCCGTCGGACCAGACTTGCGCGATCAAGCCCCTCGACGTCTGTCAGCCATGGCGATGCCCACAAACCTTGCAGAGACCAGGCTGATCCAATGCAAGTCGCCGACAACGGTGCGATTCGCCAGAAGCGTCGATCGCCGAAAACGGAGCCAAGGGTGGCGTGCGCGGTTGATGGGACAATGGGTCGTTCAGGCACCATGACATAGATGAGAATGGCCGTCACACCCGTAGCGGCTGCCAGGATCTCAAAGAGCGGCCGCCAGCCCATCCAAGCGAGCAGGTGTTCGACCGGAGCCGTGGCGGTCACCGCTCCCAACGATCCCAGCATGACCATGTAGCCGTTCAGCAAGGCAACTCGTTCCCTGGGGAACCAAAGGATGATGGACTTCAGTCCTGCCGTGAGCGCCGCGGCCACGCCGAGCCCGATCATTGCACGCGCGATCAAAAGTGACAGGAAGCCGGTCGATACCGCGAACAACCCAGCGCCCACTGCTGCGAGCAAGAGCAGAACACTCTGGACGCGCCGCGGGCCAAAGCGGTCCAGCAATACTCCGACGGGGATCTGAGCCGCCGCGAAAACCAGGAAATAGACTGACGTCAGCAACCCGAGGTCGGCAGTCCCAAGCCCGGTATCCGAGCTGAGATAATTGGCGATCAAGGCGTTGATCGTTCGAAACAGATACGAAAGATAGTATCCAGCCGCAAAAGGGAGAAAAACGCGTGCGATGAGACGCCATGTCCCCGAGATCTGCATGCTGGCCCCTCTTGCTGTCAGCTCGTGCGAGCCGATAGCGCGACCAGATTTTCGTCAGTTCAGCTAAATCGCTGCGGGCGTAGGTTAGCGAAGAAAAAGAAGGGACCGGCGAAACGGTCTTTCTACATGGTTCAATCAAGCTTCTTCGGCCGCTTCCTGGCGGCGGATATCTTCTGGAATCTCGCGCAGAAAGCTTTGCCCTTTCTGCAAACGGCGCCCGAGCGCCTCGACAAATCCTTCAAAGCGCTCCCGACCCTTTGCCTGCGCGGCCGCCTGCGCGTCGTTGGGCAATGGCGGCGTTATTGTCAGCCAAAAGCGGATGAACAGGGCCAAGGTCTCGGCCATCAAACCCACGTCTCGCTCCAGCCTCTGCATCTGACGCGATAGCCGATCCAGGCGACGGGTAAACGCTGCCTCCCGCCTGTCCGCTCCATCCGGCGACAGAAACGAAGCAACGGCTGCCTCCACGATCGCAGACCGGGAAAGCTTTTTGCGATCGGCGAGGTCCGAGATCTGTTTCAGAAGCTCTGGCGGGAAGTAGACGTTCATCCGGTCGCGCATATTGCCTCAGAGCTCCATGCCGTCATTCGGGTCCATGGCAACCTGGCGGGCGACGCCACGCATCTGTTGGCGCATGAGCCGCGACTGACGGACGACATCCTCGTCATCATCAAGAACAACGGCAAATTCCTCTGCTGGCGTCGGTTCGATCGTCTCCTTGGCGATCGCAACGTGATCAGGGAGTTCGGGCTCACGACGGAGGCCGCTGTTCGCCGTGTCTTCCTCGACCTCGGCGGCCTTGTCAGTGTGACCTCCCGTCGGCTCCGGCGTTCCGAGCGATGACCATCCGTCCGTTCGCGATGATCTGCCAGCCCCCGCCGGATCGGGCGGCGGCAGAACCCGCTCGGTAAACCGCCGATCCTCATAGTAGCGAACCTTCTTTGCCCGGATCGGCGGCGTGCCCGCCACCATGACAATCTCGTCCATCGGCGGAAGCTGCATGACCTCACCCGGGGTCATCAGCGGCCTTGCCGTCTCCTGGCGCGAGACCATGAGGTGCCCCAGCCAGGGATTCAACCTATGACCGGCATAGTTCTTCATCGCACGCATCTCCGTCGCCGTGCCCAAGGCGTCGGACACACGCTTCGCCGTCCGCTCGTCATTGGTCGCGAAGCTGACGCGAACGTGGCAGTTGTCGAGGATGGCGTTGTTGGGCCCGTAAGCCTTCTCGATCTGATTGAGCGATTGCGCGATCAGGAAACTCTTGATGCCGTATCCCGCGATGAAGGCGAGCGCGGACTCGAAGAAATCAAGCCGGCCAAGTGCTGGGAACTCGTCGAGCATCATCAGGACTCGATGCCGACGGTCACGGGCGTGAAGGTCCTCGGTCAGACGCCGGCCAATCTGGTTCAGCACCAGGCGGATCAGCGGCTTGGTCCGAGAGATATCCGATGGCGGCACCACGAGGTAAAGCGTCGTCGGGCGGCTATCTGCGATCAGATCGGCAATCCGCCAGTCGCAGCGACAGGTCACCTGGGCCACGACGGGATCGCGGTAGACCCCGAGAAACGACATCGCAGTGGACAGAACGCCCGAGCGTTCATTCTCCGATTTGTTGAGGAGTTCGCGCGCGGTCGAGGCGACCACGGGATGGGCGCCCTGCTCGCCAAGATGCGCGGTGGTCATCATCGCCTTCAGCGTCGCCTCGATCGGCCGCTTCGGATCGGAGAGGAAAGCAGCGACCCCGGCCAGGGTTTTGTCCGCCTCGGCATAGAGGACATGGAGTATGGCACCGACCAGGAGGGAATGACTGGTCTTCTCCCAATGGTTCCGCTTGTCGAGGGAGCCCTCGGGGTCGACCAGGACGTCGGCGACGTTCTGGACATCGCGAACCTCCCACTCCCCGCGCCGAACCTCACGCAGCGGATTGTACGCTGAGGACTTTGGATTGGTGGGGTCGAACAACAGGACGCGGCCATGTCGCGAGCGGAAGCCCGCGGTCAGTTGCCAGTTCTCGCCCTTGATGTCGTGGACGATGGCCGAGCCGGGCCAAGCCAACAAGGAGGGAACGACGAGGCCGACACCCTTGCCGGACCGGGTTGGTGCAAAACACAAGACGTGCTCCGGTCCGTCATGGCGGAGATAGTCGCGGTCGAGCTTGCCCAGCACCACACCATCCGGACCGAGGAGTCCGGCCGCTCGAACCTCCTCCGCATCAGCCCAGCGCGCCGAACCATAGGTCTCGACATTCTTGGCTTCACGCGCTCGCCAAATCGACATGCCGATTGCCACCGCGATCGACACGAAGGTCCCCGAAGCCGCAATGAAGGCCCCCTCGACAAAGACCTGAGGTGCATAGGCGTCGTAGACGAACCACCACCAGAAGAAGACTGGCGGGTAATAGATCTTGAAGCCCAACAGCTCGAACCAGGGTCGCCCTAGCTCTGGTTGCCAGGCGAGCCGCCAAGCGGTCCACTCGGTTGCTCCCCAGATGGCTAGCAAAACGATCAGGCCAACGACGATCACCTGTCCCCAGAGGATTTTGGTTCCGGACATCCCGAACGCCCTTCCGCAACTGAATTGGTGAGATACCTAGAGGCCGAGGTCGCGCTTGCGACCAAAACCCCATTCGATGCCGCCGCCGTCCTTCACGACGCCGGTGACGTGTTGGCCGAGCCGCTTTTCGAGTTCGCGCGACCAGGGCACGAGTTGGAAGCCGAGCCCATTATCGATCATGGCGAAGCGTCCCGAGGTGAGCGTCAGACGCTGGCGATACGTGCCCGCTACATGCTCCCCGGAGGCGGCGGCCACGTGAGGCAGGCCGGTGTCGGCCGAGACCTTTGCCGCCACGTCGTCCAGTTCACGTCGGCGCAGCGTGTTCAGGAGGTCGCGCTGCAAGATGATGCTTTGGCCCTGCCGTCGCGCCAGGCCCCCCTGGAACAGATGCTCGGTACGGGCTTCCATGGCGTCGCGGGTCTCGCGGCCGAATCCGCCCATGGCGAGCGGCATGCGGTGGCGTTCAACCAGCCGATGGTCGAGCCAGGTCGCGCCCTTCGCGCTGACCTGCTCGTGCAGATCGAGATCCGAGCGGGTCGCCAGCATCAGAGTCGGCCGCGGATCGCCGGCTTGACCGAAGCGTCGCACTTCAACGATACCGCCGATCGGCGGTGCATATTCAAATGCCTCGACCCCTCGGAAGCGCACGTGATGCGCGCGTCCGTCTGTTCCGTCGATCATGGCGTACGCCTCACCGGTCAGTTCGTCATGCAGTCCACGGTCGACCAGTCGTCCGATAATCTGGGACGTCGGCTGTCCACCTTCGATGACGAAGTCGGCAACGCCGCGCGCCTCCCCACGCTCGGTAAAGGTGCGGTGCATGGTCTTGATGATGTCGCCGCGCATGCCGAGGTCGCGCAAGCTGCGCTCGGCCTCGAGCCCAACCATCCATTCCCCAGGCGCGGCGGATGCGGCAAGACCCATCTTCTCCAGGTGTTGAAGGCGGCCAACCATCAGGCGTCGGATCTCAGGATCGGAGCTGCCTGGGTTCTCGGGGCGAAGATCGATAGTGCCGGTCTCATCGGCTGCCAGCCGGATCTCCCGATCGAGCCGCGTCCATCGTTCCGCCGTGACCTCCCTCTCCAGCGAATTGCGGATCTCGTGCTCCGGTTTTGAACCGAGTTCAATGGCGGCCAGTTCCTCGGCGCGTGAGCGCAGGCCCTGGCTGACGTAGTCGCGGGAGATCACGAGATCCGCCCCTTCCTCATCTATTCCCCGAACGAGAAGATGGACGTGAGGGTTGTCGGTGTTCCAATGATCGACGGCCACCCAATCGAGCCGGGTGCCAAGGTCGGTCTCCATCTGCTTGGCGAGATCGCGGGTAAAGGCCTTCAGGTCGGTCATGTCGCCGGCGTCCTCGGGTGAGACGATGAACCGGAAATGATGCCGGTCATCCTGGCACCGTTCTGCGAAAGCCGCGGTATCGGCGCGGTCGCAGCCCTCATCGAACATCTCGGCCCGCTCACCACTTCGGGTCACGCCATCGCGCTTGAGATATGAGAGGTGGGCGGTCAGTGGCGCTGAACGGAAGGCTCGCCCCTTGTGCCGGACAACACGCGCCTTCACCACAACGCGCCGTGTCGGGCTGAACAATCTGGCGCGGCTAAAGGCGAGGCGCCCGCGGCCAAACGTGGAGCGCCCATAGGCCACAGAACGCCTGCCAGCCGCGGCCGGCCCCGAGGTGTGTCCTGCTTTCTTCGCGGCGCGCAGCACCTGGTTGATGAAGCTCTTCGGCTTCGGCACGCGGGTACTGCGAATGCGCCCGGGTCGAATACGCAGATCGCTGTCGCCCACGCTCACGGCAGGGCCTCCCAACGATCCAAAGCGCACATGGTGCCGAAAATGCCTTTGATTGCATTCGTCAAAATGCACGGCGCGGCACGCGCCACGACCGACCGGCACGGTAGAACCCAAGCCATGTC